>JALQUB010000016.1 GCA_023268635.1 Pseudomonadales bacterium
CAAAGATCGGCTCGCAGGGTTCAAAATCCCTGCGCGCTTCTACTTCCAATATGAGCAATTACCGCGGATCGCGACTGGCAAAATTGCCAAGAAAGAGCTCCGACAGCGGACTATCGATTTGCTCGACCGGTTGGTGAGTTGGTCCGTCCTCGCCCTGTCCGATAGAGTCGTGCGTATAGACGAGGATGCTGCGCTGCTGCATCAGCGCGGCCATGCGCGCAGCGTTACGCGCGTATTCCATGAAGATAAGGAACGTCGCCGTGTAGGGGATGAAGCCGCCGTGCAGCGCGATGCCCGAGGCAATCGCCGTCATCCCGAATTCACGCACGCCGTAGTAAATATAATTGCCGTCGGCCTTGTCGGTAATCGGCGTACTTCCTGACCAATTGGTCAAGTTAGAGCCAGTGAGGTCGGCTGATCCACCAATTAATTCTGGTAACAAAGAACCGAACGCTTCGATGCAGTTCTGCGATGCTTTGCGGCTCGCGATGTTTTCCGGATTCGCCTGCAGCTGCGCAATGTACTCATCCGCCTTTTCCTTGAAGAATCCTGGCAGCTGTCCTTTCAGGCGGCGAACCAATTCCATCGCCAAGTCGGGATGCTCTTCCTCGTAACCGACTAATAATTCTTTCCAAGCAGTCTCGGCGCTGAACCCTTTCTCGGTGCAATCCCACGCGTGCTTAATCGATTCAGGAATGATGAATTCGCTGTGTGGCCAGTCTAGCGCCGCGCGTGTCTCCGCGATTTCATCGGGGCCTAGTGGCGCCCCGTGGGTCGCGGACGTGCCCTGCTTATTCGGCGAGCCGTAACCGATAATGGTTTTACATTTGATCAATGTTGGACGTTGAGTCTCAGCCTTCGCTGCGATGACCGCCTCGTTGATCGCATCGGCGTCGTGGCCGTCCACCGCGAGCACCTGCCAGTCGTAAGACTCAAAACGCTTCGCTGTGTCGTCACTGAACCAGTCTTCCACTTCGCCATCGATGGAAATGCCATTATCGTCGTAGAACACGATCAGCTTGCCCAGCTTGAGCGTGCCCGCGAGTGAACAGACCTCGTGCGAGATGCCCTCCATCAGACAGCCATCGCCCGCGAACACATAAGTGTGATGGTCCACAACTTCGAAGCCCGGGCGATTGAATTGCGCGGCGAGTGTCTTCTCGGCGATCGCCATGCCCACCGCGTTCGCCAGGCCTTGACCTAACGGACCCGTCGTCGTCTCGACACCCGGTGTGTAACCGTATTCGGGGTGGCCCGGCGTCTTCGAATCCATCTGGCGGAAATTCTTGAGATCCTCGATCGACACGTCATAGCCGGTGAGGTGCAACAGGGAGTAGATGAGCATCGAGCCGTGGCCATTCGAGAGCACGAAACGGTCGCGGTTAACCCATTTCGGGTTGCTGGGGCTGTGGCGCAGGTGATCCTTCCACAACACTTCGGCGATATCCGCCATGCCCATGGGAGCCCCCGGGTGGCCCGAATTCGCCTTCTGGACGGCATCCATACTCAGTGCGCGTATTGCGTTCGCGCATTGCTTGCGTGTGACAGCGGATTCCGCCATGGGTGAAGCTCCTTGTTTTGCTCTCTAAAATGCGCGATTCGCTGCGATAACGTCGTTAAATTTCGGAAACTTCCCTAAACTCGCTCCAAAAAGACTGGCTAGCCGAGGGTACGATGGATAAAGCAGATCGATTCAATTACCGGCGCTATTTTCTCGCACCTAGGGTCAATATGCTACTGAAAGTACGGGATTAAGCGTCTATATAAACGCCTTAGCGTGGTGATAAGCGCCTTAGCGTGGTGGCGTGAAATCTATATCAAATAATTTTGATATAGATTTGTGTTTCGCCGCGTTTGTTGTTACATTGCGCGCCTTCCACAGGAGACTCGAGCGTGCAGGCAAGTCAGCTCACCACATCGGATAACACAGACGGCGCCATTGAATTGGATAGCGCCAGGCTCGCGCAATTGCATAAGGCCTTGGCCGATGTGCTGCGCCTGCAGATCTTGAGGTTGCTGAAGAACGAGTCCTTCGGTGTGTTAGAGCTGTGCCGCCTAGTCAACATTCGCCAGTCGGCGCTGAGCCACCACCTCAAGGTGCTCGCGAATGCCTCGCTGGTGGCGACGCGGCGCGAGGGCAATTCGATTTTCTATCGCCGTCCTTTTATTAGCGACGATGACACCCTCGCCGGCATTAAACGCGCAGCTTTCGACGCGGTCGATGCGCTCACGATTCCGGCTGAGCAGGCGCAGCAACTCGAACAGCTGCAACAGGAACGCTCGGAACTGTCCTTGGACTTCTTCGAAAAGAACGCCGAGCAGTTCCGCGAGAACCAAGGATTGATCGTCGAGCGTGAAAAGTACGACAGCAGCCTTATCGATGTGATCGAAGGCCTCGGACTCGCGCCGGATGCGCGAGTCGTCGAAGTTGGCCCCGGCGAGGGACGCTTGCTAATCGAACTTGCGCGCCGCTTCGAATCCGCGACGGCGATCGACAACTCGAAGGACATGTTGGATCTATCGCGCGCAGCGGTCACGGAAGCGGGCCTTAACAATGTCGAGTTCATCCTCGGCGAGGCGGCCAACGCAAGACCGGCGCTGAACGGAATCGTCGACCTCGTTGTCTTCGATATGGTCTTGCACCACATCGCGACACCGGCTTCGACCTTCAAAGACGTTGCGGCCTTACTCACGCACGGCGGACGACTGCTCGTCATCGAATTATGCAGCCACGATCAAGACTGGGTGCGAAGTTCCTGCGGCGACCTCTGGCTAGGTTTCGACGAAGACGAGCTAGACCAGTGGGCAGCGGGCAGCGGTTTACGATTCGAGCAGGGCTCGAATCTCGCACTACGCAACGGTTTCCAAATACAAATGCGCGTCTTTAAACGCGATTAATTAACAACGCTAGTCACATTTACGATTTCACGAATTTAGGAGTCACCATGACCGAGACAAGCTTATTCACTTCCGAGTCAGTATCGGAAGGTCACCCAGACAAGATGGCAGACCAGATTTCCGACGCAATCCTCGACGCGCTGCTCAAGGAAGACCCGCGCTCGCGCGTGGCTTGCGAGACGCTAATCAAGACCGGCATGGTGTTGGTAGCTGGCGAGATCACCACTGAGGCCTATGTCGACATCGAAGATATCGTGCGCGGCGTCGTGAATAACATCGGCTACGACAATTCGGAAAGCGGATTCGACGGGCACACCTGCGCGGTCATCAACGCGATCGGGAAGCAGTCACCCGACATCTCCATGGGCGTCGACGATTCAGCAGATCATGAACAAGGTGCGGGCGACCAGGGGCTGATGTTCGGCTACGCCAGCAACGAAACCGACGTACTGATGCCTGCGCCGATCACCTATGCGCATCGCCTCGTGAAGCGTCAGTCAGAAGTCCGCAAGAATGGCACGCTGCCTTGGTTGCTGCCCGACGCGAAGAGCCAACTCACATTCCGCTACGAGAACAACAAGCCCGTCGCTATCGACGCAGTCGTGTTGTCGACGCAGCACAAACACGACGTGAGTAATAACGAAATCAGCGAAGGCGTGATGGAAGAAATTATTCTGCCCGTGCTGCCCGAGGAATGGATTACCAAGGAGACCAAATTCTTCATCAATCCAACCGGACGATTCGAGATCGGTGGCCCCGTCGGCGACTGCGGCCTCACTGGCCGTAAGATTATAGTCGACACCTACGGCGGCATGGCGCGTCACGGCGGCGGTGCATTCTCGGGCAAAGACCCATCGAAGGTCGACCGTTCCGCGGCGTATGTGGCGCGTTATGTCGCGAAGAATATCGTCGCGGCGGGTATCGCTGATCGTTGTGAGATTCAACTTTCTTATGCAATCGGAGTCGCCGAACCGACGTCGATCAGCGTCGAAACTTTCGGCACCGGGAAAATTTCCAATGCCGAGATCGTCAAACTCATCCGCGCACATTTCGAACTGCGCCCGAAGGGTCTGATCAAGATGCTCGATCTCATTCGACCCATCTATCTCGACACTGCGGCCTATGGTCATTTCGGTCGCGAAGACCTCGACCTGAGCTGGGAAAGAACAGACAAAGCTGACGCCCTGCGCGCCGATGCGAAAATTTAATTCTCTCGTTCAAAGAATTTGGAGCAAAACTATGTGTACAGTCACCGAGCTTTACGACGGCCCACCCGATGACTTTAAAGTCGCCGACATATCACTCGCCGACTTCGGACGCCGTGAAATCACACTCGCCGAAGCGGAAATGCCCGCGCTCATGACGCTGCGCAAAAAATACGCCGCGGACAAGCCACTCGCGGGCGCGAAAATTATCGGATGTATCCATATGACGGTGCAGACTGCCGTGCTTATCGAGACGCTAGTCGAACTCGGTGCCGAAGTCCGCTGGTCATCGTGCAATATTTTCTCGACCCAGGATCACGCGGCCGCCTGTATCGCCGCGTCTGGCATCGCCGTCTATGCCTGGAAAGGCCAGACGAACGAAGAAGGCGAGTGGTGTATAGAGCAGACTATCCTGAAGAACGGCAAACCTTGGGATTGCAATATGATCTTGGACGATGGCGGCGACTTGACCGGGATGATCCATGACAAATACCCCGACATGCTCAACAACATCCACGGCATCACCGAGGAAACCACGACAGGCGTTCACCGTCTCCTCGAAATGATGGAATCGGGCGAGCTGAAAGTCCCCGCCATTAACGTGAACGATTCCGTGACTAAATCTAAGAACGACAACAAGTACGGCTGTCGTCACAGCCTCAACGACGGCATCAAGCGCGGCACCGACATGTTGCTCGCGGGCAAGAAAGCACTCGTCGTCGGCTACGGTGATGTAGGCAAGGGTTCGGCGCAGAGCTTGCGTCAGGAAGGCATGATAGTGAAGATCGCGGAAATAGATCCGATCTGCGCGATGCAGGCCTGCATGGATGGGTTCGAAGTCGTATCGCCTTATCTGAATGGCGTTAACACCGGCAGCGTGGATGGCATTAACACCGCCCTGCTTGCTAGCACTGACCTTATCGTCACAACGACAGGTAATATTGATGTCTGCGATAAGCACATGCTCACCGCGCTTAAATCCGGCGCAGTGGTCTGCAACATAGGCCACTTCGACAACGAGATCGACACGAAATTTATGCGCGACAACTGGGACTGGGAAGAAGTGAAGCCACAGGTACACAAAATCTACCGCAATGGCCGAGACAATCTCGACGACTACTTAATTCTGCTCTCGGAAGGCCGCCTCATTAATTTGGGCAACGCAACGGGTCACCCTTCGCGCATTATGGATGGATCGTTCGCAAACCAAGTGCTCGCGCAAATTTATCTTTATACTGCGAAGTTCGCCGACCAGCCTGAAGAGTTTAAGAAGGACAACATCACCGTGACGGTATTGCCTAAATCACTCGACGAAGAAGTCGCGGGTCTTATGGTGAAAGGGTTCGGCGGTGTATTGACTCAACTCACAGAGACACAAGCGAAGTACATCAACGTGCATGTTGATGGTCCCTATAAGCCAGAGAGCTATAAGTACTAATGTCTATTGATACTTCACATTTCAGCATCGAGTTCTTCCCGCCTCGCACGCAGGCGGGCGAGGAAAAACTCGACGCCGT
>JALQUB010000034.1 GCA_023268635.1 Pseudomonadales bacterium
ATAGCGACTTACCGGCGCAGAATAGCAGGCGAGTTGACGCTATGGGTGTCGAATCAGCGGGTGTAACCTATGCTCAAGCGCAGCGCCCAGCTCGCTTCGATAATGTCGGGCTATTAGGTCAAACAGCTACTGAGTCTCAAGAAATGAGCGCAACTACTGCGCAGGCTGTTGCACAAGCAAAAACCGAGGCCGGTCAGGTTAACCAGCAGCTTTCAGCACAGCGTGGTGAACAGTTCGCCGTATCGGCAGCGTCAATCAATGCTCAATCAACTGAGAAAGCTCAGCGACAAAGCAAGATGTTAACAAGCTCGCTAGAAGCGGGAGCGATAGGATCGACGGCGAAGAGTAAGTCCGAGGCCGCTACCGCAGCGCTCAAACAGCAGGTTTCAAACGTTGTGCTAAATGGAATCAGCACCGCTTCAGGCAGTGTAACAGCGTCATCGCAGACTAATCCATTGGGAGTCGCTTTTTCGCCTGTCATAAATCAAGCCAAACAAGCACGTGATAATTTGCCTCTCACGCAGAAAACTGAGTCAGAGATTACTCTGCAGGAGCTCGAACTCGGCGTTAGCCAAGGCGCTAACACTAGGGCCAACGAGGCTGCAAACGAGCGCGTGTCAATAGCGAACCTGCCACAGGGGATCGCTTCTAGAATTAATCCACACTTAGCTCGAGGGTTAGGTAGTGGTCCGACTAAGATATCTATCAGCTTATTTCCAGAAAATTACGGGCAGGTTGATGTAGAATTCGTTTACTCAGAAGAAGCTGGCCTTCGAATTAGCATGAGCAGCGAGAACGCCGAAACGACTCGCCTCCTGCAATCGAATTCGGGTGGACTTCGAGAGGCTTTATTGGGTAACTCAATTGCCGATGTAAGCGTAGACGTTAACGCTCACGGTCGAAGCAAACATGAAGGTAGCGCGGCAAACGAACAGAATAAAGCGTCAACCAAACAGGTCGCTACTGAGTCTGCCATGGAGACCAACCCTTCAAAGGCAAAAGCCAGCAGCGACAATTCAGATGGCTTAGATACCTACGTTTGAGCCAAAATAGAAAACAAAATTAGAGTAAGGAGTTTACTATGAGTGAAGAGGTAGCAGCCGAAGGCGAAGCTAAGGCTAAAAAGCCCTGGTTACTCATCATAGGCATTATTTTCGGGGTCATCATTCTTACCGTTGGCACAGTGATCGGCACGCTATTTGCGACAGGATTCTTTAGCCAAGAAGATCAGCTGCAAGCCGAGTTAGCGCAGATCGAAGAAGGTGAGGCAGAAGGCGAGGGAGAAGCGGAGGCGGTGGTCCCTGAGCTGCTTGAGACACCTAATCCCTCGCGATTAGAAACGCTTTATTATCAGATGCCAGCGGCGTTTACAGCCAATCTCGCAAACTCACGAAAGGTTATGCAGATTTCGATTACAGTGATGACTCATTATGACCAGCTCGTTATAGATAATGTGACTAAGCATGAGCCATCTATTCGCGCAGCGATTCTAGCTAGGCTTTCGCTCGTCGATGAACAGCAATCAATGGCACCAGACTTTCGCGCCACAATGGCTGAAGAACTTCGTCTCGTGATCAACTCAGAGCTTGAAGAGGCGGAAGATTTCGGTGGCATCGAGAGAGTCCTGTTTACAGAATTTTTGATGCAGTAACTTCACTGCATCACTAACCGTAGTTTAAATGAGCAAGACCCATGGTTGAAGAAACACTAGGATTAACAGACGAAGAGCTCGATGCGATCGCGGAGACGAGTCTCGATGGCAGT
>JALQUB010000002.1 GCA_023268635.1 Pseudomonadales bacterium
TACCATAAGCCAATCATGATCGCGGGCGGTCTTGGAAATATCCGCGCCGAGCACGTAATTAAGAGTGACATCGAAGCAGGCGCTAAACTCATCGTGCTCGGCGGGCCTGCAATGCTTATTGGGCTCGGTGGTGGGGCGGCCTCTTCGATGGCCGCAGGTGCAGGCAGCGAAGATCTCGATTTCGCTTCGGTGCAGCGGGAGAATCCGGAGATGGAGCGTCGCTGCCAAGAGGTGATCGATCGCTGCTGGCAGCTAGGTGACGCAAACCCCATCGCGTTCATACACGACGTCGGTGCGGGAGGCTTGTCCAACGCGTTGCCTGAGCTCGTGAAAGATGGTGGAACAGGCGGTCGATTCGATCTGCGCGCCATTCCGAGTTCAGAGTCACAGATGTCGCCACTGGAGATATGGTGTAACGAATCTCAAGAGCGCTATGTGCTCGCCGTGCGCCCAGAAAATCTCGATCTATTTGATGCGCTCTGTAAACGTGAACGCTGCCCTTATGCGGTTGTGGGTGAGGCTACTGAAGAGAAGCGCATCGAGCTGGGCGATAGCCACTTCGGTAACAAGCCTATCGATTTACCGATGGAAGTTTTATTCGGCAAGCCGCCTAAAATGCATCGTAAAAGCGCCGCGAGTAAAGTGCGCCGCAGTCAGTTTTCTACACAAGATATCACTCTCTCAGACGCGGTGACACGCGTGCTCAGCCTACCCAGTGTGGCGAGCAAGAGCTTTCTTATCACAATCGGTGACCGCACCATTACCGGTCTTGTCCATCGAGATCAGATGGTAGGACCTTGGCAGGTGCCAGTTGCTGATGCTGCGGTGACTACGAATTCCTTCAATGCTTATACGGGTGAGGTGATGGCGATGGGCGAGCGTACGCCACTCGCGTTATTCGATGCCCCGGCGTCCGGTCGCATGGCGATCGGCGAAGCCCTCACAAATATTTTAAGCGCCGATATCGAAGCGCTCGGTGATATTAAATTGTCGGCAAACTGGATGGTCGCGGCAGGCTACGAGGCGGAAGACGACAAGCTCTATAAGACTGTTGAAGCGATCGCAATGGAGTTGTGCCCCCAATTAGGAATTTGTATTCCTGTGGGTAAGGACTCGATGTCAATGCGCACAGTATGGGAGCAAGATGGGGAGTCCAAGAGCAACACGGCACCGTTATCACTGATTATTTCTGGGTTCGCACCACTGCGCGATATCCGCGGTACGCTGACTCCACAATTGCAAACAAACAAAGGCGAGACGGCATTGATGTTGGTCGATCTCGGCCGTGGGCAGAATCGTTTGGGTGGCTCGGCACTTGGGCAAGTCTATCGGCGACTTGAGGGTGCCGCACCGGATCTCGACTCGGCGGAAGATATGCTGGCGCTGTTTAAGTTGCTCAAAGCCGCTCGTCAGGAAAAATTATTACTCGCGTATCACGACCGTTCCGATGGAGGTGCATTTACGGCGATTACCGAAATGGCATTCGCTGGGCACTGTGGCGTCACAATTGACTGCGGTGAGGCGGATCCATTACAGAATCTGTTCAACGAAGAATTGGGTGTCGTGCTGCAAATCAGTGAAGGCAGTCATGAACGTTTTGTCACGCTAGCGCAAGAACTAGGCTTGGGCGATTGTGTGCATCGCATCGCCACATTAAATAAACAGGATACGGTACGCGTTATGAGTCGAGGGCAAGAGATCTTCATTGCCCCTCGTGCCGATCTGCAGCGTACCTGGGCGGAGACGAGTTATCGCATTCAAAGTTTGCGTGACAATTCGGTATGCGCCCAACAGGAATTTGATCGACTCTTAGATAAGAATGACACCGGACTCCACGCTTCACTGAGTTTCGACGTGAATGAAGACATCGCAGCACCCTACATCGCGACGGGAGTGCGACCTAAGGTCGCTGTGTTGCGCGAGCAGGGCGTCAATGGACAGACAGAGATGGCCGCAGTGTTTGATCGGGCAGGCTTCGAGGCTGTTGACGTTCATATGACCGACTTACTAAGTGGCCGCAAGAACTTGGAGCAATTTTCAACCTTGGTCGCTTGTGGAGGATTCTCTTACGGTGACGTGCTGGGTGCCGGTGGCGGCTGGGCGAAAACAGTGTTGTTCAATGATGCGCTGAGGCAGCAATTTGAACGCTTCTTTAACAATCCCAATACGCTTAGCCTCGGGGTGTGCAATGGTTGTCAGATGCTGTCTCATCTCAGTGAGCTCATTCCCGGTGTCGATAATTGGCCGAGTTTTCAGCGAAATCGTTCGGAACAGTTTGAAGGTCGTTTGTCGTTGGTGCGCATCGAGGATTCCCGATCTGCTTTTATGCAGGACATGCAGGGTTCACGTTTCGCGGTTGCTGTTGCCCATGGTGAGGGGAGGGCGAGTTTCAGTTCTCCAGAGGCTGCCAAGGCGTTTGCGGCGAGTGGTGGCATAGCGATGCGCTATGTGGACAGCGCAGGGCAAGCGACTCAACTGTACCCAGCGAATCCGAACGGCTCTAGCGATGCGCTCGCGGGTCTCTGCAGCGAGGATGGGCGTGTGACACTCATGATGCCTCATCCCGAGCGAGTCTTCCGTGCGAGTCAGAATTCCTGGCATCCAGAGGAGTGGCTTGAGGATGCCCCGAGCATGCGGATGTTCCGTAATGCGAGGCGTTGGCACGGCTAATGGGCTTATTTCAAGCTCGCTTCTTTATATATCAGACACTTGCTTGAAATTAGGGCTTGGGTGTTTGCTAAAAATCTCTATAATACGGCGTTTTTTCGCGGAGAAAGGCCTCCGTGCAGCAAAGGCAGGAGAAGCCAATGCAAGATAAAGCGAATGGCATTCGAGTAGCGATCATTATGGGTTCCAAGTCGGACCTAGCGACTATGGAGCAGGCGACCAAGCCGCTGTCTGAGCTGGGTGTCGATTACGAGGTGAAGATTGTCTCGGCGCATCGTACTCCGGCCAGGCTATTCGAGTTCGCGTCGACGGCGCATGAACGCGGTATCGACGTCATCATCGCGGGTGCAGGCGGCGCCGCACATCTTGCAGGGATGGCTGCCGCCATGACTCATCTTCCTGTGATTGCAGTGCCTGTTTCCAGCAAGCAGTTAAAGGGACTCGACAGTCTCCTGTCTATGGTGCAAATGCCGAAGGGTGTTGCCGTCGCTTGTCAGGCTATCGGTGAAGCAGGAGCTTATAATGCGGGTCTAATGGCTGCGCAAATCCTTGCTCTCAAAGACCCGGCACTCAGTGAGCGTCTTATCGCCTGGCGTCAGGCGCAGACAGACAGCATCCCGACGGACGTCTAAACATGCGTATTGGTATTCTCGGATGTGGACAGCTTGCACGCATGCTGGCCCTCGCTGGTTGGCCTCTCGGGCTGCGCTTCGCATTTCTCGCCGATCCGGGTGACAGTGGTGACTGTGTTCGAGGTCTGGGTGACTTAGTTTCCTATCCTGATGCTTCTGAGTCTCTCGGCGTAGAACAACTAGCCAAGGCCGTATATGAGGCTTTATCGGAACCCGATGTCATCACGGTCGAGAAGGAAAGTGTGCCTGTCGATCTGTTGACCGCGTTGAAGGCTTATTGCGCAGTTTATCCTGACCCCTCCGCAGTGCGTATTTGTCAAAATCGAGGCGCTGAGAAAACGTTTATTGAGAGTATCGGGGCTTCCATGGCGCCGAAGATCGTAGTCAATACGATCGCCGAACTCGAGGCAGCAGTGGCTGAATTAGAGTTCCCTGTCATCGTGAAGACCTGCGAAGAAGGGTACGACGGGCTCAATCAGTGGAAGATGAACGAACAAGCGGACCTCGCTGAATTTCTAATCGACCGCGAATCAATCGCAGAATCCGTAGTCGAGAAGCGGGTAAATTTCAGTCGTGAGATTTCATTAATTTTGGTGAGAGCAGCAAGTGGCGCGACTGCTGCTTACCCTGCAACTCAAAATTGGCACGAGGGCGGAATCTTGCGCGCCTCAATGGCTCCGGCGCAAAACGTCGATCAAGATCTCGCCGAACAGATTGAAGACTTAAAGAATCGCGTCTTGAGTAATATTGACTATGTTGGTGTGCTTGCGATTGAGTGCTTCATCGTCGATGGGAAACTATTGGTCAACGAATTGGCGCCACGGGTGCATAACAGCGGTCACTGGACGCAGCAGGGCGCTGCAACCAGTCAATTTGAGAATCATTTGCGTGCAATAGCTGGTCTGCCATTGGGTAGCACTCAGGTGCATGGTTTCGCGGGTATGGCTAATTTGCTAGGCGTTGAAGTGAATGCCGTGAAGGCGACTAAACCGAATGCCTTCTTTCATACCTACAACAAATCGGTGCGACCAAATCGTAAAGTGGGTCATATCAATATTCTGCACGACGATGCGGAGTCATTGAAGAAGCAGCTCGATGAGACCTTGGCTGAAATATACGGCTAAGCGTTACTCAAACTAATTAGCGTGGTGCTAATTTTCCGTTCGGGGCTGTAATGCACGTCGAACATCCGCACCGGATAACGCTGCTGCCGACGATCTTCGAAGTAGTGCTTGAGTGTGCTGACTACCACTGGGAATGCGAGTTCGTCCCAGGGAATTTCTTCCTCACTGAAGAGCTCCACCTCGAGTGATTCCGCTCCAGCCGCAAAATCTAGGTTAGCGAGCTCTGCCCTGAAGAAGAGATAGACCTGATTTATTTTCGGTAGGTTGAAAATCGTATAGAGGCTGTCGTCTCGTACGATGAGTTCGGCGCCTGCTTCCTCACGAGTCTCGCGAACGGCCCCTTCGAGGCTAGACTCTCCATTTTCCATGAAGCCTGCAGGCAAGGTCCATTTGCCTAGCCTTGGTTCGATCGCACGCTTACACAGCAAGACCTTATCTTCGAAGATGGGCAGGGTGCCAACCACGTTATTGGGATTCTGGTAGAAGATGCTGTCACAGGCTTCACAGCAATGACGCAATTTGTCATCTCCGCTGGGAATTTTATGCGTCAGTTCGGCGGCGCAATGATGGCAGTACTTCATAGTTGAATTTCGCGTAACCGCCGAATGTAAGGCGGAAGGGTGGTTGAGCATGTTGCTTCGGCTGTTTGAAGTGTACCTGCTCGATCACCCTGCGCAAAGAGGGAGCTGATTGTAATTAGATGCGATTTATTTCGCAGTGTAGGCGGAATCGTTTTGAGGTCATATAAGCCTCGATTTCCCGCAGGCGAAGCTCCAGCGACCTGAAGACTTCAGTGCACTGTGATTCATCATAAATGTCGCGATCGTCTGCTCGACGTGCTTGCTCAGGCTGGGGTTGCGATCGCTCTCTGCTCGCCCATCTATCTGCCTCTTTACAGTAATTTGCATATTTCTCAGCGTAGCGATCTCCCCAGCGCTCCGCTTTTGCTTGCCATTTTGCGGCGCGTCGCTCCATCTTGTATTGTCGTCTTGCTCGGCGACGTTCTAATTTAACCTGTTTGCGTGCGCTGCGGCTCGAGTAAACGGGCTCTCCCGGAGCAATATCGAATGCGACCCAACAGACGACATAGGCGAGAACTGTAAACGGTCCAAAAAGGACGAGCGATGCGATTGTGGCGAGTCTCACCCATACCGCTCTAATTTCTAGATAGTCGGCAAGACCAGCGCAGACGCCCGCAATGCGTCCTCGGCTTGGGTAGCGGTATAACGGCTTGTGGTAGTTGAGCTGACGGAAATGTTCCGCCGTGTCGGCACCGCGGAAGTATCCCTGCATAGATTCGGCGGAGATGTCGCGATCCAAAATAAAGTAAGCGATTATGTAGGCGAGTATGATCGTGGGCCATGAAATTACGCAGATCACGAAAATAACTCGGACGACCGCGATAGGCATGTCTAGCCAGCGAGCGACTCCGGCACAAACTCCGAGCCAACGGGCGTTATCCTTGTCCAATGCGAGGGAGTCGCGAGGTCTAGGATTGCTCATTATTCGCCCTCCAGTCCGGTACCTCGGCATCGAGTATCGATTCCAAAATGTCGATACGCTCGGTGAGTGATTGTGCCATTGTCGACAATTCGTCGAGGCTGTACTGGCTGCCGGCTTCGACCGATACCTTGCCGCGATCTTTGCGCAGCAAAAGAATCCAGAAGGTGACAAACGAAAGCACCATGCCGACGATTGCAATGACGAAAACAAGAACATTCATAATATGAGCCTGTATTTAGCGATTGCTAAGCGCCGAGGCCAGTCGCCTCGGCTTGAATTTTAGGCGTTACTTTCACCGCCTTGTGGCTTCGTTGCATTCGCCATCTTGGCTTTGAGCGCGGCAAGTTCGGCATCGATTTGCTCTTGTCGTGCCAGCTCTTCAAACTCGCTCTGTAAGCCGCGTTGTTCGACGTGGCCTGTTTCGAGTTGACCTTCCATTTGGTCTATCTTGCGCTCGTAATACTCGAACTTATCGAGCGCACTGTCGATGGCGTGGCTTCTGAGCTTAACATTTATATTGAGTCTATTCTCGGTCGCAGTTGCACGAAGCAGGATGGTTTTCTGTCTCGCGCGTGCATCATTGAGTTTAGCCTGTAACAATTCAATTTCATTGCTCAGTTTGTCCAGTGTCTCGTCGAGCTTGGCGAGATCGGCCTCGGTAATGTCTACGCTCGCATTGATGTTAGAGCGTTCAATCAGCGCCGCCTTTGCGAGGTCTTCACGGCCTTTAGAAATGGCTAGCTCCGCTTTTTGTTCCCAATCCAGGGCTTGCTTGCGCAGGGTATCTACGCGGCGTTTCAAGGTTTTCTTGTCGGCAATGACCTTCGCGGTACCGCTGCGAACCTCAACTAATGTCTCCTCCATCTCCTGAATCACCATGCGGATCATCTTCTCTGGATTCTCAGCTTTATCAAGCAGGGCGCTGATATTTGAATTTACGATATCGGAAAGGCGGGTAAATATGCTCATGGTGTTACCTCTGTCGATTGAGAGTCGAGTTTGTTCGACTGTCGTTGATTGCTTGGGCTTCCTTTCGGTAGTTGATCCCGCTATCGCATGGTCGGAATCGGGCCGAGTCGCCCTTTATTGCTTTCTGGGTGTAATAAAGCAGATATCGTGCCAGTTAATATAATTTTCTATAACACATTGAATATGCTGAACTAATTTATCTGTAGCGACTTAGCTTAAGTCTGTGATTGGCTAAAATAGCCACTGAATAGTGAAATAAACCATCGAGATTCTGTACACTGCGCTAAGATCCATGATCAGAAATTAGAGAAGGGCACGAAATGATAGAGTCTTTTGATTCGGGCGCCAGCGCACAAGCGCCCAGAATGGTGGGTGAATCGGCGTGCTTCCTGGAGATGCAGGAACACATATCCCGCGTTGCCCCACTCAACAAGCCCGTGCTGATCATTGGTGAACGAGGTACTGGTAAGGAGTTGATCGCGGCGAGGCTTCACTACTTATCACCGCGTTGGGATGCTCCGTTTCTGAAAATTAACTGCGCAGCAATGAGTGAATCACTACTTGAAGCACAATTGTTTGGCCACGAAGCGGGGGCGTTTACTGGCGCAACGAAGTTACGCAAAGGGTACTTCGAAAGGGCTGACGGGGGCACGCTGTTCCTGGATGAGCTGGCGACAACGGCTATGTCTGTGCAAGAGAAAATTCTGCGGGTAATCGAATACGGTGAGTTCGAACGTCTTGGTGGTAGCGAGACCTTGAAAGTCGATGTGCGGCTAATCGCGGCGAGTAACGAAGACCTGCCTAGCTTGGCGCAGGAAGGAAAATTTCGAGAAGATCTCCTCGACAGACTTGCCTTCGATGTGGTGACGCTGCCACCTCTGCGAGTGCGAGGAGAAGATATACTCGTCCTAGCCGAATATTTCGCAGTGGGAATGGTAAAGGAACTCGGGGGCGAGGCATTTATGGGCTTCAGCGATAGGGTGCAAAAGGCTCTTGCTCGCTACTCTTGGCCAGGAAATATCCGCCAACTTAAGAATGTCGTGGAACGTGCGGTTTACCAAAATGAAGAGGGTCCGATATCGGATTTGATCTTCGATCCTTTCGAATCACCCTATCGCCTCGGCACGGCAATTGAAACCGATGTCGCTGGGGATGAAGGGAGTGAGTTGCCGAATATAGCCACCAAGGCTAATGCTGTGAAGAAGCGTAATGCCAGCGACGGGGTGGCAGTAGACTTCAAGCAAGAGGTGCAGGACTTCGAGGTAGGTCTAATCAAGCGAGCGCTGGAGCGTTCGCAGTTCAATCAGAAGAAGGCCGCAGAGCAGCTGGGATTGAGTTATCACCAGCTGCGTGGATATCTGCGGAAATACGATCTACTCGGCTAGTTAAGCATGGCCTTGTAGACGGCTGCTTGAGCTTTCGTGAGATCCATAGCGGCGCCTGCCGGTGCGTTTCTGACCTGTGCCATATAGAGCATGAAGAAATCATTGACCGGATCGACAATGAATACGGTTCCGCCCACACCCTGCCAGCCGAAGTTGAACGGTCCGTTGTTGTCAGCACCTGGAATTGGTTGCAGGTGGAAGCCTAGTCCCCAGTCGCCGCGTGGCCCGAAGAAGAATGCTTTGCGGTCGATTTCGTCTCCGATGAACTTCTGTTGCATCGCTGTGAGCGTTTCCTCTTCGATGATGCGAGCGCCGTGATATTCACCGCCGCCCAGTAACATACTCGCGAAGCGCACATAATCTTCTGTGGTCGAATGCAGACCGCCGCCACCACTCAACATCGGTGTTACCACTGTCGGATCCGCCATGTCGCCATAGATTGGGTTGGCGATTCGGTTGGCCTTGCTCTTGTCGACATAAAAGCTAGTTTCGTCCATGCCCAGTGGCGAGAAAATGCGTTCGTCGAGCAGCTCGTCGAGAGGTTTGCCCGCAGCAACTTCGATGACTGCGCCGAGCACGTCGGTGGAGCGAGAGTAATTCCATTTAGTGCCTGGCTCGAAGCGAAGCGGTAATGCTGCTAGGTTCTGTGCCAATTCTAGCGCCGTGATGTCGGAGCGTAGAGAGCCGGCGGCGAAATAACGTTTCCCAAGATCGCTTTGTGGATCGAAGATGCCATAAATTAGGCCAGATTCGTGTGTGAGTAGATCTTGTACCGTCATGACATTTTTTGCCGGTGTGATGGCGCCTGTCGCTTCGTCGATGACAGTCATGTTGGCGAATTCGGGTATGTATTTTGAGACAGGATCGGAAATTGAAATCAGGCCATCTTCCACCATCGACATGGTGGCGACGCTGACGATGGGCTTGGTCATCGAATAGATGCGGAAAATAGTCTGTTCATCCATCGGCGTAGTTTGCTTGGGACCTTGTGTACCGACCGTTTCGAGTACGCCAACTCCCTTGCTATTGCCGACGAGGATGATGTTGCCAGAAACGAACCCGCCGTCGACAGCCGCCTGCATCTGTGCACGGATGTCGGCAATTTCCTGCGCGTCGATGCCGAACTCTGTAGAGTCTATTTTAGAAATAGAACTGGCATGATTGCCGCCATGATGGTCAGCGAAAACTAGGCTCGAGCAGAGCAGAGTAGCTGTCGCTATTGCGGCAGCGATAGAGTTAAATGGTTTCATATTTATCATTCCTTGGCGATCGATAGTGTTTAGGTAGACTCTCGCGAGTCTACCTGATCGTTCTTAACGGAACAATTAGCGCTGAGCGAGTGCGATTAGGCTTGAGTTGGGGGGTAATCCTATCGCGCTTAGTCGAAATCTCGAAGGAGAGACTCACGGATCGAATCTGGCACAGGATCTACGACACATTGATAATTAATGTGCTCGCAACGAACAACCCATTTGGCGCCTGCCTTTGCCGAGGCAATCATGTCGTCGTCGAATTCGAAGCGTAAGAAGTGCACGGAGGAAGTCTTTTCCTCAGTCGATCGTTCTAGATCTTCGTTCGCGATGGGGTATACCGGGTCGAAGCCATTTATTTGAATAGAAATTTGTTCTTCGATGCCAATGAGCTGGCTCAGGCGTTCACGACGTTCTTCCTCGTTGGGGTATTCGATCATGAAGGTCACCTTCAAGTTCTTACCATCTGGAATGAGGGGGTTGTAAGCTTCCAGTTCTTCCAATAATTCGGGCTCTTTGCTGATTTTTTCGGCGCGAATAAGTTCTAGGACCTGGTAGCGCATGACCATGTAGTCTTCGAAATGCAACGAAGCATTGTCGCCTAGAGGGAGCCGCCGTGTCTTCTTGTGCTCCATCATCGCCTGCCTGATCGCAGGGCGTTGAGTGTTGTATTCCTCGATGGAGAGGAGATCACTCAGTGTGATTTTCTTCATGATTTACCTGTTAATTCTCAAACTGCTAAAGAGTGATGCAATGACTAGATGCCATAGGCGAGACACAGCAGATCAATCGGGTGAATCGCTTCTTGGCTATTTGCATTATTTTTCTTTAAATTATTTTCAATATGACGACCTGCGATCGGGCAGTCACTACCATAGTGATCCGGTGCCTGCTGCTCAATCTGTTTCACGATTGGGCGCGCTATTTTATTCGCAAATTCGAGAGTTTCCGACTTCACGCCATAGGTTCCGTCGTGTCCAGAGCAGCGCTCGATATTCTTCACCATGGTGTCCTGAATCAGCTCGAGAATCAGCTTGGTTTTAGGGCCGATATTCTGAACACGCTGGTGACAGGCGACGTGATAGCTCACGTTACCCAATGACTGTTTGAAGTCGAGGCTCAAGCGACCTTCCTTGTGTAGCTTGTGTAGGTATTCGAAAGGATCATAGAACGCCTTGGCTACAGCTTGGACCTGTTCATTGTCAGGAAACATGAGTGGGAGTTCTTGTTTGAACATCAGCACGCATGAAGGGACGGCGGCGACAATCACGTTGCCAGCCTTCACGGTCTCATAGAGCGCTGGGATGTTTTGCTGCATGAGTTTTTCAACGGTTTTTAAATCGCCGAGTTCGAGTTTTGGCATGCCGCAACAGTGCTCGCGGGCGGCGAGGTCGACGCCTACGCCATTGTGCTCTAACACTTTGATGACGCTGTCGGCGATTGAGGGTTCGTTGTAGTTGCAGTAGCAAGTTGTGAACAGCGTGACTCGTTCGTGAGCTGAGTTTGTCGTGCTCTTGTTCACTTTATTGGGGTCGAAAATGAGTGCTCCGTGTGTCTTACGCGAAGTTTTTCGTTGGTAAGGTGGTAGTTTTGCATCCTTGTGGATGCCAATGGTCTTGTCGAGCACGGCACGAATCGGTGGTGTTTTATTGCCGATATTGACGAGCGTATTCACTATAGGCTTCGACGCAATTTTACCGATCATGTCTGTGCTAGTGATTATGTTGTCGCGGAATTTGGTGTCACCCTTTTTGAAATTTACGGCTTTAGCACGCAGCATCACGTGAGGGAAATCGAGATTCCATGCATGAGGCGGCACGTAAGGGCATTTCGTCAGATAGCATAAATCACAGAGATAGCATTGCTCGACCACTTTGTTGTAGTCGGCGACGTCGATGCCATCGACTTCCATTGTTGGACTTTCGTCGACGAGATCGAAGAGTGTTGGGAACGCATTGCATAGACTCACGCAACGTCGACAGCCATGACAGATATCATAGACGCGCTCTAATTCTTTATTGAGGTCGTCCTCATCCCAGAATTTGGGATCGTTTTGATTGAGTGGGTGACGAGTTGGCGCATCCAATCCGCCTTCTTTGCCGTCAGGTGTCATAGTCAATCTCCAAGTGAGCGGGTTTTACGATTCTTAGCTAAGTTTGCCGATCCCTCGGGCCCGAAGGATCGGCAAGCCGCTTGCTAGGTTAGTCGTCGAGCGAATCGAGGGCTTTCTGGAAGCGGTTTGCATGTGAGCGCTCAGCTTTTGCTAGAGTCTCCATCCAATCAGCGATTTCGTCAAAGCCTTCATCGCGCGCATCTTTCGCCATGCCTGGGTACATGTCAGTGTACTCATGCGTCTCACCGGCAACAGCGGATTTAAGATTGGCTTCTGTGCCACCGATTGGCATGCCGGTTGCTGGGTCGCCAACTTCTTCAAGGTATTCGAGGTGGCCATGGGCGTGACCGGTCTCACCTTCGGCAGTCGAACGGAAGAGGGCTGAAACATCGTTGTAGCCTTCTACGTCGGCTTTTTGGGCGAAGTAGAGGTAGCGACGGTTAGCTTGAGACTCGCCTGCGAAAGCAGCCTTCAAGTTTTCTTCGGTCTTTGAACCTTTCAATGACATGATGTATCTCCTTGTTTCATTTGCAAATAAAGCGGGTGTAGCAGCGCTAGTTAAGACTAACGGTTAAACGCGTCGGTAGAATGACCAAAGCATCTAGTAGGTGAGTCTATGGGATGCGCAGTAAACACTCAAATTGAATTTATTGGATGCCATTATCGCTTTTTTCGATTACTATTTTGATCATGACGCCTTCGTTTAAACAGCTGAAATACCTCTGTGCCGTGGCCGAGCATAAACACTTCACCAAGGCGGCGGATGCGTGTTTTGTCACGCAATCGACGCTCAGTGCAGCGATTGCGGAGCTCGAATCTCAGCTCGATGCAAAGGTTTTCGAACGTAATAAAAAAACGGTATTAATTACCCCCTTAGGCGAGAAGTTGCTAGCGCAGGCACGAGTGATCCTCGGCGATGTTGAAGATTTCGTGGCGCTGGCCAAGGCACACTCTGAGCCCCTCTCTGGTGAATTGCGTCTCGGTGTCATCCCGACGATAGGTCCTTTCCTCTTGCCTCCGCTGCTGCGCGGGCTACGCAAAGAATTTCCTCATTTGAAGCTTTTCTTAAAAGAAGAGTTAAGTGCGCAACTGCACGCTCAGCTGCAACAGGGGCAGCTCGATCTCGTCATCTTGGCATTACCCTTTTCCCTGCCTGAGATGGAGACGGTGAGCTTATTCAAAGATGAGTTCCTTCTCTGCCTTCCTCCTGGTCATGAATTCGAGAAGCTTAAGAAAGTACAGCAGCAGCAGTTGAGGGGAGAGAGGTTGTTGCTGCTTGAAGAGGGGCATTGTCTCAGAGATCACGCGCTCGAGGCCTGTCAGCTACAGTCCGAGGTCATGGAAATTGTCTATCAAGGCAATAGCCTCCATACGCTTGTGCAAATGGTAGCTAACGGTTTGGGAATGACCTTATTGCCTGCCATGTCTCTCGCGGGTGATGTCCTTGGTGATACGGAGCTGTCCATCAAACATTTCAGCAATGAGCATGTGGATCGCGAGATCGGCATGGCGTGGCGTAAAACAGATCCTCGCCGTGACGATTACCTAATGTTGGCCGACTATATAAAGTCTCATTTTAGCGTAGAAGGAGTTGAACCCTGAGCGTTGCATGCTTCCCAGATTTTGGATCTCGAGGCGGCCTATGAGAGTGCATGCAGTCTCGGATATCCATGCGGATTACCCGGCAAATCTTAAGTGGGTGATGCAATTAAGTGAGCAGGATTTCCGAGAAGATGTATTGGTTCTGGCGGGAGATATCTCCGATGATTTAGCGCTAGTGGAACGGGTGCTCAAGGTCTGTGTCGACCGCTTCGCTGACGTTTTATTTGTGCCTGGGAATCACGATTTCTGGGTTCAACGTGGCGAGCATGATTGTTCTCTCGACAAGCATGAAGCGCTGAGATCGCTCTGTCGCGAATGTGATGTCGGGGTGGATTTTTTCTCGAAAGAGCATGTCCTGTTTGCTCCATTGCTCTCTTGGTATGATTTTTCCTTTGGCTCTATAGATCGTAAATTGCGATTAGGGTGGAGAGACTTTCAAGCCTGTCGATGGCCAGAGTCGCTCGCTGAACCTCAGGCACTTGCCGATCATTTCCATTCACTCAACGAGCCAATAATCGATCAAGTGCAAATAGCTAGAGCCTCTCTGCAAGAGCGAGGTGTCGAACCAATTCTGATAAGCTGTTCGCACTTCGTTCCCAATATCGATTTAATGCCAAGTTGGATTCCTGCGAGTAGGCGCAATGTGTATCCTGTCCTCGGAAGCGCAGCATTGGGGGAGCAAGTAACAGGAATTGCGCCTGATATTCACATTTACGGCCACAGCCACGTCAATCAGGTGCGTAAGGTGGGCAATACCTGCTATATCAACAATGCGTTCGCAACGCCGCAGGAGAGTAGGATTGCTGCGAAACAATTGTGCTGTGTTTATGATAATGCTGATCCGGATGTGATTCCTCGATTGCTAGAAATGTCAGAGAGGGGAGGCTTATGGCGATGAGCCCTCAGAATCAGGTCGATGTCTGGGTTCTCGATTGTGCAGGCTTCAAACTCGATGAGCTTGAGCAACAGGGCTTGATGCGACTGGATACACAGGAGCGTGCTCGCTACGAGCGCTACGAATTAATTCGCAGCAAACGGCAACTTCTCCTATCCCGCGCGATGCTACGAACGGTGCTGACCCGGTATTTAGGTGCAGATGTGGCAATTCGAATAGCGGAGTACGGCCGACCAGAGCTTGTCCAGTCGAGCCCCTTATCTTTCAATCTTTCTCATTCTCGTGACCGCGTCATTGTCGCTGTAAGCTCGCTCGGGCCGGTGGGTGTGGATGTTGAATATGCGGCTCGTCCACGTCGTGTAGAGCGTTTAATGACGCGCTATTTTTCGAGTCTTGAGCAATCTGCGCTGCTGAGCCTGCCGTCGGAGGAGCGACTAACACGCTTCTATCGGTTGTGGGCGTTGAAGGAGTCCTATATTAAGGCGCGCGGGCTAGGGCTTGCGATTCCTCTCGGTGACTTTAGCTTCGAATTTGAAGGTGTTGATGAGCGGGAGATCGCTATTCGTTTCAGTCGATCGCAAGCTGCGCAGGAGGCTGAGCATTGGAGCTTCTGGGCGGATCAGGTCGCCGGCAAGGATTACGCTTTCGGTCTGGCGTTGAACGCCGACGCGAAAGGAGTTCGAGTCTCGGTGCGACACGCCAGTGCAGAGTCGGGCATCGAGTCTTGGGGTGAGCCGGAGATTCTCTAACCGTCGGAGTCGAGTTCTTCTAAGATTGCATCCGTTGGGCGCCACATCCTCACCGTACGAATAACATTATCTTTCACTTGTACGATCTCGGCGAAATAGCCATCTAGGTTGATGCAGACCGATGAGTCGGGAATTGACTCCAAGGCTTCTGTGAGTAGGCCGTTGAGTGTTTTTGCGCCACTGCTGTCAAGTTCCCAGGCGAGCACGCGATTGATGTCACGAACACTGGCAGAACCATCTATTAAGAAACTGCCATCGTCTTGCGGATGGATGTCTTTGCTGCTCGCTGCGAGGTCGGTAGTAAATTCACCGACGATTTCTTCGAGGATGTCCTCCAGGGTGATGATCCCCTTTACCGCGCCATACTCATCAACCACTACCGCCATGCGTTCCTTTTTCTTTTGAAAATTGAACAGCTGCGTGTGCAACGGAGTGCTCTCTGGAATGTAATAAGGCTCGGCGGTTTCGCGAATGAGGGCGGACTTATTCAGCTCTTCTATGCCGATAAGCTTGCCCGTGCTGCGCAGATGAAGAATGCCGACGATGTTGTCGATGTCGTGCTTGTAAACGGGCAATCGGGTGTGCTGCGCGCTGCTGATTTGCAGGAGAATGTCGTCGAGATCATCTTCGATATCGATGCCGATTAGCTCGTGGCGCGGCACGAGGATGTCGTCTACTGTTACGCGTTCGAGGTCGAGGATATTCAATAACATGCCATGGCGTCGGCGCGGGATACGTCCCCCTGATTCATGAACGACGGTCCGTAGTTCTTCGTGGGAGAGTTGATCTTGTTGGTCATTCCCCTCGGCTTTGAAGCCTAATAGTCTTACGAGAGTGTTAGAGACGACGTTCACTATCCAGACGACTGGGTAGAGTAATTTCAGCAACAGGGCTAAGAGGAGGCTCGATGGATAAGCAATTTTTTCCGGATACAAGGCCGCGATGGTTTTTGGCGTCACTTCCGCAAAAATGAGCACCACCAGAGTGAGCGCAACGGCAGTGATGATTGGCGATGGATTTCCGAAAAAGGCTATGGCGATCGACGTCGCGATCGATGCGGCGAGGAAATTAACGAAGTTATTGCCGATCAGGATAACGCCGATGAGTTTGTCCGGCGCTTCTAACAGCTTGCTCGCGCGTTTGGCGCCGGCATGATTAGAGCGGACAAGATGTCGGAGGCGATAGCGATTCAAGCTCATCATGCCAGTCTCGGACGATGAGAAGTAGGCTGATGCAATGATTAGCGCCACGAAGGACAGTATTAGGGGCGCGAGGGAGCTTTCGTCTTGACTCATCGTAGGCAGTACCCTGTTGTTTCTTTAAGCAATGAGGTATTCCAACGCGAATTTCGAACCATAGAAACCCAATATAAGCAGTGCGAAACCGCTGAGCGTGAAGCGAATCGCCGTCGTCCCACGCCAGCCGAGTCGGCTACGCCCCCAGAGCAATGCGGCAAATACACACCAAGCAAGCAGTGAGAAAAATGTCTTGTGGATGATGCCATGGATTCCCCAAATATTATCGATGAAGAGGAATCCAGCAATGATCGCTGCGCTTAATAGAAATTGTCCTGTCCAAATTAGCTCGAACAGCAATGACTCCATGTCCTGAAGTGGGGGGAGTTTGCTTAGTAGGCCGCCGGGGTGATGATGCTTGAGCTGCTTATTCTGATAGGCGAGTAACACCGCCTGCAGTGCAGCGATGGTGATCACACTGTATGCGAGGATCGATAACAGCACATGGCTGGCAGAGCCACCTTCGAGATGAGTCGCTGGATATTGGCTATCAATGAGTAGTGAGCTGATTATCGTCAGTATGCCGAGCGGGAACAGGGCCAGGAGCAAATTGTCTAAGGGTTTGCGCAAGGCGCTAAGAATAACTAGTGCAGAGATAACGGCACTGATCAGGGTGCTAATTTCGACTAGGCCGAAATGCAAACCATCGGGGCCTGTGAAGACTGCAATCGCGCTGATAGCGTGTGCGATGACAGCAATTATCCCGCAGGCGAGCATGATGTTGCGCTGGCCATGCTTTCGCAATCTCGCTACTTGTAGAGCGATACTGACGCTGTAAAAAGCTATCGCAATCAAGCCTGCCATTAGTTGCATGGAACTCTCGTTGTTTTCTTGTGGTTATTGATTCGAATGGTGATAGTGAAAGTGTCGCACAAGTACCGTAGGCGTTGAAGCTATTTCTAGACGTCAATTTCGTTAAATTTTACGCTATACTCTCCGCCTCGTTCGAGCGGAGCTCGACAAGACTCATGGCCGATTGGAAGTTGCTTCCGGCCTTAGCCAAATCAGGTGGTAATTTAGGTGTTCGATACCCTCAGTGAAAGACTCTCCGGTACCTTCCGAAAATTAACCGGCAAGGCGGTACTGTCTGAAGAAAATATTCAAGAAGCCCTGCGCGAGGTGCGTCGAGCGCTACTCGAAGCAGATGTCGCTCTCGCGGTAGTCAAGGATTTCACCGATCGTGTTAGCTTGCGTGCCGTCGGACAGGAAGTGTCCAAGAGTCTGAGCCCCGGCCAAGCCTTTATCAAAATAGTACAGGCCGAACTTGAAGCTGTGATGGGCAAGGCGAATGCCGAGCTAGACCTGAAAGCAGCGCCGCCGGCGGTCATTCTAATGGCGGGTTTACAGGGTGCAGGTAAGACGACCACGGTCGGCAAACTGTCTCGCTATCTTAAGCAAACCGTCAAAAAGTCAGTCATGGTGGTTAGTGCCGACGTCTATCGTCCGGCGGCTATTCAGCAGCTCAAAACTTTAGCGAGTGAAGTGGAAGTCGAATTTTTCGACAGCAATGAGTCTCAACGGCCTAGCGATATTGCTGCGGCGGCATTGGCCGAGGCGAAGCGCAAATTCATAGATGTGTTGATCGTCGACACAGCTGGTCGCCTCGCTGTCGATGCCGAGATGATGGCTGAAATCGGGGATCTGCATGCGCAATTAAAGCCAATTGAGACCCTCTTCGTCGTCGATGCTATGACTGGTCAAGATGCGGCAACAACCGCAAAGGCATTCAATGATGCTTTGCCGCTCACCGGTGTCATCCTCACGAAGGCGGACGGTGACGCACGTGGTGGTGCCGCGCTATCGGTACGACACATTACCGGCAAACCAATCAAATTTATCGGTATGGGTGAGAAGAGCGACGCGTTGGAGCCGTTCTACCCAGATCGAATCGCCTCGCGCATTCTTGGTATGGGAGACGTTCTCTCTCTTATCGAAGAGGCCGAGCGGAAGGTCGATAAGGCGCAAGCCGAGAAACTTGCTGCCAAAATTAAGAAGGGCAAAGGTTTCGACCTTGAAGACTTCCGCGAGCAACTCAAGCAAATGCAGAATATGGGGGGTGTGGCGAGCATCATGGATAAAATGCCGGGTATGGGGGCGTTGCCACCCGGAGCGGCTAGCATGGTCGATGACTCGAAATTCCGCCGCATGGAGGCCATTATTAATTCGATGACTCCTCGAGAACGCCGCAATCCCGATGCCTTGAATGGCTCGCGTAAGCGTCGCATTACCCAGGGTTCGGGTACTCAAATTCAGGACCTTAACCAGCTTCTGAAGCAGCACAAGCAGATGCAGAAAATGATGAAGAAGATGAAGGGTGGCAAGATGGCGAACATGTTGCGCGGGCTAGGCGGAATGCGTGGACCAGGCGGCATGGGCGGACCTGGCGGCTTCCCTGGTGGAGGCATGCCGCCGCGCTTCTAAATCCGCTTCCAATCCCCCTGCAATTAACATAGAATACCCGCCCTTTTATCCAGGCAGGATAATTCGTGCGCCGGTTACGGCGAATATCGCATGATTAGCAGCGCGAATATTTGGATAACTAACTGTTTTAATAGAATTTTGCTACGTAAATTAACAGGAATTAAGTATGGTCACGATTCGACTATCTCGTGGTGGCGCTAAGAAACGTCCTTTCTATCACATCACGGTGACTGATAGCCGCACTTCGCGTGATGGCCGCTTCATCGAGCGCATCGGCTTCTTCAACCCACGCGCCACAGGTGGTGAAGAGCGTCTGCGTCTTGATCAGGAGCGTATGGACTACTGGCGCTCACAGGGTGCTCAGATGAGCCCACGCGTTCAATCGCTTGCTAAGGACGCGGCTAAAGCGCCTAGCACTGAGGCTTAGTCCCAAGCTTGAGCGGTTCGCAGGAGAGCAATGCCTGGATTGTTTTAGGCAAGGTCGGCCGGGTTCATGGCATTAAAGGCTGGGTGAGAGTGATCTCATTCACCGAAGATCCAGATGGAATCCTCGATCATCCAGCGCTGCGCGCCGACTTCACGGCGAGCTTGACGCCACGAGCGGCTGTACGGCAGCTCGAAGTAGATGATTATAAACAACAGCCCAAGGGCTTGATTGTGCACTTCAAAGGGATAGATACCCCAGAAGAAGCGAGATTGCTAAATGGCGCGACCCTGTCGGTTGAGACCGAATCGCTGCCAGAGCTCGAAGACGATGAGTTTTATTGGTATCAGCTCGAAGGGCTGACGGTATTCAATCAAAACCAAGAGTGCTTCGGTAAAGTAAAAGGTCTTTTAGAGACAGGGGCCAACGATGTGTTGGTTGTCTCTGCGACAGCAGACAGCATCGACGACAGAGAGCGGTTAATTCCCTATCTGCGCGATTCAGTCGTTAAAGAAATAGACCTCAAAGCGGGGACGCTAACCGTCGATTGGGACGCCGACTTCCTCGCTTAGCGTTGAGATCAAGAAATGAAAATTGGCTTGATCACATTGCTCCCGGAGATGTTCAGCGCGCTGAGCGACTTTGGTATCTGCGGGAGGGCGATACGAGAAAAACTCGTTGAGCTCCAACTGATTAATCCGCGTGATTACACCGCGGACAAGCATCGTACGGTAGATGACAAGCCATTCGGTGGCGGTCCCGGGATGCTGATGAAGACTGAGCCATTAGTCGCCGCGATACGCGATGCGAAGCAAAAGCTCGGGAGCAACAGCAAGGTTGTTTATCTCTCGCCTCAAGGCAAGATGATCAACCAAGCAATGATTGTTGAGGCTGCAGCCGAGGATTCACTGATTCTGGTTTGCGGTCGCTATCAAGGCATCGATCAACGAGTCCTTGAGAGCGAGATCGATGAGGAATGGTCCTTAGGTGACTTCGTCCTCAGTGGTGGTGAGTTTGCCGCCATGGCAGTTGTAGACGCGATGATTAGGCGTCAACCTGGTGCGTTGGGTGACGAAGAATCGGCGCTGCAGGATAGCTTCGAAGAGGGGCTTCTGCATTGCCCAGAGTATACGCGCCCTCAGGTGTTTGAAGGGCGAGAAGTGCCGAAGGTGTTGCTCAGCGGCGACCATGAGGCAATAAGGCGCTGGCGCATTAAGCAGGCGCTCGCTACGACTAGGTCGAAGCGGCCGGACTTGCTCGCAAACCGCGAGTTGACGGCGGAACAGAATGAATTATTGGCTGAAGTAGAGCGAGAACTCACGGAATAACGTGGCTGCTCAACGGTCAGCGAAACGGAAATCTATTAACAAAGTGCAAGAACAATCCTCAGGCGTGAGCCGCGGGGCCCAGAGAGTTTAGGAGCAGGAACGATGAGCAAGAGTAAAATCATCCAACAGATCGAAGAGTCACAAATGGCACGCGAATTACCAGACTTCGGTCCTGGTGACACTGTCGTCGTTCAAGTGAAGATCAAGGAAGGCGACCGCGAGCGTCTACAGGCGTTTGAAGGTGTTGTTATTGGTCGTCGCAACCGTGGTCTTAACTCTGCGTTCACGGTGCGTAAAATTTCACACGGTGTTGGTGTTGAGCGTACGTTCCAAGCGTACAGCAAGCAGGTTGATAGCGTCACAGTTAAGCGTCGTGGTGATGTTCGTCAGGCGAAACTATACTACTTGCGCGACCTCACTGGCCGCAAAGCACGTATTGCTGAGAAGCTCGAAAAGAAAGCCTAAGGCTACTTTGACAAGAGTGACTCTCTTCGAAGAAAGAGCGGAGAGGGCTAAGCAGTATAGGAATGAGCCGGCGAATGCCGGCTTTTTCGTGTGCGGCACGCATAATCTGCATGATTGAGGCAGAGTCCTGCAGATGATATAAATTGCCTACAGCGCGGAGCAGTAGAGCCAAGAAGTATCTAGGAGTTTAGATGATAACAAAGTCACTAGCCAAGATTGGTGCGACGGGAAATGTGGTTTTCCATAAGCTGTGCTTGGTCATCGCAGCCGTGCTTTTAATAAGCGCCGCTTTCACAGCGAATGCGCAGCAGTCGCTCCGGGACAAACTCGCGGTGGCGATCGAAGTGGCTTCCGCCAATGAACTCAAAATCGTCCAGATTAAAAAGACTAACCTGCCGACTATTTTTGAAGTTCAATTAAATACTGGAGAGATTCTCTACAGCGATATCAGCGGCGACTATCTGTTTGCGGGTGATATGTATCAGACCAGTCCTTCCGGCCTCATTAATCTTTCTGCGAGCACTCGTCACGGTTCTACCTTGGAAGCACTGAGCGCTGTTCCCGAAAGCGAAATGATTATTTTCGAACCTAAGGAAGTTAAAGCGACCTTGACGGTTTTTACCGATGTGGATTGCACCTACTGTCGCAAACTCCATAGTGAAATTGATCAGATCCTAGAATATGGCATCCGGGTGCGCTATCTCGCATACCCTCGCGGAGGCCAACAGTCGCCGGCACTCAACAAAATGATTTCAGTGTGGTGTTCGGATGATCGAGTGAAGGCCCTGAGTCAGGCAAAGAATGATCAGAATCTTCCTACTAGGACTTGTGATAACCCAGTATTGAAGCATTACCAGCTCGGTAATCAGTTTGGCGTTAATGGAACGCCGGCACTGGTGTTCCCTGACGGTCGCTTGGTGCCAGGCTACATCGAGGCTGAGCGACTGGCTGGCATGCTTGGAGTTTTGTAATTCGCATCAAATCGATACTTATTCCCTTCTAGGCGTATAATTTACTTCCTGTGCGCAACGCGCGTATTTTGCTGTGAGGCATCCGTTGAATCTCGAAAAATCAAAGACACTCAAGGTTGGTATCTGCGGTTACGGTACTGTTGGTAGTGGCACTCTGGCTTTGTTGCAGGGTAATGCGAAAGAAATCACTCGCAGGACGGGCGTCAAAATAGAAGTGTGCCGCGTCGCCTCTCGCAGTCTGCAAATTGATATTGCTGGCGTGACGCATTGTGGCACTGACCCGTTCGAGGTCGCGGACGATCCGGATATCGATGTATTGGTAGAAACCATGGGAGGCTTCAAGCCGGCCTATGAAGTCGTTGAGCAGGCGCTTAAAAATGGGAAGCACGTGGTCACCGCTAACAAGGCCCTGATAGCTGAGCGTGGTATGCCGCTGGTGGAGTTGGCTGAGCAGAATGGTGTTACTCTCGCGTACGAGAGCGCGGTCGCCGGTGGTATTCCGGTTATTAAAGCGCTGCGAGAAGGTTTGGCGGCAAACCGTATCGATTGGTTGGCTGGCATTATCAACGGCACCGGCAATTTCATTCTCACAGAGATGATGCAGAAGCAGCGAGAGTTTGCCGACGTGCTTGCAGAAGCGCAGTCGCTCGGTTATGCGGAGGCCGATCCTACCTTTGATGTTGAAGGTATCGATGCCGCGCATAAGCTCACGATTATGGCGTCTATCGCCTTCGGTATGCCGCTCTCATTTGAAAACACTTACACCGAAGGAATTGCTGCGCTAACGCCTGACGACATCGCGTATGCAAAAGAGCTCGGTTATCACATCAAGCATTTGGGTATCGCGCGCATCGAAAATGGTTGGGTACAAACTCGTGTGCACCCCACACTTATTTCGACCAAGCAATTAATCGCGAATGTTCACGGCGTCGGTAATGCAGTGCTCGTGCACGGTCATGCAGTGGGTAGCACGCTGTATAACGGCCCTGGCGCGGGTGCTGAAGCGACAGCTTCGTCGGTAGTGGCGGATCTCATAGATATCGCGCGCGCGAAGGCACAGGGACTCAGCAAGCCGCTGGTGCCGACGCTCGGGTTTACTAAACTGCGGACTGACTTGCGTGCGTTGACGATCGATGAAATCGAAACAGAATATTATCTGCGCATCACTGCTCAGGATGTCGTTGGCGTGATGGCGAACATCGCCAAAGACCTCGAGCGTCATGGTATTGGCATCGACGCGATTATTCAAAAAGAGAGCGATGGACAACATGTTCCAATCGTCATTCTCACCGATAAGGCAAGAGAGAGTGAGCTTAACAATGCAATCGCTGCGATCGAATCGTTGGAGAGTGTCTCTGAGCCAGTCATGAGAATTAGAGTCGAAACTTTCGGCCTCTAGCGCTTAGCAGAAAATACGCCTGAGGCGTAAGTACCTTACAAAGGAAGGCAACGTGAAATACCAAAGCACGCGTGGCGGATGTCCCGAGCAAAATTTCGAACAAGTTCTCTTGACAGGGCTCGCTCCCGATGGCGGTCTCTATGTGCCGACCGAACTGCCGCAATTTTCAAAATCGGAAATTGCTTCGTGGTGTGACTTAAGTTATTCCGAGCTTGCTCTAAAAATTGTGACACCATTTATTGGTGATGAGATCCCCGCGGAAGACCTACGCAAAATTATCGAAGACAGTTACGCGCAATTCGATCATGTCGATGTGGCACCGTTGGAGAAATTGGGTGACGAGGAGTATGTGCTCGAGCTGTTCCATGGTCCTACACTCGCATTCAAGGATTTCGCATTACAGGTCTTGGGTCGGTTGTTGGAGTATGTGCTTAGAAAGCGCGACCAGCGTGTGGTGATTTTAGGTGCGACTTCGGGCGATACGGGCTCTGCCGCTCTTGAAGGGTGTCGTCATTCTGATCATGTCGATATTTTTATTCTGCATCCGCACAACCGAGTATCCGATGTGCAGCGCAAGCAGATGACAACCGTGCCCGGTGATAATGTTTTCAATCTCGCCGTTGAAGGGAACTTTGATGATTGCCAGCGTATCGTCAAATCGGCATTTGCCGATCAGAGTTTTCTTCCTGAGGATCGCCAACTCGTTGCGGTGAACTCGATTAACTGGGCGCGCATCCTGATGCAGATTGTGTATTACTTCTCTGCATCGCTACGTTTAGGTGGGCCGGAAAGGGCAGTGTCCTTCTCGGTGCCGACCGGCAACTTCGGCGACATTTATGCCGGCTATCTAGCGAAGAAAATGGGGCTGCCGATTGACCAGCTCGTTGTTGCGACCAACAAAAATGATATCTTGCATCGATTCATTTCGAACAATGATTATTCAGTTTCAGAACTCGCCAAGACCTACTCGCCGAGCATGGATATTTTGGTGTCCAGTAACTTCGAACGCTACCTATTCGATGTATTCGATCGCGATGGCGCTGCCGTTGCCGATTTGATGGCGCGCTTCGGCAAGGATGTTTGTAGCATCCCCGATGACAAATGGGCGCGAGTCTCGGCCATGTTTGATAGCGCGTCTGTCGATGACGAGAAGACCTGCGAAGTAATTGCATCGGTATACGCAGAGTCGGGTATGGTGTTGGATCCGCATTCTGCTATCGGTGTTGAAGCGGCGAGGCAAACGCGTCGCGATCAGGGGGCGCCAATGGTCACCCTGGCGACAGCGCATCCTGCTAAGTTCAGCGAGGCTATTACTGCAGCAGGATTGGCATCACCCAAGTTGCCGCCGCATTTAGCCGACTTGTTTGAGCGCGAAGAACGCTTCAGTGTTGTCGCTAACGATCTGGCGGCCGTGACTGATTTCGTCGCCACTCACGCGCGTCGCTGAGGTCATGGCGGCGCAGCTCCTAATTCGCACCGCGAACGCTGTCGAGCTACCTGATTCGTTACCGCCTCTCGTGCGCCGGATTTATTCCCAGCGAGAGATTTCGCAGCCAAGTGATCTAGAACTCTCGCTAGCGAAGCTGCTTGATCCGCAGTCTCTGAAAGGTATTTCTGAGGCTGTAGACCTTTTAGAGCAAGCGCTGATCCGCGACGAGCGCTTACTGATTGTCGCCGACTTTGACGCCGATGGAGCGACGAGTTGTGCGCTCGCTTTGACAGCCCTGAAAGCCTTCGGCGCCGAACAGGTCGATTACATCGTTCCCAATCGCTTCGACTACGGCTATGGCCTCACCCCTGAAATTGTCGAATTGGCTAAGTTAAAATCTCCCGATCTAATCATCACAGTCGACAACGGTATCTCCAGCATCGAAGGCGTCGACTGTGCTCAAGCCGCGGGCATCAAAACCCTTGTCACCGATCATCACTTGCCTGGTAGTGAGCTACCGACGGCGGCAGCCATCGTAAATCCCAATCAGCCAGGATGCTCTTTCGCGAGTAAGAGCATTGCCGGCGTGGGCGTTATTTTCTATGTGATGCTGGCGCTGCGAGCGCGGCTGCGCAGTACGGGATGGTTCGCGGAACGAGGTATTACGGAACCAAATCTAGCCAGCTTGCTGGACTTGGTGGCGTTGGGCACGGTCGCAGATGTTGTCGCCCTCGATCACAATAATCGAATCTTAGTGAGTGAAGGGATTAAAAGGATCAGGGCAGGGCAGGCTCGCCCCGGCATTCTTAGTCTGCTGACTCTCGCGAAGCGCAACTATGCGACGCTCGCTGCGAGTGACTTAGGGTTTGCGGTGGGCCCGCGTCTAAATGCAGCGGGTCGACTCGAGGATATGTCGACAGGAATCGAGTGTCTCCTCGCGCAGGATGAGTCAGAGGCGCATACCCTAGCGTTGCAACTCGATGGCATGAACAAGGACCGTCGCGACATTGAGTCGGGTATGCGCGAGCAAGCCTTCGCACTCGTTGATGAGATTTCCCTAGACGGAGATGCACTGCCGGCTGCGTTGAGCTTGTTCGACGAAGGTTGGCATCAGGGGGTCGTAGGAATTGTCGCCTCACGAATCAAAGAGCGCTGCCATCGACCAGTGGTCGCGTTCGCACTCGCGGACGCGCATGGCGCAAGCGATGAGTTGAAGGGTTCGGCACGTTCGATCCAAGGCTTCCATATTCGCGATGCTTTAGACGCGGTTGCGACTCGCCACCCAGGGCTAATCAGCAAGTTCGGCGGACACGCGATGGCCGCGGGTCTGAGTCTTAGCCGTGAAAACTTAGAAGAGTTTCGAGCAGCATTCGCAGAAGAGGCTGCGCGGGTTTTGAGTCCTGAATTGTTGCAAGCGACGATCGTCAGCGATGGCGAGCTCACGGCGAAGGAGCTCACCCTCACTAATGCGGTTCTGCTCGCTGAGGCGGGACCCTGGGGACAAGCATTCCCAGAACCGTGCTTCCATGGGCGTTTCCGCATACAACAGCTGCGCCGCCTAGGTGAGAATCATTTGAAGATGGTGTTGAGCCCGCCGGATGATGACGCTGTGATCGTCGACGCTATCGCCTTCAATGTGAGTGAAGAAGACTGGCCGCCTGCTACGGCAACAGAAATCACTCTGGCGTATCGCTTGAGTGTGAATGAGTTCCGGGGCAATCGAAGTTTGCAGCTTATGGTCGAGCACCTTCTCGGCAGTAGTTGAGTGAGTAACTATCATGACAGCGCCGGTCGTATTTGTTACCTTCGTTCGAATCGACACGACGCTCCTAAATTCAGCAGTTCATATGGGTAAGTAAAATGTTAAATAAACTCCATAACTATATGTTATTTATAGTTTTGTTTGCATTGCCCGCTAGTGTGTTTGGGCAGATTCATAAGACTGAACAGATCGAGGTCGAGCTCGTCGCTGAGACTCGTAACGTCGTGCCAGGCGAAACATTGTGGCTTGCGATTAGACTGAAGCCGATTGAGCATTGGCATACCTACTGGCGTTTCGGTGGTGATAGCGGTGAGGCGACCAGCACGAGTGAGTGGCGACTTCCCGCTGGCGCTACGGCTGGCGATATACTTTGGCCAATCCCTGAATGGACACCGTTCCCTGGTAGCGATCTCGTAACTTTCACCTACGAGCGCGAAGTTTACCTCCCGCTGCCGGTAAGCATTCCGGCAGATTATCAAGATTCATCCTTCAATCTCGCTACCCAAATTGACTGGCAGGTCTGTGACGAAATTTGTATTCCAGGTGCTGCGGAATTTTCGTTGACTCTACCGGTCGCCAGCCAGATGGAGATCGATGAGCGCTGGGTAGCCGGCTTCGCTGGGGCGCGAGCGAGTATGCCGCTGAGAGCTGATCAGCATGAATTGCTGGCGGATTTTAATTCACACGCTGGTAGGGTAAACGTCATGGTGCAAGCGCCGGATGAGCGCTTCACCGATGCGCAAGATGCCTGGTTCTTCCCCCTAGAGCGGCGCATTATGAGATACGCGCCGGTGCGAGAAGTCATGCTTGACGGTGATCGAATCCAGATAAGCACCGAACAACATCGACGATTCGATGCGGAGCTCGCCGAGCTGGATGGCTTGCTCGCCTTCGTTGATAGTGAAGGCAGTCTACATGGCTATGAAATTGCCGCGTCACGATCGGTCGTGGCGTGGGATGATCGCATTGAAGTCGAGCTGTTGAGTGAGTCGACAACGCTCGTGCCTGGCGAAACGCAATGGCTAGGACTGCGCTTGAAGCCGGCTGAACATTGGCACACCTACTGGAAAATGGGCGGCGACAGCGGCGAACCGACAAGTCTAAATGAGTGGCAGGTGCCGGAAGGAACTCGGATAGGCCAGTTACAGTTTCCCGCGCCGCACTGGCTCCCTTTCTATGAGACGGATCTCGTTAATTTTGGTTACGAGGAAGAGGTTGTTCTCCCTATCTCGGTTACTTTGCCCGCGACGTATACCGAGTCGACCGCGACAATTTCCGGACTCGCGTTCTGGAATGTCTGTGAACAAATATGTATTCCCGGTGAGCAGCGACTGGAACTGACACTCCCTGTCTCAACTATACAAGTTCCGGATACGCGAGCAGTGGCCTATTTGGAAGAGGCGAAGGCGCAGTTGCCAGTGCTCGATCACGACATCGAGCAGAGTGTAGTCGCCGCGGGTAAGCGGGTGAGTCTCGGTTTTAATTCGGAAAGCGGATTATTTGCCGGTGCGACTGATGCGTTCTTTTTCCCCGAGAAACGTCGAGTCATTAAACCTGGTCCGGTCCGTGACGTGACGCTGAGCTCAAATTTATTACAGATAACCCATTCCCAGCCACGGCGCATGCTCGACGATCTAAGTGAAGTGTTCGGTGTGTTGGTATTGGAGGATGAGTCGGGCGCGCGCCGAGCTTTCGATTTCTCGAGTCCCGTTGTTGATGTTGAGCCCTTCTCGCTATTGCCGGCTGCATCGGCGCAGGGGGGAGAGGGCCAAGGCGGTGGTCTGCTCCTGTATTTCGTATTCGCTTTCCTCGGAGGGCTCATACTCAATTTAATGCCCTGCGTGTTCCCTGTGTTATCGATGAAGGCGCTGAGTTTGGCGAAGCACTCCGGTTCGTCATTGAGCAAGCAGCGTCGGAACGGTCTCGCTTATACCGCTGGTGTTCTCATCGCATTTTTAACTCTGGCGACGGTGCTTATCATTTTACGCGCGGGCGGGGAACGCATCGGTTGGGCGTTCCAATTTCAGCAGCCGTGGTTCCTTGCGGTAATCGTATATATTTTCTTCATGCTCGCGCTAAGCCTTTCTGGTGTGTTCGAGATTGGGACGAGTCTCATGGGTGTGGGGGGAGGTCTCGCTCAGAAGGAAGGTTATAAAGGCTCGTTCTTCACCGGCGTGCTCGCTACGACCGTTGCGACGCCTTGTACCGCGCCGTTCATGGGGCCGGCATTAGGTTTTGCGCTCACCCAGCCGTGGGCGGTGGCGATGATTGTCTTCTTCGCGTTGGGCTTAGGGATGGCGACGCCAATTTTAGTACTGTCTTTCGTGCCGGTGCTGGCTAAGCTGCTACCCAAGCCCGGGCAGTGGATGGAAACCTTCAAACAATTTATGGCCTTCCCGCTCTATGCGTCAGCGCTATTCTTCCTGTGGGTGTTGGGCAATCAGGTCGGCGTCATGGGCATGACGATGGTGCTGGTAGCCTGCGTCTTGCTTGCCTTCGCGGCATGGTTATATCAGCGGCGCTATACCATGCGTCCGCTCGCAATCGTGCTTAATTATGCGGTGCTAGTCTCCGCAATCGCGTTCGCACTCTATCTCACTCAGACGCCATTCCTACGGGTACAGGAAAAGGCTGAAACCGTCGCGGAGTACGACGAGGATGGTGAGCTAATTACGGCGAAGAATTTCGAGCCATTCTCAATGGCGCGACTTGAAGACCTGCGCAGTCAGGGCAAGCCTGTGTTCATCAACATGACGGCGGATTGGTGCATAACCTGCTTGGCTAACGAGCGAGCGTCATTGAGCAGCGACGCTGTCAAACAGGCAATGATCGATAATGGGATAACTTATTTGAAAGGTGATTGGACGAATGAGGATCCTGAGATAAGTGAGGTGCTCGAGCAGTTTAATCGTCCTTCGGTCCCGCTGTATCTGCTGTATCCACGTAAGGGTGAGCCGCAAATCTTGCCGCAAATCCTCACGCCATCGACACTCATCGAAGCATTCAGCGGCGTTTAACTTCCATAACGCGCGAGGATGACGGTGATGTTGTCTGATCCGCCATTGCGGTTCGCGTGGGTGATGAGTTTTTTGCAGGTGAGGGATAAGTCACCGCAGCACTCGTTTAGCGTGTCTGTGATTAGCCAGTCATCGACGAGGTCGCTGAGTCCGTCGCTGCAGAAGAGTAATACATCGCCTTCCTGCAACGAACATTCGACACAATCTATTTCGACCGTAGCCTGTGTGCCTAGCGAACGAGTCACGATATGACCAATCCCCGTGCTGCGTGAGTCGCGCTCGGTATAGAAACCCTTGTCAATTAAGTCTTGAAGCATGCTGTGATCGCGCGTGAGTTGTTCGAGCTCGCCGGCGCGGAAACAGTAAAGCCTGGAGTCACCCACATGACCTGCGGTGAGTTTATTGTCTCTGATGAGAGCCGCGATAGCGGTTGTTCCCATACCCTTATTGTCTTCTTCTGCCGCGCGCGACAAGATGCTGGCGTTCGCTTCGAGCAATGCCTCGCGAAGTTGATCGAAGGGTGCGGTGGCGGATCCGGTTACGTTTTGGGTGATGGATGCGGCTACACGCTCAGTCGCAAGTTGAGCTGCGAGTTCGCCTGAGTTATGACCGCCCATGCCATCTGCTAGGACCACGAGGCCGAGGATCTCATTGATTAGGTAGCGGTCTTGATTGCTTTGGCGTCGCCTACCTGTGTCGGTCGCTGCTGCAATCTGGCATGCGGGTGTGTTGCGCTCGAGCAAAAGTAAAATCCTTGGCCTACTGGTCATACCGTGTCGGCGAATAAAGTTGCCTATTGAGTGCATTCTAAGCGCCGGAGGCAAGCCAGTAAACGCCTCATTCATAAGAGGCGGTATTGGGAAATTGAATGAGTGTGATAACCTCTCGAGCTAGGAATCTATTCGAGGAGAGAACGGCATGAAAGTCCCTGGATACGCGATGAGCATTCTCGCGGTAGTGCTTGTTTTTTATCTCCTTATCGTCGGCGAGGCCTTGCTGTTGCCGCTAGTCATCGCGATAGCCATTTGGTATCTCATTAATACGCTCGCGGCGACTTTCAGGCGGTTTACTGTCGGGTCGTTCGAGCTGCCTTGGCCATTATGTCTGGCACTGTCTTTCCTTACCTTTATCTCAATCTTATGGGCGGTTGGGGGCTTTCTCAGCGGGCGACTGCAAGAAGTGATGGAGGTCATCCCTGTATATCAGGACAACCTCATTGAGCGACTCGCGACCATTTCTTTCCTGGATATGACTGAGTATCAAGAGCGCGGGTTGGTGCCGCTATTAACGGAGTGGATCGATCTACCGGCCTACGCGACGTCTATCGCTTCTTCGTTTGCTGGGATTTTGGCGAACGGCGGTTTGATTGCAATCTACGTGCTGTTCTTGTTTTTGGAGCAGGGCAAGTTCGACGAAAAGATATCTGCTTTATTCGCGACGAACGGTCAGGAGGTGGATGTCCGCAATATCATTGATCGGGTTCGCAACGACATCCAGAAATACATTAGCATCAAGATGTTTACTAGCTCGCTCACCGGCGTGCTCAGTTATCTCTTCTTGCTCGCAGTCGACGTCGATTTTGCGGGAGTCTGGGGCTTGCTCATCTTCCTGCTCAATTTTATTCCGACGGTTGGCTCGATAGTGGCGACGATTTTCCCTGCGATGATCGCTCTGGCGCAATCTGATGGGTACACGCTCTTTGTCTTAGTGCTCGCTGGCATCGGTGTACTGCAGATGGGGATAGGCAATATTTTAGAGCCTAGGCTCATGGGGAGTTCGTTCAATTTGAGTCCGATTGTGATCCTTCTGAATCTGGGGCTCTGGGGCTATATCTGGGGCATCACTGGCATGTTCCTGTGTGTGCCATTCCTGATTATCATCACGATTATTCTGAGTCATTTCCCACAGACTCGTTATATCGCGGTTATTCTCAGCAGCGACGGCAAGCTCAGGGTACCTGCTGACGAGTTGGTCGATGATTTCGACTTCAAGCCCAATATGGCGGCGCTGCTCGGGCGTGAGTCAAAGAATGACACGAACTGACTATTAAAAAGTCCTGCAAAAACCGGCTGCTAGGCGTTATAATCTCCGCCTTTTGATCATAGGCTCGGGTCGACCAGTGCTATGGCTGAAGTCTTAAATTAACGTCACGAAGTTGAGATTATGAAAAGCGCCGAGATACGTCAGAAGTTCCTTCAATTTTTTGCTGATCGCGGCCACGAAGTCGTGCCCAGCAGTTCCCTTGTCCCCGGCAACGATCCCACGTTGCTTTTCACTAATGCGGGCATGGTGCAATTTAAGGATGCATTCCTAGGCGACGAAGTGCGCGCGGTTAATCGGGCTACGAGTTCGCAGCGTTGCGTCCGCGCGGGCGGTAAGCACAACGACTTAGAGAACGTCGGCTATACAGCGCGTCATCATACTTTCTTCGAGATGCTCGGCAACTTCTCCTTCGGCGATTATTTTAAGCGTGAAGCGATTCAGTTCGCGTGGGAATTCCTCACAGTCGAGCTTGGATTGCCCGCCGAAAAGTTGTGGGTCACTGTTTATCAGGATGATGATGAAGCCGCAGCGATTTGGTTGGACGAGATGAAGGTCGATCCCACGCGCTTCTCACGTCTAGGAGAAAAAGATAATTTCTGGGCGATGGGTGACACCGGACCATGCGGTCCCTGTTCGGAGATTTTCTACGATCACGGTGAAGAGGTGTTTGGTGGCCCACCGGGAAGCCCAGATGAAGACGGCGATCGATATATTGAAATCTGGAATCTCGTATTCATGCAGTTTGAACGCAAGTCTGATGGCGCGCTAATTCCTCTCCCTAAGCCGTCAGTTGATACGGGTGCGGGTCTTGAGCGCGTAGCCGCCGTGATGCAGCAGGTACACAGCAACTATGAGATCGACTTATTCCAATCATTATTGACCGATATCGCCGCGATTACCGGTGTCAGTGATCTTAAAAATAATTCGCTGAAAGTGATCGCCGACCATATTCGTTCATGCTCGTTCCTAATCGTCGACGGGGTGTTGCCGTCAAACGAAGGTCGCGGTTACGTTTTGCGTCGCATCATTCGTCGGGCCGTTCGTCATGGCTATCAGCTCGGCGTGAAAGAGGTGTTCTTTTACAAGATCGTCGCAGCCCTCGTTAAGGTGATGGGCGAAGCATATCCCGAACTTGTCGCGAAGCAGGCCATTGTTGAGAAAGCGTTGCAAGAAGAAGAGCAACAGTTCGCGCGCACGCTAGAAAATGGTATGGCGATACTAGAGAAAGCTATCGCGGGATTGGATGGGGATACGCTCCCAGGCGATACTGTATTTAAGTTGTACGACACGTATGGCTTCCCAGTTGACCTAACAGCGGATGTCGCGCGCGAGAGCGATCTTAAACTGGATATGGAAGGCTTCGAGGCGGCGATGCAAGTGCAGCGTGAGCAAGCTCGAGCCGCGGGTAATTTCTCGGCGGCAGATAAGCTTGAGTTGGATGGCGTGGCAGTAACCGAATTCTTGGGCTACGACTCGCTCGCCGCCAGTGCTGCCGTCACGGCAATTTATGTCGATGGCGGCGCAGTCGATACGCTTAGCGCTGGCCAGACGGCAACGCTAGTTTTGTCTTCGTCGCCGTTCTATGGTGAATCGGGCGGGCAAATCGGCGACACAGGTGTGCTTGTGGCAAACGGTGCGGAGTTCCGAGTAGATGACACGCAAAAGCAAAACGACGTGCTACTGCATCGTGGCGAGTTAATCAGTGGCAGTCTCAGCGTCGGCGTACCTGTTGAAGCACAGGTTAAGGAAGATTCTCGTAGGGCAATTACCTTGAATCACTCCGCAACGCATCTCATGCACGCAGCCCTCAGAAATATTCTTGGTGAGCATGTGACTCAGAAGGGCTCGCTCGTTGACTCGTCGCGACTACGATTTGATTTCTCTCACAACAGCGCACTCACTGCCGATGAGATTACCCAGATTGAAGCTGCGGTGAATGCAGAGATATTGGCGAACTCGCAGGTGTCGAAAGAAGTGATGCCGCTCGAAGCAGCAAAGAAGCGCGGCGCGATGGCATTATTCGGCGAAAAATACGGCGATGAGGTGCGTGTGGTGAGCATGGGCGGGCAATTTTCCGTGGAATTCTGCGGTGGCACGCATGTCGAGCGCACGGGGGATATAGGACTGTTTAAGATCGTCAGCGAATCTGGTATCTCATCTGGCGTTCGTCGTATAGAAGCGGTCACGGGGCAGGGGGCACTCACTCTCGTAGCGCGCGAGGAACAGACGCTTAAACAGCTCTGCGAATTGGTGAAGGCGAATCAAGATGACGTGGTAGATCGCGTCAAACAATTGAATGCCACGAACAAGAGCCTCGAAAAAGAGCTAGAACAACTGAAGGCAAAAATCGCTTCGAGCGCCGGAAGCGATTTGGCTTCAACAGCCAAAGAAATCTCGGGCATAAAGCTATTGGCGAGCGTAGTAGAAGGTTTCGATCCGAAAGCGTTGCGTGAAACAGTCGATCAGCTCAAGAACAAGTTAGGCAGTTCGGTTGTACTCTTGGTGAGCACAGAGGGAGGCAAGGTTAGCATCGTCGCCGGTGTCAGCAAGGATCTCACTGATAAGGTGAAGGCTGGAGAGCTCGCTAATATGGTAGCGACGCAAGTAGGTGGTAAAGGCGGTGGACGACCGGATATGGCGATGGCGGGTGGCAGTGATGTGACAGCTGCGCCGGCAGCAGTCGCCAGCGTTGAAGCATGGGTAACGGAAAAATTATAGGCTCGGTAGCGGGCAGCGAGTAGAAAGACATGGCACTGTTAGTACTAAAATTTGGTGGCACTTCGGTTGGCACAGTCGAGCGAATCAAAGCTGTCGCCGACAAAGTCGCGCGTTTTCGAGCCAATGGCGATGATGTTGTCGTCGTGCTCTCTGCGATGAGCGGGGAAACGAATCGTCTCACCGATCTCGCACATCAGATCATGGAATATCCAACTCCGCGCGAGATGGATGTCCTGCTGTCCACCGGTGAGCAAGTGACGATCGCCTTGCTCACGATGGCGCTCGAGACGCTGGGGGTGCCTGCCCGCTCGTTTACGGGCAATCAGGTGCAGATTCGCACGTGTGGCACCCATACCAAGGCGAGAATCAAGGAAATCGACGGCACGCGAATAAGTGCTCAGCTGCAGCAGGGTAATGTCGTTGTAGTTGCGGGCTTTCAGGGGGTGGATGAGCAAGGCAATATCACCACTCTTGGCCGTGGAGGCTCTGATACGACTGCCGTTGCCCTTGCCGCCGCGTTAGAAGCGGATGAGTGTCAGATATACACGGATGTAAAAGGCGTTTATACGACCGATCCTCGCGTCGTCGAAGATGCGAAGCTTCTCGAGAGCATCACCTTTGAGGAGATGTTGGAACTCGCGAGTCTCGGCGCCAAAGTTTTACAAATCCGCGCGGTTGAGTTTGCCGGTAAGTACAAGGTGCCACTGCGCGTGTTATCGAGTTTTGAAGAGGGTCCAGGCACCCTGATCAGTTTAGAGGGAGAGTCAAAAATGGAAGATCCAACTATCGCGGGTATCGCTTTCCAACGCGATGAAGCTAAGGTCACTGTAGCGGGCATTCCCGATATCCCCGGTATGGCCTATGAGGTTCTCGGCCCGGTGAGCGCGGCCGGAATAGAGGTGGATGTAATTGTTCAGAATGCGGCAGCCGACGGAACCAACGACATTACATTCACGGTGAAGCGAAACGAAAGTGAGCGAGCCAAGAAAATTCTCGATGAATTGCTGCCTTCTCTTAAAGCGACATCCGTCAGCCTAGACAAGAAGATCGGCAAGGTCTCGGTCGTAGGCGTCGGCATGAAGTCGCACGCGGGCATCGCGAGTAAGATGTTCAAGGCCTTAGCTGATGAGAATATCAACATTCAGATCATTACAACTTCGGAGATTAAGATCTCTATCGTGATTGAAGAGAAATACCTCGAATTGGCGGTGCGCGCATTGCACGCGGCGTTTGATTTGGGCGATCCTGATTATGAAAAGGGAAGTATAGATCAGGACTAGCTGCGGTTTTCACCGCATTGCCTCAAACTAGCTAGAATGTTTTACTTAGGGCGTTTGGGAGGAAGGATCTGACCTTAAAGGGGGAAAATAAGGATGCTAATACTCACGCGCCGTATTGGTGAGACCCTGATGATTGGTGACGAGGTGACGGTCACCGTTCTGGGTGTTAAAGGAAATCAGGTGAGAATAGGGGTCAATGCCCCGAAAGATGTTTCCGTGCATCGAGAGGAAATCTACGAGCGAATTGCCCATGAACAGCCTGCTCCAAACGATAGAGATGAGGGATAGTTTAGGGTCTGCATTGAGCCTATAGGTCTATTAGTTGGCCCATTGCTTGTGTTATGATGCCCGCGATTTTCGGAGAGGTGGCCGAGTGGCTGAAGGCGCGCCCCTGCTAAGGGCGTATAGGAGAAATCTTATCGAGGGTTCGAATCCCTCTCTCTCCGCCATAAATAAAAACCGAATTCAGGTTCTGAATTCGGTTTTTTTATGCTCCGCATCATGTCACTCATGCTGGCAATTCCTAAAAAGCCTTTTAACTTTCCTTCCAAACGCTCAACGACAAAAAAGCATAGAACACCGTTGAGGGTTAAAATTGCAATCTAGCCCTCTTTGGTATCAGAATGCCTAATAAATTCTTTAGGCGTAAGCTACGTTTAAGTCGACAAAATTCGAGGGGGAGAGCGAAGATGGGTGGCTATTTTAGGCTTCAAGTCAGTTTGCTATTAGTACTGGTCTTCGTGACGAGTGTTTGTTTGGCGCAGACAGATCGTCCGGCATTCACGCCACACCCGGTGACTGATTCGATCACCATGCTCGAGCCTTCGGACACCAATGGCAACGTCGGAGTCTTCGCGGGTGACGAAGCGGTTCTATTAATAGACTCCCACTTCGAACGCAATGTCGAAGCGCTGATTAATGAAGTTTCTAAAATAACTGAGCTGCCGATCAGCTTCTTGGTGAATACCCATATTCACCCCGATCACACCGGCGGCAATGCCGTGCTCGCTGAGAAGTATGGCGTTACCTTGGTGGCGCACGACAGTGTGCGTTTGCGCATGCTGGAGGAGCTTCGCATACCTCGTCGCGGCGGCATCACCTTCCCCCAGCCCGCAGCAAGCGCACGTCAAGTCATTACCTTTAGCGATGCGCTGAGTTTTCATCTAAACGGTGAAGAGGTGAGGGTGTTTCTTGCGCCACCGGCTCATACCGACGGAGACAGCTTTGTGCATTTTAAGCACTCTGACGTGCTTCACTTAGGGGACGTGTTTCGCACGAATATGTATCCTATTGTCGATAAGGCTAACGGGGGTAGTTTTCTTGGCATGATAGCCGCTATAGAGCTCGCAATTGACATAGCGGGGCCAGAGACGAAGGTGATTCCCGGACATGGTGAGGAGGTGAGTGATCTGAAGGGGCTGACCGAGGTCCACTCGATGCTTGTCTTACTGCGCAATCGGGTTCAGACAGCGATCGATGAGGGCCTTTCTCTGGCGGAAATTGGGGAACGTAATCTGTCAGAAGATTTAGACGCGCGCTGGGGCGGCGTCCCGTCTTGGACATTCGCTGATTTACTGCCAATTATTGATGCAGAGTTACGCGAGAACACGGAATAGCTTAAAAATTTCAATCTGCAAACAGGCTATTCGGGAATAACGATGTTAAGAAGTGTCTATGTAATTCGAAACTGATTAATGTTGGCGGTCGCCCTAATAGGCTCCATCGCATCGATGATGATTGTTGCACAAAGTGGTGCGATCAATTTAGTCGCTTTCTAATATCGCCGTGGCCTTCATGGCAACCGCTCCTTCATGATTTTCAATCCAGAGGGGGAGGGACGAGCCTTCGATCTCTCCGATACAGAGCTTATAGTTATGCTTGTCTGAAACAGGCCGCATAGCCCGGAATGTGAATCCCACCAGCCTTTGTTTTTTCTCATTGTGTTTCTGTGCAAACTCGATTAGTTGGGTTGCAAGTAGCGGGCCATGCACCACTAATCCTTCGTAACCCTCGGAATCAATTGCGTAGTCGCGATCATAATGAATCCTGTGGCTATTAAACGTCAGCGCAGAGTATCTAAACAACAATACGGAACTGGGCTCTATCTCTCTATAGGCTATACAGTTTCGCTTCTCTGTTTCAGTGCTGCTTGGTGTTTCGAGTGTGCCGGGCTTGGCTGGCTCTCTAAATACGAGGTCTTGTTGTTCGTACATTGCGGCCACCCCCTCTAGCCAATAAGTATGCTCGATTGAGATGAAAATGAGTTCACCACTACGACCTTGTTTTGTCTCGATAGATTTTATTTTCGAGTGGCGCATGACTTCACTATCGATCGGTAACGGGGTGAGGAATTTTAACGAGCCGCCGGCCCACATGCGGCGAGGTAGCCTTATCGGTGGTAAAAAACTACCGTGATGTGGGTGTCCATCAATATTGGTGCGTGAGAGTGGTGCTGGGTTTTGAAAGAAACACCAATGCCATAACGGTGGAAGGCTCGCGAAGTTCCGCGGTTGTGGGGATTCAGGCTGATCGCGCAGAGTGATTGCTATGCGCTGGGTTAGTGCGCTGTCGATTCGATCCGTGCTTTGCTCGGAGTTGCCTATCCAGTCGAGTAGATTGAGTTCGCTGGCCTTCAAGGTGGTATCCTCGTCTTTGGCTATGCATGATAGACGCTGTGAAAGATTACTTAACATACTGTATGCATAAATAACTTACCATCTTATAAAAAATAGAAAAGCTAGAAGTGGTCGAAGCGTTGGAGAAAATAAAATGGCAGGAAAAACGTTTGAAGGACTCGAGGTCGGCGCAGTATTCGAGCATGATATTCGCCGGACAGTGACTGAGACTGATAATTTATTATTCAGTGCGATGACTCATAATCCGCAGCCTTTGCACATTGATGCGGAATTTGCGCGAGCAACTCAGCATGGTCAAATTGTCGTGAATAGTCTTTATACATTAGGGCTCGTCATCGGCATCTCCGTCGCGGAAACCACGCTCGGAACGACAATCGGAAATTTAGGCATGGAGAAGGTGGAGTTTCCTAATCCAGTGTTTATAGGTGACACGATTAGTGTCACTACGACGGTCAAGGAAAAACGAGAGTCCAAGTCGAAGCCCGATCGAGGCATCGTCTGGTTCGAACACATTGGTCGTAATCAGCGTGGAGAGGAGGTATGCCAATGCCTGCGAAAAGGCATGATGATACGAGAAATGGCAATTGAATAAGCCTATGACTAAAAGGCCGGCGCTGGGCGTGGCCTTTTAGTGGTTAGGAAATATCTAATTGATATTACAGTTCGAAATCGACTGAATAAGACAAGACAAATTTTATCTCATCATTATCTCGTGCACTCATGCTGGCGTAGTCTTCTTCGCCGTCGTTGTTGTCGTCGCTGGCCAGAGTCGTGCCAATTATTGAGAAGGCGAAACCGCTCTTCGCGAGAGTCACGCCGTAGTCGATATAGTCATCGGTCACGCCGTTGAACGCTTCAACGAAATCGCCCGAATGACGACCTACGTGGAAGCTCAATTCAGCCTCATTAGCGAGTTCAATCGCGTAATCCCCATAAAAATAGGTGGCCTCGCCAAAGCCGAAGTCTTGTCCGATGCCTTCGGCGGCTTCAGTGTCTGCGAGAATGTTCGCTCCAAATGTGAATGCGCCAACACTCAGCGAACCGTAGACTTCGCTGAAATCAAATTCGGCATTGTCATCGTAATTGAAGTAGAGGTAACCGATGTCAAAGCCTACGCCACCCGACTCGCCCGACAAACCGAAATACATGTCGTGTTCGTAGGAGTACGCATCACCGGCATCATATTCAACATTGGAAATCCACGTTCCCACGTAGAAGCCGTTGTCGGCAGCATAGTCTATGCCGCCTTGGGTGGCGGGTAGATTCATCGTTTGAGTGAGGCCGCGCCAGAGGTAGTTGTTGGTGATGCTCGCATTCGCGCTCAATTCAGCCTGTGCGGAAACTGAGGCTAATAGGAGAGTGCCGGCGAGGGCTGAGCTTGCAACAATCTTCATACGGGGTGAGGCTTTCTTCACTGAGAGTGTGGGTGTCATCATTTGAAATCTCCATTGCTTATTCGTTGTACAGATTTACTGAGTCTGTTTGCTCCAGTCCCAAGTGTTGCCGTGGCTAATGACTTGGTACCTTGTGAATTAGCAAGCCCTATGCCAGTTCTATAAAAGTCAATAAAAACATGCTGATAGAGCTTTTTTGGAGGTGTTGCTGAGGAATCGTCAGTAAGAATGCCTCGCAATGAAGCGCGTGCTCAGTCACGATGCGCCAAAAGGGTGCGCACACAACAGCGGCCGACTTGAGCGGCGAGGTGCAATGCAGCGGAGCAAACCGTTAGAATAGGAAATCCTTGTAATCAGTAAAGGGCTAGAAGATGCGCCTTCGTCGTTCTCTCCATTTTGTACCGGGTGCTAATGAAAAAATGTTAGCTAAGGCAGCGAGCCTTAATGCCGACGCCGTGATTTTGGATCTCGAAGATTCAGTCACGCCAGAGGCAAAATCGGCCGCCCGTAATGCTGTGTGCGCATGGCTAGACGAAAGCGTCGACTACAAATGCGAGCGCTTGGTGCGGATTAACCCATTCGATTCCGAATGGGGACGCGAAGATCTCGAAGCCGTCATACAACACGCCCCAGATGGCATCATGCTGCCTAAAGTTCACTCACGCGACACAGTCGTTGCCGTGGATGCCTTATTGCAACAAGCGGAAAAAAGCCTCGCCACAAAACCGAAGCCAACGAAGCTAATACTGATTGGCACGGAAGAGGCGGGAGCGGTGTTCAATATGCCGCAGATGGCTGCACATCCAAGGGTAGAGGGGCTTACCTGGGGTGCAGAGGATCTGTCAGTCTCTCTCGGAGCTCGTCGCAAGCGTGATCAAAATGGGGATTATCTTGAGGTGTTCGGTTTCGTGCGCTCTTATTGTCTACTCGCGGCGGCCGCAGCGGGGGTACAGCCTATTGATTCGGTGTATGTCGACGTCCGCGATTTAGCAGGACTCTGCAGAGAGAGCGAAACTGCCGCGGATATGGGTTTCACTGGCAAGCTCACTATCCACCCTGATCAAATCGAAGTAGTAAATGCAGCATTCACTCCGAGTAATGATGAAATCGAGCGTGCGGGTGCATTGCTAGAAGCCTTCGAAGAGAATCGAAAGCAGGGCAGGATGGCGTTCCGATTCGAAGGTTCTATGGTTGACATGCCGCACTTGAAGAGGGCAAAACAGCTGCTCGCAATCGCCGCGCAAATTGCCGCGGAAAACAGTTAGAGCGCAGCGTATGGATTTCAGTGAAAGCGATGAGCACCGACTAATTCGTGAGTCCGTACGTAAATTGTGCAGTGATTTCCCAGATGAATATTGGGAGCGCAAAGACGCGCTGGGCGAATTCCCACAGGACTTTTTCGAGGCAATAGCCTCGGCGGGTTGGTTAGGCATCGCGATGCCTGAGCAATACGGTGGCGCGGGTAAAGGCATACAAGAGGCCGCTATTTTACTCGAAGAGGTCGCCGCTTCTGGTGCCGCGATGAATGGCGCAACGCCTCTACATCTTTCGATTTTCGGCATGCATCCTGTGGTCAAACACGGCAGTGAAGCCTTGCGTGCGACCTATTTGCCACGTGTCAGCCGCGGAGACATGCACGTCGCCTTCGGTGTCACAGAACCCAATGCCGGCACCGATACAACCTCGATCGAAACCACGGCGAAACGCGACGGTGACCATTATGTCGTACGGGGTCGTAAGGTTTGGACAACGAAGGCGCTCGAGTCTGAACGGGTTTTGCTGCTAGTTCGAACGACTCCACGTGATGAAGTGCAGCGTAAAACCGATGGGCTGACTTTACTGCTCGCTGAACTGCAGCGTCCAGAAGTGTCGATCTCTGCAATACCTAAACTGGGACGCAACGCCGTCCGCACCTGCGAAGTGGTCTATAATGATCTGCGTGTCGCTGTGACAGATCGGGTGGGTGAGGAAGGCGAAGGATTCCGCTATTTGCTCGATGGTCTGAATGCCGAACGAATTCTTATCGCCGCGGAAGCGTTGGGCATAGGGCGTGCGGCACTCCGACGCGCAGTTTCCTACGCCAACGAGCGTGTGATTTTCGGTCGCCCTATTGGCAAGAATCAGGGCATCGCATTCCCGCTAGCGCAAGCGCGCACGCAATTCGATGCTGCTGAGCTCATGATCCGAAAAGCCGCATGGCTAATCGATAATAATTTGCCCTGTGGCGCCGAGGCTAACATGGCGAAATATCTTGCGGCGGAGGCAGGGTTTTTCGCGGCTGATGCCGCAGTGCAGACCCATGGTGGGTTCGGCTATGCACGTGAATATCACGTCGAGCGTTATTGGCGCGAAGCTCGTTTGATGAAACTTGCGCCGATCTCACAAGAAATGATTCTTAATTTTGTCTCTGAGCATGTGCTTGGCCTGCCGAGATCTTATTAGGGCGCACAATCGAATGACAAGCTGCCGAGTCTTGGATAGGCTTGGTGCCAACTATTTCAAAGGAAGAGATTATGTCTATAAAGGCCCTGTCAGGTGTTCGATCGATGGCGCTCGCAGTTTTGTTGTTAATCGGTGTGAGCAACTCGGCATTCTCGCAGTCAATTGAGTCTCGAGATGACCCCGAGTTTCAGCGCGTAGAGCCCTTTCAAGTGTTCGACAACCTGTATTATGTCGGCGCGAAATGGGTTGGCGCCTGGGTGCTCGAAACATCGGAGGGATTAATCCTCTTTGATTCACTGTATGGAGACCTCACGGATATCGCCATCGATGGCATCCGGGACCTGGGGATGGATCCTAATGACATCCGTTACCTTATTGTGACTCACGCGCATTTCGACCACATCGGAGGCGCGCGTCGCATTCAGGAAGAGTTTGGGGCGGTGGTGTTGATGACGGAGGAAGACTGGCAGATGACCGAAGAGCCTCCTGTATACCGAGAATACCCTAAGCCGATTCGCCATCTTTCTGCGACTCATGGTGGCACGCTAAATCTTGGGCGAGATAAATTGACGTTTATGAAGACGCCGGGACATACAACAGGAGTGCTCTCTACGAGCTTCACCGTCTATGACAAGGGTTATCCCTACGCTGCGGTGATGTTCGGCGGCGCGGGACTGAATTTCGAAGGCGTCGAGCGTACCCAAATGTTTATCGATAGCATCGAGTTCCTGCAGAGTCTTCCTGACGTCGAGGTGAATATTCCGAATCATGCACATTCGATTGATTTGTTCGAGCGTGCGGAGCGGCTATCACAAAGAAAAGAGGGGGAGCCTCATCCCTTCGTCGACCCAGATGCTTGGACTGCGTGGCTCGATGAGCTGATGTCGGAGGCTCAAGAAAAAATGCGGGATGAAGTCGCGAAAGCGAACTAAACAGAAAAAATGGCGCACCCGGCACGATTCGAACGTGCGACCCCCTAGTTCGTAGCCAGGTACTCTATCCAGCTGAGCTACGGGTGCGTAAGAGGGCGGTATTATAGCGAAGTTTCGCGATTTGCCTAGTGCCAATTTGGCATAGAAGGTAACAAAGCCCTCCCATGCCCGATTCATCCGCGAATCAGGGCTATTAATGGTGAAGACGATGAGACTTTTCATGAATCATGTTCGAAAATTGTGCAGGCCCGTGCGGCATATACTCCTAACGGTTTTTGTCTTGAGTGGCACGTTCTTGCCGATTCCTGTTCTTGCGGACTATGAGCAGGGTGTAAACGCTGCATTCAATGGTGACTACGAGACTGCCTTCCGTGAATTCAGCGCCGCCGCCGAAGGAGGGCTAGACCTCGCCCAATACAATCTAGGGATATTGTATTACATGGGTCAAGGTGTAGACCGCAATCCAGAGCTTGCCTATCACTGGACCTTGGCCGCGGCGGTGCAAGGCCATACCGCCGCGCAATTTAATCTGGCGACGTTATTGATAACCGGCGATGGCGTTGAGAAACAAGCCGACCAAGCGATCGAATGGTATTCCCGTGCGGCGAGGGCGGGACACCCCTACGCAGCTTTGGAGCTAGCAGGGTTCTACGATAGAGGGGATGAAGTAGAGCGGGATAGGGTGACTGCGCATGCTTGGGCGAGTTTTGCGGTGGAAAATGAGGCTGAAGAGGCCGCAGAGTTACTCGCATCGATAGAGAGAAAACTCGATGAGCAGGAGCTGGCGAAAGCACGTAGACTCTTCGCTCGGTGGAAAATTTCTCGTTAAGTCTCCGAAATCATCTCAGCACGTTCAAGGCCCGCGCGTTTCGCAGAATCCTGCCTTGCTCTTCGTTCTTCTCCCCGTTTTCTCAGGGCTTCCCTGTTGGAATCGTCCACTCGTGAATAGTTATCCCGCCAAGACTGATCGTCGCTCCATTGGAAAGGCGCGCGGGTTAGCCAGTGCTCAGGCGTCATGGTGTTAAATTGTTCGAGAGCCAGTGTGATGATTGCGCGCTGCATCTCTTTATCTGCTGGACGACCACAGGGATTGCCCAAAGGGAAGTCGACATGTAGATATCTGGGTGCGCTCGCATGAGAAACAACATCGAGTGCAGAGCCGATGATCAGAGTCGGGATGCCATGCTCTTCAAGGTATCGGGCTACCAGACTCACGGTCTGGTGACAGACAGGTCACAAGGGCACTAGAAGCGCAATATCGACAGCGTCTTCTCTGCACCGGCGGAGAATTTCAGGGGCGTCTTTTTCCAGCGTTCTGCGCTTAGAATATTCTGTGGGCAGAGTGTAAAAACGCGGTGAAGTGGCGCCGATCCATCCTTCGGAGCAAGCGGCATTTAGTGCCTCCAGCGGAAGAAAAGAACCCACATCGTCAGTATGAGTCGCGCCCTTATCCCAAGACAATTCAGCGGTATACATTGAGGCAGGAATTGGGTCGCTTTTTAGTGCATAAACTTCTCGATTGCTGCGCCCTTGTTCGGTGTCTGGCATAGCGGTGGTGATCACCCCAAGCATGCAGCGTTCAAGAGGCCTGGGGAGGGGGGTAAATGGCCGCTGTTCATAGTGAGCCCATTGATAATCGTTCGTATAGCCTTGAGCTCTATAAAACTCGCGAGTCCTAGCCATATACCCGACATCGTATGCTTTTTGCTTGGTCATGCGATTTAATTCTCCTGCTGTGGGCTTCATCTCAGCCTCTTTGCATATTCGATCATTGATCGAGTGTAGCGAAACCTCTCGACCTTAACTAGTTGCCGTTGCCTCTAGCGAAAAGCGGGGGCTTTAAGGATGTTTTGGAATAAACCTGACAATAGATGTGCATGAGAAGACCATGCTAATCTTGCTGAGTTAATTTGACGCAGGGGGTGCGGCAGTGCGGATAATCATGTTTTGTATAATGGCAATGTTTGCGGGATATTCATTCGCGCAAGAGGACGCTAGACATTCGCAAGGGGGTATGAAGATGGACTCGCCGATCTCAGGGATTAGCTTCCGCATGATTGAGACCAATGGCATTTCGATGCGCATTGCCGAATCAGGTGATTCTGGACCGCTTGTGTTATTAGTCCATGGCTGGCCGGAATCCTGGTATAGCTGGCGCCATCAACTTCTCGCGCTCGCCGATGCCGGTTACAGAGTAGTCGCGCCAGATATGCGTGGCTACGGCGGAACCGATGCCCCATCCGCTCCCGAAGACTACAATGTCATCACAATCGCTGCAGATCTCGTTGGTGTGCTGGATGCGCTAGGAGAAGAGAAAGCGGTGTTAGTCGGTCACGATTGGGGTTCAATCGTGTCTTGGCAAACTGTCTTGCTTCATCCCGAGCGATTTACCGCGCTCGTCGCGATGAGTGTGCCCTACGCCGGTCGTCCGGAGCGTTCGCCCATGGTCGAATGGCGTGAAGCTTACGGTGATAATTTCTACTATATTCTCTATCACAATGAGCCAGGCGGAGTCGCCGAGGCTGAATATGATGCCAACCCGCGCGCTTTATTGAGTCGGCTCTATCTCTCGCCTGAAAGCGAGCGGGAGCCGCGCGAGATCACGAATCCTAAGGCAGCGGCGGGTGGTTGGATTGGCCGTCTTGGCGCCCCCAAGGGCCTGCCGGATTGGCTCAGCCAAAAAGATCTTGATTACTTCGTTGGCGAATTTGAGCGAGCTGGATTCAGGGGTGGTATTAATTACTACCGAAATTTCCACCGAAACTGGGAGCTGACTGAGAGCATCGGTCAGGAAAAAATTAAAATCCCTACGTTGTTTATTGCGGGTAGCGAGGACGTGGTGATCGGGCATGCGACTCAGGAGCGCCTTCAAGGCGCGATGTCTCGCGTTGTTGAAGACTTGCGAGGGGTATCCCTTTTCCAGGGTATTGGACACTGGGTGCAGCAAGAGGCGCCCGATGCGACTAATGCCGCGTTACTCGAATTCCTCAGAGGCTTATCGAATTAAGAAATAGAAAATAATTAAAAAAGAATAAACAAAAAATAGAAGAGGATTTATGAAAAATTCCACAATTAGTATTTTCTTTTTAGGTCTATCCCTCATGGTGCCCGTATTTGCTGCCGATTTTTCGGCATCGGGAACATTTACTGAAGAGCAGTTTGAACGAGGGCAGGTCCTCTATGACCGCGAATGCGCGAGTTGTCATGGGGGCGATCTGGAAGGAGGTGTCGCGCCTACAATCTCGGGTGTGACGTTCAGGAAATCCTATTCATTGCAGGGCTCGAATGTCGGTCGATTGTATAATCGCATCCGCACGACTATGCCTCCTCGCCAATTAGATGTGCTCACGGATGAGGAATACATCGAGGTCATGGCCTATGTATTGGGTCGCAACAATGTGCTGCCCGGCACGGAGGCACTCACCGATAACTATGAGGCTTTGGCGCGGATCCCATTCTCTCGTACCGACGAGGGTCTAGATAGCGCGGCAACGTTTATTGCCGGTGATTTCGGTACGAAACCTAAAGGGGATGGCCCTAGCTTCGCCGATCTCAAAGCATCGGGTACTAATTTCTCGGATTGGCTATACCATAATCAAAATTACAAAGGCACACGTTACAGTGCGCTCGATCAGATTAACGTCTCTAATGCGAGTGAACTGCAGCAGGTCTGTGCCTACCAACTCGAAACTTTTGCAACGATGCAGACCGGGCCCATTGTTTATGAGGGCACGATGTATATCACTAACTCTACACGCACCGCAGCGATCAATGCCGCGACATGCCAACGTGTCTGGGAGTATGAGTGGGAAGCGAAAGATCGCACCGTCTGGGGCAATAGTCGCGGTGTGGCAATTAAAGACGGCTATGTAGTGCGTGGAACCAACGATGGCTATCTGATCGCGTTGGATGCAGCCGATGGCAAACTCTTGTGGGCGCGCCAAGTTGCCGATCCTTGGTTAGGTGAAACCTTCACGATGCCACCTATGATTTTCGAAGACACGGTGCTAATTGGCCCTGCGGGTAGTGAGAATGCTATTTCTGGTTGGTTGGGAGCATTCTCTTTATTCGACGGTGAAGAGAAGTGGCGCTTTCATACGGTTCCGGAGGCTGCCGCGGGCGGCGGGCCCAGCTGGGGAAATCCTGAGGACATCGTCTTAGGTGGAGGGGCCATTTGGACTCCATTGAGCATGGATCTCGAAAAAGGCGAGCTCTATGCGGCGGTGACGAATCCTGCGCCGGATTTGCCTGCCTATCTTCGCCCTGGGGACAATCTTTATACAAACAACATCATCGCATTGGATCCCCGTAGCGGTGAATTGCTATGGCATAAGTCCATAGTGCCCAATGACGATCACGACTGGGATCTGACGCAAGTAAGCCCGGTGTTAAAAGCGGGTGAAGACAGTGTATCGCATGATTTAGTCGCCACAGTTGGCAAAGACGGCATCCTGCGAACACTCGACAAGAATACCCGTGAAGCACTCTACGAGACGCCCGTTACAACAATATTGAACACTGAAGTGCCTATCACTCAAGAAGGTGCATTCGTCTGTCCTGGTGTCTACGGAGGCGTGCTGTGGAGTGGTCCGGCCTACCATCCCGGGGAAAAGCTCTTGGTAACGCCATCGATTGATTACTGCGCTCGATTCGTGGCTGATGAGAAAGTGGAACATCTGCCCGGGCAGCTCTATATGGGTGGAGGTGTCGTGCCCGATAGCGAGCAGAGTGGCTGGTTAACGGCGATAGAAGTAGAAACCGGTGAAGTGCGCTGGCGCTACCATTCTCCTGCACCAATGGTGGCTGCCGTGACGACCACGGCGGGTGGTTTGGTGATAAGTGGAGAACTCACCGGCAACCTGCTGCTCTTTAATGCCGAGAACGGTGAGATGCTCAACCGCATCTATACGGGGGCGCCTATAGGAGGCGGGATCATCACTTACGAGGTCGATGGTCGGCAGTACGTTGCGACCAATTCAGGTAACGCGATGATGACGTTCCGAACGGGTCACGAAACGCCTCGCAGTGGCAGCGTGATCATTTACGCACTGCCCAAGGAATAACGAGCCCGTTTATTGGCCCGTTTGATTAGATGATACGCGCTTCGTGTAACTGCGCGATCTCTTCCTTCGAGTAGCCGATCTCCTCCATGAGTTGGTCGGTGTGCTCACCGAGGGTTGGGGCTCGGTGACGAATCTCTCCAGGTGTCTCGGAGAGCTCTACTGGCGTTCGCATTAGCGGGGCGGCCTTCGCGAGTCCTGGATAATCCACTGCCTGAAAGAGCCCTTTGGCGGCGATATGGGGGTCCTCTAATACTTGTTGCGGCGAAAGCACTGGGCCGGCGGGTAAACGCGCTTCTTCCATTTCTGCTAAGGCTTCTGCAGCAGTGCGTTCGGCGCACCATTTTGCCATCCGCTCGCTGACTAGGACGCTGTTGTCGCCGCGGCTGATGTCGGTTTTAAAGCGTTCATCTTCAAGCCAGTGGGTTTCTCCCATCAACGCAGTCCAGCGTTCGAAGAGAGGACCGCCGACGGATTGCACCAACACCCAGCCATCTTTGCATTTGAAAGTGTCTGACGGCGCCGACGTCTGGCTTCGGTTGAGGCTTGCCACTCGGTTCTTCTGCAGTGCAGATTGTTCGATGATCGTTCCATTCATGGTGGTGAGCGCCGTATTGAATAAAGAGCCTTCGACGATTTGTCCGCGCCCAGTTTTTTGTCGCTCATAGAGAGCGGCCATGGTCCCGAATGCCGCGAAGCTCGCCGTGCCAAAGTCTACGAAAGGAGGCCAAGCCTTGACGGGCTGATCGGGTGTGCCGGAGAGGTACATCGCGCCCGACATGGCTTGACCGAGGCCGTCGAATCCTACGCGATTACTATAAGGTCCGCCGCGGCCGAAGGCAGAGATCATTGTCAGGATAATGTCTGGCTTGATCGCTTTCAGACTCTCGTAGTCGAGTCCCATCGCTTTCAATGTGTCGGGGGGGAGATTGGCAATGACGACGTCCGAGGTGGCGACAAGTTTTTTTACGATCTCGCGACCTTCCGGCTTCATAGGGTTGAGAGTCATCCCGAGTTTATTGCGTGCTAGTTGCATGAACGTGCCGCCGTCCTCGGTCTCGCTGATCGGTGAGAGAAAGCGATCCTCACTGCCGTCGACTTTTTCTATGCGAATAACTTCTGCACCCATATCGGCGAGGAGAGTGCCGCAAAACGGTCCTGCGATGTAGCGACCGAAGTCGAGGACGCGAATACCTTGGAGAACTTGTGTCATGGATTGCTAACCTATACGGTGGATTTTCTTGACGCAGTCTAGCATAGGCTGAAAAAGGGATGTCATAGCCGCCAAATGAGCGCTGTAGTACATTCTAAACTCTGTTATATCCATTCTTAGCGATGTGGACTTAGGGGAATATTATGGGATCAGCACCATCGAGAAGTGTAGCGACTGTGATTGTTCATGGCATTCTGATTACGCTGGCATGCCTATTACTTGTTGAGTCTGCAATTGCAGCCGAGCATCCTGGTTATATCGAAGACCCTGCGCGGCGCTCCACAGGAATTGGTAAGTTCTATCTGGGTCGCGAAATTTCGTTCGTCATGGGACATCAGGCGGCGGAATGGCTTAATCGTCCTGGACGCATCCAAGAGGAGCGACCGGATGAGGTAGTCTCAAATATGGGCTTGGCCGCCGACCATGTTGTCGCCGATATTGGTGCTGGTTCGGGGTATTTCTCTTTTCGAATCGCTAAGTTGGTCCCGCAGGGAAAGGTGTTGGCGGTAGATATTCAACAAGAGATGCTCGATATCATCGAGCGACGCAAAGCAGAAGAAAAAGTGTCGAACGTAGAGGGAGTGAAGGGCGAGATCGATGACCCAAACCTTCCAGTAAACTCTATCGATGCTGCGATCATGGTCGACGCCTACCACGAATTTTCGCATCCATTCGAAATGATCGAAGGCATTTACGACGCACTAAGGCCGGGTGGCAGGATATTTCTGTTGGAATATCGAGGCGAAGATGACTCGGTGCCTATACGCCCTCTGCACAAGATGACCGAAGTTCAAGTCGTTAAAGAGATGAGCGTATTCGGCCTCGAGTGGACTGATACGCTCGATTTCTTACCCTGGCAACACATGATGATTTTCACTAAGCCAGATTGATTTTAAGAATCAGAATGTCTGGCGAATTTTCAATGAGTACTTAGGGCCAGGCTGTCGACAAGAGTTTTCGACTTCTTCGACGACACCATCGATAGTGGCACCGATGAAGCGAGTGCGCTCACGGCACCAGCCTCGGTCGCTCGCATTCATCATGTCGAATCTGAAAGTGACACCGCCGAACGCTCGTTTCTCAACGAAGAGGTTGAGAGCGTATTCGGGGAGCTCGCGTTCGATATCGAAGATGTCGATGCGAGAATAGTTGCTGCCTTCGAGTGCCTGAGTCGCGTAATTGAAACCGTAGCTGAGATCGAAGCGATTCACGTCGTGACGGAAATCGGAGCGGGCATTCCATCTCCTGTTGCGATCCAAGCGGCGTTCAATATGTAGGAAAGGATCCATCACCTTCGAATCGGCAATGTTCAGGTGTACCGAGAACAATGCGTTGGGTACCCCGAGATAGGCTAGCTGTGTGCTTGCATCGAGATTCAGGCCATAGCGTGTCGCATCGCCGATATTTCCGCGAGCAGATTGCAGATCATCGGGGGAGGGTGAAACGTCTATGCGGTCGATGACATCGGTGATGTCGCGGTAATACACCTCAGAATTGAGTACGCCGATATTATTCGGAAGGCGATATTCCAAATTCACATTGTAATTCCAATTCTGCTCCTGGCGAATATTTGGATTGCCGAGGATAGTGTCCTGATCGTCGTCAGAGTTATCTGTGGTCGCGCTAAAATCGGAAAAACTGAGCTGTGAGACCGATTTTTCGATCGTGGCGCGAAGTTGTAATGTTTCGGTCAAGTTGTAGCGATAGTCGACCTTGGGTTTGAAGAAGCCGAAGTCGCGCGATTTTCCGATGTCTCCACTCTGTGTGATGGTTGAATCTTCATAGACGAGCGAAGTTTCTAGCGACATTTTGTCGTTGAGCTGCCAGTTGTGAATTGCGAAGTATTCGTTGCGCATTTCTTCGACAGTAGAGACTGCGTTGTCGACCGCCACTGGATAGAGTCCACCATGAATCGAAGAAGTCGCACCTTCGCCGTTATCATTGCCGAGCCTCAATTCAGAATCGCGGATGGTTTGAGCGCGTTCCACGCCTGCTTCAATTGCCTGTGCGGAGCCGAGGCTGAATGTGTACGATGAACGCGCTATACGCTCGCGGTCGCGTGAGCCCGTGAAAAGGAAGAGATCTTTATATTCTTCCGAGCCATCTACCTGATAACGCTCGCGTGTGTAAGCGGCGTCACGATCGTTAACAATAAACAAGAATCGCAACTTAGAACGATTGGCGAAGGAGTATTCATAATCGCCACCGATTTCCCAGTTGTCTCGATCCCAATGGTTACCCTCACGTTCCGTAGCGATGGTCGGCGTAGGCTCGGTGAGATCTGTAATGCCACGTGAGAGATCATTCGGGGCGGATATCGTGCCATAGAGACCATTGAGTTGGACTAGCGAATTCTCGAACTGATAGCCGAGGTTGAAGCTGGTTTCGTAGTCGGTTTGGTCGCGCGTATTGTCCTGGAAGCGGAGTTCAGTAGGATTACCTTCCGAATCCACGCTGGATTCACGCGTCACTTCGTAGTTGTATTTCGGATCCCCTTGGATATGGAAGAGGTAATTAAGATTGCCGGATTGGCCCGAGTAGGAAAGCTTCGCGCCCGGTGCAATCTTGCCGTCCTGTACTCTGTCGGCGTTGATCTCAGTCGCTATGCTGGATCGGGACTGTGCTTCGCGGAGCACCACGTTGACCACTTGGCCACCACCACGGACGTCAATCTCTTCAGATGTTCCTCGAATAATTTCGATATAGTCGACGTCGGCAGCGCTGATGCGGCTCAGCTGATTGCGGCCCTCATTACTTTTGCCCGTAATTCGCTGACCATTGATAAGAATTTCACCTGCGCCGCCGCCAAGGCCGCGACCACCGCCACCGCGTTGGTTAAGTGCTAAGCCTATGCCGGGAATTCGGCTGATCATGTCGTTGGCCGAGACCGGGGAGAACTCCGAAAAATAATCAGCCTCATAGACAACGCTGAGGTCGGTGTGTTGCTCCTCTTGGGCAGTGGCGAGTGCCGGAAGGCTGATTATTGCGAGTAGACCTAGTGAAATGGCTGTTGGCCGCTTCATTGTATATCTCCGAGAGTGTCTGACTACCTCGGTAACGCGGAAACGCTGCGGGCAGATTTTGAGTAAATGTCCGTGAATTTTTATTGTTCGGAGCTTGTTAGTGTCTTGATCACTTGGCGCTCGCGTATTGCAGCGCGAAGGATATTGTCAATACGTTGCAGATCGAGCGGGTGCAAGTATAGACAGCCGCTGAGGGCTTCGCTGTGACAAATTGTGTAATTCCTGAGGCAAATAGCGTCGAAACGTCATTCTTCCTCTGTCCTGATTGAATCTTAGTGTCTTATCGGCAGCAATTCAGGCTTCTTTGCCGCTATGTTGTGACACTTTGTGCTGCCCGCCTAGTTCCCTTACACCCATCTGCTGCTTTGCGCTAAGACACTGAATTGGCGATAATGCATGTCTGTTAAACGACTGGAAAAGCTCGTATTTAATGAGCTTCGGCGCGCCAGAGAAATTTTGAAAAGGGGAAAAACATGCAACGCGAATCTATGGAAGTTGATGTCGTCATCGTCGGAGCAGGACCTGCGGGCCTATCAACGGCTTGTAAGTTGTTGCAGATGGCTCAGGCCGAAGGCAAGGAGATTTCTGTCTGCGTCTTGGAGAAAGGCTCTGAGGTCGGTGCACACATTCTTTCTGGTGCTGTTTTCGAGCCCTCTGCGCTCAATGAATTGTTCCCCGATTGGAAGGAGCGAGGAGCTCCTCTCAACACACCGGTGACCGGTGATAATGTTTACTATCTTCCTAGCGAGAAGTCGGCGATTAAATTCCCAGACCTGATCGTGCCGAAACCCATGCACAACGAAGGGAATTATATTATTTCGCTCGGCAATCTTTGTTCATGGCTTGCGGAGCAGGCGATGGAGCTGGGCGCCGAGGTATTTCCTGGTTTTGCGGCGGCGGAAGTTCTCTACAATGACGACGGTTCAGTGCGAGGTGTCGCGACAGGCGACATGGGGGTCGCGGCAAATGGAGAGCATAAGCCTTCGTTTGAGCCTGGCTTCGAATTCCACGCTAAATATACAATTTTCGCAGAAGGCTGTCGTGGCCACTTGGGTAAGGAAATTATCGCCAAGTATGAGCTCGATAAGGACAGTGATGCTCAGCACTATGGAATTGGATTAAAGGAAATCTGGGAAATTCCGGAAGAGAATCATAAACAAGGACTCGTTGTGCACACTGCTGGTTATCCAATGATCGGGGCAAGCTATGCGGGCACGAGTGGCGGTTTCTTATATCACGTCGAAGATAATAAGGTTTCTCTCGGCTTGATCGTCGATCTCGGTTACAAAAATCCTCACATCAGTCCGTTTGATGAATTCCAGAAATTCAAACACCATCCTGTGATTGAAAAAACACTGCAAGGTGGTAAGCGTATAAGCTACGGTGCGAGAGCTCTGATTAAGGGTGGGCTCAATTCTCTTCCGAAGATGACGTTCCCTGGCGGATTGTTAATAGGGTGTGATGCTGGCACGCTCAATGCGGCGAAAATCAAAGGCAGCCACACGGCGATGAAATCGGGCATGTTAGCTGCGGAGTCGCTGTTTGCTGCCTTGTCTGAGGAGTCGCCAGCACGCGAATTGGTCGATTACAGCGAGCGATTCAAAAATTCTGACCTCTATGAGGAACTACACAAGACACGTAATTTCAGTGCAGGTTTCCATAAATTTGGATTCTGGATTGGCAGTGCACTAACCTTCATTGAGCAGAATATCTTGTTCGGCAAGTCTCCGATAACGATCCACGACAATTCCCACGATTATGCGCAATTGTTGCCGGCTGATTCTGCGCCAAAAATCGTCTATCCGAAGCCTGACGGCAAGATATCGTTCGACAAGCTATCCTCGGTCTTCTTGTCGAATACGAATCATGCCGAAGATCAACCTTGTCACCTCAAGTTAAAGGACGCTTCGATTCCATTAGAGGTGAACCTGCCAAAATTTGATGAGCCTGCGCAGCGTTATTGTCCCGCCGGAGTCTACGAAGTGGTCGAGCAAGCCGATGGCTCGAAGAGTTTCCAGATCAACTCCCAGAATTGCGTTCACTGTAAAACCTGCGACATCAAGGATCCATCACAGAATATTCAATGGGTTGTTCCGGAAGGATCTGGTGGTCCGAATTATCCAGGTATGTAATTCGGCAGTGCGGAAAAGGGGCGTCAGCCCCTTTTTTCTGGTGCAATATTCTGGAATCCGCATCGCCCGTCAAATTCCCTGCATGGCGCAGGAGCAAACAAAAGAATAAGCTAACTGCGAGCTCCCATTGCTTGGAGGTTGCGCCATGAAAAAGCTGTTTTTGACTGCGACACTTCTTCTTTCTGCATTATTCGCGCTGCATGGCTGTGTTGTTATCGATCTAGAAAGTGAGTTTGAGCATGATGCCCGCTTGCAGGCTCAGATTTTAGATCAGACTAGCGACCACTTTGCCGACATCGATCCTCTATCTCTAAGCGACGAATTGAAGCAGCGCTTAGATAAATTCGTCGGCTTAGCGCGAGACGACCGAACTCGCATAGAGCGCCTGCAGGATTTTCTGTACGGTGAAAATCAACTCGCCATAGAATATTCTGCGGAGCGTACCCATACCGCAATGGAGTTGTACGAGTCGCGTTCCGGCAACTGTCTTTCTGCGATGAATCTGTACGTTGCATTGGCGCGACATCTTGGGGTCGAGGCGCGATTCCAGCGCGTAGACGTTCAGCCGAGTTGGGATAAACGTGGCGGCCTACTGGTGTTGAGCCAACACATTAATGCGACTGGCCGATTCAATCAGACGATCAGATACGTGGTGGATTTCACGCCTGAAATAGCGCTGCAGCAACTCACCTCAAAAATTATTTCCGATAATGAAGCGCGCGCCCTCTACTTTAATAATTTAGGCGTCGAGCAGTTGGTGGCGGGGCAGTATGAGGTGGCAGTGGATTACTTGAAAAACGCGCTCTTTCTGCAGCCGGACAACGCGATATTTTGGAACAATATTGGTGCTTCATTCAGTAGGCTAGGGCGTTATGAGCTAGCCGAATACAGTTATAGGAAGGCTTACGAACTCGATGCGAATAGCTCGACGGCAATCGCTAATTTGGCGAAATTTTATCGCGCGCAGGGCGATCAGAGGAGAGCGCAGGAATACGAGGTCGCGATCGAAAGATTTAATCAGAAAAATCCCTATTATCATTACGCGCAGGGTTCAATCGCCTACGAGCGCGGCGCGCTTGCCGACGCGCGAGCTTCCTTCGAAAGAGCGATCGAGCTAAAAGAAGAAGAGCCAGATTTTTATATCGCTTTGAGCGAAGTGGTTTTCGCTCAGGGAAATCTTCCCGAGGCCCGAAAGCTACGCCGTGAGGCAGATGATTTGGTGCGACGCAATGCCGATATCTATCGTCCGAGCGAGGCGAGGTTGAGAGTATTAGGCGGTGACGAGGCAAAGAGCGCGGAGCCCTTGTCCGGCGAAAAAGGGGAGTAACTCGGCAAGCCTGCGCGCTAGGCGCGCTTGCTTGCTTTGTTTCGACTGCTAGCTGATATCGCTAGCAAAAATGAAGGGCTTCACTAGGTCTTGTACCGCGTCGATTTGCGACTTGTCCTGTGTCGCTATCTTGATGACGAGACCTCGCTTCTTCTCATTTTCGCTAGTCACTGTCGCTTCTATTCCGGCTCCGTCGAGAAGTTTGTTGACCACTTCTTCACTGATGCGCTGTCTTAAGGTGGGACGGAATATTTTACCCACTGCCGTGAGCGGCATCTCATCGATGAAATCGATGCGCTTCGGGATAGCAGCCCGTTCAGAAATTATTCCCGCCGCGTAGTCGATTAGTTCTTGTTCGCTGAGGGTGCTGCCTTTGACGCGTACCACATAGGCCATGGGTAATTCACCGGTGTAGGCGTCAGGAAGTCCGATTGCCACAGAGGTGACAACGTCTGGATGTGAGTTGATCGGTTCTTCGATAAGCTCAGGGTCGATGTTATGACCGCTGCGGATAATCAGGTCTTTAGCGCGCCCGGACAGGAAGAGGCAGTCGTTCTCATCTAGATAACCTAAGTCGCCGGTGTTGAACCAACCATCTTCTATCCACGCATTGTTGTTGTCGGCCTCAACTTTATAGCCCGCAAAAACTTGCGGACCCTTCACCAAGATAACGCCGCTTTCTCCCAGTTCGCAATTTTTGGTCACCGTCGCACCATCAAGGTGTGCGATGCGAATTTGCGAATAGGGGACGCGCATGCCGACGCTGCCGGGGGGCTGGTCAATTGGTGCACGGCTGATTAGGGCGGTAGTTTCCGTCATGCCGTAACCATTGCCGATATCAACATTGAATCGTTTTTCGAAGCTGAGTTCGAATGGGTGAGATAACGGGGCGGCACCGGAGTTGATGTTGGTGAGACTGGAAATATCGGCGTCTCCTACAGGTATCTCTGATAATGCCATAAGCACGGTAGGTACTGCTGAAATTTGCTTTACTTTGAAGCGCTCGATCAATTTCCAAATATTCGGCATGGCAGTCGGTGAGCGGAAGCCCGAAGGAGTCATGAGGAAGATTCGGTAACCTACTGCGAACGATGCAATACCTTGGATTATGCAACCATATATGTGGAAGAGGGGCAGGCCACACAGAACCGTGTGATGCTCCATATGTGCCGTATAAACCTGCATGAGTTGACCGAGAAAGGCCATATTGCCATGGGTTAGTTGGGCGAGTTTTGGTCGTCCTGTGGTGCCTCCGGTGTGGAAATAGGCAGCAATCTGGTCGGCGGCGAAGCGGCGGTTACTGTCTAGGCTCTGAGAGTTCATCTCGGCGATTGCTGAATCAAAGTCGTGCAGCGTGAGTGATGAGTCTTCGGGCAGTGTCGCGGACGGGTCACACATGCCGGGGAAGTTGACTGCGAGTAGAGTTGTCACCGTGCCGCTCATTGCGGCTGCTGCGATGGATTTTTCCCAGATATCTGTAGCGGGAGATTTGCCTAAGCAAATAATGACCTTCGATTCCGCGGCTGAAATTATCTCAGCCATGTGCTCGGCTTCTAACATGGGGTTGATAGGGTTCGCGATGCCGGCCGCCTGTGCCCCCCAGATCGCAAAATGTGTCTGTGGAAGCACGGGCAGAATGATCGATACTGAATCATTCGTCTCTATGCCTAATGAGTGGAGTAGATTCGCCGTGCGAGTTATTTGCTCGCCGAGTTCAGTAAATGTTGTCGATTGTTCAGGTTCGTCGGGTAGACCCTGTAGCAAAAATTCGAGGGCGTGCCCTTCGCGGAATTGCTGCGCTGCATGCATCAGTAATTCATAGCTGTTCGTGAACGGGAATTGCTCGTAGATAGGCGTTTTTTCGAACTCGCGGACACTTTCGATGGTTTCCATAATCGGTTCGGGAAGGGGGCGGTTACTCATGTCGATCAAAAGACTACTCTCCAATTCAATTTTTTTTCAGGCAACAGGTTATAGCACGAACATATGGCTCGAGCTAGGCGGGCGCCTGGCTAGAAAAATCGTTTAGAGAAGAGTGCTTAGGCTTGACGGGCGACAGAGAAAGCGGCGAGCGTGGCTAGCGCCTCTTTGTGGGCAGAGTCTGGCAGCGATTTTAAAGACGCGAGTGCCAAATCAGCTTGTTCCTGGGCTTTGTTGCGCGTGTAATCTAGCGAGCCACTGGCGCTCACGATGGCGATGACACGATTGAGTGTTTCGGGTTCAAGAGGCGTTTTGTTGCTGAGGCATTCACGAATCAGCTTGGCCTCTTCTTGGTTGCACTGTGTCATCGCATGAATTAGCGGCAGGGTGGGTTTGCCTTCAGCAAGGTCGTCGCCGACATTCTTGCCTAGGCTCGCTGCATCGCCATCATAGTCTAAGGCGTCGTCGATGAGTTGGAAGGCGATACCAATATGCGTGCCAAAGTTGCGCAGCGCTTCCTGAATGGCAGCATCGGCCTCAGCGAGTATGGCACCGCAATGAGCGGCGGCTTCGAACAGGATCGCCGTTTTGTTATGGATTACCTGCATATAACTCGCCTCGGTAGAGGCTGGATTATTCTTATTAATGAGCTGTAACACTTCACCTTCGGCTATTTTATTGGTCGTGTCAGCCATAATCTCCATGATGCGCATGTCGCCGATCTTGACGAGCAGCTGGAATGCGCGGGAATAGATAAAGTCGCCGACCAAAACACTGGACGGGTTATTCCATTCGGCATTAACCGTAGGTCGGCCACGGCGCAGTTCCGACATATCGACAACATCGTCATGCAGCAATGTCGCCGTATGAATGAACTCAATGACCGAAGCCAGTGCAATGGGAGATTCCGCTTGCGAGCCACAGCAGCGTGCAGCGAGCAATACCAGGATCGGGCGTAGGCGCTTGCCTCCGGCATCGACGATGTAGTGTCCAATATTCTCGACGAGAGGAACCTGCGAATGGAGCTGATCGACGATGTATTGGTCGACGGCGTCCATATCGGTGGCAACGGCTGATCGGATGGATTGATACATGCGAGTTATCGGGCCCTAGGGAACAATTTGAGGGCAGCATGCTAGGGAGAGGGGCTGTCTCTGTCAAGCGGCCTTGTTTGATGTCGACTTGTTTGAAACTTCCGTTGTGGTGGCTTGTTTGGCACTTAAACGCCTCTCCAGAGGCCGCGTCATAGCTGGATATTGGTATTTTTGGTGTTCTTTTTCTCTTATAGTGCTATTTCGCGTGTTTTCCCCTTGCCTAGGCCCCCAGACTTCCGTAAAATCCCCGCCCCTATATGGAATGGGTCCAATGTCCATTCGTAGCGGTCTCGGAGAGTAATATGTACGCGGTAATAGTGAGTGGCGGTAAGCAGCACAGGGTCAAGGAAGGCGAGACGCTGAAGCTAGAGAAACTAGAAGTCGCCACGGGCGAAGTCGTCCAGTTTGATAAGGTCCTCATGGTAGGTGAAGGCGAATCTGTGAAGATTGGTGCTCCTTATGTCGAAGGCGGTCAGGTTACTGCAGAAGTGACTGCACAAGGCCGTGCCGACAAGGTTCAGATCATCAAGTTCAATCGCCGCAAGCATTTCCGCAAGCAGCAAGGACACCGACAGTGGTTCACGGAAGTGAAGATCACTGGTATTAAAGGATAAGCAGGAGTTAGGTCATGGCACATAAGAAAGCAGGCGGTAGTACTAATAACGGCCGCGATTCCATATCCAAACGCCTCGGCGTTAAGCTCTTCGGCGGACAAGCTGCACGAGCTGGTAATATCATCGTTCGTCAGCGTGGCACACGATTCCACGCAGGTGAAAATGTAGGTTGTGGTAAAGACCACACTCTTTTCGCAAAGGCTGACGGCGTGGTTAAGTTTGTAGTGAAAGGACCTCATAACCGTAAATTCGTCACTATCGAAGCGGTTTAAGACTCCGGGTCCTGAGGGACCTAGTGAGTTGAGCTAAGAAGCCTCGTCACTGACGGGGCTTTTTTTTGAATCACATTTTTGGGTTAGCGTTCTACTCAGTAATTCAGGCAATGACATGAAATTCGTAGATGAAGCAGAGATCGTCGTAGAGGCTGGCAATGGTGGCAGTGGTGCGCTTAGCTTTCGTCGCGAGAAGTACATTGAACGAGGCGGACCCGATGGGGGGGACGGCGGGCTGGGCGGCAGTGTGTATTTACAGGCCGATGCTAGCCTGAACACGTTGGTCGATTTCCGGTTTCAGCCGCGCTACCGAGCGCAGTCTGGAGCTCCGGGACAGGGCCGCAACTGCACGGGTCGGGGAGGAGATGATCTCGTCGTAAAAGTGCCAGTGGGCACGACGGTCATCGATGTCGATACCGAAGAATTAATCGCCGACCTACGAGTCGCGGATGAGATCGTGATGGTCGCGAAAGGCGGCGTTCATGGCCTTGGGAATACGCGTTTCAAATCCAGTACAAACCGCGCGCCGCGAAAGACGACGAAGGGTAAGCCGGGTGAAGTTCGCAAGCTGCAACTTCAGCTCCGTTTGGTGGCGGACGTAGGTTTGCTGGGACTGCCGAATGCGGGTAAGTCCACGTTGATACGCAGCGTTTCGGCGGCAACGCCGAAGGTGGCAAACTACCCATTTACAACATTAGTGCCAAGCCTCGGTGTCGTCAGCCTAGGAATGGAACGTAGCTTTGTGATGGCCGATATTCCGGGCCTCATCGAGGGCGCCTCTGAGGGCGCGGGCCTAGGGTTTCGGTTCCTGAAGCATCTCTCGCGCACTCGCTTGTTGTTGCACCTAGTCGATGTGTTGCCGATGGATCAAGAAGACCCTGTCGAGACTGCAGTCAAAATCGCTGCAGAATTGCGCAAGTTCAGTCCAACCTTGGCGGCCAAAGATCGTTGGCTGGTGCTGAATAAGATTGACCTAATCGAACCCGAGGCGCTTGCCGAAATCAAAGAGAGAATACGCGCGGCGCTCAATTGGGAAGGCAAGATTTACGAAATCTCTGGCATAAGTGGTTTGGGCTGTAATGAACTCTGCAACGCGCTTATGGATGAGATCATCGAGCATCGTGAACGGCTCGCCACGGATGAAGACTACGCAGCGGAGCAGCAGGCGCTCGAGGCTGAGATGGCATTCGAGATCAGGCGCACCATCGAAGCCAACAAGGCCGCGCGCAGGGCGCTCAGGCAGCAGGCGGAGGCGGAAGAATTCGATGACGATTGGGATGATTGGGATGATGAGGATTAGTCTAGTTGTCACCTCTAAGTTCATGAGAAATAAGGAATGAGAGATAAAATCAGGCAGGCAAAACGCTGGGTAGTGAAAGTTGGAAGCTCCCTGGTGACCAATAATGGCTTAGGCTTAGACCTCGCTGCGATTGAGACTTGGGCGGGACAATTAGTTGCGCTTCGTGAGCAGGGGATTCAGGTGATATTGGTTTCCTCGGGCGCAGTCGCCGAGGGCGTTGCTCGACTCGGACTCACAGAACGCCCCAGTCAAGTTCATCTACAACAGGCGGCGGCGGCCGTGGGGCAGATGGGTTTGGTGCAGGCCTATGAGAGTTGTTTTGGTCGCTTCGGCGTCCGCGCTGCACAAATTCTCCTCACCCACGAAGATCTGTCTGACAGGACGCGCTATCTCAACGCTCGCTCCACGCTGTCGACTCTGCTCGAGATGGGCGTGGTGCCGGTCGTGAACGAGAACGATACGGTCGCGACTGCGGAGATATGTCTCGGCGATAATGACACGCTCGCCTCACTCGTTTCGAATCTAGTCAATGCGGACGCTATGGTGTTGCTGACAGATCAAGATGGACTGTATACGGCAGATCCTCGTGCGAACGCGGGGGCGGAACTAATCTCTACGGGTTCAGCTGTGGATGCCAGTCTCATGGCGATGGCGGGTTCAGGAGGCAGTCTAGGGCGAGGTGGAATGCGCACCAAACTCTCCGCGGCACGATTAGCCGCTCGTTCCGGAACCAATACGATCATTGCCAATGGGCGAGAGCGAGACGTCCTCCTGCGATTGCGCGGGGGGGAGGAGATCGGCACCTTGCTCGAGGCCGATTGTGAGCCCATTGCGGCTCGCAAGCGTTGGCTTGCTAGCCAATTATCTACTCAAGGGGAGCTGGTGCTCGACGATGGCGCTGTCCGAGTGCTCAAAGAATCGGGTAAAAGTTTGCTAGCGGTGGGCATTGTCGAGGTCAGTGGCGTGTTCAATCGTGGCGAAGTTGTGGTGTGTCGTGATCGCCAGGGAAGAGAGATAGCTCGTGGCTTAATCAACTACAGTGCTGCCGAAGTTGAACGACTGAAGGGTGTGAGTAGCGTAAAAATCTCGTCGATGCTGGGATATGACGGTGAGGATGAGATTATCCATCGAGATAATCTGATTCTTGCTGAGAATTGATATTATTCCGATATCGCTAAATTTCACTCACAAACACAAAAAAGCCGGCTATTGCCGGCTATTTTTTTTTAGCGATTCTTGCTAGGGCTGATGTTAGGCCTGGAGGGCCTTGATCGCACTATTCAGGCGGCTCTTGTGACGTGCAGCCTTGTTTTTGTGGATAATGCCGCGATCGGCCATGCGATCGATTACAGGCACGGCCGTGTTATATGCGGCTGTTGCAGTAGCGTGGTCGCCTCCGATGATGGCTGCGTCTACTTTCTTAATGTAGGTACGAACCATAGAGCGGAATGACGCGTTGTGACGGCGACGGACTTCGCTTTGCTTAGCGCGCTTACGGGCTTGTGCAGAATTGGCCAATTGTGACTCCTAATTTCTCAAATATCTGTTTTGTCTGGTTAAATAATGCATTCGATGAGCATTAATTTTAGAGCGCGACACTATGCCGCGTGCGGCCTTGCTTGTCAAGCAGCGCGAGGGGTCTTTTCTCTGTAGTTATTGTGGGTTATGTCCGATACCCTTGCAAACGAGAACCCGCGCATGCGCACGAAAATGAGAGAACAGCCTGCTATGGCACTGGAAAAGGACGAGGACACTGTGAGCGCGGGTGGTGAGGATTCGAAAGCAGAGCGTAGCTTGCTTGGCGCCAGTGGTGTGACTGGCGGGATGACGCTGATTTCACGCTTTCTGGGTTTGGCCCGGGATATCGTGATCGCCCGCCTCTTCGGGGCGAGCGATGCAGCCGACGCCTTCTTCCTCGCCAATAAGATTCCCAACTTCCTGCGGCGTCTCTTTGCCGAGGGCGCCTTCAATCAGGCATTCGTCCCCGTGCTGTCCGAGTATCGTAGCCTCAAATCCCATGGCGATGTGCGCGAGTTAATCGCGGCGGTGACGGCCAGTCTTGGTGGTTTGATCAGTCTGATTACGGTCATCGTGATGATAGCGGCACCGCTTATTGCTGTGCCGATAGCCTATGGTTTCAATGATGAGCCGGGGAAGTTTGCGCTGTTCGTGGAAATGTTGCGGATCACTTTCCCGTATTTGCTGCTGATCTCACTCACCGCGCTATGTGGTGCCGTGCTGAATAGCTACCAACGCTTCGCTGCACCCGCCATCACCCCAGCGCTGCTCAATATTTGTCTAATAGGCAGTGCATTCTTACTCGCTCCTTACCTGCATACGCCAGAGCTTGCACTCGCTTGGGGTGTGCTTATCGCTGGATTCGCGCAGCTCTTATTCCAACTTCCCTTTTTGGCTCAACTCAGATTGTTACCGATGCCCAAGCGCAGCCCGGGGCATGAGGGAGTGGCGAGGATTAAGAAACTAATGTTACCGGCCTTGTTCGGCGTGTCAGTGAATCAGATTAATCTCTTATTGGACTCTTTCATCGCTTCGTTGTTGGTTTCTGGCAGTGTGTCTTGGCTGTATTTCTCCGATCGTCTTATGGAGCTCCCCTTGGGCACATTCGGAGTCGCGTTAGCGATCGTGGTGTTACCCAGCCTGTCGCGGAAGCATGCCGAACAATCACTCGATGCGTTCACTGAAACCCTGGACTGGGCACTGCGTGTCGTCACCCTCATCGCGATTCCTGCGGCACTCGCTCTAATCATGCTGGCTAAGCCGCTGCTGATCACGCTGTTCTACAGTGACAGTTTCACCGTAAACGATGTCGAGCAGGCATCGGGTAGCCTACAGGCCTACGCGGTCGGTTTGCTTGGATTCATGGCGGTCAAGATATTTGCCCCAGGCTTCTATGCCCGCCAAGACACCCGTACTCCGGTGCGTATCGGAGTGATCGCCATGGCGGTGAATATGCTGCTCAATATTGTGTTCTATCTTCAAGGGTTCGCGCATGTGGGGCTCGCTGCCGCGACGAGCATTGCTGCCTGTGTCAACGCGGGGCTGTTGCTGAGTGCGCTAATTAAGGAAAAGGCCTTCCGTTTTTATGCGGGTTGGGGGCTGTGGAGTCTGCGTTTATTGCTCGCGAATGTGTGCATGGGAGTATTCCTCACTACGCAGACCGGAGTCTGGACCGATTGGCTGACTTGGAGTTCTCCCACGCAAGTGGGGCATATGGCTGGTCTAGTGGTCGGAGGAGTCTTCGTCTACGTCGCGGTGCTCGTCGCTTTGGGACTGCGGTGGCGGCATGTGTATCGCTAATGGGGCGCGTGACGGGCTTGGCTCGAGTTTATATCGCAGATACCCCAGCAGAGGCCTGGCATATCCATAACGTGCTCGCTCAACATGGCATCCAATCTCGGTTGATGAATGAAGCGCTTTTCGGCGCGACAGGAGAGATTCCTGTGCTTGAGTCTTTGCCGGAGGTGTGGGTCAAGGAGAGCGAGGTGGTGGAGGCTGAGGCGATAATCAAGGCAGTGAGAAGTGAGCCAGTCCCCAACTCCAGCTGGCTTTGCCACGATTGTGGGGAGCACATAGATAGCGTGTTTGCTATCTGTTGGAAATGCGGCGCCTCACTAGCCGACGCCGCAGAGTAATCTGCGCGGCTTAAGCGCGAGACATGAATTTTCCTGTCAGGGTGTTTACTTTGATGGTCTCGCCGGGTGATAGGTATTCAGGCACTTGTACCTCGAGCCCGGTTGATAATCTAGCAGTCTTGGTGCGATTGGTCGCGGAACTACCCGTGACTGCAGGGGGCGTGTCTTCGATGACGAGATTCACCGACTGTGGCAGTTCGATGCCTAACAGGATCCCATCCATAAGTAGCGCGATAATGTCTTCCTGTTGCTCGACAAGATATTCGCTCTGACCTTCAAGTTGGTCGGCGTCCACGGCGTACTGGCTATAGTCTTCAAGATTCATGAAGACGTAGCTGTCGCCGTCCATATAGGAATACTGCACGTGGACACGTTGGCAGTCCGCCTCCTTGAGTAAGTCGTCGCCCTTGAATGACATGTCGAGTTTTTGCCGAGTCTTGAGGTTGTTGAAGCGCACTTTGTACAAGGTAGCAGCACCGCGAGAAGAGGGGCTCTTGCTCTCAAACTGGCGCACGACATGGGGCACGCCGTCGATTTCTACGATCATGCCGCGTTTGAGTTCACTGGCTTTTGGCATTCCTTCATCTCCGCTGATTTATAAAATAGAGTGGTGCTGAGGCATTGAATTACAGCCCTTCTGCGAGGCGCAACGTTACAGAATGCACATTGCTCTGTAAATACTCAGCTGCGCAGCTTTTGAGTTAGCAGCGGAGATGCCGCATACTTGCGCCTCGCTTGGTTTTGCAGAGAAGACTGGTCATGGTCGAACGCGTTAAAGAAATAGACAATTTACACATAGTCCGTCACGAAGAATTGCCTAGCCCCGAACAGCTGAAGGCGGAGTTGGTGCTAGAAGGCAAGGCATTACAGTCGGTGCTCGCGGGGCATCGAGCCGTGAAGGCGATTTTAGATCGTAGTGATCCTCGATTGATTGTGGTTGTTGGTCCTTGCTCGATACACAATCCAGAGGAGGCGCTTGAATACGCTCGTCGCTTAAAACCGCTAGCCGACGAATTGGCAGACAGTTTGCTGATTGTGATGCGTGTCTACTTCGAGAAGCCACGGACCTCAGTGGGCTGGGAGGGATTAATCTACGATCCGCATCTCGATGGCACGCACCGTATAGATCATGGCTTACGAATAGGTCGAAAATTAATGCTCGATATTGCCGAAATCGGATTGCCCATCGGCATCGAGGCGCTGGATTTGATAACGCCACAATATTTACAGGATCTCGTCACGTGGACTGCAGTGGGTGCGCGTACCACGGAGTCTCCCACACATCGTAAATTGGCGAGTGGTATTTCATCGGCGGTGGGGTTTAAGAACAATATCGATGGCAGCCTCGCCGTTGCAGTGAACGCGATTCGATCAGCGGCTGCGAATAATAGTTTCATCAGCGTGACCGATGAGGGCAAGGTCGCCGTGTTCCGTACCGACGGTAACCCACACTGTCATGTCATTCTGCGCGGAGGAAAGGAACCGAACTATGATCGTGACAGCGTCGCGGTTTGTGAGAAGGAATTAGATAAGGCCGGTCTGATAGACAATCTGATGATTGACTGTAGCCACGGCAATTCCCGCAAAGATCATAATAATCAACCATTAGTATTGCGCGACATTGCGGAACAAGTTGTTCAGGGCAATAAGTCGATTATTGGCGTGATGCTTGAGAGTAATTTGCTAGGGGGGAATCAGTCTATTCCCGATGATCTGAATGATCTCATGCCAGGGGTGTCTATCACCGATGCCTGCATTGATTGGGAAACAACAGAGCAGTTACTGCGAGAATTTGCGACGACTGTGGCGCCCGCATTGAAGGGGCGCCGCTAGTCGTTCCCGCAAGGGCTAGCAAATTAGCTAGCCCTTGATGACAGCAGCCAGGCTGTTGGCGAGATACTCGATATTCGCGTCGTTAATGCCGGCGACGTTAATTCGACTCGAGTCGACGAGGTATATGCTGTAGTCGCGTACGAGCGATTGCACCTGTTCGACATTGACACCCAAGAAAGAAAACATTCCCTTCTCATTCTGAATGAACCCGAAGTCTCGGTCGATCCCTGCCGCTTGAGTCTGGGCGACGAGTTTCGCACGCAGGCCATTGATGCGGTCGCGCATTGCGGTGAGTTCTTGGTCCCATTCTGAGCGCAGAGCAGGGTCGTTGAGGATGAGCTGCACGATCTCAGCTCCGTGATCGGGTGGCATCGAGTACATAGCACGCGCCGCCGCTGCAATCAGGGTACTCGCTGTCGCCGCTTGCGCGTCGGATTCGCTGATTAAGGTCATTGCGCCTGTGCGCTCTCGATAGAGGCCGAAGTTCTTCGAGCAAGAGCTAACCAGAATCAGCTCTGGCAGCGATTCTGCCAACAAGCGAGAGCCCGCCATATCTTCTTCGAGTCCATCGCCGAGCCCTTGGTAGGCGAGGTCAATGAGGACATTAAATCCCTGCGCGAGTGCTACATCGCGTACCGCTTCCCATTGCGAAAGATTGAGGTCGGCACCGCAAGGGTTGTGGCAGCAGCCGTGCAACAAGACCACGTCACCCTTAGGGACTTGCTTGAGACACTCGAGCATCTCGTCGAAACGCACGCTGTGACTCGAGTAGTCGTAGTAGGGGTATTTGGCAACTTTTAAACCCGCGGTGGTCATCAGAGGCACATGGTTTGCCCAAGTAGGATCGCTCACCCAAACGGTCGCGTCGCTGTTTGCCATCTTCAAAAATTCTGCGGCTAGGCGCAGCCCACCACAACCCCCAGGCGCTTGCACGGTGACGCGTCGCTTGCCGAGAGCATTATTGAGTTCGGTGCCGAAAAGGAGCTCTGCCACCGCTGCGTTATAGGCTGGTGAACCCGCGGGGCCGACGTATTTTTTCGATGCTTGTGTCTCGAGTATACGCTGTTCGGCCTTTTTAACGGCTGTCATCACTGGCGTGTCGCCATTCTCATCTTTGTAGATGCCAATGCCTAGGTCGATTTTGTTGGGATTGGTGTCGGCCTGATATTCCGCTACGAGGCGAAGAATCGGGTCGGCGGGCAGGGCGCTGAGAGACTGGAACATGCTGTGTTCTCACTAATGGGTTAACTAAAAGACCGGGTATTTACTGTGTTTGTTTGATTGCCTACGCTTTCGTTCGCGTCTTATAGGCCTTCAAAGTGTTTTGTAGCAATGAGGCGCGCGTCATGGGACCGACACCACCTGTTACATAGGTGATATAGGAACACTTCTCTTTCACGTTGTCGAAGTCAACATCGCCGACATTCCTGAAACCATTCTTCTTGCTGGCGTCAGGCACGCGGGTCTGGCCCACGTCGATTACCACGGCGCCTTCTTTCACCATATCGGCGGTGACAAACTCAGTCTTGCCAATGGCGACGATGAGGATGTCGGCATTCAGGCAGAGTTCCTTCAAATTCTTCGTGCGGCTGTGGGCGATAGTGACCGTCGCGTTGCCAGGGTTTGTGTTGCGAGACATAAGTACCGCCATCGGTGTGCCGACGATGTTGCTGCGCCCGAGTACGACGCAGTGCTTGCCTTCGGTTTCAATCTTATAACGTGCCAGCAACTCCATGATGCCGTTAGGGGTGGCCGAAATATAAGTCGGTAAGCCTAGGCTGAGTTTGCCGACACTTACCGGACTGAATCCATCGACGTCTTTCTGTGCATCGATGGCGAGAATAACTTTGTTTTCGTCGATGTGCTTGGGCAAAGGTAGCTGGACAATGAAGCCATCGATTTCATCATCTTCGTTGAGTTCAGCCACCTTAGCCAATAATTCTTCTTCCGACACAGTGTCTGGCATTCGGACGGTGGTCGATTCGAAGCCAACTTGAGCGCAATCTTTTACTTTGAATGCGACATAGTTCTCTGACGCGCCGTCATTACCTACCAACACGGCGGCGAGATGAGGTGGACGTTTGCCGCTCGCCTTTATTTCTTCGACTTGCTGCATTATCTCTTGTCGAATTTGTTCTGAGCACAAGTTACCGTCGAGTAGCTGCATGACTTTGTATCCGTTGTGGTGTTTGCGGGCGCCCGAATTTGGTTCTGAGCGAGAAGGGCCGCCTATGATAAACGAGGAGCGTTCCAGCCTCAATATCTGAGAGAGGCGAGCGCTACCATTTCCCCGTATTTTCCATCGATTGCCAGGGTTCCTTCGGCGCCTTCGGCTCACCTTTCTGCAGAAGCTCGATGGAGATCCCATCCGGTGAACGAATAAACGCCATGCGACCATCCCGAGGCGGTCTGTTAATCGTTATTCCCGCAGCCTGCAGCTTTTCACAGAGTGCGTAAATGTCATCGACGCCGTAGGCGAGGTGACCAAAATTGCGACCGCCCTCGTAGTCTTCTGGGTCCCAGTTGTAGGTGAGTTCGACCTGAGCATCATCATTTTCATCAGCTCCGAGGAAGACTAAGGTGAATCGCCCCTGTTCCGATTCTTGCCGTCGAATTTCTTTTAGACCAAGGTGATCACAATAGAACTCGAGTGAAGCATCGAGGTCGCTGACTCTTACCATTGTGTGTAGATATCTCATTAGCTGTCTGTATCCTGTGCGTCGCTGTGGTGGTGTATTGCTGTGGGTCTGAGTATTATGCCTCCCTCGGGATAAATTGAGAAATATCAGCGGCCGCTGAAGCGAGCGAATGCGATGACGGAGGGGGGGATTGATGGAAATCGCGCTGGCTGCATTAGTCATACTGATTGGCTCTTACGTGCAGAGCAGTATTGGCTTCGGTTTGGCGATTATCTCGGCCCCGTTATTATTTGCGATCAATCCGCTTTATGTGCCTGGCCCCGTGACCCTGTGCGCGCTGACATTGTCTCTAGCGAATACCTATCACCACCGTAAAGCCGTTTCTTTGAAAGGCCTGCAATTCGCGATTGCCGGTCGCATCCCAGGCACCATCGCGGGTGGCTTCCTGTTGTTATGGATATCCCATGACGCGCTCGCATTGTGGTTAGGAGGCTCAGTTCTCGTGGCGGTGGGCTTGAGTCTGAGCAGTATTGTCATCCGACCGACCAATCCAGCGATGGTGACAGCGGGATTTCTATCGGGATTCATGGGAACGAGCTCGTCGATTGGTGGTCCTCCAATGGCCTTGGTTATGCAGCACGAGGGAAATGATTTTATTCGCGCGAATCTCGCCGCATTTTTCATAGTCAGCTGTGTGATGTCGCTCATAATGCTGACTTCGATCGATCGTTTCGGCAGCGCCGAGTTGCTTATTTGCTTGCCCTTATTGCCTTCGACGCTTGTGGGTTATTGGTTGGCGCGTAAGACGATGCATAGAATCTCTCACCGTAAATTACGGTTGCTTAGCCTCCTGCTTTGCGCCGCCGCTGGCAGCGGTTCTATTCTGTCGGTGTGGCTCTGAGACCTTAATTGTGAAGCGATAGTTCGCTTTCTAGGCAGTGAGCGACCTATCGGTTAGACTCGGTTTGTTTGAGTAGGCTTTAAAGTAGTTGTTCGTTTCAAATCACTGATTGGAATTCAATCTCTATAGAGGAACTTCTCCATGCCAATTTTGAATAATCTCCACAGTATGACTAAACATTGCCGAGCGCTCGTATTGAGCTCCTTGATGCTCATCGGTCTCGGAGCTGCTCCAGCGGCACTCGCCGATGATGCGGAAGCCGCAAAAACAATCGCGGGTATTTTGGTTGGGCTCAACCACTTTCCCTCGGCGGATGACAAGGCCACGCTTACAGCTATCGCCGAAGATGATGCTAATGGGATGGCTGTTCGTAGTTTGGCAACGGCAGTCGCTGGGATTCAGCATTCAGCGAGTGCTGAGGGCAAGGCTGCTCTCGAACAGATAGTGATGAGTGATATGGCAAGTGCGCAAACGAAGTCATTGGCAAAAATTGTATTGGGGATTAATCACGTTCCCAGCGCCGAGGCAAAAGCGTCATTGCAGGCAATGCTTTAAGGACGAGAATTCGGATGCCCACGCTCTCAAATGTAAAGGTAGCTGAAAAAAACGATTCACTTCGTGCTGAGACTGCTTGGCCGCAGACCTTATCGATGGAATCGTTTCGTGAGAAATGGCAATTCGAGGGTGAGCCATTTTGGCGAATTGTATTTAATATGCATCGAGACAAGATGCAGATTAAAAATTCGCGACTGGCTGTGGGTAATCTCGAGAAAATATTCAATGCGACATTTGCACTCGCTGCTGAAAAGGGGTTTCAGGCGATGAGCCTGCGTGATCTAAGCAGCGAGGCGCAAATTAGCATGGGTGGTTTGTATTCTTATATCGGCAGTAAGGACGACCTCGCATCAGTCATCGAAGGGGTTCTTAGGTCCTGCATAGATCGGGTTATTGATGCGCTGAATGAGGCGCAGCTGGAGCCTGTCGAATATTTGCGAACCCTCATTTTTAGCGAGATCTATATGGAAGAGGTGCTGAGGCCTTGGTATCACTTCTGTTTCATGGAGCTGCGAGGCCTTCCTCGAGAACAACAGCAGCAGACTCTAGCGCTTGAATTGCGTTTCGAAGATGCCTTGATCGAAGTCTTTAATCGCGGAAATGCAGCGGGACAGTTTCGCTGTGCGAATCCTGTGTTACTGGCTTCTCAAGTCACTGCGCAGCTTGAGCAGTGGCACTTGAAGCAATGGAAGTTTAAATTGCGAGGCGTCAGTAACGATCAATATGCTCAGTTTATTTTCGATAATGTGCTGAACTGCCTCCACGGCAGTGCTCCCGAAGAGCCGAACGGTTAGCTGTTCTCTGGGATAATTCCCTTCTTATCCGCATAAAACTCTTTGATTTTTTCCAGATCCGCTTCCTTATCGCCTGTGGGGTAATAAAAGTCAGCGAGGCCGGCCTTTTTGTTCTCGCTGTCGACATAGCCCATCATAATTGGCACACCGGCGTTGCGGGCGATATGGTAGAAGCCGGATTTCCAAGCCTTCACTTTGCTGCGTGTTCCTTCCGGTGGAACGAGGACAATAACTTCTTCGTTCTCGCGATAAAGTCGCACGGTTTCATTCACCACGTTGTGAGACTTGCTACGATTGATCGGTATTCCGCCTAGATATTTCATAAGCCAGCCTGCTCCGAAGGGGAACAGCGTGTGCTTCCCCATCCAAAACACTCGCAGTCGTAGTTTCAACACAACCATCAACATAAGTGGGAAGTCCCAATTACTGGTATGTGGTGCGCCAATTAATACGAAGCGCCCGTGCTTTTGTTCTTCACCGACCGCCTTCCAGCCGACTAGCTTGAGGCCGACAATGGATACGAGACGCAGGATAGGCGTAAGGATAGGGGTGGAGAACACGGTCATGCGCATGCTGAGGGAGTTCCTGTGTTGGGACCTAGATAGGTAAGGGCTTAGGCCGAGCGTTTTTATTGTTGTGTTGATTGTAACAAAATCTGCACATCTACAACTGTGATTCCGCTGATCATCACTCCCAGGTTTTGACGAAATCGTCAATTTGTCCTGTGACAAGCCCTTTGAGTGGGCCGCAGGGGGTGCCTAGGTAGAGGAAGCCGACAATCTTCTCGTGACTCTCGACCCCTAAGCCTTGGCGGACAGTTGCGTCATATGCCTTGCTTCCGGTTCGCCACATCGCACCTATCCCTTGAGCATAAGCGGCTAGTGACATGCACTGCACCGCTGCGGCAGCAGAATATTCCTGTTCGATGGCGGGTACTTTGTCGTGGGGGCGTATCGTTGCTATGGCGACGACTATAAGCGGCGCACGCATTGGTTTCGCTCGTAACTTAGCGGCCTGATCTTGAGCGAGGGCTTTGCCCGATGCTAACTCTGCTGTCACGAATAGTTCGCCTAATTTGTTAAGCGCGGCACCCTGCAGCGTGAGGAATCGAAAAGGTTTGAGCAGCGCGTGGTCGGCAGTGCGTAGCGCGGCGAGGAAAATATTTTCGAGTTGTTCTTCGCTCGGAGCGGGGGTTGAGAGTCGCGGGCTTGAGCGTCGTGTGAGCAGCGCTTGGAGAGCGTCCATGATGTGTTCCGTTTGAAATTCGCTGCGCAAGATTATCATGGAGTGCTGGTGGCGCGAAGGGCTGATGAGTAGTAATAGCCTCAAGGAAAATAGGGATTAAATCGCGATAAAACAAACAATTGGCGAATCAATCTGCACGGATTGCTGTGATAATTCTCTATCGAGGATGGTATACTTTCGATTCACGAGGCCGACAAAGACAGCAGGTGTGCCCAGCAAGCTTTCTGCTGGCGATACGCTGCGAAAATTTCTCAGATACAGGAACGCCCAGACTATGAATTCTAAGGCTGATGTCATCGCGATAAGCACCGAGCGTGCGCCTTACCCACAAGCGAAGTCGCGCTGGTTCGGCGGTGTCAAGCGAGAGCGGTTGCGTCTGGTTTTTGCCTTTTACTCGCCTGACGGCAACGAAATAGCGATGCCGATCGCGAGCATGTCTGCTTACCTCAAGCGTGACTATCCTTGGGTAGAGGTGATTAACGAACCGGTGTTAATCCTTCGAGATGAAGAGAAATATTCGCCAGAAAACTACGCGAAATTAATTGAAGAGCACGATGCCGATGTCATCGCGTTTTCGATCATGAGCCCACACTGGTATCCGATGGAGCCATACTTCGCTGCGTTGAAAGATCGCTTGCCGAATCTGCCAATTGTGATCGGTGGTTATCAAGCGATGCTGTCGCAGCAGCAGACCATTGAAAATCCCAATATCGATTTTATTTGTACCGGCGATGGCGAGTACGCAATCGCGAATCTCGTTCAGCATCTAAAAGGCACTAAGGATGGTCCAGTCGATGGGATGTGGGAAAAGCTCATCGATGGCGAAATCTACGAAACCCAGCCGCATCAGATCGGCGACCTTGCTTCTCTACCATTCCCAGACTACGACGTGTTCGCAAAAGAGGATGGTTTCAACGATGTGAATTCATCCATCTTCGGGCCGAAGGGCAAGCTGGTGTTGCCTGTGATGACTGGTCGCGGTTGTCCCTATCGTTGTACTTATTGTTGCAATACGCCGATTCTCGATGGTTGGAAAACGAAGAAGACTTTTCTCCGTAAATACGATCCACAGGATATGGTCGACGAGCTCGTGCGCTTGCGGGATAAATATAAAGTCGGATATTTCGAATTCTGGGATGAGTTGTTCTTATCAAATCTGAAGTTTGTTCGCGCTTTCTTCGAGCTTTATAAAGAGCAAATTCGTCTACCGTTTTCGATTAATTCTCGTGTCGAAGTGATGAATGAAGAGTTTTGCAGGACTGCAGCGGAGGCAGGTTGTCACACGATTTGGTTCGGCATTGAAAGCGGCGACGAAGAGTATCGCGCGAAAATGCTTGGGCGTAAGATGACCAATGAGCAGGTGATCACAGCGGCAGAGAATTGTAAGAAGGCGGGTATTAATCGACTCACGTTTAATATAGTCGGCGCTCCGATGGAGACCTCCGCTAGCATGCGTAAGACTCTAGAGCTAAATCAGAAAATTGCTCCGGAGCATTTTTTCTTTTTTCCATATATTCCCTTGCGCGGCACCCCGCTCTACAAAATCGCAGAGGAAAATGGCCTGTTACTCGATAACAAAAAGAATATGCATTATTTGTCAGCGGCAAATGATAGGCAATTCACATTGAATATGAAGGAATGTCCTGAGCTGCTGACCGCAGAAGATTATGACCAAATTTGTAGAGAAATGCTGGCGTTCCAAGAGGCTAACAATCGTCTGAGTTATACCGATGATGAGACCGGCGAATCCGTTCCGATGAATGTGGAAGATAAAAGTTTCTCACTAGTCGAAGAAGATGAGCCTCTAGCGCAAGCCGCGCCTCAAAAAAGCCCCTCGTTATTGAATAGCGTAAAAAACTTTTTTCGTAGCTAAGCTGCACGCTCTTCGGCAATCGCTCGCTTGACGGTGCCCCATGAGATGATCGCCATCATGAGGTTTGCGCAGACTGCACCCCAGAAGAACCCCTCCACGCCAAATAGGCGACTGCCTGCATAGGCGCAAGGAACATAGAAGACGAAAAAGCGTGCGATGCTGAGGTAGAGAGCCGCCATCGGTCGGTGCATGGCATTGAGCGAGGAATTACTTAGGATAATCACACCTTGCATGCCGTAGCTAATGGGTAGAATCCAGATAAATAGTTGAATAGTCCCCACGACCTCGGGGTCGGAGCTGAATAGGCCGGCTATCCAGGATGCCGTTACTGCAAGAAGTGCATAAATCGCAAGTTGCCAGACCATGATGAAGCGAAGACTCATCGTGTAGGCCTCTTGGATTCTATCGAGTCTGCCGGCGCCGTAATTTTGGCTGATTAACGGCGGCAGGGTGGATGACATGGCGAGTATGATGAGGGTGGCCATGGGCTCTAGTCGTGCACCCACACCAAATGCCGCGACCACACTAGTGCCAAATCCTGCAGCAATTGCAGTCATGGTTCCCATGGCCAGCGGTGTCATCATGTTTGCGCCGGCGGCAGGCAATCCGATACGAAGCATTTCGCGAGAAGAGCTCAGCATGATGCTGCGGCTCGGCAGTGCAGTGCTGATGAGATGGTGACGAAAGGCTAAATGATAGAGCACGTAGCTGTAGCCAATTATCCAAGCCACTAGCGTCGCTATTGCGGCGCCTTTAATCCCCATCGCGGGAATGGGGCCATAGCCGAAGATCAGCAGTGGGTCGAGCAAGGCATTCACTAACCCAGAACCCGCCATGATGATGCTTGCAGCCTTCGCATCGCCGTGTGCCCGCAAGATGCTGTTGCCAGTCATTATGCCTACAAGCAATACGCTGCCTGGAAACCAAATACTCATATAGTCGCGAATGAGTGCGATCAGCGACTCGTTGGCTCCCATAGCACCAAAAAGCGTGTCCATGAAAAACCAGCAAATGGCAATCAGCACGCCGGCTAAGAGTAGTACCACGTAGTTAATCACCGTCGAACTTTCCTTGGCGCGTTCGAAATCTTCGCGGCCGAGGTATTTGGCGACGACCGCTGAAGCGCCAATTCCGAATCCGATGGCGAAGCTCATGATGGTGAAGGTGATGGGGAAGGTGAAACTAATAGCAGTGAGCTCGGCTGTGCCGAGCATGCTCACGAAGAATGTGTCGACCAGATTGAAGGTAAACATCATGAACATGCCGATAATCATCGGCAGAGTCATTCGTATTAACGCTTCCTTGATCGATCCATCGATTAGACTGAGTTTCTTGTTTTGAGTTTGTTCGTTGTTTGAGGGACTGGCGTTCGATGACTGAGTTGACATTAAAGCACTTCCTTGTCACTTGCCCTGCGTTTGAATTAGTTAATCGACTGTCTCATCTTAACAAGCTGCTTGAGTATCTTCGGATTGGAAAAGATTAGCTCGTTGGCGTTGGCGAAATCAGGATTGGCCAATTCAGAGCCTATCAGGCCTCCCGATTCTTTCAATATCAATGCAGCTGCGGTGATGGAATGATTGTCGCCTCCTTCATTCGGTGCCCAGCCACCTTGTAGGCGGTCGGCAGCAGTGCTGACGATATCCAGAGCCGTGCAACCGGAGATTCTAGATTGTGCGCCAGCGAGTAAGATGGCTTTCTGCATGCCGAGAAGGGTGTCTATATCCTCAACTTCGCCGTTGACTCCAACCAGCGACCCTTGGACTAACTCGGTCTCGCGACCGACTCGTAGTCGGCGGGAGTTTAATTGAGCGCCTCCGCCACGCGTGGCGACGAACTCCTCGTTGGTCATGGGGCACACAATGGCGGCGTGTTGAATGACGCCGTCAATTTTGCATGCGAGGGAAACCGCGAATTGAGTATAGCCACGGGCGAAGTTGCGATTGCCAATTAGGGGATCGATGAGCCACTCGATATCTTTACGAGTCCCGACAGTCATTCCTGTGGCGCGTGAATTAATGCTGTGTTCCGGATAGGCTTTTAATAAGTGGTATTGCAGAGTCTTGTCTGAGTCTAAGTCCATTGAGGTGAGGAAAGACCCAGGTTTGTCGTTGATCACTTTGATTCGATCAAGTCGGTCGCTGCTGTGTGCGATGGCTTCCGCCGCGTCGCGTGCGGCCTTCAAGGCTATGTTAATCATTGGGTGCATCAGATCTTTTCCTCAACGCAATAATAGGTGCGTAGCTTCAACTGCCGCCATTAACGGGGCTACGGTATGCTAACAGAATCTCCGTAACCTGATCATGTTCGTTCGCGTGCTTGGTCGCAGTGCCCTAGAGGCTTGCGAGTACTAGTGCAGCGATCAGCGCGAACTAGGCGATAGTGAGTGCGGAGAAGATAAAGAACGCGGGATAAGGAAGTGTGAAACCTCCATCCCGAATGGGTGAATCATAGCAGATTACCTTCCTAAGCATGACATAGTTTTTAGCTGCGACTGGCGGGGCACTAGAAGGGGTGCTCGCTGATCCCTTGCTTGCTGCTATAATCCGGCGCTTTGCCGACTTTGCCCGAGGACCAGGCCTTGAACACAGAGAAAATTTCGACCGCGAGTGAGTGGATGCCCGCTCTCGACCCTAGTCAGATAGCCGTTGTGCTGGTGAATACCTCGCATCCGGGTAATATTGGCGCGGCTGCTCGGGCTATGAAAAATATGGGCTTATCCCGGCTCATATTAGTTCAGCCCGAAGATTTTCCGAGTGGGGCGGCAACTGCGCGTGCCGCGGCTGCGGTCAATGTCTTAGAGAATGCCGTCGTCGTCGACACGCTGGAAGAGGCGGTAGCGGATTGTGGGCTTATCATCGGCGCGAGTGCTCGCTCGCGAAAACTCCCTTGGCCTATGCTCAATCCTGAATCTTGCGCCAATCATGTTGTTCGCGAACATAAGGCGAACAAGGTGGCGCTCGTGTTTGGTCGTGAAGACTCGGGACTAAACAATGAGGAATTGCAGCTCTGTCATTATCATGTACAAATTCCAAGTTCACCCGAATGTAGCTCGCTGAACTTAGCTGCCGCCGTGATGGTAATCAGCTATGAATTAGCGAAATGTGCGCTCAACGACGAAACCGCAGGTGACGTGGCAGAAGACGAATTTTGGGATCAGGAGCGAGCTACGGCGGAAGAGAACGAACATTTCTTTACGCATCTAGAACGAGTCATGATAGCCATTCGTTTCCATGATCCTGAGAATCCTAGGCAGCTCATGCAGCGCATGCGCAGATTATTTGGGCGGATCCGCATTGATGTGATGGAGATGAATATACTCCGAGGTGTGTTGAGCAATATCGAGTGGCATATAAAAAACAGGGAAGAACGTAAACAGCCGCCAAGAGGGGCGACAATCGAACAGATAGAGGATGCACTCGATCGCGACACTGCAGCGCGTAAGCAAGACTAGCGTCGTTTTCGGGCTCTCTTACCCCCAGGCTTCCCTTTATGCATATTCGTTCCGCCTCGGCCACCCGTAGATTCATGCGGGATGAGGTGCTTCTCTTCATTGCCGATGAGGTCGTTCCGGCCTAATTTTGTGAGAGCCGTACGCAATAAGGGCCAATTTTTCTCATCATGGTAGCGCAGGAACGCCTTCTGTAAACGTCGCTGGTCGATGTTCTTGGAGACGGTTAACTTGTCACTCTTGTATCGTACTTTTTCGAGCGGATTGCGCTCCGAATAATACATAGCCGTAGCGAGCGACATCGGAGAGGGATAGAAGGTCTGTACTTGATCCGGCTTGAACTTTCGTTCCTTTAACCACAAGCTTAGATTCAGCATGTCTTCATCGTCACTGCCTGGATGGGCCGCGATAAAATAAGGAATCAGATATTGTTCCTTGCCCGCCTTCTTCGAAAATTTATCGAATAATTTTTTAAAATCATCGTAGGCCGAAATGCTCGGCTTCATCATTTTCGACAGCGTTTTATCTTCGCTGTGCTCAGGAGCGATTTTTAAGTAGCCGCCTACATGGTGGCTCACGAGCTCTTCAATGTATTCCGGATCTTTCAATGCGAGATCGTAGCGAAGTCCGCTCGCGATGGCGATGCGCTTCACCCCTGGGATCGCCCTGGCCTTACGGTAGAGTTGCGTCGTGGGGCCGTGATCTGTCTGCAAATGCGTGCAGATGCTGGGGTAAACGCAAGAGAGTCGTTTGCAGCGTCTCTGAACCGCAGGCGATTTGCAGTTCAGTTTGTACATATTGGCGGTCGGGCCACCTAAATCCGATATTGTGCCAGTGAAGCCGGGCACTAGATCACGGATTTTTTCGATTTCGCCCAGTATGGATTCTTCCGAGCGGCTCTGGATGATGCGTCCTTCGTGTTCCGTAATTGAGCAGAACGTACAACCACCGAAGCAGCCGCGCATAATATTAACCGAGGTCTTAATCATATCGTAGGCGGGAATGCGCGAGTCGCCATAGCTCGGGTGAGGCCGTCTTTGATACGCCAGATCGAATACCCAATCCATCTCGTCGGTCTCGAGTGGTATAGGAGGGGGATTAACCCAAACTTCGAGTGTGTCGTGGCGCTGCACGAGGCATTTTGCATTGTAAGGATTAGCCTCTTGGTGCAATACACGCGAAGCATGAGCGTAGAGCGCGGGGTCATTAACCACCTTGCTGTGAGAAGGGAGGCGTATGTAGCTTCTCCTTTCATCGAACTTTTCCTTGCGCTGCAGCGGCATAGGGATGATTTTGATCGGCTGTGTTTCGCTATCCTGTTGCGGCGTGCTCATTCCAGAATTCCGATCATGGAAGTCGTAGGGATTAGGCAGCGTGTCGATATTCGAAGGCCAATCTATGCGTGTCGAATCGATTTCGGTCCAGCCTGCAGGTAAGTCTTTTAGAACGACAGCTGTCCCGCGTGTCTGCCATAGCTCTTCAATGGTCTTGCCGCTCGCGATCCCATGGGCGACCTCGACAAGCGCGCGTTCGGCGTTGCCGTACAGCAGAATGTCGGCATTGGAGTCGATAAGAACTGAACGGCGTACGGCATCACTCCAATAATCATATTGCGCGATACGCCTGAGGCTTGCCTCGATGCCACCAATAACGATAGGTGTGTCATAGTAAGCTTCACGGCAGCGTTGGCTATAGACTATGACCGACCGATCAGGACGCTTTCCGGCTTCGGCATTGGGCGTGTAGGCATCGTCATTGCGCACTCGTAAATCGGCCGTGTAGCGATTTATGAGTGAATCCATATTGCCCCCGGTCACACCGAAGAAGAGATTGGGCTTGCCAAGTTGTTTAAACGGCTCGGCGCTATCCCACTCCGGCTGAGCGATAATGCCTACGCGGAAACCTTGCGCCTCGAGAAGGCGTCCGACTATGGCCATACCAAAACTAGGGTGATCCACATAGGCATCGGCGGTGACGATAATGATGTCACAGCTATCCCAGCCGAGCGCATCCATTTCGGCTCGTGACATGGGTAAATAGGGAGCGGTCCCGAAGCATTCTGCCCAGTATTTGGGGTAGGAGAAGAGCTTGCGTGGCGCGAATTCATCCGCAGTGTCGATCGATTGCTGCTTCGCCATAAGGTCAAAAAGACTCGAGTATTAGTGCCGTTTAGGAGCGGAGAGTATAACGCGTCTCGGCCCGTGGATGTGGAATAGATTTGGCGACGAGTCGCTCGGTGGTAGCGATTAGTTGGGCTGGATGCGGTAGGCGCAGCGGCGAGCGCCGGAGAGCAGGTGGTCGCTCCGTTCAACGCGCGCATGCGGTGATAAGACCGCTTCGAATAAAGCGAGCTCTTGCTTGCAAAAAGCGCGACAGCTTTTCGCGGCGCTAACGATCGGGCAGTGATTCTCGGTGAGTAACCATCCCGAAGGGGTGAATCGCAGTTCTGCCATAAAACCTTCTTCCGTGCGGAGATCGCGGAGTGCTTCTAATGCGGCTTTGAGGTCGTTTTTGGGGGAGGGGATGCGCTCGCGATAACGGGCGAGAGTCGCTTCTCCTTCGGACTCGATGAGCGCGTTGAGTTGCTGAATTCCATACGTGTTTTCTATCTCAGTCAACAATCTCACCGCGAGCCGGGCATGTTTGTCGCCGAATAACTCATGTCCTTTTCCCGTTAGCTTCCATAACACCACGGGTCGTCCGCGGGTTTGTCGGCTAATTTGCGCATGTTTTACATAACCCTGTTCTTGTAACTGCGTGAGGTGCTGACGAACCCCCATGGTGGTTAGCGCCAATTCAGCGGCCAGAATTTTGATGGATTGTGGCCCACGAGTTTTAAGTCGCTGAACGAGTAGCTCTTGATTTTTGGGTAGGTGATCGAGTGGATTCATCACGTGCTCTCGAATTGCCGGCGAATTAATTAAATAGTTTACTTTATTTAATGCCAGAAGGCCTAGCGTTGGAAGTAGGCGTCGACGTCGTGATAGTGTCGGTTCTTCACTAAATGAGTTATTTACGAATTAACGAAGGATGTTGCGATGGATTGTCGCTGTAAATTAAGAGGTGTAATTTGATTCAGTGGCCTCTCGCTACCACTTTCGCGGCCTATCTTGTTGGAATCCTATGGTTAGGCATTCGTGCCTATCGTCGAACACACGATATCAGTGATTATCTGCTAGGGGGTCGCCGACTCGGCGCCGTTGTAACAGCGCTGAGCGTGGGAGCTTCGGATATGAGTGGCTGGCTGCTCTTGGGTCTGCCCGGTGCTGTGTATGTTTCTGGATTGCAAGAGAGTTGGATCGGCATCGGCCTCGTAGTCGGCGCTTATGTAAATTGGTTGCTCGTCGCACGTAGGCTGCGCGTATTTAGTCAACACGCAGCGAATTCCCTCACATTGCCTGATTACCTTGAGAATAGATTCCGTGATCGTAGCCGCGTCCTGCGCTGCTTGTCTGCTGTCGTTATTCTGCTGTTTTTCGTTTTCTACACTGCCTCCGGTCTCGTCAGTGGAGCCATTCTATTCGAGAGTAGCTTCAATTTAGATTACACCGTGGCATTGCTTATCGGTTCATTGATTATCGTCTCCTATACTTTTGTCGGCGGCTTTCTTGCTGTCGCGTGGACGGATGCAATCCAAGCAGGTTTGATGGCGATCGCACTCGTTGTGACGCCGGTTGCCGTATTTTCTTCACTCGGTGGCGTGTCTATGGCGCTCGATCAAGTCGCAGCAATTAATCCCGATGCGATCGATTTTGTCGCGAATATTGGAGGGTTGGGATTGGTGTCACTCGTCGCTTGGGGATTGGGTTATGCCGGGCAGCCGCACATATTGACTCGCTTCATGGCGATCGAAGACCCTAATAAGCTTCCTCATGCGCGGCGCATCGCCATGGCGTGGATGGTGTTTATGTTGGCGGGCTCGGTGGCGACTGGCTTCGCAGGGCTCGCGTATTTCTCCGCCAACCCCCTAGTCAATCCGGAGACAGTTTTCATTAATCTCAGTCAGGTGCTTTTTAATCCTTGGGTGGCTGGCGTCATTACCGCGGCGATTCTCTCCGCGATTATGTCGACTATCGACTCGCAATTATTGGTATGTTCTTCTGTGCTCAGTGAAGATTTTTATCGCCCCTTCATAAAACCTAGTGCGACCGACCGAGAGTTAGTCTTAGTGAGCCGCGTGGCGGTTATCGCAGTGGCGCTCGTTGCATTGCTTATTGCGACAAACAGAGAAAGTAGGGTGCTCGATCTTGTGAGCTATGCCTGGGCAGGTTTCGGTGCTGCATTCGGCCCGGTTATTTTATTTTCTCTATTCCTTAGGACGATGACCGGACTCGCTGCTATTGCTGGGATGTTCGGTGGCGCCATCACCGTCGTCGCCTGGTCATCAATGAGCGGTGGTCTGTTCGATTTGTATGAGATTGTGCCAGGCTTCTTCGTAGCCTCGGTGTTGATACTGCTATTGAGCTTCTTCCGCCCGGAGACAAAAACAGAGGTTTTATCCCAGTTCGATAGTGCCAAGGCGCTCGTTAATCATTAATTACAGCACGAGTCATACAGACATGAGGTATATCATCTTCGAGATAGGGGTCGGATTGCGTGACAAAGCCGAAGTCGTTGTAGAATCGCTCTAAGTGCTGCTGTGCAGAGATGCTGATGTCGCAAGCGCCATGCAGAGATTCGCAAGCACTCACAGCCTGAGCCAGTAAATTCTTCCCCTGTCCCGTCGCGCGAAGCGATGGGCTCGTTACGATCCTGCCTATAGAGGCGCCTTTGTATTTGATGCCTGGTGCAATGATTCGTGCGCAGCAGACTACCTCATGCTCCGGATTCGTTGCGATGACGTGATGTGCGTCTTGGTCGTAATTGTCTAAGTCTTGGTAGATGCAATTTTGTTCGACTACGAAGACTTCGCTGCGGAGTCGCAGCATGGAGTAAAGCTGGAGATTGCTGAGTGAATGAAAGCTAAGAGTCTGCCAATGCAATGTCATGGGATACTGCCGTCCTGAGAGTGAGTGCCTAGTCTAGCCTGAGGATTCTTCGAATTCGAGACTGAGATCTGCCGAGGTTTTGGCTTGCTATCCCGCTACAAAGACGATAGATTAAAGTCACATCTTGTCACAAATTACCGCTAATTTCGTGTAAGCCGGTGCAGGATTAGAGGCTAGGGAATAATGAACGAATCGCTTACTTCGACATTAAACTTGCAGAGTTTTATGACGCTCCCGGCATTAGCTATGTTGCTCGTGGTATTGCTGCAGTCGCGTCAGTATATGGGGCGAATCACCTTCATTCACGCAATCGCCATCGTGGCCATGCTGCAGTTAAGCGCCTTCTGCCTATCAATGCTCAATGTGGATTGGGAGCCGTGGGTACTGCGTGAAATCGAACGTTCGCGTTTCGTTTTGCGCACCGTGTTGGTCATGATGAGCGTGATCTACAGCTTAGGATTTGCGGGTGTCCGTTTTGGCAAGTTCTTGCAGGTTTTCTACGTATTGCTTAGCGTTACCATCGTTGGCGTCGTCTACGGACAGCCGATTATTGCGGGGTTCGTGCCCGCGGGTGGAGATTCCAGTGCTCTATTTCCGCCACTGGTAGCGGTATTGCGCAGGAGTTTCTTCGGGCTTGGCCTGATTTTGATTGCCTATTCACTCTACACGGGTCTCTCTAACGAGGCGCTTATTGTCAGGCAGAAATGCCGTGCTCTCATCCGTGCGCTGCTGCCCCTCGTCTTGCTTTATATTATCATTATGCTTTTCATATCTGTGGATTATAGCGGCATACTAGAAACGCTGGTGCGCAGCTTAATCCCATTGAGTATCAGTGCGTTCGGTGTGGTTTTGATGCTCGAGGAGACGGGCCAGTGGGCTCCGCTGGTGGTTAAGTGGTCGGTGATTTACCGGCTAATCCGACATCGAGGAGCGATCAATTCGGCGGAGCTCAATGACAGCCTAGAATCAGCGCTGATTAAAAGCGCGATGCGCAGATGTGAGCAGAATAAAACCGAGGCGGCTCGAATGTTGGGTCTCAGCAAGAGCACATTCCATCGAAAGGCCGAAAAGCATGCTGGGGGTGGAGCTGAGCGTCAAGATGGTGATAGACGAGGGCCGGCTGACCAAAACGAACAGAGCGACTCAATCACATGGATTGGTGATATGGATACGCTGCACAAATAGGCTCATAGGCTTAGTGTGACTCGGTCCTCGCGACGTCAATTGTGCGTGCTATACTCTGCGCGCGGCCCCGGTGGCACAGCTGGATAGCGCGGCCCCCTCCTAAGGGGCAGGTCAGAGGTTCGAATCCTCTCCGGGGC
>JALQUB010000073.1 GCA_023268635.1 Pseudomonadales bacterium
CCATCGGCGCTAATTGTCGCGTAGACAGCGCTATTCTTTTGTTGTGCTGGGCTCGCTAGTTTTTTTTTTACCCAGCGAGAAATAAACCGATAGGGTTTGGTGATTCGCCACGAAAAAGAATTTAGAATTTGCTCTATCTGCTGTGACAATTCTCCATTTTGTTGGAGTAAGTGGCTAAGCTGAGCTCGTATTTCTTGATGCTCTCGCATTGCGCGCCCGCAGGATTCTTGTAGTTCAGTCCTTAGTCTGCGTTCGTTTGCCAGAGTTTGTTCGTAATCAGACATAAGTGCTTCACGGGCCTTCTCGTGTAGGTCGAGTTGCTCCGCGAAATCTTTCTGGGCATTACGATAATTACGCGTCAGAGATTCTATTTCGTCACTGTTGTCTAAGCTGCCGAAGGTCTCGTTGAGCTCGGCGCCGGTCCAACGCCTCGCCCATTTTTCGATTACCCGCGCACGCGCTTGTGCATTTGGATGCGTCGCCGCGTATTTCTCACTAGTTGCTTTGACCGGAGTTTCCGAGTCTCCGCCCCCGCGGTAAAATGCGGAGATCACGTCGATATGTTGAATTTCACCTAACTCAGCAACCTGTAGCCAAAAGTCCCAGTCCTCATAAATCGCCAGGTTCGTATCAAAGCGGCAGCCCTGATCGATCGCAGTGCGTCTGAAGAGCACGGAATGGATGGGCATGAAATTATCACGCCTGAGAATTGCCAGATCGAATTTTTCGGCAAAGAATTCCTCTAGAGGCTCGCCGTTTTTCTTTGTTTTTTGCGTTGAGCTGTACACAGCAATCAGTGTCGGTTTTGCGCGCAGCTCCGCTACAAGCGTCTCGATGTGGGTCGGGCCTATCCAGTCATCATCGTCAAGGAAAAGGACAAATTCTCCTGCGACTGATTCGAGCCCTAAGTTCGCAGCAGCTGATCGATTAAGCGGTTTTTGAACGGAGAGGAGAGTCTGCTTGGCTGCCAAGGCGGTATTTGGGAGACCATTTCCTGAAGCGTCAACGACAAGCGTCTCAATATCTGGATAGCTCTGGGCATCTATAGAGGCGAGCGCCTGTTCGAGCTCGCGACGGCCTACAGTTCGAACGATGATTGAGACGAGTGGGTTTGTCGCATCGGACATAGGAGAGGCCTACACAGATTTGGCTAGGATCGCGCCGACAACATGGCCGATGAAATCGAGGAACAATGTGTCGAGACTCGTGTTGAAGTAGTCCTTAGACTCATTGCCGAGCGCCAGCAAAGCGATTATTTCTGAGCCGTCCATGATTGGGCACAGAGCGGTTGAGCCGACGCGATTACTATTGGCGCCAAATAAGTGTTCGATGCTCTCTCTCGAGATTGCGCCACAGTGAGTTCGTCGGAGGCGGAACACATCAGCGAATTCTTCGGCGAGTTTTTCACTATTTTCTGTGCGGACGGCGTTGGATATCCTGAGCCCTGGTCGAGCTACCACAATAATCTCGCAGGCATCGACACTGCCAAGAGCGCTGAGTTGGTCTTGAGTGATTTCTGCGATTTCAGTGGCATCACGAGCCTGCAACAATGACAGCACTAGGTTGCGAGTCACTTCGAAAAGTTGGTCATTGTCTCGCGCATTCTCCAGTAAGGAACCCAATTTTTGCCTTGCCTCTCGACCACGCTCTCGAAGGATGACGAGTTGTCGTTCTATTAGAGAGATGGCCTTACCACTTTCATGCGGAAGTTTTAAGTCCGCGAGCAAATCTGGCTGACTCTCAAAAAACTCGGGATTGGCGCGGAGATAGTCTGCGACTTGCTGAGCGCTGATTGATTCGCTCGCATTCTGATCATCGATTCGCTCTGCCTTATCATTCATCTTCGAAATTCCTGTGCTGCCATTATTTTTGATAGTTTAGCTAATTAGTATGGAGAGTCTGTTGGCCTAGAGTGTAATACACCCTTCAAAAACAGTTGTCGCCGGGCCAGTCATGACCATGGAGTTGCTATTCCCAGTCCATTCGATCGTTAACTTACCGCCCCGTACTTCGACCTCGACAGTCGAATCCAAAAGGCCTTGTTGTTGGCCGACCGCTACAGCCGCGCAAGCACCGGTACCGCAAGCGAGTGTTTCGCCTGCGCCGCGTTCGAATACGCGCAGCCGGATGCTGCCGCGATCGATAATCTGCATGAAACCCACATTCACTCCTTGGGGGAAATCGGCGTGTGCGCCTAGCGCGGTGCCGATGCCTTCCACGTCAGCAGTCTGGACATCGTCCACGCGAATAACGGTGTGTGGGTTGCCCATCGAGACGGCGCCGAATTCTATTTGTGTGGCGGTGAGATTTTCATCGAGTGTGATTTCCCGCGTATAGCTCGCCTGCGCATGTTCCGCGCGGAAGGGGAGACTTGCCGGTGAAAAATCGGGAGATCCCATGTCGACACTCACTTCGCCCGTCGGTGTTAGTGAGAGCGAGAGTAAACGATTGATCGTCTCGACCTTGACAGGGTTTTTGGAGGTGAGCCCTTTGTCGTGAACATATTTTGCGAAACAGCGGGCGCCGTTACCACAGTGCTCCACTTCGCTACCATCGCGATTGAAAATTCGATAGCGGAAATCTGCTTCAGGGCCCTGTGCCGCTTCAATCTGGAGCAGTTGATCGAAACCGATGCCAAATTGGCGATCGGAGAACTGTCGGATTTGCTCTGGATTTAAGCTGTTCGGTTGAGAAACGAGGTCGATGACGACGAAGTCGTTGCCTAGGCCATGCATTTTGGTGAAAGGAATATTCATGCTGAGTTTATCGGCCGTTTTCTGCGTCGCTGTGGGGATCATCATTTAACAGAGATTCGAGCGAAAGCTGAATATCGATACTTTCTCGTTGACGGATAACTTGATAATTTTCGCCGTCAACCATGACCTCGGGCGCGCGATTGCGCGTATTGTAATTCGAGCTCATCACAAAGCCGTACGCGCCTGCCGAGCGAACGGCGAGCAAGTCCCCGGCGGCGATACGCAAGGGGCGATCTTTACCCAGAAAATCTCCGGATTCACATACTGGTCCAACGACGTCGTAGAGTCGCTCTGGGCGCGAGTCTGTACCACCGAGTTCTACGGGGATAATTTTTTGCCAGGCGCCGTACAGCGCGGGTCGGAGCAAATCATTCATGGCGCCATCCACGATGGCGAAATTCTTGTGTTCGTTACACTTCAAATATTCCACGCGGGTGATGAACACGCCGGCATTTGCGGCGATCGAACGGCCGGGCTCAACCATGAGGGTGAGTTCACGGCTCGTGAAGCGATCGCGCACCGCATCGATTAACTCCGCGGGCAGCGGCGGCTGTTCACCTTCGTAGGGCACGCCTAATCCGCCGCCCATGTCGAAATGCTTTAGCACAATGCCTTCGCTTGCCAGCGTATCGACCATGGATAGTAGACGGTCTATCGCATCGAGGAAGGGGGCTACCGTAGTAAGTTGCGATCCGATATGGCAATCGATGCCGACGATATCGAGGCCGGGGAGCTCCGTAGCTCGGCGATAGACATCGAGAGCTCTGTCGCTCGCGATACCAAATTTATTTTCTTTTAAGCCAGTAGAGATATAGGGATGCGTGCCAGCATCAACGTCGGGATTAACCCGCAACGAAATCGGCGCACGCAGTCCACTCTCAGAGGCGATGGCACTAATGCGTTCGAGTTCCGCTTCTGACTCGACGTTAAAGCATTTAATACCTACTTCGAGTGCGCGACGAATCTCCGCTTCAGTCTTGCCGAGGCCAGAAAAAATAGTTTTGGCCGGATCACCGCCTGCACGCAGCACACGTTCAAGCTCTCCACCGGAGACGATATCGAAACCAGCGCCCAGACGGGCTAGGACATCGAGGACTGCGAGATTGGAATTCGCCTTGACCGCGAAGCAAATGAGGTGGGCCTGGTTCGCTAAGGCCGACTCATAAGCGAGGAAATGTCGCTCTAGCGTTGCCCGAGAATAGACATAGCAAGGCGTGCCTACCTCTTCCGCGATTCGGCTCACTGCTACGTCTTCGGCGAAGAGGCTGTTGCCTTGGTAATTAAAATGATCCATGTGTAATCCGAAGGGGTTCGCTGGCTTCCGGACGGGTGAGCCCGCCTTTCTGGCCACAGCCCACTAACAGAGCCGAGACCAGCAGGACGGCCGTAAGCAGAAAGCTTATTCGAATTGCGCGAGGCTGGATTGTGATTCTGTCCATGAGTCTATTGTCTGTTGGTGATCGAAGCTGAAATGTGTCTCCACGCCTGCCTCGGATGCGGATTAGGCAGTCTCGAGGAAAATTTTTCAGCGAATGCAGTGAAGTATAACTGTGAGCCTGCGATAAACCCAGATCAAACTCTTACTTAGGCTGAACGATGACAAAGCGAGATTTTGGCCTATGCCTTGAAAATCAGGCGGCTGACGCCTATATTCTCCCGTTGAAGCGGCGTGGGTCTGAGGACTCAAGGAGTCGTTGCTCCCCGCGTTAGCCCCCATTCGAGAGACATCGACCTCGATTGACGACTTGTCTGGATAGTAGATAAAACGAGTAGGAAAAGAAGCGATGATTGAAATCACTCACCTTAGCAAACGGTTTGAGCAATTTACCGCTGTCGACGATCTGAGTTTTAAGGTTGTGGAAGGCGAAGTGCTTGGCTTTCTAGGCCCCAATGGCGCCGGAAAATCTACAACGATGAAAATTATTACCGGGTTCCTGGCTCCTAGCGCGGGTTCGGTAAAAGTCGATGGCCATGATCTTGCGGATGACGCACTCGCGGCGAAAGCATTAATGGGCTACTTACCGGAGGGTGCGCCGTCCTATGGCGATATGACCACTCTCGATTTTCTGCGTTTCGTCGCAGAGGTGCGTGGATTCAAAGGAGAGGAGCTCGTCCAGCGAGTAAGCCGCGTCCTGGCCGAAGTAGAGCTTGAGTCGGTCGCTTTACAGAAAATTGAAACTCTCTCTAAAGGCTTTAAGCGAAGAGTGGGCCTAGCACAGGCGATCATGCACGATCCCAAAGTGCTGATACTCGATGAGCCGACCGATGGACTCGACCCGAATCAGAAACAGCATGTCCGCGAACTGATAAAGAACTTGGCGCGCGACAAGATCGTTATTATTTCAACCCATATTTTGGAAGAAGTTTCAGCCGTGTGTACGCGTGCTGTGATCATAGCCAACGGAAAACTCGTGGCCGATGGCACGCCTAGTGAACTGGAGGCGAGTTCTCAATACCACCACGCGGTCAGCGTGCGACTTACTAGCGACTATGACATCGCCGCCGATCTCGCTTCCGTGGACGGCATCGCGGGAGTTGAAGTAGACGCAGATGATGCTCACGAGGTGCGGGTGTTAGCGAGCGGTGGCCGATCGATTTATGCACAGATCTCGAAAATCGCACAGGAAAAGCAATGGCCAGTGGACGAGCTGCATGTCTCCCGCGGCCAGCTAGAGGATGTGTTTAAGCAAGTCACTGCGGGAGGAGTGAGCCATGGGTAATCTCGGCATTATTTTTAGGCGAGAATTGGCGAGTTATTTTTCCACGCCGCTCGCGTATATTTTTATTGTTATTTTCCTAATAACGAACGGTATTTTTACTTTTGAACTTGGCGGCTTCTTTTTACGAGGACAAGCCGACTTATTGCCTTTCTTCAGTTTCCATCCTTGGCTTTACCTATTTATGGTGCCAGCGATTGCGATGACTCTCTGGGCAGATGAACGGAAGACCGGGACAATCGAACTCCTTCTAACCTTGCCAATTCGTTTAGCGGACGCCGTGCTCGGCAAGTTTCTCGCTGCGTGGGCGCTGACCGGTATCGCATTGGCGCTGACCTTCCCTATCTGGATTACGGTAAATTATTTGGGCGAGCCAGACAACGGCGTGATTGTGGCAGCCTACCTGGGCAGTTGGTTTATGGCCGGAGGATTTCTCGCTATAGGCTCTTGTATGTCAGCAGCGACTAAGAATTCGGTCATCGCTTTCATTCTCACCGTGTCACTTTGCTTTCTGTTCGTCATTATGGGCTCGCCTATTTTGTTGGAAGCCTTTCCTGATTGGTTGCCACAGACGGTCGTCGATGCCTTTGCAGCGATGGGATTCCTGACTCACTATGATTCGATCTCGAAGGGCGTGCTTGATATCCGTGATTTCTTATTTTTTGCGGTATTCATCGGCGCATGGCTAGTTGCTAGCGCCATTGTTATCGAAATTAAGAAAGCGAACTAGGAGGGGCTATTGATGACTAAGTATAAGTTTTTATTCTCGGGCTCTGGCCTCCTAGTAATTGCGGTTTCGTTACTTATCAGTGTGGGATTCATTTCTTCACTGCCAAGTTTGCGAATCGATCTAACCGAAGACGAGTTGTTTTCTCTCGCCGACGGCACGCGCAACATCGTGGAAAATTTGGAAGAGCCGATTGAATTAATTTTCTTTTATAGTGAATCCGCAACTGAAGAACAGCCACAAATTCGTGGCTATGGAACTCGGGTTCAGGAACTTCTGCGAGAGATAGTTATCGCTAGTGATGGCAATCTTGAGCTCACCGTTGTTGATCCTGAACCTTTCTCCGAAGAAGAAGATCTAGCGACTCAATACGGTGTACAGGCAGTGCCCGTAACACAGGGCGGGCAGGGGATTTACTTCGGCCTTGTCGCGGTAGAGCTCGATCCCGAAAAAGAGCCAGCGTTACGAGTATCGGAAACAATGCCTCTTATACGTCCGGATCAGGAGGAATTTCTCGAATACGAATTCATGAAATTGGTGACTCGTGTTGCGGAGCCTGAACTCCAAGTGATCGGTTTAATAACCACTCTGGATATCGATGGTGGGTTTGACCCAATGAGCGGTCAGGCCACACAGCAATGGATGATTACCGATTACATTCGTCAGCTTTACGAGCTCCGCCGCATCGAAACGGCGACCACCGAAATTGATGAAGACATTGATATATTAATGTTGGTGCATCCTGAGGGGTTGTCGCAGGAAACACTGTACGCGATCGATCAGCATGTTATGCGTGGCGGCAAGACGATCGTGTTCCTCGACCCTACAGCCGATTCTCTCGTTACGCGTTCAGACGAAGGTTCTCTAATACCTGCTGGTATGAGTTCTGATTTACCAGGTCTCTTGGAAGCCTGGGGCGTCGATTACGCTAGCAATAAAGTGCTCACGGATAACACGCTGGCGCTTCGAGTACAGATGGGGCAGGGTTCGCGGCCGGTCGCGCACATAGGCATGATTGGCGCAAACCGCACGGCACTCGCCGGCGATGACATCATCACGCGTCGCTTAGAAAATATTAACCTCTCCTCAGCCGGAGCGTTGGCGCAGGCTGAAGGTGCTCGCACACGTTTCGAACCGCTTATTCAATCATCGTCGGATTCGATGCTGATGGACGCGGCAGTGCTGGAAGACGTGCTTGATCCCTCGGTGCTATTCGACGAATTCGTCTCCGCCAACGAGCGTTATACGATTGCAGCGAGAGTTAGCGGCGTCATAGACAGCGCGTTCCCGGAAGGCCGACCTGTTCCCCCTGCAGTCGCCACAGCCCCGGATACCGATGCGGAACAAGAAGATACAGACGCGGCGGCGCCAGTGGAAGAAGTTGATCCGATGGCCGGACATCTAGCCCGCACAGAGGGTGAGACCAATATTTTGCTGTTCGCCGATACTGATGTGTTAAGCGATCGACTCTGGGTGCAAGTGGGTCAATTTTTAGGTCAACGTATTCCACAGCCATTCGCGAATAACGGAGATTTTGTAATCAACGCACTCGATAATCTCAGTGGCGGCGCAGACCTCGTGAGTATTCGCAGCCGCGGCCGTTACTCGCGTCCGTTTAATTTAGTCGTGCAGATGCAGCGTGATGCAGACGATCGGTTGCGCATAGAAGAGTCCGCTCTCCTCGATCGATTGGCCGAGACTGAAGCACAACTCGCCGAACTGAACATGGGAGAGGATGGTCAACCACTCGGGCAGCTCACGCCAGAAATTCAGTCGGAGATCGATCGCTTTAATGAAGAGTTGCTCGAAACCCGCCGTAGCCTCCGAGACGTCCAGTATCAGCTGACGGCCGATATCGAAAAACTTGGCTCGAATCTAAAGTGGTTTAATACGTTGGCTATGCCAATGCTGCTAACGCTAATCGCATTGCTCGTTAATTTTCTGCGAGCACAGCGTAGGCGTGAAGTAGGAAGGTAGTGGTTTAGTTGCTAATCGTTTGAAGGCGGACGAGATTGAATACGGACGCTGACACAAGTTCCCTTGCCTAGTTCACTCTCGATCTCGAGTGAACCGCCATGGGCTTGTGCGATGAGGCGGCAGAGGTAGAGTCCCAATCCGAAGCCGCCGGTATTGCGCTGACGAGAACTGTCGGCGCGATAAAATGGTTCACAGACTTGATCGATGTGTTCTGGGCCGATGCCCTCGCCTTGATCTCTCACGTCGATCCTAGCGGCATCTCCTTCGAAACTCACTTCTACGCGCAACGGTTTATCTTTTCCGTGGCGAATAGCATTGTTGAGCAAGTTTGTTAGCATAAGTCGCACGCGGAGTTTATCGAGGAGAAACTCTCGATCTTCCTCAGGGAGTATGAGTTCAACACCTCCCTCGTAGCTGAAATATTGATCGACCACTGACTCGATATATTCGACTAAGTTGACTTTCTCCACCGCTAGCACCGTGTGCTCATCGTTCAGACGCTCTGCTTCAATGAGATCAGCGATAAGCTGGTCTATTTCATCAATGTCTTCGCGAAGTTCATTCTTCTCTATGCTTTCCGGCATGAACTCCAAGCGTAATTTTGCTTTCGTTAGCGGCGTGCGTAACTCATGACTAATTGCCAACAGCAATTGTCGTTTCGCTTCCAGCATCGATTGGAGTGAGTCTGCCATGTGGTTAATGCTATCAGTGAGTGCACCCAGTTCATCTTGCCGATCATTTTGTACGCGATAGCTCAGATCGCCGCGGCGGATTCGCTCGGCACCGCGCCTTAGCATGCGCACCGGGTCGAGCAGTCTATTGACCATGAAATAGTTTATGAACAGTACAACACCCGCTAAGGCGAGGCCGATATAGAGTACGGCGAAGTTGGCAGAGCTTGGGTCGACGGAGCGCTGATAGAGATAAAAGTCATAGCCATCGCGGCGAACGACAATCATATCTTCACTATCGCTGGAACGAATTTCTGCGTCATCGGTTAGCGTGCGGACGAAGGTGGAATCATCTAGGTTGAGACGGTTATCCCCATCGGAACTCCAACGCATAATGGGGTTGCGGATGTTAATGCTCCAATCGAGCTCTGCTGCGAGTCGCATCGCATTGCTTAAATTGGGTGGAGTACCAATGTCTTCTATGATCGATTCGACATTGCGGGCGAAGAAATCAGGAATTGTATCGATTGCGCTAGTGTCTTGTGTGATGGTGCGAAGCGAAACGGAGATAATGATAAAAAACATTAAGACCGTCACGCTGAAAATCGCGAGCAGCCGCAGGAACAAGGAGTAGCGAATGGTTTGTAAGATGCCGGCCACGGCGAATTAAATCTGCTCGCCGATGAATGTGTAGCCGCGACCCCAGACAGTTTTAATAAAACGCGGTGTCTTTGATGTATCGCCCAATTTATGACGGAGTCGACTCACCAATGTGTCGACAGCGCGAGAAAAGAGCTCGGCATCGATCCCGCGTAATCTGTTCATCAGTTCGTCGCGAGTGAAGGTCTTATTGGGGTACTGCATGAAAAGGATTAGCAGTTCATATTCCATCGTCGTGAGGTCTAGGACGTTGCCGTCTAGTTTCACCTCACGTCGCGAGGTGTCGACTTCGATGCCATTAATCGGCTTGATATCACGTAGAGTGGAATCATCGCCTGTACGACGCAGGATATTGTGGATACGCGCTACCAATTCGCGTGGCTCGAAGGGCTTGGGCAGATAGTCATCGGCACCGAGTTCCAGTCCGACGATGCGGTCGGTGACCTCAGCATGGGCTGTTAGCATCAGGATTGGGAGCTGGCCATAGATTGAAGATTTCGCACGGATTTCTCGACAGACCTCGAATCCATCTTTCTCGGGAAGCATGACGTCGAGGATTAGGAGATCAGGTTTGAGTTTCTTGATCATCTCGAAACCCCGGCTCGGGGTCATAGCGACATGCACCTGCATTTCGTAGCGAGAGAGATACTGTGTAAGGAGTTCGCCTAGCTTCTCGTCGTCGTCGATGATAAGTATTTGTTTCATCTAAGTTTCCAATAATTACAATGACTAGGCTTCGCGCGCCTGTATACGCGTTCCGTTCAGGCTCATAGTACGAATTCGGCTACCCTAAATCAATTCTGTAGTATGATTGCCGACCGGCCGCTCCAACGAAAGCTCATCGATGATTTCTCTTAATAATATCACCCTAATGCGTGGGACGCAGACCCTGATCCGTGACGCGAGCGTGCTCCTGTCTAATGGTCAACGAACCGGTATTATCGGACGCAACGGGTCGGGTAAGACCAGCCTCTTTAAAGCCTTAGCTGGCGAGATTCAGCTGGAGCAGGGCGACATCGAAATGCCCAACGGCCTGCGGACCGTGTCGATGGCGCAAGAGACGCCGGCCAGCGATCGCACTGCCCTCGAATTTGTCATCGACGCACATAAAGAATATCGACGTTTAGAGGCTGACATTCGAACGGCGGAAGATGGCCATGATGACGCCGTGTTAGTTCGATTGCATGCAGCAATGGAAGAACTCGGTGCCTACGACATTAAGAATCAAGCGGAGCAACTCCTCTCCGGCTTGGGTTTCGACACCGAGCAATTCGACAAAACTGTCGGAGAGTTCTCCGGTGGATGGCGGGTTCGTCTGAATCTCGCAGCAGCGCTGATGTGTCCCTCGGATTTGCTCATGCTCGATGAGCCAACCAACCATTTAGACTTAGAGGCTACGGTCTGGCTGGAGCAGTGGCTGAGGAGTTACCGTGGGACCATCCTCGTCATTTCGCACGACCGTACTTTCCTTGATGCGGTGATCGATCATGTAATAAGTCTCGAAGGGGGTTCTTTGTCACTCTATCGAGGAAATTACAGCGCCTACGAACGTCAGCGCGCTGAGCGAATGGCGTTGCAGGCGGCGCTCTATGAGAAGCAGCAGCGCCGTCGCCGCGAAATCGAGGGGTTTGTTCGTCGCTTCAAGGCGAAGGCCAGTAAAGCGCGGCAGGCGCAGAGTAGGCTGAAAGAACTCAATCGTATGCAGGATATTGCGCCTGCACATGCGGATTCGCCGTTTCAATTTACATTCCCCGCGATTGAGTCGGACAACGCTTATCTCGTTCAGCTAATTAAACTCTCGATTGGTTTCGACAAGCCATTGGTCGATAACATCACTTTTTCTATTCGTGGTGACTCGCGTTTCGGTCTGCTCGGTTTCAATGGTAGTGGTAAGTCGACTCTGCTTAAAGTGTTAGCGGGTGCGTTGCCGGCGCTCGAGGGTGAAATGATTTCGGCGAAGAAGTTACGCCTAGGCTACTTCGCTCAGCACCAAGTCGATGAATTGGATCAGCATGCGACGCCGGTGCAAATTATTCAGGCGCTCGCCAAGAAAGATCCGAGTTTACAAGCGACCGAGCAGGCTATTCGTGATTACTTAGGCGGATTCGATTTCCGAGGTTCTCGAGTCGATGAAAATATCGCGCATTTTTCCGGTGGTGAAAAAGCTCGCCTCGCTTTAGCTAAAGTTGCTTGGGAAAGGCCAAACTTACTTCTATTAGATGAACCGACAAACCACCTCGACCTAGAGATGGTACATGCACTCACCGTTGCACTCCAGGAATTCGAAGGCGCTGTCGTTATCGTTTCCCACGATCGACACCTTCTAGCAAACACGGTAGACGAGTTCTTCTCAATTCATAAAGGACACTTCGCGGAATTCGATGGGGATCTCGCCGACTACGAACGATGGTTAGCTCGGTATAACGACGAGGCGGCTGGAAATTCGACGAAGCAGGGGGCAGGCCGCTCCGAGGAGCCGTCATTAGAGAGTGATGCGCTAGACAAAAAGGCGCAACGACAGCAAGCTGCTGCGAAACGCGAGCTGCTAGCGCCGTTGCGCAAACAGCTAAAGAATCTTGAGACTCAGATGGATAAACTGCAGTCCAATTTGGACAGCATCGAGCGCCTGCTTGCTGACGAGGCGATGTACAGCGACGAGAATAAGTCGACGCTCGCCGCACAGATTAAGGAGCAGGGCATTCTTAAGGGCGAGCTCGTAGAAGTCGAAGAAAAATGGTTTGCGCTGCAGGAACAGTTAGAAGCGGCAAACTAGCGGCATGAGCGCGAATACTGTATGTTTTCAGCCCGGGATACAGGCGGACACGCAAACTTGAATCAGCAAACACACGAAGTGAAACAGGGACAAATACAGGGGTTTAGCGCGAGCTGGGCGCTATATAAGCGCCTGCTTGGCTATTTGAAGCCAGAATTACCCATGGTCTTCACTAGCATACTCGGCTTCCTTATTTTCGCGGCAACTACGCCTCTCGCAGCGGCTTGGCTTGGCTGGACGATTGACGCTATTGAGAGCAAAGACCTTGATTGGCGAATTTACAGTCCTCTGCTTTGTGTCGCGATTGCCTTTATTCGCGGATTCGGCGGCTTCATGGGTGGATACTCTATTGCCCATGTCGCGAATTATCTAATCCATCGTATGCGGAAACAGATCATGCACCATACCTTGGAGTTGCCGGTCAGCTTCTTCGATCGCTCGGAACCCGGGCGGTTGATCTCGAAGGTAACTTACGATGTGAATCAGATTACCGGCGCCGTGACGAATGCGGTCACCGTCGTATTGCGTGAGGGGCTGACGGTCATCGGCCTGCTCGCCGCGCTGTTCTATGTTGATTGGCAGTTGAGCCTCGCGTTTCTTATTATCGCCCCCGTCGTGGGCAAGACCGTGTCGATCGCATCGCGTTATTTCCGTCGCTATAGCACTCAGATGCAGGACTCGATGGGGGAAGTGACTCAAATCATCAACGAGTCTATACGAGGTCATCATGTTGTCCGCACCTTCAATGCGAAGAACGAAGTCAATGCGAAATTCGATGCGGCGAGCGAGAGAAATCGTTCACAGAATATGAAGATGGCGGGTGCGGAACTCATTAGTACACCGCTTATCCAGCTCTTGGTGAGCGCCGCAATCGCGGGGCTTATTTGGTTCCTCATGGCACCAGAATTTATGCGCGATCGTTCGTCTGGCGACTTCGTCACCTTCTTGACGATGGCGGCGACCCTCGCGAAACCGATCCGTCAGCTTTCTCAGATTAACGCGGTTATTCAGCGCGGATTATCCGCCGCTTCGAGTATTTTCGCTTTACTCGATGAGCCCGCAGAGAAAGATGAAGGTCAGGAAGTGCTCGCTCGCGATATCGGCACGATTGAATTCGACGATGTGCATTTTTCTTATGCAGGAAATGCTGGCGTCAGTTTAGAAAATGGCGCAAAGGACTTCGCCGTGAATGGGGTCAGCCTTCGTGTTGAGCAAGGTCAGACGATAGCCTTGGTAGGAAAGTCCGGCAGTGGTAAGACGACGCTAGTAAGTCTACTGCCGCGTTTTTATGAGTGTACTTCAGGTGAGATACGCATCGCCGGTTTGCCACTTCAAGAATATGGATTAAGTAGTCTACGCCACCGGATTGCTGTGGTGAGTCAGAAGGTCGTTTTATTCAGTGGCAGTATTCTAGACAATATCGCGTACGGCGCGTCAGAACCCATAGATCGAGCGGCGGTTATTGAGGCCGCACGTAATGCACATGCCATGGAGTTCATTGACCAGCTTCCTAATGGCATCGACACGCAGATCGGCGACGATGCAGGCTTGCTCTCGGGCGGACAGCGACAACGAATTGCGATTGCCCGTGCACTTTTCGACAATGCACCTATTCTGGTGCTAGACGAAGCGACCTCAGCATTGGACTCGGAGTCCGAACAACATATTCAAGAGGCGCTCAGCACGTTAATGAAGGGAAGGACGACGTTCGTCATCGCGCATCGATTGTCGACGGTCGAAAATGCCGATCGGATACTCGTCATGCAAGACGGCAAGGTGATCGAGTCTGGCACCCACAAAGAGCTTATCGCTCAGGGTGGGCATTACGCGTATCTCTACAATATCCAGTTCGCAGAATCTTAGCGTTTAGCTAAAACCCATCTTTTTTGCGTTGATGCATCTCTCGCAGCTTCGCGTATTTCATATAAGTATAAAATGCCGCATTCATACTCGTATTAAATCCCTCGAGACCATCTAAGAAATGTCCCTTGAATAGATAAACCTGCAAAAAGCTGATGGGAAACATCAGTATAATACTGGCGAGAGATGCGTTTTCATTTTTATCAAATTTGTCCTGCGCCTTAAGTTCGCTATAACGATTCGACTTAGTGAATCGCTGGCTGAGGCTTAGGTTTTCATTATGCAAAATGGTCGCATCGGTTTTCTTTACTGAACCGGTTATAGAAATGCTCTCGTGCACCCGTCTGACTTCGTAATGACCGCATTCCCTGCGAAAGAAACGGATGAGCCTATCGTTTTTGCTGAAATTTCTGGGCTTCTGGCCCCAGCGGATGAGGGTGCGATTGGATTCGAGTGCGTCGTGAGAATCTTCGGCGATTAGCTGCCGCACTTCGTCTATATATTCTTGAGTTGGAATTTCGTCGGCGTCTAGATTGAACACCCACGGATAGCTGCACAGTGACATCGCATGCGCTTTCTGCTCGCTGAATCCAGGCCATGCGTTGTAAGAGACAGTGACATTTGGAAACTGTTCCGCTATCTCAATGGTTCGATCGGTGCTGCCGCTGTCGACGATAATAACTTCCGCGAAAGTAGCGACGCTCGCGAGCGAATTTGCGATGACTTTTTCCTCGTTCAGCGTAATCATAAACACGCTAGCAGGAATCTTTGACGTCGTACCCGGCGCCTCAGTTATTTGTTCGATAGCCATTAAATTAGTCTTCTTCGTGAAAATTAGGAGCTCGCATGTCGATTGCGAGACGCGTTGCCGTTGCCGCTCCGAAGACAACTTCTGGGATGAGCGAGCTTAGGCAGTGATAATTGAAGTCGCATTGCCATGCATCACAATTCTTGGCACAGGTCTTAGTGCCCCTCAAAACGCGGCTATGATCTCCGAGTGGCGCCCAGATCGCTTCTTTGCTTGGACCAAATAACGCGACTAGGTCGAGTCCTGTTGACGCGGCAAGATGCATGGGGCCGCTATCGCCGCCGACGTAGAAGCGCGCTTTTCGGAAAAGGGCCACGAGTTCCAAATAGCCCAATAAGTCGAAGTGGATAATGTCACTCTCAGGTGCCGCTTCGGCAATCTTTCTAATCATGAGCATATCATCGCCGGCGCCGATCCAGACGACCTGCAGCCCATTGCTTTCCAGCATCGAGAGGAGCTTAGCAAAATGTTCGACGGGCCACTTTTTGTATTCGGCACTTGCGCCTGGATGGATGACGACGAACGGAGCAGAGATGGCGTGTCTTGAAAGGAAATCATCCACCGCGGCTTCGGAGCTCTCAGGCAGTTGATAGGGAAGAATATTGGAAGGCGCTTTTCCTTTTACCAAGACATCGAGTATTTCACCGAATGCGTTGTATCGGTGTTTTTCATAATGCAAATCGCGGGGGCTATTATAAAAATGAGCCGCATTCTTGCCCGTCGGCCCGAAGCGCTCAGATGCGCCGCTGAGTCTGCAGAGTACGCCGGTAAATCGCTCGCCTTCCATGTCTATGATTTGCTGACCAGTTGCCTTACGGAGTCGGCGTAGGAACCCAAAATAGAGGCGCAGCCGCGTCCATGTGGAGGTCTCTTTTTTTAATCTATCGCGAGGATAGTCGATTAGCCGGATCGAGTCAGGCACCACGCTTTCTGTCAGTGCTCGGAAGCGCTCATCGATCACTAGTGTCAGTTCTGGATAATCTTCGGCTACGCGAAGCACCCAGGGCAGGCCGAGGACGAAATTGCCTAGGTAATGCGTCGGGAATAATAATACAGGGCTGTCTTTCGTTGGCTTTCCGGCCATCCTCAATCCTTGTTTCGCGTGGTCAGCGGTACAGCCTATATATCTGCCCACCGAGCGCCAACCTGAGTGTTAATTGACGATGAGCGATAGGGAAGTGGAGTCTGCACGCGTTTCACTTTATGCTGCTCCCCAAATGAGTGCAAGAAAGGATAATAATCGCATGTCATCGATCGATCCTCGGATTCCGCCGAAGCAGGTTGGCTTTGCGCGTATTGTAGCGGCGACGCGTTATAGCATCGAGGGATTACGAGCCTGTTACCAGAGTGAGGAAGCATTCAGAATAGAGTCGGTGATAGCCCTGATATTAACGCCCGTAGCTTTCTTTGTTGGAGAGACACGGGTGGAAATAGTCCTGTTGCTGTTGGCGATGGTGCTGGTTCTCCTTGTGGAATTACTCAATAGCGCCATCGAGAGTGTGGTTGACCGGACAGGCTCGGAATTTCACATACTTTCCAAGAAGGCGAAGGACATTGGCTCGGCTGCAGTCTTCATCAGCCTGCTCTTTTTCTTACTTATCTGGGGCTTAATCCTGTTGCCGAATTAAGGAGGCGTCGGCATATCCTTGCCTACGCGAATAAATCGATCGAGCAGGAGGATGATCAGCATGGCGATGAGCATCGTCACCACGGTGTGACTCAAGAAATGATCGCCTATAGCCATTTTATACAACCCCACCACCCAGCCTAAACCGCAGGCGCTCAATGCCACGACATTACGCTTCCGTGGTGATGCGAATAACAGTGCTAAGGACATCAATGCGAAGCCCCCGCTTGCATGACCTGCGGGGTAGCAGCGTATTCTCTCAGCCTGAATGAAGTCGAGCGGATATGATCGGAATAAAGTGACGTGGGGGTAACCCCCTCCGAATAAGATTAAATCCTTAGGGCAAGGGATGTTCGTCACAGCTTTTAATACATTGATTACCACTGGGACGGCAATGAGAGTCGCACAGATTACGAGGATTTCTCGACGCTTCGCCACGAGCAGTGGCCGCTTAGTTTGGATCGAGGCGAGTAAGATGAATCCCAAAGCCACGATGATATAAAGTTGTCGAATGCCATCGTAAAGAAGAAAACGGAGTAGGGGCTGTTCGCTATTAATCAGCCAAACGTCTAGCTCTGCAGAGTAAAGGAAGTTCTGGACAGTGACGTCTAACGGTGTGAGTTCGAATAAGGCAATCGAACTGAACAGTGCGAACAGAACGAGTAGGGTGAGCTGTCTATTAATTGCTAGCATAATTTTCGACTGCGCCACGTTGTTCATGACCTGGAGCAAAGAAGTCCTTGCTTGGATCATACAAAGATGTCTGAACATCTAGAATGCCCAACAGTGAGTGGCTGACATTATCGTGGCTGCCTGAGTTATGCCAATGTGACAGATTGTCGTAGAGGCGCTTACGCGCGGGCCATCGATCGCTCAACCAAACCAATATAGGGACTTCCTTTTGTTCTTTCGGCGCGATCGAATAAGGCAGTCCATGTAAGTAGAGGTTGTGTTCACCCAGAGACTCGCCATGGTCGCTCACGTAGAGCAATAGTGTTTCGAATTTTTCCGATAAAGATTCGAGTTCGTTGATGGTCTGGGAAAGGAAGTAGTCGGTATATAGAACCGCGTTGTCGTAAGTATTAATAATTTCACGCGAGGAGCATTGTTCGAGTTGGTTATTATGGCAAGTTGGCAAGAATTTCTCGAAGCTTTGGGGATATCGCTTATAGTAAGCAGGCCCGTGATTACCCATGCTGTGAAGCACAATAAGGATATCGTCCTCGGGCACTGAGTTTGTGTAAGCGCGCAGTGAGGAGGTCATGCCTAGATCGCGGCATTCGATATCGCAGAGGGGGTTGTTGTCCGGAGATTTAAAATCGAAATGAGGCACTCTATCGGCGACACCTTTTGAGTCCGAATTATTATCGAACCAGGCGACATGAACCCCGCTGCGTTGGATGACATCTAATACATTGTCGGTATTGAGAGCGTCCGCCTGGGAATAATTATCTTGGCCGAAGAAAGAGAACATGCAAGGCACTGAGACAGCTGTAGATGTGCCGCAGGCCGACACATGCGGGAGACTAGCTAGGTGCAATTCTTCGAGTTTGGGCGTTGTTTCCTGTTCATAGCCATTCAGTGAAAGATGGTCGGAGCGTAGCGTCTCGCCCACCACCATGACCACTAATTTTCGTCTGTTGTCTTTGTTGACGTGCTTCGCGTCCAATCCAATTTCTTGATAGGGCTTCGCAGAATTGGCAAAGCTGTCCGCGACAAATTCAGTCGCCGAATAAAAAGCGTAGCTTGGATTCGCATAGAAGCGGACTTGTTTGTGCTCGCGGAAGAATGACGCATAGCTATCGCCACTCGCGAGCAGCGTTACGGCGATTACTGCCACACAGGCGAATAGAAAACTCATGCGGCTGACGGCGTGCTTCAATAGTGTGCTGCGTTTAACGCGGATTGAAGCGATGAAGTAACTAGGGATAATTCCCAGGCCTAGGAGATAAATTCCCTGACGAAGAGAAAGAAGGTCGAGTGCTTCGGCTCGGTCAGTTTCGAGCAAATTAAGCAACATCACATCATCGATGATGACGTGATAGCTATCCATGAAATAGGCAGCGCTAGCACTCGTCAACAGCGCAAAAATTAGGAGTGGTTTTAACAGTCGACCCGGGCTAATGACCGCGAGCAGAAATGCTGTGAGTGCTATCAGAATAATGAGTGTCGATGCGAGGAAGAGAACGTTGTCGCTATTGATGGGGTAAATCGCCGTCAATTCCTGGAAAAAGCTGCTGTTGGCGAAGATGCTAATAAAGACAGCGGTCGCCAGTATCAACACCACTGGCGAAAATTCTTTATGAGTAATTGGCATGCGGCATACCTCCATTTAATCGGAGTAGCCTAAGTTATGAACCTTAAGAGAGTCTGAAGAGGAGGGCTATTCGCCGTAGAGTTGCGCGGAAGGTTTGCCACGTTGGGTTTTGAAGCGCCGATGTAGCCAAAGGTATTGTTCGGGATGGCGGCGAATGCGTGCCTCGAGTTCCTGATTTATGCGTGTCGCGTCCGCCTCATCGTCACCACTCGGGAAGCCTTCGAGCACCGGGCCGATTGAGAGCTCGTAGCCACTGTCGTCGGTTTTGCGAATATGAGAGAACATAAGGACTGGCGAATTATTCATGCGGGCGAAGCGACTAGTTGCGGTAATAGTTGCCGCTTCTACGCCGAAAAAAGGTACGAATACCGAGTGATGGGCTCCGTAATCTTGATCTGGTGCGAACCAGAGTGTCTCGCCGTCTTTAAGGCTGCGCATCGCTTGGCGAACGTCTTCGCGCTCGATGACGCGGGAGAAATGTTTCGCCCGTGAATTCGTCATGACCGCCTCGAAGAGAGGATTCTTATGTTGCCTATAAGTCACATTCATCGGATGGAACAGTGTCAGTAAGGTGCCGCCAAGCTCCAAGGTAGAATAATGCCCGCCAATGAGTAAGACACCTTTGCCTTGCGCCATCGCCGCCTCAAGATGTTCGAGGCCTTCTATAGTTGTGCAGTCTCTATAGTCCTCGGGAGCTCGCGACCAGGCGAGCGCGGCCTCAATCACCCCTATGCCATTGGCCCGGAAGGTGTCTTTAATCAGCTGCACACGTTGTCGCTGATCGAGTTCTGGAAAGCACAAAGAAATATTCTCTTCGCAGATAGCTCGGCGGCGCTTACCGAAGCGATAGGCGAGGAATCCGATGGCACTTCCGAGGCGTATCTGCAGCGAATAGGGGAGATGAGCGATTAACCAGAGAATTCCGAGGCCTAGCCAGGTGGGCCAATACCGTGGTCCAGCAAATTGACGCAGGGGTGTTAATGCGGTTCTACGCTGGTCGGCTTTGAGCATGATTAATCTGGCGAGTTCTTCGGGTTATTGTGGCGCTCTAAAGCGCTTGATGTCCGATTGTAGCAGATGGAAAGACTGGATGAGATGTTCTCGCTAAATGTTGAGTCAAACCTTGAAAAGGGGAATTTTGCACACATTTCAATGTCTAAACGACAGGTTCGTTTATGTCTGTTTTCGATTTTGGGAGGTAATCCATGAAAACATTGCTCACACCGCTGATTGTTGTTGTAACGATGATTGGCACAGCGTTCAATTCTGCACTGGCCGCATCGGTGGATGATCACATTTCATCTCCTCCCACCGATTATTCTCAAGCCAATTACGCCACGTTCCATACCGACGATGAGACCAACAATATCGACGTGTTCAAACGAGCGAGCGCCTCGGTCGTCAATATCACAAATTCTCGCCTAGTCCGGTCGCCGTATTCTCTCAATCCGCAGGCCGTGCCTCAGGGTAGCGGTACGGGATTCGTGTGGAGCAAAGAAGGCTATATCGTGACTAATTATCACGTCGTCCAGCAGGCGAATCGAGTCACAGTGACCTTGCAAGATGGGTCGACCTACGATGCGCGTGCTGTGGGTCTGGAGCCGGACAAGGATATCGCGGTATTGAAGATCGACACGGACGATGTCGAGTTAGTGCCGGTGGACCTCGGTGATTCTGCCCAGCTTGAAGTCGGGAGGAAGGTCATAGCGATCGGTAATCCGTTCGGACTCGACACAACGATGACCGTGGGCATCGTCAGCGCCCTAGGACGCGAGATCGATTCCGTCTCGCGACGTAAGATTCGAGATGTCATCCAGACTGATGCCGCCATAAACCCAGGTAACTCTGGCGGTCCTTTATTGAATTCTCTCGGCCAGTTGGTAGGTGTGAATACGGCTATTTATAGCCCCAGTGGTGCGAGTTCCGGCATCGGGTTTGCGATACCGGTGAACACGGTGAAGCGCGTCGTGCCGGAGTTGATTGCTTACGGTCGGGTGCAAACGCCTATACTCGGGATTACGCCAATCCCTCAGCCTGACTATTACCGCCGTTTGTGGGGTATCGACGGTGTGATCGTGATGGGAACCGTCGCAGGCACTGAGCCCGCGAAGCAGGGTATGCGAGGCCTATCTCGAAGTCAGCGCGGCCGTATCCAGTTAGGCGATGTCATCGTTGAGATCGATGGTCAGGCCGTGACTAATGAAAATGACTATGCTGATGTGATGGAACAGCATAAGCCAGGGGATGTGGTTGAGGTGATAACCCGACGAGATAATCAGCGCCAGCGGTATCAGATCGAACTACAGGCGCCGCAAAATAATTAGCGTTTAGGGCGCGCTTCGATCAGGCTGCGCGCCGTCCCTGCCGCAATCAATACCTGCCTCGGTGCAGTACCACCGAGGTGATCGCGGGCATTGAGAGAGCCCTCGAGGGTGAGTACGGCGAACACGTCTTCTTCGATGAGTTCCGAGAATCCTCGCAGCGTCTCTAATGACAATTCCGACAAATCTTTGCCCTGGGCAATGCCGTAGGCAACAGATTTTCCGACGACTTCGTGTGCATCACGGAATGGCAGGCCGCGCTTCACCAGGTAATCGGCGAGGTCGGTGGCGGTGGCGTAGCCTTGTTGAGCGGCTGCGCGCATATTCTCTTTCTTACAGGTCACAGCGGGCATCATTTCCGAATAGGCGAACAGGCAGTCCTTGACCGTGTCCAGCAGGTCGAATAGTGGCTCCTTGTCTTCCTGATTGTCTTTGTTATACGCCAACGGCTGCGATTTCATTAGCGTGAGCAACGACATGAGATGTCCGAATACACGGCCACTCTTGCCTCGAACAAGTTCGGGCACATCGGGATTTTTCTTCTGAGGCATAATCGATGAGCCCGTGCAGAAACGATCGGGCAGGTCAATGAAATCGAACTGCGAAGATGTCCATAGGACGAGCTCTTCCGAGAATCGAGAGAGATGCATCATGATCGTGCTGCAGCAACTTGCTACCTCGATTGCAAAATCACGGTCGCTGACCGAATCCAAAGAATTGCGGGTAGGGCCGTCAAAGGCGAGCAACGAGGCGCTGTAGTCGCGATCTATCGGATACGTAGTGCCGGCGAGTGCAGCGGCGCCAAGTGGCGACACATTGAGTCGCTTGCGCGCATCGACCAGGCGGCTGTAGTCGCGCTCGAGCATTTCGTTCCACGCCAGCATATGGTGGCCGAAGCTTATTGGCTGGGCCGTCTGCAAGTGGGTGAAGCCCGGCATGATGGTGTCTGAGTCGCGCTCCGCGAGATCGACGAGTGCCAACTGCAGCTTGCCGAGTAGCTCGAGGATGGCATCGACCTGCTCTCGCACATAGAGTCGGATGTCAGTCGCGACTTGGTCATTCCTCGAACGGCCAGTATGCAGTTTCTTGCCGACATTACCGATGCGCGCCGTGAGTGCCGCTTCGATATTCATATGGACGTCTTCTAGCTCGACCGACCACTGGAACTTGCCTGCTTCGATCTCGTACCAAATGGCCTCGAGTCCCCCGAGGATTTGGTCTTTTTCTTCTTCACTCAAGACGCCGACTTTTTGCAGCATCATCGCGTGAGCAACCGAACCATTGATGTCGTGCTGCCACAGGCGGTTATCGAATTGGACCGACGCCGTGAAACGCTGCACGAATGCATCCGTCGCTTCGCTGAAGCGTCCGCCCCAGAGCTTGCTGGTGTCTTCAGTCGCGGAATTCGTGGAGTCTTTGTCCTTGTCGCTCATCTTCGTCGCCTTGCTCATTGCGTGACCATTGTTTTCAGGCCGTGGAGTATATCAGCATCCAGCCATAGCTTAAAAAGACTTGCGAATGCCGAAGTCGGACAAATTCCCCATTTTGGCGTAAAATGCGGGTCAAATTCGACTCGTCACGGGTACCCACCTTTGTCTACAGAAAACGATTCTATAAGCACGATTCTTAGCGGCCATAGCGATGACCCCAATCGTACTCAGGTTTTACGTATTGCGACGCGTAAGAGTCCGCTAGCACTCTGGCAAGCCTATTTTGTGCGCGATGCCCTAGAGGCGGCGCATCCTGACCTGCGGGTCGATCTACTCACGATGAGTACACGTGGCGATATTATTTTAGACACGCCACTGGCGAAAATCGGTGGCAAGGGACTGTTTGTGAAAGAGCTAGAACGCGCTCTTTTGGACCACGAAGCCGATATTGCCGTTCATTCAATGAAGGATGTGCCGATGGCGTTTCCGGCGGGACTCGGTTTGGCAGTCATTTGTGAGCGCGAAGACCCTACCGATGCATTTGTGTCGAATAGTCATACTTCTTTGGCGCAGCTTCCTAAAGGGGCAAAGGTGGGGACGTCTAGTTTGCGACGCCAGTGTCAGCTGCGTGCACGTCGTCCTGACCTTGAGATTCTCGACTTACGAGGCAATGTGGGGACGCGACTGGGCAAGCTCGACGCCGGTGAATATGATGCGATTATCCTTGCCAGTGCCGGCTTGATCCGGCTTGAACTCGAAGACCGCATCGCCGAGAGATTAAGCCCCGAAGATTCGCTGCCCGCGGGTGGGCAGGGTGCAGTCGGCATCGAGTGTCGATTAGATGACGAGAAAACGCTGGCGCGTTTGAGTTGCCTTCACCACGATGACACGGCAGCGAGAGTGGTGGCAGAACGCGCGATGAACTCGACGCTTAACGGTGGCTGTCAAGTTCCGATCGCTTGCTTCGCCGAACTCGACTTAGCTGATACTAATGGCGGTGAGTTAACACTCCGCGGTCTGGTCGGCAGCGCGGACGGGAGTCGTCTGTTGCGAGCAGAGGCTCGAGGCAGTGCGTTAGCAGCAGAAGCGCTCGGTATTGCGGTGGCAGAAGACCTGTTGTCACAAGGCGCAGCAGAACTACTCGCGGAACTCGATCCGCGGTAACAGCACTCTTCCTCGACGGGCTCGAAGAATGACGGTGACTAGTGAACCTCAACAGCAAGCACTCCAGCAGGGCTCGTCGGATTTGACTGGCCGACGGGTACTGGTTACTCGACCGGAGCGGCAGCTTAATGAATTATGCGCTGCACTCGAAGCCCTTGGCGCGCGCACTATCCCCCTCCCGCTGTTACGCATTGCTCCTCCGTTGGCCGAAGAGGGTGTGTTGCGCCGACGACTCCTAGAGCTCGATCAATACGATATGTTGGTGTTTATTAGCAGCAACGCAGTGCGCGCCGGTGTCGTTGCCATAGAAGACTATTGGCCACAATTCCCCGTCGGTATCGAGGTGCTAGCGATTGGTCCTAGCACCGCCGTACTCGCTCAGGAGATGTTGCACTGCGACGTCCACACTTTGCCGGGTGGGGTGACGAGTGAAGATCTGTTGCTACTTGCCAGCCTCGAGGAGGTGGAAGGCAAGAGGATCGGAATATTCCGAGGCGAAGGAGGCCGCGACCTGTTGGCTAATGAGTTGCGCGGTAGAGGGGCTCGTGTCGATTATTTCGAGGTGTATAGGCGTGAGGAAATCCAATACTCCGAGAAAGAACTGAGCGAAGCACTTGTCGCGGGCAAGCCGAATGTATTACTCGCGACTAGCGGCGAATCGCTCGTTGCGCTGAAGCATTTAATCCAACAATTGCTTAGCGCTGAAATTGATTCGTCTGCCGATACTAGTAATAGAAGTGCGCTATTTGATCTGCCTTTGATTGTGCCATCACCGCGTGTGCGAGACTTAGCGAATAAAAGCGGCTTTACTTCAGTGATAAATGCAGACGGTGCAGATACGGCCGCTATTTGCAGGGCGATTGCTTCACTTTCGTGAAAAAATTTTCGAGTTGGACAAGCTGCGAGATAAATTAACATGATCGATGAGAAAGAAGCGCCGAAACCAGATTCGGCGAAAATCTTAGACGAACTTTCAAAGGGGCGAGCGCCACAGAAAACGCGTGCTCAACGAAAGGCGCGTAGCCGTGTCGTCATACTTATCTTGTTATTGTTGCCACTCATAGGTGGGGTTGCATGGCTCGCTTGGCAACAGTGGTTGTTGAGTTCTAGTTTGCCCGCGATTGAAGCGCGGCTAGTCGCCGCTGAAAGCGCAGTGCCTCAGCGTGGTCAAGACATTGTGCAGCGAGAGGAACAGCTTGCGACAGAGTTCAGCCGCTTGCAAACTGAGTTCCAGCGTCAGCTTGAAGAGAAATTGGCGTCACTGCCTACGGACGGTTTAGATCAAGAAGAGCGCGATCGTCAGTTGGTGGATCTCGCAACGCGTACCGCGCGGGATACGACCCAAGCGGCGATTAGTGAGCTCGAAGCGCGCCTCGCCCAGCAAGAAAATAGCACGGCATCTGAAATCACTCGTCTCCGAAACCAGGTAGCGGAGATGAGTGCGCGACTGCGTTCGGCGGACGCAGATCCTAGAAGAGGCTGGCGTCTTTTCGAAGCGGAATATTTGCTCTCGATGGCCGGGCGTAAGCTACGTTTCGAACGTGACGTGACATCGGCGATAGAACTCTACGAACTCGCTGATGCTGCTCTTGCAGAGTCCGCGAGTGATGAGAGTTTTCCGATAAGGCAGTCTCTTGCTCGCGAGTTGGCGAGTTTGCGAGCAGTGGAGGTGCCCGACATAGAGAGCCTATTTTTGAGGCTCGATATCTTGCTCGCGCAGGCTGACACAATGAATTTAGTCGGTAAGAGTATTGATTCTATGCGTAGCGAATTTACGTCGAATACAGGTGACTCAGAAGTGACGTCACAATCTGCAGGCGGCGAAGAAGCGCTGACGGTGGCGAGTGTTTATGAAGATGTTCTAGAGTTTTTACGATCGGTGTTCGTCTGGCGACAATTAGATGAGCCTGCACAGTCGCTGGTGGCCGCTCGCCTAGGAGGCACCAGCGAATTAAAACTAATCATCGAGCAGGCGAAATTGGCGCTGCTCTCGCATGATGGCATTTTATTCGATAGACAGTTGCAGAGTGCGGAGGAATGGCTAAAGCGTAATGCAGATCTCAATGCCGCTTCGGTGACTTCGGCACTGAGTGAATTGGAGCATTTGCGTGCTGTAGATTTGCAACCACCCCTGCCATTGTTAAGTGACGCACTTCGTGGAATCGTCGAACTTAACGCGAGTGCTGCGCAATGATTAAGTTATTTGCCTGGAGCCTAATCGCTATCGTAGTCGCGATTGTACTGAGTCTGACTTTGGGATTCCCTCAAGACCCTGGCTATTTACTGATCGCCTTCGGAAATCACGCCTTCGAAACGAGCTTGTTCGCATTGCTTGTTGCGCTGTGTATCTTCATTGCGTCACTCCGTTTGTTATGGATGATTTTGAGCGGGCTCAATCCTTGGCGGCTAGTCAGCGCGGGGCAGAGACTCCGTGCGCGCCGCAAGGCCAATGCGAAAAGATCGACAATCCAAGGACTTCTCAGTCTCGTGAGAGGAGATGCTCCGTCGAGTCTTAAATGGTTGGAGAAGGGAATTAACGAAGCCGATGCGAGTTCGATAAATTTCATTGCCCTCGCATATGTCACTAGCAAGAATGGAGATGTCGATAGCGCGCTCTCCTGGTTAGATAAAGGTGCGGAGGCGTACCCCGAAGCTGTTTCGACAATTAATACCCTGCGGGCAGAGATTTTACTCAATGCAAACAGATTGCCGCAGTGCGTGGAAGTGTTACAGAGTCTACGCAGCAATTCGCCCGCTGACGCGAATCTGCTTAGGCTGCTACGCAAGGTATATGAACGCCAGGGGGATTGGGCTGCCCTCGAAGCCTTGTTGCCGGCGCTGAGCAAGCACAAGGCACTGGAGAGTGATGCACTCTCTGAGTTGGCGGATAATATTCTTCTCGGCAAATTGCATGGCACAAGCAACAGTGATGAGCTGCAAGTAATTTGGAAGAAAGCGAAATCCAGTCAGCGTGAAACGCCTCGTCTAGTCACCGACTACGCCAAGCAACTCCTCGCAGCAGGCGAAGCCGATATCGCGCGCAGGGCGCTAGAGAAGGCGCTTAAAAAATGCTGGGATGCAAAGACTCTGCTTTGCTATGGCGAACTAGATTTTGGGTTAGCTGATAAGCAATTGCTAATGGCAGAACAATGGCAACGTTCGCGTCCAGGTGATGCTGCATTACAATTGACGCTGGCACGACTCGCGATGCGTTCGGAACAATGGGGTAAGGCGAGAGAATATTACGAAGCCACGCTTTCACTCCAAGCCGATGTGGCCGGTTTCGCTGAGTATGCAAAACTAATGCGGGCGCTAGGTGAAAACGAAAAGGCGACGGCGGCGGAAAGAGAGGCGCTAGCTCTAGGCGGTAGGCAGTTCACGTTACCCTTGCCGCGGCGCGGTACGAATTAAATTCCTAACTCTTCCCATAATTCGTCGATGCGCTGCTTGACTTCATCGCTCATGGTGATGGGTGTTCCCCATTCGCGTTGAGTCTCACCCTCCATTTTATTGGTCGCATCCATTCCCATCTTCGAACCAAGGCCAGAAACTGGCGACGCGAAGTCGAGATAATCGATCGGCGTGTTTTCAATGAGGACGGTGTCGCGCGCTGGATCCATTCGAGTCGTAATAGCCCAGATGACATCATCCCATTCACGGATGTTTAAATCGTCATCTACGACGATGACGAATTTGGTGTACATGAACTGACGCAGGAATGACCAGATGCCCATCATCACGCGTTTTGCATGCCCGGGGTATTGCTTCTTCATGCTGACCACCGCGAGTCGATACGAACAACCCTCTGGCGGTAAATAAAAATCTACGATCTCTGGAAATTGTTTCTGCAACAGTGGCACGAATACTTCATTGAGCGCGACGCCTAACATGGCCGGCTCGTCGGGTGGTCGTCCAGTGTAGGTAGAGTGATAAATTGGATCGCGGCGGTGCGTCATGCAGGTAACGGTGAAGACGGGAAATTCATCGACTTCATTATAGTAGCCCGTGTGATCGCCATACGGTCCTTCAGCTGCCATTTCCCCCGGCTCGATATAACCCTCGAGCACAAATTCCGCACTTGCGGGAACTTGTAAATCATTGCTTCGCGATTTCACGACGTCGGTTTTGCTGCCACGCAATAAGCCGGCGAAGGCATACTCTGAAAGAGTGTCCGGCACCGGCGTGACTGTTGCCAGGATCGTCGCCGGGTCTGCGCCCAGAGCGATAGAAACGGGGAATCTCTCACCGGGATGTTGTTGTTGCCATTCACGGAAATCGAGTGCACCACCGCGGTGAGATAACCAACGCATAATGAGTTTATTGCGGCCGATGACTTGCATCCGATAGATGCCTAAATTTTGTCGACTCTTCTCCGGCCCGCGTGTGATCACGAGCGGCCATGTGACGAGGGGTGCGGCATCGCCGGGCCAGCAAGTCTGCACTGGAAGCATGCCAAGATCGACATCCTCGCCCTCGAGGATGACCTCTTGGCAGGCTCCGCTGCTGCGAACATTCGCAGGCATATTGAGGACGTTCTTGTAACTCGGCAGGCTCTGCCATAAATCTTTGAAACCACTAGGCGGTGTGGGCTCTTTCAGCATCGCCAGCAGTCTGCCTACATCGCGCAGCCCGTCGAGGTCTTCCTGACCCATGGCGAGTGCTATGCGACGCGTATTGCCGAACAAATTGGCGAGTAGAGGAATCTTCGAGCCCTTGGGATTCTCGAAGAGCAGTGCGGGACCACCAGCGCGTAGCGTGCGGTCACTGATCTCGGTGATTTCCAAATAGGGGTCTACTTCGACGCTAATGCGTTTGAGCTCGCCCTCTGCTTCGAGGAGGTCGATGAAGTCTCTGAGATCTTTGAACGCCATGTGATTTCGCGAGCGATTATTTTCGCTTCATTGAGTTGAAGAATTCTTCGTTAGTTTTCGTATCCTTGAGCTTGTCGAGGATAAATTCTGTTGCCTGTACATCTTCCATAGAGCTGAGAAGTTTGCGCAGGATCCACATGCGCTGCAACTCTTCTTCGGTCGTGATGAGTTCTTCGCGGCGAGTGCCTGAGCGACGCACATTGATCGCAGGGTAGACTCGTTTCTCCGCGATCTTCCGATCGAGGTGGAGCTCCATATTACCCGTGCCCTTAAATTCTTCGTAGATAACTTCATCCATTTTCGAACCAGTTTCTACCAGCGCGGTGGCAATAATCGTCAGGCTTCCGCCTTCTTCAAGATTTCGTGCCGCACCGAAGAAGCGCTTAGGTCGTTCGAGTGCGTGGGCATCCACACCACCGGTCAATACTTTGCCTGAGCTTGGAATGATCGTGTTATAGGCTCGAGCAAGACGCGTGATTGAATCGAGAAGAATGACGACATCTTCTTTATGCTCAACGAGGCGCTTCGCTTTTTCGATCACCATCTCTGCGACCTGTACATGGCGAGCGGGAGGCTCGTCGAAGGTACTCGCAACTACTTCACCGCGCACAGAACGCTGCATCTCTGTCACTTCTTCTGGTCGCTCGTCGATGAGTAGCACGATGAGACGGCACTCAGGATTGTTGCGCGTGATGGATTGAGCGATGTTTTGCAGGATAAGCGTCTTACCCGCCTTCGGTGGCGATACGATGAGTCCGCGTTGTCCCTTACCGATTGGTGCTACGAGGTCGATGACACGCGCACTGAGGTCTTCCGTGCTGCCATTACCCACCTGGAGTGTGAGGCGATCCTGCGGGAATAGTGGAGTAAGGTTTTCGAAGAGGATTTTGTTCTTGGAATTTTCTGAGCTAGAGAAGTTAATCTCGTGGACTTTCAGTAGCGCGAAGTAGCGTTCACCGTCTTTCGGAGGCCGAATCTTGCCGGCGACCGTATCGCCTGTTCGAAGATTGAAACGGCGAATCTGACTCGGCGAGACGTAGATATCATCTGGACCGGCAAGATAGGAAGAGTCTGCCGAGCGCAAGAACCCGAAGCCGTCTTGTAGAATTTCTAAGACGCCGTCGCCAGAAATATCCTCGCCATTTTTCGCATGCTTCTTGAGGATCGCGAAGATGATGTCTTGCTTACGAGTGCGTGACACATTTTCCAGGCCCATTTCGTGGGCAGTCTGGACGAGATTAGCGACGGGTTGCTGTTTGAGTTCGGTTAAGTTCATGTTGAGTTGTCTTCTTTTTGATTGGATTCGGTTCTGCTGCGCCTAGATTAAACAGAGGCTGGGCTAGTCCAAGGGGATAAGTAATTGGAGGTTCGTGGCGGTGAAGGACACTTCTGTGTCTCGTTCCGTGTTCAATAATTAGTCTTTTTGTTCTATCAAGTTATCTTTAGCCAGTCTCGCTGATGCTCGGGCGCCTATTACCTGAAATCCTAAAGAAGGGCGGCGAACAGAAGCGAGGAGCAAAAACTGGGGGTATTCGACCGAGTTGGTCAGCTAACAGCTTTCATCGGTCTAGCTCTTGGGAACTTTAATTCGGCTGAGAGGCGATTAAGGTCGAAATACAGGGCTAGGGAGAGTGGAGCTGCGATTTCCGCAGGGGCTAAGCCCTCGCAGAAATCGCATTAAACGCAATTTATATTACGCTGTCAATAAACGCTGAAAGCTGAGATTTCGAGAGAGCTCCTACTTTCGTGCCGACTACTTCGCCGCCATTGAAGACGAGCAGTGAAGGGATGCCGCGAATACCATATTTAGGTGCTGTGGCGGTGTTGGCATCGACATCCATCTTGCAGACTTTGAGCTTGCCCGCGTAGTCGGTGCTGATTTCTTCGAGGACAGGCGCGATCATCTTGCAGGGGCCGCACCATTCTGCCCAAAAATCCACGAGAACTGGGCCATCGGCCTGAAGAACATCTTGCTCGAAAGAGCTGTCTGAGATGTGAACGATAGCGTCGCTCATAAGTGTTTCCTTAATTTAATTGGCTTGGAGGTATGATAAGGGCGCGGCGGCAAGATTCAAGTAGTCCTGTCAATCTAGTTAGTATTTTATTCTCTGAGTAATCGAGCTGCCTTCTTCGCAAAATAGGTCAAAATCGCATCGGCACCGGCTCGTTTGATACAAAGAAGCGACTCCATCGCTACCGCATCTTCATCGAGCCAGCCATTTTGGGCCGCGGCCATATGCATGGCGTATTCGCCACTCACTTGATAAACCATGGTGGGCACTTTGAACTCGGTCTTCACGCGGCTGACGATGTCCAGATAGGGCATGCCGGGCTTCACCATTACCATGTCTGCGCCCTCGGCGAGATCTTGTGCGATTTCCTGAAGGGCTTCATCGCTGTTGGCGACATCCATCTGGTAGCTGTATTTGTTGCCGCCACCCAGATTGCCGCTAGAGCCTACGGCATCACGGAAAGGGCCATAATAGGAAGACGCGTACTTCGCAGAATAGGCGAGGATGCGAGTATGGATTTGACCATTGGCCTCTAGAATCTCGCGAATCGCCGCCACTCGGCCATCCATCATGTCGGAGGGGGCGACGATATCCGCGCCCGCTTGCGCATGGGATAAAGCTTGTTTCGCGAGTACTTCGACCGTCTCATCGTTGAGAACATATCCGGACTCGTCGATGATCCCATCTTGGCCGTGCGTCGTATAAGGGTCTAGCGCTACGTCGGTGATGATGCCGAGTTGTGGGAATTGTGACTTCAGCTCTCGGATCGCACGTTGTACGAGTCCTTCTGGATTATAAGCTTCGGCTCCGTTGAGAGACTTTGTTTCGGGCTTCGGCGCCGGAAACAGGGCAATCGCCGGAATCTCCAATGCGACGAGTTCCTCGGCTTCTTTGAGTAGTTCGTCAATACTTAAGCGCTCGATGCCAGGCATAGATTCGATGGCTTGGCGTTGTCCGCTCCCTTCTACAATGAAGAGCGGGTAGATCAGGTCATCTGTCGTCAGTCTTGTCTCGCGCATGAGGCGGCGGCTGAATTCATCGCGACGCATGCGGCGCGGTCGGGTAGAGGGGAATTTGCGGTTGGCTTCGATAATGGACACGGTTGGCTACTCGCTCAAGATAAAGGCTAGAATAGACGAAGCTTAGCAGTCGCGCTGCGGAATTTGAATCAGAGACTTGCTCGGTGGTTGATGTAGCCGCTATTTCCAAATCAGGGAAATGTTATGAATCGACTCCAAATCATTATTTCCGCGCTTATCCTAGCTATCGTCGCGGCTTACTTTACCTTCGGTTTTGGTGATTACCTCACACTAGAATTCATTCAATCTAAGCTTTCTAGCCTACAGGAATATAGGCAGGAGAATTTCGCGCTCACAGCGGTTGTTTATTTCCTGGCATATGTGATCGCTACGGGGATATCGATTCCGGGGGCAATCTTCCTTACCCTGCTTGGCGGGGCCATTTTCGGCTTCTGGTGGGGCCTACTGTTAGTCTCCTTCGCGAGCAGTATTGGCGCGACAGGGACATTCCTAGCCTCCCGGTTGTTGTTACGAGATTGGGTGCAACGCCGATTCGCAGCCTATCTCGCACCGATCAACAAGGGCATGGAAGAAGATGGTGCGTTCTATCTCTTCAGCTTGCGCGTGGTGCCGATCGTGCCTTTCTTCGTCGTGAATTTGATCATGGGAGTGACCTCGTTGACCGTCCCGGCATATTACGTCGCAAGCCAACTGGGTATGCTGCTCTCGACAGCGGTTTATGTGAACGCGGGTTCCGAACTGGCACAAATTACGACATTGCGCGGACTCATTTCTGCACCGATTCTACTTTCCTTCGCACTCCTCGCGGTTCTTCCCTTCTTGGCTAGAGGCTTGGTTCGAGTGCTCGAAAGGCGCAAGCGTCTGAGCGTGTTTAAGAAACCGAAGCGTTTCGATGCGAATGTGGTCGTTATCGGGGCGGGCTCCGCAGGTCTTGTGACTTCACTTATCGTCGCGGGCGCGAAGGCGAAGGTCGTTCTCGTTGAAAAGCATCGCATGGGTGGAGATTGCCTCTACACCGGCTGCGTGCCGAGTAAGTCGCTCATCCGCAGTGGTCGCATCATGTCTTATATTCGACGAGCAGAAGAGTATGGCATTGTCGATGCAGCCGGTACCGTGGATTTTGCTCGAGTCATGCAGCGCGTTCGTTCGGTCATCGAAACGATTGAGCCGCATGATTCGCCTGAGCGCTATGCTGGGCTGGGTGTCGATTGTTTGAGTGGTAATGCTCGAGTGCTTTCACCCTATGAAGTCGACGTTGATGGCACGGTGATTACCACCGAATCGATTGTCATCGCATCTGGTGCGAGACCCGTTGTCCCGCCGGTGCCGGGGCTCGATGCGATAGATTACCTGACCTCTGATTCAGTGTGGTCACTCACCGAACTACCGAAGCGTTTCCTCGTGGTAGGGGGTGGCGCGATTGGCTCCGAGCTTGCGCAAGCTTTCAGCTCTCTCGGGTCGAAGGTGACGCAGGTGGATATGGCGCCGCGGATTCTGCCACGCGAGGATGAAGAGGTGTCTGCGATGGTGAGCGCCAGCTTTGCGAAGCAAGGCATAGACGTACTGACTGACCACAAAATGCTTAAGTTCGAAACCGTCGACGGTGAGCACTTCATGGAGGCGGAACATAAGGGTGAAGTCGTTCGTGTCTACTTCGACAAAGTTTTGCTAGCGATAGGTCGTCGTGCCAATGTGGAGGGTTTCGGTCTCGAAGAGCTAGGTATCGCGCTGACTCCACAGGGCACTATCGAGGTAAACGAATATTTACAGTCCAATTTCCCGAATATTTATGCCTGTGGCGACGTGGCTGGGCCTTACCAGTTCACCCACATGGCTTCCTATCAGGCATTTTTTGCAGCGGTGAACGCATTACTAGGAGGCCTCTGGCGCTCGAAAGTGAATTACTCGGTGGTGCCGTGGGCGATATTCACAAATCCGGAAGTGGCGCGAGTAGGCCTGAATGAAGCTGAGGCGACGCAGCGAGGGATCGAGTTCGAAGTGACTCGTTACGAGATGGATCACCATGACCGCTCGTTGGCTGACGGCGAAGCTCACGGTTTTGTGAAAATTTTAACTGTGCCGGGTAAGGATAAAATCCTTGGTGTGACCATTGTGGGTTATCACGCCGGCGAACAGATCGCCGAGTTTGTGTTTGCGATGACTCACGGCATGGGTCTCAAGAGTATTTCTGCAGTCACGCATATTTACCCGACTCTCGGCGAGGGAAATAAATTCGCCGCGAATGCGTGGCGAAGCGCTCGACTGCCGACGAAGTTTTTTCCTGCACTTCAGCGATTTTTCTCTTGGCGGCGCGGCTAGCTAGCTGCACCGCCGAGGCTGGCCTAGGCCTCTGTTCTGCGGAATGCCATGAAGAGGCAAAGTGAGAACAAGCCCGTGTAGGCGATGAGCGCCATTTGCGGAATAGAGAAAATTCCGAAGAGACGGAACACGACTTCTGCGCAATTGCCATCCCCCTTCAACAGGAAATTGAGAGTCTCGATGAAGGGGAAGTTATCCATAATATAGGTGAGGCCAGGTCCGCAGGCTGGCACTTCGTCCTCGGGCAGGTGTTGTAACCAGATTTGGCGGATTGAGAAATAGCTGCCGAACACGCACATCGAGGCGGCGATTAGCGAGTAGAGTCTGCGGGTCGTGGCTTCCGGATTATGGATAGCCGCAGCTAAACACACGAAGCCGCAGAGAATGAAAAAGACGCGCTGCGTGATACAGAGGCCACACGGCGACAATAGCATCACATGCTCCATATAGAGAGCGATGGCGATAGTAATTACGGTGGCGAAAAAGATGCCGAAATTTAAAACGCGATTGCTCGGCAGCGTTAGCTTGTTCATGTCTTGCTCCTACTTTTGATGCATTAATATCAGCTCGCATTCCATTCGGCAAGAAAGGTGCCGAAGTCCGGCTGTGGCTCCGCCTCTATCTCAGCCTGTCGTTGCAGGGAGTCTAGCGCAGCCTGGGTAAACATGGCCTCATCCTCGGCAGACAAGTTGGAGCCGTCTAGTAATTTGTCGCGTTGCTGTTGCGAGAGTTGCAGCGCTAAGCCGAAGAATGAGAGTCCCTCTTCTTGCATCATTTTCAGCATGCGTCCCGATGGGGTGAGAGAAGGATCGTGTAACTTCGCGATTTGTGACTCTAGCGCTTGCGCGTAAAGATTGTCACCGTCATCGATCGAATCCAGCAGCTTCGCCGCATGGCTGAGCGATGCCAAGAGTTCTAATCCCCACGCGTGCATATTGCGAGGCTTTCCTGCGTCATTTAAAACGAGGTCAGGGTCTCGGCCCTGCTCGACGACGCGCGTGAGGTTGTCGGCGACTTCAAAAAACTCCGCCTTGTGACATTCTGTACTAGGCGCGAGTAGGCAATGCACGAGGAAGGTATCTAAAAAGCGGACCTGCTCCGCGTCGATTCCTAAGGGCAGGAACGGATTGAGGTCTAAGGCCCGGACTTCGACGTATTCGATGCCGCCTTCAATGAGCGCGGCGAGAGGTCGCTGTCCAGGTTTGGTATTCCGTTTAGGCCGGATGGTGCTGTAGAACTCATTCTCGAGCTGCAGGAGGTTACTGTTGATTTGACGAGGTTCACCGTTGGGACCCGGGCCGATTTTCTCGTATTCCGGATACGGGGTATGCATGGCTTTATCCAGGCACTCCACATACGTGTTTAGCTCGTTGTAACAGACGAAAAGCGACTTCTGCGCCTCGCTCTTGTATCCAAGATTGCCCATACGCAGACAAGTGGCATAGGGAAGATACAGGCTATTCTCATCGAGTTCCTGCAATGAGTGTTCACGGCCGCGGACGAAACTTTTACACGCCGCGGGTGAGGCGCCGAACAGATAGACAAGCAGCCAGGAATAGCGGTGGAAGTTGCGGATGAGGTGTAAATATTGATCGCTACGGAAATCTTGGAGCGGATCGGTATTGCCGCAATGCGCTTGATAGTGAGGCCAAAAACTTTCGGGCATCGAGAAATTATAATGAATGCCCGCGATCGTCTGCATGACCTTGCCGTAGCGATTGCTTAGGCCGTCTCGGTAGAGGGTTTTCAGCTTGCCGACGTTCGACGTCCCGAATAAGGCGACGGGGATTTCATCTTCACCGCCCAGTGCACAGGGCATGCTGGAGACCCAGAGCATTTCCTGATTGTCTAGATTTTTGAGGCTGAATCGGTGAATGCCTTCGAGCATGCCTAGGCAGTCCTCGATGCGGTCGTAGGCCGGCGTGATGAACTCAAGCAACGACTCAGAAAAATCAGTCGTTATGTAAGGGTTGGTCAAGGTGGAGCCGAGAGCGGTGGGGTGGGGAGTTTGCGAAAGCACCCCGGCCGGACTGACCCGCAAGCTTTCTTTCTCGATGCCGCGGACGACGCCGCCCCAGCTGAGATCGAATTTCGACAAGCCGTAGAACGTTAGAGACTGCTCTAAGTTGGGTGATTGGATGGAAAGAGAATCGTTTGACTTCGCGCTTATGGTCTTTGCAGCTGTGCTACTCAAGGCAATTCCATCCGTGCAGTTAGTGGGCGAGCTTGGTGAGTAGTGACACGGTAGCCTTGCCCCGAAGTCAGGCATTATCGCAAAGAACTACAAGATGCGCTAACCACTTGTTCTACTGATGATGCGGATTAAGTACTTACTCGATTTGCTTGAATCGATGGATTAATCGGCGGTCGCGCTTGTTGGGTTTGCTTGGGGTCATCAGCTTGGGCTGACTCTTCCGCTGCTCTGCTAGGTCTTCGCGCAGCTTGATGCTTTCGGCGGTCTCGTCATACAGGAGTTGCGCCTCGGGTGCTCCTCGCCGTTGCTCGGATAAGGCACGAACTACCACCGTGCGCTCATCGAATCCTTGTCGGAGACGCACCTCAGCTCCTACCTCAATTTCCTTGGCGGGTTTCGCACGATTGCCATCGCACTGGACTTTACCGCCTTCGATAGCCTGCTTCGCAAGGCTGCGAGTCTTATAAAAACGAGCAGCCCAGAGCCATTTGTCTAAGCGGAGTCGCGTTTGCGAGCCGTCTTTGTTGTTTTGTTGTTGCTTCGCCATTAGTTGGCACTATCCCTTAATGCGAATGTTATGAGGCCTCAGGATCACGGTGACGTGATGGCATGATATCGCCGAAATCATGCACTTGCGCAAATTCAGCGGGTTCTAGCCCTGGGCGTTCGCTGTCCGGCTGATGAATGGCGAATAAATGGCCGATCCCTTCGCGTCGTGCCTGACGCAATACGGGCAATGAATCGTCGAACAGCAAAGTCCTTTCAGGGTCGAAGGCTTCTAATATTTGCAGGCGCCCCCAAAAACCCTCGTTTTCTTTGGCGAGGTCGAGTTGGTGAGAGCTGATGCGCTGGTGGAAGAATTCGGCGATCGAGGTATGCTGCATTTTCAAATCGAGACTATGTGGGTGTGCATTGGTCACGAGAAGTACGCGTTTGCCGAGCGAATTTAGTTCTGAGAGCAATGCTTCGACATTAGGCCGCACTTGAATTTTGTTTGTTATAGTTTGCTTGAGACTAGTGATATCGATACCGAGCGTGTCGCGCCAATAATCGAGGCAATACCAATCGAGGGTGCCATAGACCTGTTCTGAGGTTGTGGTCACTATATGCATCGCTTCGTCATGTTCGAGCGAATTTTGTTTGGCGTAGGTACGCGGGAGTAGGGTCTGCCAAAAATAACTGTCAAAATGCAGATCCAGAAGCGTGCCATCCATGTCGAACATGACGGTGTCGATTTCTTTCCAAGGTGGCATGGAGTCTCCGTAGCTCGATTCGAGTATTTTTGAGCTTACCGCGGAATGTGAGTGGTTTCTACGCGCTTAGGCGCAATAATTGATTGAGAAAGGGGCGGTACGTGGAGGACGAGGCAGTAGACTTAGCAAGCGTGATTCGAATCGCAGAGGGTGCTGGTCGGAGAATCCTTGAGGTGTATCGGGGGGAGGCTGACATTGAGCTCGAGCATAAAGCCGATGATTCCCCGCTTACTCTCGCGGATAGAAGAGCCCACGATTATATTGAAGCCCAACTTAATGCACTGACGCCTGAACTGCCGGTGCTGTCTGAAGAATCGAATTTACTGCCCTACGCTGAACGCAGAGAGTGGACTCGATATTGGCTGGTTGATCCGCTCGATGGCACGAAAGAATTTATTAGTCGCAATGGCGAGTTCACTGTCAATATCGCCCTTATTGAAAACGGTGTGGCAATCCTTGGCGTCGTTCATGTGCCTGTCAGTGGGGTGACCTACAGCGGTCTGTGTGATGAGGCGGTTACTGGGTCGAACAGTGCTGGGGCGTGGAAGAGCGAGGGTAGCATCTCGCAGGAAATTACGGTGGCGGCGGTCGGCCAGAGACAACTCAAAGTGGTCGCGAGTCGTCGTCATAAAGGTGAACGATTAGAGTCGCTGCTCAGCGCGATCGCTGCGGGGCAGGGGCTCGACGAAGTTGTGAGCATTGGCAGCTCCTTGAAGATGTGTTTGGTGGCGGAAGGAAAGGCAGATCTCTATCCGAGGCTCGCTCCGACATGTGAATGGGATACCGCTGCGGCTCAGGCGATAGTCGTCGCCGCGGGTGGTGAATTAGTAGACCTAAATTTCGAACCGCTACGCTACAACCAAAAAGAGAGTTTGTTAAATCCAGAATTTGTCGTTTTCGGCGACTCGCTCTTCGCATGGCGAGAATTGTTCGAGTCGGTGAAGTAACTTCAAAAAGGGGGGGGATAGTTAATGGCTGCTTTTTCGATAGGTCTTTTAAAACGGCGCATAGGTGGAGATTGGTGTCGGTTAATACTGCTGAGTTTCGCGTTCTTAATCGTTGCCGCGTGCTCTGAACCCTCTCAAACCGCTACCGAACTTACGACAGTCACTGATGAAAAGACGGAGACCCAACGGCTCAATAATTGGCTTGATGAACAGTTCGACGAACAGCTAGAAACAAGCCCGATGACGAAGACTCAGCTGGGCGATAAATCAGACTACGGCAAGTTAGATGATTTCTCGATCGCCGCGGAACAGCGAGACCTAGAATGGTTGCGAAATAGCGTGGCCGAGATGGAGTCGCTATTTAATTACGAATTATTGACCGACGACGGACAACTGTCTTTTGATATGTGGCGGTTCTCCCTCGAGCGCGCTGAGGCTGGCGTTGCTTTCCGTCATCACAGTTATATCTTCGGTCGAGGTGGCCCGCATGCATTCTTGCCGAATTTCCTTATTAATTTTCATAGAGTCGATACCGTTGCAGAACTCCAAAATTATGTCTCGAGACTCTCGGAATTCGATCGCGTGTTTCAGCAGTTATTAGAGAGATCAAGAGAGGCGTCTGCAGCTGGTATTCGCCAGCCTCGCTTTGCTTATGACGCCGCGCTTGATGAAATCGCGCGTATTACGGCGGGGGCGCCTTTCAGCACTAGCGATAGCTCGCCCAACTCTCCCCTATGGAGTGACTTGCAGGATAAGACGAATGCCTTAGTAGAGGATGGCTTACTCGATGCCGAGGCGGCGCGATCGATGACGCAAGAAATTCGCAACTTGCTCGCCACCGAAGTATTGGGGGCCTATGAAGAAGTCGCCGCATGGCTGCGCGAAGACAGGGAATTAGCGAGTGACGAATCCGAGGGAGTGTGGGCACTTCCAGATGGCGAGGCATTTTATAATTATCGTCTCGCACAGATGACCACGGTTGAACTCACAGCTGAGGAGATACATCAGATTGGCTTGGACGAAGTTGCTCGTCTCCGAAACGAGATGGAAGCGATTAAGCAGCAAGTTAGCTTCGATGGGACGTTGCAGGAATTTTTTGCTTTTATGCGAGAGGATGAACAATTTTATTACCCTAACACTGATGAGGGTAGACAGGATTATCTCGCGCTAAACACAAAGTTTCTCGATGCTATTGCTCAGAAGTTGCCCGACTATTTCGGCCGGCTACCGAAGGCTGCATTAGAGGTTAGGCGTGTCGAAGCGTTCCGCGAACAAGCGGGCGGAGCGCAGCACTATAGTGCCGGTACGCCAGATGGTTCTCGCCCGGGTGTTTTCTATTCTCATATGAGCGATATGTCCACCTTGCCAATTTTCCAGTTAGAAGACGTGGCCTATCACGAAGGTAATCCTGGCCATCATATGCAGATTTCCATTCAGCAAGAACTCGAGGATGTTCCACGCTTCCGCACCCAATATCGGACTACAGCGTACACCGAGGGCTGGGGTCTCTACGCAGAATGGCTGGCGAAAGAGATGGGCGGCTTTGAAGATCCCTATTCAGATTTCGGCCGCTTAGGCGGTGAGATATGGCGTGCGATTCGACTCGTTGTCGACACAGGAATCCATGCCAAGCATTGGAGCGAAGAGGAGGCTGTGCAGTATTTCCTCAGTAATTCACCGCAACCCGAGGGAGCCATCCGTTCTGAAATTCAACGTTACTTCACCAACCCCGGTCAGGCGACAGCGTATAAGATCGGCATGTTAAAAATTCAGGAAGTTAGACGCAGCGCGGAACTCGCATTGGGGGAGCAATTTGATATTCGAGAATTCCACGACATCGTGCTCGGTGCAGGCGCGCTGCCTTTGCCACTGCTCGAAGAACGAGTAGATCGCTGGATTCTAGAATCAACGTTATAAATACTTCCACAATAATCAGTATTCAAGGAAATTTTATGCAAGATGTAACTGCTAGATTTGGTATTCGTTCTCTGTTGAATTCGATTGCGAAGACGCAGTTCCTTGTCACGATGGGCCTATTGGCTACTCATTCGACGGCGGCAGAAATTGTCGAGCCGGAAAGCGTTGGATTCTCTAGCATGGGGCTGAACAAAGTCACCGAGCGCTTACAACAACACGTCGACGACGGAGAAATTGCGGGAGTTGTTGCAGCCGTCGCTCGTGATGGCAAGCTCGTCTATCAAGTCGCATTAGGCCGGCAAGATATCGAGCGAGATATTGCCATGGGTGAGAACACATTGTTCCGACTTTATTCGATGTCGCGAGAAATAACGAGTGCTGCTGCGTTGACGTTATACGATAAGGGAGCATTCGAATTTGACGATCCAGTTGCTAAGTACCTCCCTGTGTTCAAGAACCAGAGAGTGTTAATCGATGCAAATTCCGATGACTTCTCGGCGACTCGTGAACGCGTCGGTGATATGACCATCGCCCATTTACTCACACATACTTCCGGCTTAGGCAGCCGTAGCTCTGCACTCTATGTTGAAAATAATGTGCGTGATCGAAATAAGAGTCTAGATGAGATGGTTACGAAGGCGGCGACTGTTCCGTTGTTTCAAGATCCCGGCACTCAATTTCGCTATGGAATTCATGCGACGATAATCGGGAAATTGATTGAGGTCTGGTCTGGGCAGCCGTTCGAGGAATATTTGCGTGAGTCGCTGTTAGAGCCTCTGGGTATGGATAGCACTTTATTCTGGGCGGAAGGAGAGGATGAGAAAAGATTGGCGCAACTCTATCGCCCGGTCAATGGCTCACTGCGCCCCTACGCTATCGAAAGCGTGCCTTGGACGAGTCGCCCTGCGCTGATAGAGGGCGGAGTCGGATTGTTGTCATCGGTACCGGACTATATGCGTTTCTCACAGATGGTATTGGATGGGGGTCGATTAGCGAATGGCGATCAGTTGTTAAGCGAGTCGACCGCGGCGCTGATGTATACGAACGCCGTTCCTGCGGTGGCGATGCCGATCGGCGACTCGCGTTACTGGTTAGGTTCAGGGTGGAGTCTAGGAGGATTCAATGTCGTACTCGATCCTAGCACTTATTCTTATCCTGTTTCTGAGGGCACGATTTGGTGGGATGGTTCGGCGGGCACTCGATTTTTCATCGATCCGAAGCAGGGGACTGTCCTCGTGATTATGGCCCAGGTTTCACCGTCGGACGGTGGTGGGTTCAGGGAGAATTTTAGCCGCCTAGTCGATGCCGCGATCATAGATCGACGTTAGTCGTGCATCGATTGAGTGCCGAGCGTCGCTCTAGCTTCATCCAACATCGATGCGATGATGTGTGGAATTTCGTTCGTGTTATAAGGCTTGGCTATAGAACGTATAGAGGGATGTTGCTCTAGTTTTAAGCGCAGCTCCCGTTCGATGTATCCAGTGGCGAGGAGGATAGGTGTTTGAGGTCGCATGGCGAGCATTTTCTCAGCCATGGCGATGCCATTAATGCCTCCAGGCATGATGATGTCAGAGAACACGAAGTCGATTTCTGGGTGTGCATCAAACTTCATTAGCCCCAAAGCGGCATCCGTCGCCTCGATGACACGGTAGCCTACGCGTCGCAACATTTGTACGGCGACGTCGCGGACACTGTCATTGTCTTCGACCACCAAGATAATTCCGCTGTGTGATTTTGAGCTCAAGGGGACTGTGTTTTCGCGAAGTTTAGTTTCTAGGTCGGTTCGTCCGGCTGGTAGATAAAGTTTGAAGTGAGTTCCTTTGCCTGGTGCGCTATCGACAGTCAGGCTGCCGCCGGACTGCGTGATGAAGCCATAAACCGTGCTTAGACCTAGACCGGTGCCTCGACCTTTGCTCTTGGTGGTGAAAAAAGGCTCGAATATTTTGTCCCTGACTCCCTTGGGCATCCCTGTGCCGTTGTCTCGAATAGAAAGCTCGATAAACGAATCACTATTCTCGGAATTTTTGTCAGCAGGAAGTGATGAAGGTCGGCGGCATCGCCGAGCGGATAAGGTGACGGTACCCCCTTTCGGCATCGCATCTTTTGCGTTGATGCATAAGTTGAGAATGGCATTTTCTAGTTGGGCTGAATCCGTCGCCGCGATACATTCTTGCTCGCAGGGTTCACAGATTAGCTTGATGTTTTCGCCAAGCATCCTCGCGAAGAATTCATTCATTCCCTGGAGCATGTCGCCAATATTCACATTGGCGGTGCGTAGCGATTGTTCTCGCGAAAAACTCAATAGTCGATTATTAAGCTCAGCGCCGCTCTGGGCTGCTCCTAGGATTTTTTTAATAAGATCCAATGCATCTTGGTTATCGGCGAATCGACGCTCAAGGAATTGCAAATTTCCTAGAATCACCGTGAGGAGGTTATTGAAATCATGGGCAACACCACCAGTGAGTCGGCCTATGGCCTCCATTTTCTGAGATTGCATGAGCCTGGTTTCCATCTCCTGTTGCTTCGATAAATCGATGAAACTCACGACAGCACCAACAACGTTATTCCGTTCGATCACGGGCTCAGCGGAGTAACGAACGGGAAGTGAGTCGCTGGATTTTTTTCTGAAAACGCTGCCGATTAATTCTGCAGGAGTACCCTCTGTATAAGTTTGTGTGATCGGATCGTTATTACTAGATTCCTCTTTTGGGTTAAGCAAGAGCAGCGCGCTCATCCCAATTACTTCATCTTCTTCATAATCCAACATATCCAACGCAGATTTATTGATGAAAGTGATGGCTCCAACGTCGCTGATACCGAATATGCCCTCCTGCAAGGCATTCAATAGCAAGTTTCGATCTTCTGCTGCGGTTTGTAATTTAGCATCGGCGCGCGCCTTCTGCGCCTCAAGTATTGCTTCTCGACTACGCTGAGCGAGGAGTTTCTCCTCTTGCTCAAGTAGTCGCTTGGCCTCTGCCGCCAATTCCATTTGCATACGCTGATTTTCAAGGACGGCTAAAATGTGCTTTCCCGTATCTGAATGGATGTGAAGTGCGATCGGAACGATGAAGCAAATAAAGACCAAAAAACTCATGATGAGTTCGAAAGAATTGTCTTCGAAATGTAAAAAAACGCTGATGATAAAAGTGATCGATGCAGGAATAACGAACGCCGCGAAGACCATTCTCATGACCGAGAGCGTCACGGCAGCACCCGTTAACATGCCCGCCATCCAGAGAGTGGCGAGAATGGTGAGAGTGGGGGTGCTATCGGGGGCGACGGTGAAGGGCATTAACCCCCAGCCGATACCCGCTGAAAATGTGCCTAGGATGAGAAATTGATAACGGAAGTCGTAGCTCACTTCCGTCTCTCGAGATTTTCTTAATTGGCGCAATATGGCATAGCGTATCGTGGTAATAGCCAGCAGGACGGATACCCAAACTAATAGTGGCTTATTGAGTCGCGAATCCAGCACCGTGCTCACAACATAAACAAACAGGACGACGGCGAAATCTCCTGTCAGCACGAAATTTAGGTTTTCAAGGACCCGATCGACGCGCGCATTAAAAAATGCGTTATTTTTGCCTATCTGTGAGCTAAAGGATTCTTCCTTTTGGTTAATCGGATTTCCTGAAAGAGGGTCTTCTGAAGAAAATAAGTCCTCATCGATAATCCTTGGGGTTTGTTGTGCGTCCACCGTCGCAATTGAGAGATCACTCGAATTTTTTACCATCTGCCTGTCACTTGTACTAAATAGCTGCTATTGCCAACGCGTTATGGCTGGTTTCCTACCACTACAGTTGACCGGATAGATAGGAATTCATTGCGGCGATATTTAGGATTAGGCTGTAAGAGAGAGCTGATGTGATAAAGTCGACACACTTTAGGCGCTAAAGAGGATGAAAGAGCTAGATGAGGCCCGAAACTAAGCGCGGAGACATTCAATGCAAGAGATGACAAGCGAGCAGCGGATAGATATCGCTATCGGTTTTACGGCTCGGCTACTCGAGCAAGTCAGTGATGGATTCGCTTATATAAATCGACATTGTATCGATTCGGCTTCGCGACAGTTAGATGCCAATAAACTCGATCAATGGCAGTCGGTGAGTTATGAACTTGCTTTCGCGGTGGCGGAAATGTCGGCGGCGCAAGCGTTGCTCAAACAAGCCGGTGCACACTGCCAAGATCATTTCCATGTCCGCCTAGCGCTGGCCTACTTCGCTGTTTCTTGGCACGCAGCGCTAGGACGCATCTTACCCATCGTGGATGAATGTGGCATAGACAGGGCAGGGCTGATTGAGTCGATGAGCGATAGTAGTCTGCAGGCACTGCTCGTTGATGCGGGTTCTTCCTCTGCGATCGCCGCACTTGGAGCCGAAATTGCATCGACGGAGCTTAAGCGCCTCCCTTCCTCACTGGATCCCGAAAAGGAGATGGTGAGAGCGACCTTCGAAAGATTCGCCGAAGTCGTGGTGGAGCCTCTCGCCGAGGCAATCCATCGGCAAGACCTCGATATTCCCGATGAAATTTTGCAGCCGGCGGCCGAGCTTGGTTGTTTCGGCACCTGCATCCCTGAACGGTTTGGTGGCCTGCAATCTGATGAGCGCCCAGATAGTCTCAGCATGATTCTCGTCACGGAAGAGCTGTCGCGAGGTTCCTTAGGGGCGGCGGGGAGTCTTATCACGCGTCCGGAGATCGCCGCACGCGCTCTGCTCGCGGGGGGCACTGAAGAACAGCAGACGAAGTGGTTGCCGGCACTCGCGAGCGGGGAGAAGTTGTGTGCGATCTCGATCACCGAGCCGAATACTGGTTCCGATGTCGCATCGGTCTCATTACGCGCGACAAAAACAACCGGGGGTTGGACGCTGAATGGCGGTAAGACTTGGTGTACCTTTGCCGGACGGTCAGAGCTCTTGCTCGTGTTGGCTCGTACCGACCCAGACTCTTCCTTGGGCTTCCGTGGTCTGAGCCTTTTCTTAGTCGAGAAGCCAAAGTTTAGTGGTCATGCGTTCAGCCATAAGCAGCCTGAAGGTGGCGGTGAGTTGAGTGGCCGCGCGATTCCGACGTTGGGCTATCGGGGTATGCATTCTTACGATCTGAGTTTTGATAATGTCTTTGTGCCTGAGGAAAATTTAATTGGCGGGGAGCAGGGACTCGGGCGTGGTTTTTACTACACTATGGCGGGCTTTGCGGGTGGGCGCATCCAGACTGCAGCGAGAGCGACGGGGGTCATGCAGTCGGCATTTGAAAAGGCGCTAAGCTATTCGAATGAGCGTAGTACATTCGGTATTCCACTTGCCGGATATCAACTGACACAAGTGAAGCTCGCGAAAATGTTTGCAACAATCGCTGCGGCTAGACAATTTTCTCATGACGTCGCCCGCTTGATGGATGAAGGTGCAGGACAGATGGAGGCGAGTCTCGTCAAGCTGTTTAGCTGTCGCGCCGCCGAACAAGTGACTCGTGAAGCGATGCAGATCCACGGAGGCATGGGATACGCTGAAGAGATGGCGGTGAGTCGCCTATTTGTCGATGCACGTGTTTTGTCGATTTTCGAAGGTGCGGAAGAAGTGCTGGCACTCAAGGTGATTGCACGTGAGCTCATTGAGAGGGCTGGTGGTGATAGTGCTGATTAGGGAAGTGCGCGATCGCGTAATTCATAGGGTCGTTTATTAATGCAACAATTGTTAAAGGGTCTGAGAGTGATTGAAGGCAGTGCCTTCGTAGCGGCGCCATCGGGAGGAATGACCCTCGCGCAATTGGGTGCAGATGTGATTCGTTTCGATCAAATTGGCGGCGGTATCGATTATCGTCGTTGGCCAGTCGATGAGTCTGGCAATAGCTTTTATTGGCATAGTCTTAATAAAGGAAAGCGGTCGATTGCCGTCGATTTTAGAAAGCCCGAAGGCAAAGAATTACTCTCTCGGCTCATCTGCGCACCAGGAGACGATTCCGGTCTGTTCCTCACAAATTTCCCAGCACGAGGCTGGCTAGATTATGAAACGCTCAGGTCGCGCAGAGACGACCTCATCTATCTGAACCTGACGGGTGACCGTCATGGCGGCAGTGCGCTCGATTACACGGTAAATTCACGTGTTGGTGTGCCGTTTCTAAACACACAAAAAGAAACGCCGCTCAATAGCGCATTGCCGGCCTGGGATATTATCGCCGGCCAACAGATTGCACTCGGTCTCCTTGCAGCGGAGCGACATCGCAGCCGCACAGGAGAAGGACAGAAAATCAATATTGCGTTAACAGATGTCGCGCTCGCCACAATGGGACACCTAGGCTTTCTCGCCGAAGCGGCGATGACTGCGGAACCGAGGCCATCACTCGGCAATCATATCTTTGGCACTTTTGGGCATGACTTCTTGTGTGCAGATGGAGAGCGTGTAATGGTCGTCGGCGTTAGCCCCAATCAATGGTCGTCCTTGGTTGCAGTTACTGCTTGCGAAGAGTCTGTCGCAAACTTAGCAAGAGAATTAGACCTTGACCTTTCGCAGGAAGGAGCTCGTTACGCCGCCCGTGAGCAGTTGGTAGAGCTCTTCAAGCCTTGGTTCGCTGCCCGAAGGAGTGATGACGTGCATGCTGCGCTCGAAGCCGCCGGCGTGTGCTGGGGGCCTTATCAGACTGTCAAACAACTTATCGCGGGAGATGAGGAGGCCTCGCCTGCCAATCCACTCTTTCGCAAGATCGATCAACCAGGCATCGGCGAATTGCTCACTCCCTCTCAGCCTCTAAAATTCTCGGCACTGCCCGATATAGACCCCGTGCCTGCGCCGCTGCTAGGTCAGCATACAGATGAAATTCTCGCCGAGCTGCTCGGTTTGAGTTCCGCAGAAATTGGCGCACTGCATGATGGTGGCGTAGTCGCGGCGCCTGTGTGAATCTAAGCTATAACCTTTCGAATGAGAGATAACTGTAAATAATGACGATGAACAAAGCTGTACTGAATGCTGCCCAGCAAAGCCAGAGTATTTTCACCCTACTCGAAGGCGCTGCCAACACTTGGCCGGATAGGCCGGCGTCAAGCTATCAAGATAAGACACTGAATTGGCGAGAAACTCATCGACGCTGCTTGGCGCAAGCGACATTATTTTCGCGGGCGGGCGTGGGCCGGGGTGATCGAGTCGCGTATCTCGGTTTCAACTCGAATGTTTGCTTTGAGGGCTATTTCTCTCCGGCTGCGATTTCAGCGATTTTTGTACCTTTGAATTTCCGTCTCGCTATCGGAGAACTCATCGAATGCATCGAGGACTGTGCACCACGCGTGTTGATATGTGAGCCAGGATTCTTGTCACATGCACTAAGCATAGTAGAGTCGTGTGGCTGCATAAACGCTGTTTTCGTGACGGGCGGTGAAGAAGAATTCAATGCACTGGAACAAGGAGGCCTTCCCGATTCAGTGAGTTCACTCGAGAAGGCTATTGCAGACTGTCTCGCCACGAAAGATTTTGTCGACGTGAATCCCAGTGTCGGTGAAGACACCCTGATTCTGTTTTACACGGGCGGAACTACTGGCCGCTCTAAAGGCGTGATGCTCAGCAATAAAAATTTTCTCTGCAACACTATCGGGTCTATTCCACTCTATAAAATGCAAGACGGGTGGCGCTTTTTAATAGTGGGACCCTTATTCCATATAGCGGCTGGAGCAAGACTATTCAGCTGCGCGGCGCTGGGCGGACACGCCATTATATTACCGAAATTCGACGTACCCGAAGTGTTCGAAAGCATTGCGAAATATCGCATCAACTCAGCCACACTCGTGCCGACGATGTTCCAGATGTTAATGGATCATCCGCAATTCCCCGAAGCCGATCTTTCATCGATGGAGATGTTAGCTTCTGGTGCCGCTCCGATGCCTATGTCCTTGCAACATCGAGTCATCGATGCATTTAAAGGTATCAATCTTTACCAAACCTACGGCATGACCGAGGCAGCACCGATAGTGACAAGTTTAGATGCGAAATATCATGTCGTGAGCGGTCCAGGCTCGGAAAAACTGGGATCGGTTGGTAGGCCGGCACCTCATGTGACACTACGCATTGTCGACGAAGATGGAGATGAATTGGCCAGCGGCGAAACAGGAGAAGTATTGGCGCGCGGGGATAATATTATGACTGGCTATTGGAACTTGCCCGAGCAGTCAGCCGAGGCGTTGCGTGACGGTTGGTATCATACCGGCGATGCGGGCTATCTGGATGCTGATGGTTTCCTCTTCCTCGAGGGTCGTGTGAAAGACATGATTGTGAGTGGGGGAGAAAATATTTATCCAATCGACATCGAGAATGTCTTGTCGAGTCATCCGGCGATTCATCAGTGTGCGGTGATTGGCATTCCACATGAGACCTGGGGAGAGGCAGTACACGCGGTAGTGCTACTTGAAGCTGGCATAGAACCGGCGCCGAGTGAGCGGGAGTTAATTGACTATTGCCGTGAACGTATCGCGACTTACAAGTGCCCTGTCAGTGTCAGTTTCCGAACCGAGCCTATGCCATTGTCACCTATTAATAAGATTCTGAAGACAGAGCTTAGAAAACCATTTTGGGAAGGGCGAATTAGTTCGCTCGTCTAACTAAGTTGCCCAACCCCCTGCCAATGGAATTAATTGTCCAACCATGTGTGTACAGTCTTCGCTGGCGAGATACGCGGCGAGTTCGGCTGTCTCCCGTGGCGAGCCAACTTTATTGGTCGGCACATTGCGACGCACATGGTCGATAAATTTTTCCTGATCTAGAATGTCGTCGGGGTAGTAGGTGTCATTATTGACGTAGTTCTGTGCGATCGCATTCGCCTGTATGCCGTAGCGGGCGAGTTCTAACCCTATCGCTTTAATGAAACCATTTTGTGCGCCTCGTGCTGCACAATACGCCGCGTTATTGGGAATTCCACGAAGTGGAGCTGCGCTTGTGACGGCGATTATCTTTCCTTGGCGGCGCTCTACCATTTGCGGTGTTACCGCACGGACTAGATACATGAGTGGATCGACCAGGGTTTCAAACAATCTTTGCCAATCTTCGTCTTTCAGATTTTGAATAGGACCTGTTTTTGGTGCTTCAGCTAAATTTGCCACCAGAATATCGATGCGTCCGACACGGTCGATTAGAGCTTCCACCGCTGCACGCGAATCCAACGATGATTCGTCGGCAATGACTTCAATCCCAATCGCATTAAATCTTTCCGCAATAGCACGTCCCATGTAACGATCGGCACAGGTAATGAGTGCTCTTCGCGTTGCTGAATTCGTCACGGTGATAAACCTCGCTATTCTAATAAGTGCTGCACGAATTTTTCGAGAATCTCATAGGGCTGGCAACCGACGACCACGAGATCTTTAGCGTAGAAGGTCGGCACACCGGTGATGCCTAGTGAGCGTGATCGTTGCCAGTCTTCGTCAACCTTCTCCGAAAAAGTGCGAGACACTAATATTTTCCTCGCTTCATTCCTGTCTAGATTGACAGACGCTGCGATGTCGCACAATGCATCAATGTCACTGATGTTGATGAGGTCGGCAAAGTAAGCGCGGTAGAGTGCGTCATGTATCGCCTCGCCGCCTGGCTGAGTGTCTCCCCAAGCGCCGAGTTCTTGCGCCAGTCGGCTATTGTAAGTGTGAGTACGATCTCCGTACGCTAGACCAGCTTCCGCCATGAGTTGCTTTAGTCTTTGTCGAGCGGGCTCGATGTCGCGCCCTGCGAATAACTCTGCGAGAGACTGGCCTTCCCTGGGGGTGTCGGGATGTAACGGGAAGTGAATCCACCGAGTTTCAATCGGATAGTTAGCCTTTAGTTTTTCAATACTCACGGTACTGAGATAACACCAAGGTCAGACGTAGTCGGTGAATATTTCCAGAATAAATTTGTCGCTCATTGGGGTGCTATCACCTTCGCTGGTGGTTTTAACAAAAGCAGGAACGGTGCTGCCGCGAGAATTATCCACATCATCAATTGGAAGTCGTTGATGTAGGCTATTGTCGCCGCCTGCCGAGAAATTTCCCCATTTAACATCGCCAGGCCGCCGGAAGCTAGAGGTTCCATGCTGTGCGGTATCTGTTTCCAACTCAAGCCGATAGATGTCGCCGTTATATTCTCGCTAAGGATTGAACTATTGGTTTGGACACTCCGACTCAGTACGGCCATAACTAATGATATGCCCGCACTCGAACCCATATTTCGCGTGAGATTAAACACGGAAGAGGCCTCGGCTCGATATTTTGCATCGAGAGTTGAGTAGGCGATCGTGCTCAAGGGAACGAAAATGAAGCCAAGTCCGAATCCTTGTATGAATCCGGTCCACATGATTGTGCTGGCCGGCACGAAGGTTGAAAACTTCGTCATCTGGTACAAAGAAATCAGCGTGAGAGAAAGACCGAAAAAGATAATGCCGCGCGGGTCGAAGCGACCGACTAAGCGACCGACGATCATCATCGCCAACATTGTGCCGACGCCTCGGGGCGCCATAATCGTGCCGACATCGAGTACCGGATAGCCCATGAGCGTTTGCATATACGGAGGCAGTAGCGCGACTGTGGCGAGAAGAATTAGACCGACAAAAAACATGAAGATTAAGCTTGTTACGAGATTGCGATCCAGAAACATTGCTGGTGGCAAGATCGGCGTGTCGGCGCGGAGAGTGTGCACTGCGTACACCCATGCCGCCGCCGCTGCGATGCCCAAATAAATATAGGTTTCATAGGAATCGAACCAAGCTAATTGTTCGCCGCGATCGAGGAATAACTGTAGACAGCCAATGATGATTGCGAGAGTTAAAAATCCCGGCCAGTCGAAGCGTTTTGGATTTACTTTTGACTCCGGCAAGAACAAGCTGATTCCTGCAATTGTGAGGATGCCGAGCGGTACATTAATAAAAAAGACATAGCGCCAGTCGTACATCTCGGTGAGATAGCCACCCAAAGTGGGGCCGATAATCGGTCCTATCATGATGCCCGCGCCCCAGATCGCCATAGCGCTGCCGTGCTTCTCACGCGGGTTAATGTCTAGCAGGGTCGCTTGCGAAATGGGAATTAGCGCGGCGCCGCTCATGCCTTGGATGATGCGAAAAGCAACGATCTGTTCAACCGATGTGGCGAGTCCACATAGAATCGAAGCGACGGTGAACACAGCGATCGACATGATGAAAACGCGCTTACCACCGTAGCGAGTCGCGAGCCAACCCGCTGGCAGTGTCATAATAGCCGACGCGACGATATACGAGGTCAACACCCACGCGATTTGGTCTTGAGACGCGGCGAGGCTGCCCTGCATATGAGGAAGCGCAACATTGGCGATGGTTGTATCCAGCACCTGCATGATTGTGCCAAGCATGATCGACAGCGTGATGAGGCCGCGATGCTTTACTGGAACGAATGTGTTCTCAGATGGATTATTCGCTGTCTCAGAGGTCACGTAGTAACCCGTTTAACCAAGAGGGTAGCCATGCAATCGATTGGGTGTTTCCCGTATCGATATTCACTGTCGCACTCATGCCTGCGGCGAGTGGGAGGGTTTCGTGATTTGTATCGAGGGTGATGCGGACGCGAATGCGTTGCACCACTTTAATCCAGTTACCTGAGCTGTTCTGTGCCGGCAGGAGTGAAAATTCTGCTCCGGTAGCCGGGGTGATGCGTTCGACGCTTCCTGTCCATGCTGCCTCGGGATAGGTGTCGATCGAAATGGTGACAGCTTGTCCGGAACGCACGTGAGTAAGCTCGGTCTCCTTAAAATTTGCTTCTATCCAAAAATGGCTGTCATCAACGATGTTGAACAAGGTCGTGCCCGAGATGATATTTTCTCCCGGATGGACGCTGACATTGGTTGCGATTCCCGAGAGTGGCGCAGTGATCCTCGTATAGCTGAAGTCAAGTTTGGCCTTGGTGAGTTCTGCCATCGCCTGAAGGTAGCGTGGATGTTCTTCAACCGGTGCTTCGGGGTTGATTAATTTCGCTCTGCTCACGTCGAGGTCTAAGCGCTTAGCTGAAAGGCGATTTTTGGCTTCTTCTAAAACGAACTTCGCTTGGTCGAATTGTGCTTCTGAAACCGAATTGTCCGCGCGTAAACGAGCGAGTCGATCAAGTTCATGTTGACGAAAATCGAAGTCAGTTTTAGCGACGACTATATCGAGTTCGCGGTTGGCGTAGTCAGCCTTCTGGCTGAGTAGATCACCTTTCACCGAGGCGAGATTGGCCTCGGCGCGCGCGATGGCAATCTGATATGGCTCTGGGAAAATTTCTGCGGTGGTATCTCCCGCGTTCACACGCTGGTTTTCTTCGACATAAGTGTGCAGCACTTTGCCGCTGAGCTCACTACTGACAGAAAGAATGTCCGCTTTTAAGTAAGCATTGTCGGTGCTAATGAATCGGCCACCTTTGAGATAAATCGATGCGGCAATCAGGAGGACAATGATTGGGCCAATAAGGAAGAGAAGTATGCGGAGAAGTTTCTTGATAATGCTCATTAGTAAGTCTGCGTAGTCAAAGGGAGATTAATTGCCATCCTGTGGCACGAGATTTTGTCGAATTCGATTTAAGGTAGAGAGAAATTGCGCGGCCTCTTCTTCGCTAATGCCGTCGAGTGCCTGCTGACGCACTTTCGCCCCGAGTTGTTTTAGCTTGGTTTTCATCGGTGCAGCCTTTTCGGTGAGATGGATCGTCTTCGCGCGGCGGTCATTGGGGTCGGCGCGTCGAATCAGCCAACCATCTGCCTCAAGGCGGTCTAGTTGCCGTGCAAGGGTTATCGGAGCGACGTCGAGGGTCTGGGCTAGTGCCGCTTGTTGCATGCCATCACCACGGTAGAGATGCGCAAGCACCGACCACTGAGCGCGGGTTAGGCCAAGGTTCTTAGATTGCCGATCGAAGCTCCATCGCAATAGGCGTGCAACATCATGGAGGACGAAACCCATGCCTTCGTTGATCGATTGTGTGTCGTGAGCTGAGCCCATGATGTCTGATTTCCAGTCGTTTCTTGGGCGGTGATAATAGCAGAACTTATAATAAGCATGCTTATAATTTTTCTCTCTTTTGCAGATCCTAGATAGACGCTTTTGCGGGCTCGCATAATTAGGCTAGACTGATCCTCAACAAACGCGATCCATTAAAGAATAAAACTAAGGAGATCAATAAGATGCGTAAGCTTTTAACAGTCGGCGTGATTCTCGGCGTGAGTGCGATGCAGCTCGCGGCGCTGCCGGTAAGTGCTACCGCACAGGAAAATAATGAGGCGCTGGCAATCCTGGTACCGGGTGGCGGAACGTATTCGCGCCCCATAACAACAGATTCGGACCTCGCGCAGCAATTCTATGATCAAGGTTTACGCATGGCGTGGAGCTTCTATTTCCCCGAGTCTATTGCCTCGTATCAGGAAGCGTCGCGTCTCGATCCCGATAGTCCGATGCCTTATTTCGGTCTCGCACATGCCGCAGGTCCTAATCCAAACAGCCGCTATTCAAACCTGCCCGATGATCCTCAGGGCACTGGGCTAGCGGCCATCCGTGAGGCAATGCGACGAGTGGATAATGCGACGCCCCGTGAGCAGGATATGATTCGCGCGCTGTTTGTTCTCTATAACAAGGATGCCATTCCAGACAGCCGTGAACGGGACGCCGCTTTCGTAGACGCCATGCGCGAATTGCACAATAGGTATCCGGAAGATCCGGACATTGGTTCGATGTTCGCCGAAGCTTATATGAACACGAACCGTTGGGATTATTGGGAGAAAGATGGCTCGCCTAGAAAGGGAACAGAGGAAGCGCAGCTGGCTTTAGAAGCGGCGATGCGAGTTGAGCATGATCACCCGGGTGCCAATCACCTCTACATCCATTTAATGGAAGCATCACCACAGCCCGAGCTCGCTATGGCCGCTGCTCAAAAGCTCGAGTCAACGGTGCCGATTTCTGGCCACATGGTACATATGCCAGGCCACATTTATTTGCGTGTTGGTGAGTATGAGAAGGCGGTCGACATTAATGAGCGTTCGCAAATCGTAGATTTACAATTCGCCGATCTTTGGGGGAACACAAATTTTCCGATGATTGGTACCTACCCGCTTTCGCATAAAATGCATGCGCCGCATGCCCTCGACTTCGTCCGTTATGCAAACATGTTACAAGGTAACTATGCGCAATCTAAAGAAGCTGCGCAGCGTGGCGCTGATGAAGTGGGCACTTCTCGAGAAGCAATTAACCGCGGAGAGAAGCGGGTGGCCCACACTTGGGTCGTCGACAAAATCTTTGGTAAATGGGACAAGATCTTAAGTAGCGAGCAAAGCCATAAAGGTACGCCGTATCTCGATGGCATTTGGGCCTATGTTACCGGTAGCGCGCATGTCGCGAAGGGTAATCTTCAAGCAGCCGAAGAGGCGCTATCGGCACTCCATGCCAACGCCAATGATCCGAAGGTGGATTCGACTGGTGTAAATCCGACACCAGCCTCACAAATTCTCGCGCTCGCAGCCAATGCATTGGAAGGCGAAATCAAAGAGGCGCGTGGTGATCTAGAAGGAGCTATCGCCGCATATACGCGAGCGGTAGAAATTCAAGATAACAATAACTACACAGAGCCACCGGATTGGTCACAATCAATTCGACTCTATCTCGGTGCCGCGCAGCTTGAAGCGGGTCAGGCAGAGGCTGCGGAGGAGACTTTCCGCGATGATCTTCAGTGGAATCAGCAAAACGGTTGGTCAACCTTCGGACTCTATCAGGCGATCGAAGCACAAGGTCGTCGAGCTGAAGCTGAGTTAGTGAAACGTCAATTTGATTCTTACTGGCGTAATGCCGACGTCACGCTGAAGCGCGCACGAATATAAGGAGTTAGGAATAATATCCGGTATGGGCAAAGTCCATACCGGAATTTGTTATTTGGAAAGACTGTCAGCAAAGAGCAGACGGTTGGGGGAAACAAAGAATGAGTAACATAGCTGAACGAAGACGACGTGGATCATTCGTACACGCTGCGTCGCGCATAGTGTTATTTGCAGGGTGTTTAGGTGCGGTCTTCTCTGCCGCTGCGCAGGATCACTTTAATCCCAAGGGAGCTCCCGCATCGCGCCACACTGCGGAATTGCAAGAAGCGCTGCGCGAATCCTTACCCTTCGAAGACACGCGCGATTTTGATGAGTCGCGACGAGGATTTATTGCAGCGCCCGATTCTAAGCAAATACTCGGCGCGCAGGGCAATGTCGTCTGGGACATGGGTCGCTATGATTTCCTGCTGGGTGGTGAGCAATTCGATACCATGCACCCATCACTACAACGTCAAGCGACTTTGAATATGAATTTCGGTCTCTACGAAGTGGTGCCCGATTTTATTTATCAAGTACGCGGTTTCGATCTCGCGAACATGACATTAATTCGCGGAGAAACAGGCTGGATCCTGTTCGATGTTCTGCTTTCTAGCGAAACGGCAGCTGCTGCACTGAAGCTCGCCAATGAACAGCTCGGAGAGTTGCCAGTAAAAGCGGTCGTCTATTCCCATTCGCATATAGATCATTTCGGAGGCGTATTGGGAGTCACCAGTCCGGAAGAAGTTAATCGCGGAGATGTCGCGGTGTTCGCGCCGATTGGTTTCATGGAAGAGGCCATTTCGGAGAATGTTTATGCTGGCAATTCGATGACACGAAGAGCGGGTTTCCAATATGGTCGTGTGATGCCGTCCAGCCCCTTCGGGCAGGTTGATTCGGCAATTGGTAAAGGCTTGTCCGCTGGTTCCACTGGCCTAATACCCCCTACCGTCGTCGTGACTGATCGTTTCGAAGAGCATGTGATTGATGGGGTTCGCATTGTTTTCCAGAACACGCCCGGCACCGAAGCTCCGGCTGAGATGAATGCGTGGTTCCCTGATAAGAAAGTTTTTTGGGCGGCGGAAAATATCACTGCGACAATTCACAATATTTATACATTGCGTGGTGCACTCGTACGCGATGCGTTGGCGTGGTCAAAACAAATTAACACGGCGCTTTATGAGTTCGGTCTCGATGCGGAGGTTATGATTTCTTCGCATAATTGGCCTCGCTGGGGTAATGCTCGCATTCAAGAGGTTATGCGGACGCAGCGAGATGCCTATGCAAACTTAAACAATCAAGTGCTCAATTTGGCGAATCAGGGTGTGACGATTAATGAGATTCACAATGAGTACCAAGTGCCACCTAGCCTGCAGCAGAAGTGGAGCGCGCGTCAGTACCATGGTTCTGAATTTCATAATGCTCGAGCAGTGATCAATCGTTATCTCGGTTATTGGGACGGTAATCCGGCAACCTTGGCACCATTGTCGCCATTAGGCCAGCCATCATCCCGTCTGGGTGGCTTTTAATATCATCGTATCGTTGAGCAATGCGCACGGCCTGAATAGCAGCCTCGCGCTTATTGCGGGTCAGCTCACCTAACAAGTTGTCAATAGCCGCATTAGGGTCGTCCGACGATTTGATTAGATCGGCAACATCCTTAGTTATGCGCCCATTCTTATAGGCTATGTCTATACATTGTGCGAAACTAGCCAAGAGCACACTCCAATACGCCGTTTAGTCCTTCAATCTGGCTATCGTAATCGTCAATGATAGCCTTCGCATCTACTATGTTTTCACCATCAAAGTTTAATACAGGTGTGTCCTGATCTACTAATTGCTTGTATTCCGCAATGTCGTAATCGTAGTCTCTTGTTAGGCCGTTACGCTCTAAAACATCACGCTCTCTTGCGCTAATGGTTTGTGGCGCAGCATCCATTCTTGGCGCGTCAGCATACATCTCTGGCGTTTTAAGTGGCTCGGAGTATTCCTCTAAGCGCGATTCATATTCTCTCAGCCAGTCAACATCGGTCTGAATGTCTTCTCTAACTGCTCGACCATATACCGTATCTAAAACATCCGCCTCAGTATCTCTTGCAATGCTGTCTAGTTGATCGTCAATTCTTGCAAGCTCTGCCTCGACATCGGCATTTAAACGTCTATCACCACGCTGTATAAGCTCTTGAACAAACTCTAAGGCTTTATTGGCTTCCATATCTATGCGAATCGGATAGCCCTGTTGCTGAAGCTCAGTTAATACTTCGGCTAGATCATCTGGAGTTAGTCCGCCAGTCTTTCTAACAAACGGTTTACCAAAGTCGCCTTTGATTAATTTTAGGTCGGCAAGATCAAAACCCTCGGCTTCCCATGCCTGGCGATTAATGCCACCAGCCGCAGCAATAAACCGCCCGTATGTCTCTCTATTGGCCTTTAATAGTTCAGCCTTTCTTGCCTCTAAAGCCTTCGATGCCTGTTTATTCAGCTCCATTACGGAGTCGATCTCACCCTGTTTGTACTTGCCATACTGCTCTGCCACAAGACTGTAAGACGTAGACATCTTATTCATCTTGAGGTCTTCTTCAATCCTGGCTAGCGTTTCATACGCCTGTAATTCTGGGCTGTATGCTGGCCGTTCTGGGTCTCTAACAAACGGTTGATCAACGCTGGGCTGCTCTGGGACAAATGGCGCAGATTGCTCTCTAACCTTTCTTAAATAGCCAGCCAATCCACCAGTAATACCGCCCAATACAGCCGCGCCAGTTGCCGCAGTTGCAATAGCTGTGAGCGCGTCAGTTGCCGAATAGGGCGAGTTAATATCATGCTTATGCTGATAGACCAATGGCTGAATTAATAGCTCTGCGCTTGCCGCTAATGCCGCCTCGTTTCTTGCAACTCTCATTGCGCCAGCAAGGGTAGACATCCCTTTCAATGTAGCGGATGAAGTAGCAATAGGCATTGTTGCAATGTTTATAGGGTCAAGCATAAAGCCTGTGGCCATACCAAAGAATTGAGCCATGCCGGAGCCACGCTCGAATACGTCTTCGCGGTACTCTCTGCGCTTTCTTAATAACTCACTGCGCTGCTCGAATACTTCTTTGTCAGACTTGACTAAACCAGTCTCACTGGCAATTCGATCATAGTCGATCTCGCCCATGTAATTGGTGTACTGCTCAATGTTTAGCGCACCAGCATCTGCTAGCTTCTTAGCTTCAGCCTTTCTAGCATTTAATGCTTCATTGTTTAACAGGTAGGATATAGACATTTCCTCG
>JALQUB010000027.1 GCA_023268635.1 Pseudomonadales bacterium
TGCGATGAGCCTAGGTTCGATCTCACAAGAAAGCCATGAATCTCTCGCTGTTGCGATGAACCGCATCGGCGGTAAATCCAACACGGGCGAAGGTGGTGAAGATCCCTACCGCTTCGAGCCAATGGCAAATGGCGACTCAAAGCGTTCAGCGATTAAGCAAGTGGCCTCTGGCCGCTTCGGCGTGACAGCGTGGTATCTCACGAACGCCGATGAGTTACAGATTAAGATCGCGCAAGGCGCAAAGCCGGGTGAAGGTGGCGAGCTGCCGGGTGGCAAGGTTGATAACTACATCGCCAGCATCCGTCACTCAACTCCGGGCGTAGGTCTCATCAGTCCACCTCCGCACCACGACATTTATTCAATCGAGGATATCGCTCAGCTTATCCACGACCTAAAGAATGCCAATCGCGCCGCGCGGATAAGCGTAAAGCTGGTCGCCGAAATTGGTGTGGGGACAATTGCAGCGGGTGTAACCAAAGCAAAAACCGATCACCTCGTTATTGCTGGCCATGATGGCGGGACGGGTGCATCTCCGCTCACTTCGATCAAACATGCAGGCTTACCGTGGGAACTTGGCTTGGCCGAGACTCACCAAACACTCGTAATGAACAACTTACGTTCACGCGTGACACTGCAGACCGACGGACAGCTCAAGACTGGCCGCGACATTGCGATCGCCGCGTTATTAGGTGCGGAAGAGTTCGGTTTCGCGACGGCGCCACTGATCACGCTCGGATGCATCATGATGCGCAAGTGTCACCTCAATACTTGCCCTGTAGGCATCGCGACACAAGATCCTGAACTGCGCAAAAAATTCAAAGGCAAGCCAGAGCATGTGACGAATTATTTGTTCATGGTCGCCGAAGAGATGCGCGAAGTGATGGCGAGTCTCGGCATCCGCACGGTCAATGAGATGGTTGGCCGCGTTGACTTACTCGACATGAACCATGCGATCGATCACTGGAAAGCCAGCGGTATCGACCTCACTTCGATTCTGTCACCTGCGAAAGTTGTTTTCGAAGACACCGGTTTCTATAAGACACTGGAGCAAGATCACGGTCTCGATAAAGCGCTCGACAATGACCTGATCCGCATGGCTCGCGAAGGCATCGAAGAAGGGAAGACCGTACACATAGAACATGACGTCATTAACATCAACCGAGTTGTCGGCACGATGCTATCGAATGAGGTCGCGAAGCGCTGGGGTGCAGACATGCTCCCAGAAGACACGATCAACATTAAGCTAAACGGTTCTGCGGGCCAAAGCCTCGGCGCATGGCTTGCTAAGGGTGTGACACTCACCGTTGAGGGTGATGCCAACGACTTCGTCGGCAAAGGCCTATCGGGCGGTAAGATAATTATCTATCCACCCAAGCAGAGTACATTCAAAGCCGAAGAAAATATCATCGCGGGTAACGTGAATCTCTACGGAGCGACGAGCGGTGAAGCGTATATCCGCGGCATCGCGGCGGAGCGCTTCGCAGTACGCAACAGCGGTGCCAGCGCAGTCGTCGAAGGGATTGGCGATCACGGATGTGAGTACATGACTGGTGGACGCGTGGTTATCCTCGGTAAAACTGGACGCAACTTCGGCGCGGGCATGAGTGGCGGCATCGCTTATGTCTGGGATCCCGAAGGCTCGCTACCTGCAAAATGTAACAGCGAGACTTTCGAATTAGAAAATGTTTCAGACTCCGCAGATATTGAAGAGCTGCAAACGCTGATTAAGAAGCATTACCTCTACACGAACTCTGACGTTGCGAAGCGTCTGATGGATGACTGGGACCTCGCGCTCAGCCAATTTGTGAAGGTCATGCCGACTGACTATAAGCGCGTATTAGCCGAGCGTGCAGCGTCTGCAGCCTAAAACTGAATTAACGCGCTGATCGCAAGCGGATTGAAATTTAAAGCTGGGCCCCGCAGACCACCGCGTGCCTAGATGACAAAGAGTGAGAAGTAGGCGATTAACACGTCGTCCTACTAGTGAAGGAAAGACCATGGGAAAGCCAACTGGATTTAAAGAGTTTACACGTCAGACCGTGCCCTATCGTGATGCGATGGAGCGACTGGTCGACTACAAAGAAATCTACACAGCGCCACAAGACGACGCGCTGCGGACTCAAGGCGCTCGCTGCATGGATTGCGGTATTCCATTCTGCCAATCATCGAACGGCTGCCCAGTCTATAACCTCATCCCTGAGTGGAATGACTTGGTCTACAACGGTCGCTGGGAAGAAGCATTAGAGCGTCTGCACAAGACTAATAACTTCCCAGAATTTACCGGTCGAGTTTGCCCTGCACCATGCGAAGGTTCTTGCGTACTCGGTTCAACCGAAACTCCAGTCACGATTAAAAATATCGAAAATGCCATCATCGATAAAGGCTTCGAAAATGGTTGGGTCGTCGCAAAACCACCTGCCTCGCGCAGCGGAAAATCTGTCGCTATTGTCGGTTCAGGTCCTGCCGGACTCGCCGCGGCTGCCCAGCTCAATCAAGCGGGTCACACTGTCACAGTTTACGAGCGAGATGATCGCATTGGCGGCTTGCTCATGTACGGCATCCCCAATATGAAGTTGGAAAAGGACGTGGTAGATCGCCGCGTTAACTTGCTTCGCGAGGAAGGCGTTGAATTTGTAACCGGCGCAGACATCGGTGGTTCGGGTGATAACGCGATCGCAATCGCCAAACTTGTTGCGGATAATGACGCTGTATTATTGGCAACTGGAGCGACAACGCCACGTGATTTACCGATTCCAAATCGTGCTGGAGATGGCATCCATTTCGCAATGGAATTTCTCAAAAAGAACACTGCTAGCTTACTAGATTCTTGCTTAGAAAATGGCAATTACATTAGTGCGAAGGGCAAGAAAGTCATCGTCATCGGTGGCGGCGATACTGGTACTGATTGCATCGGTACTTCTCTGCGCCATGGCTGCGAGTCTCTGGTAAATTTCGAGATCATGCCTAAACCACCCATCGAACGAGCAGATGATAATCCATGGCCTCTCTGGCCAAAAATCTACCGCGTAGATTATGGCCATGAAGAAGCTGCAAAGAAATTTGGTGAAGATCCCCGCGTTTACTCTATCTCGGGCAAAGAATTCGTTCGTGATGACGATGGCAAACTGCTTGGCATAAACACCGTCAAGGTAGATAGCAACTTTAAGGAAATTCCTGGCACCATACAATTCTGGGAAGCTGATCTAATTCTGCTCTCCATGGGATTCCTTGGGCCGGAGCACTATGTCAGCGAAGCACTCGGTTTAGAGTTGGACGGACGCTCTAACTATAAAGCTGAGTACGAAGAATTTACGACATCTAGTCCTAAGGTATTTGCAGCAGGCGATTGTCGCCGCGGACAGTCACTCGTCGTGCGTGCGATCGATGAAGGTCGTAAAGCCGCGGCAAAAATCGACGAATACCTAAGCTAATCCTTCGCCGTGTTTCCGCGCTTAGCGCGGAAACACATACAATGCCTGTCGGTCTCCGTTAGCGTAAAAACTGTAGTAATCCATCTCACCGTCACCATTAAGATCTCCCGCTTCCCTAAACACTATTTCACGGTCCTCCTTCGCAAATACCACGTTAGGAGCAACATCGTATGCGGCTAATAGTCTAAATTCCTCTCCACGGTAACCCAAAGTAACGACGCCCGTAGAATCAATTCTTACATAACGAACTTCCGAGTGTGCTAGTAGCTGCCCCTTAAGTTCGAACCAGTTTTTAGGTACCGGCACTAATTCTTGCTCAAGCAAATCACCTTTACTATTTTCAGTAATTATTGAAACTTGCTGAAGATTCTTCAGCCATGGCGATGGGTAAAATACGAATCCTGGCGTTTCTCTGCGCACTGCTTTAATCGCAGAGATTCCTGGCCTACCGATATACCTAGCTAAGCTTGCTTCGGCGCCTTCATTTTCATCTCTGGTAATAATAAAATTCGAATCTTTATCGTAACGAATAGCGTAACGAGAATCATAACTAATTATCTCTTCTTCCACTTTCTTATCATCGACAAACATTGGGTACATAATAATCTCTAGATTAATTCCCATGCGGATTGATAGATTACCGTCTTCATCATAAAAGAAGCCTTTATCATCCACCGCTGTCTTGCGCATACTCACTGGTAACAAACGCGCCTCCGAGGAAGGAAACTCCATCTTAACTTCACCGGTAACGGCTTGTTCGAGACGCGCACCAGTATCCGCAAATTCTGGCGTTTCACTCACCAACTCTAGATAGCTAGTTCGCGGCGATTCGGCAGCACCTGGCATTGGTTTACTGCGCAAATCGAGAGCCACTCTTTTATCTTCCGCTGTAGAACCAGGTACCGCGATTTTACTTAGCGTATCACTAAGCATTACTCCTGCCGGAACATTAAGCAGCGAATCAAAACCAACGTTTTCCCCTAAAACCACTCCCTTAAGCAATATTACATCTGCTCCTATCCGAACATTTTTTAACTTAGTCCCAGGCAAAATAATCGCGCCATTTATTTTCGCAGGATTCTCTGGATCTCCCGCAATCTCGCCGGCTATTTCACCCCCTTCAACTATACTTCCAGCACATAGCGTGACGTCCCGAATAACACCTTCACTCGCCGCCGTTCCACACACTTCGCCTCCAGAAAGCTCGCCGCCTTTGGCGATCTCCGGATCAGTTATTTTCTTTCCTGTGCCATCTTTTTTATCGCGTATCGTAGGATCAATCGGAGGTGCAGGAGGGGAAGACGCTAGAGACTCACTACTGACCGAAGCAAACGAGGGGGCCGAGGCGTTCAAATAAAAATTTTCCTCTGCCTCGCCGCTCGCTGAGTAAGTCATTTGTAAATTATCGAACGCAGCAACACCGGCGACCATAGGCAATCTCACACGTTGGGGTGACCTATCGGTATCCGTGGCTAAGCCAAATACGGCAGACCCAGCTCCGTCGATCTCCGTCAATGTAACGTTGGCAGTGATATCAATATCGACGACACCTACGGCATCAACCGCAGCAATTCGAGGACCTCCGCTGAACTCGATAGCAGAGCCGCTTGTCACGGCACGCGGATTGGGCTGCACCGTAAATATTAGTCTGCTTGCGGTGACTTCACTGCTTACATTCGACGAGGAGACTACTGCCAGATCAGCACCGCTAGCATCCTCGTCGTTTGCAATCAGCGTGAAGGATTGTTTATCCACTGTCGCCGTATAACTCACGTCCGTGAATGCCGCACTACCAGCAGTTGCCGTTACTGACAAAGTCCCACCTAATGTGCCTGCCGCAGATGTGCTCAGTGTGACTGCCTCGGAAAAATCATTGTCTCTATTTCCCACCGCGTCCTGAGCCTGCACTATTGGCTGCGTCAGTAGCGCGACCGCTGACGACGAGCCCGCAGGCTGTTGGCTAAAGACTAAGCGACTTGCCGTAACCTCGGTAGTCGACCCTAAGCCATTCGTTACTGCCGTAGTCGTCGCAAACTGCGTACCAGTACCTGACAAGGTCACATCTTCATCACCGTCTATGCTGAATAGCAACGTCTGTCCGTCTGTGATATTCGTGCTGTCGTTATAACGCGCACTCAAGGTATACACTTCGCTCTCACCACTGGCCACGGAAATTGATAGGTCACTAAACGTGATTTTGTCGAGGTCCGCGTTATAAGTACCGCTCACCGCGGTAGCATCAGCACCACTCAAATACCAATCTATTTGACTTCGGACTGTGTCGTTCGCGGTCCCGCTCACGTTGATATTTAGTGCCGTAATTTCCAAAGGCAAACTATCAACGGTAGCACCGTCGCTGAACGTAAAATCGAATAAAGCAATAGCGGAGTCGGTAGCGCCTACAGAAGTATCTAACGCAACAGGCTCTCTCACCACCGCTGCAGCAGTGACATCTCCATCGGTGTCCGCCACTACACCTCGCATCTGCTCACTATTCGCGCTAGTGAGTCCTGTTAGCGTCGCCTGCAGATTAAATGTCTCATTCGTATCGCCCGCATTGGTGTATTTAAGATTCATTGCGGTAAAGCTGGCGACTCCTCTCGAAAGACTAATCGAGGCGTTCTCTTTGCTACCCCCTGGGTCACCATCACTGTCACCGCTTACAATCATCTCAACAGCACCAGCGCCATTAATTTCACTCAGTACAACCGTGCCAGTCTGATCGACATCAATGATTCCGTTATCATTAACTGCCCCTACACGAGGCACTGTCGTTAAGTCAGTAGCGCGTCCTTTTACAAGATTCAGCGGCGCTGGCTCATCAAGAAACACAAGTTTAGTCGCAACGACATTTGAGGTGATCGTATTGGCTGTTACTGCGGGCAAATCTGAAAATGTTCCTACTGTCAGATCACTTTCATCATCAGCAACAAGAGTTATTGCTTCGCCGTCCGTCAGGGGTCGGTGGCTTAGTCCGCTAAATGTCGCTACACCCGCAATGGCTGCAACCTCGCTATCTCCAGATATCGTGCCCGCGCTCGACTCAGTAATTGTCACTGTCTCTGAAAAGTCGCGATCGACATTCCCAAAAGCATCAACTGCCTTCACCACAGGTTGCGTTCCGAATGCCGCTCCAGCCCTTGTCCCTGCCGGCATGGTAGTAAAGCTTAATGCGGTAGCGACAACCTGAACCGGCGTAGTCGCGGTTACTGCAGTGCTACTCGCAATAGACGTGCCCGAATACGTTAAATCACTATTTCCTGTTATGGAAAAAGCGAACGTCGCACCATCTACTAAATTTGAGTTATCGTTGTAGTAGGCACTTAGCGTATACGTCTCGGATGCCCCACTTCCGAGGACAATGCCTAATGAGGAGAAAGCGATTAAATCATTAGTTGCATCGTAAGCTCCGACCACCGCACTCACACCACTTCCATTTAATCGCCAAGTAACTTGCCCACGAAGCGAATCATTACTAGTCCCAGCAACATGAATATTTAGCGCTGTTACTGAGATGCCCAGATCATCGTCGCCTCCCCCATCGGCAAGAGTGAAGTCGAAAACATTAATTGCCTCTCCGACCGTATCAATTGTGCTATCCAATGCTTGAGGCTCGCTAACTCCAGACGCTGCGATCAAACTACCATCAGCGTTCGCGACTTCCGCGGTGAATGTCGCGCTATCTGCTGCGTCCAATGCACCAGATGACGCTCGTAATGAAAATGTTTCGTCTGCTGCTGAACTAACTGTGTAATTAAGTGATAAATCAGTGAAGGTTGCGACTCCCGCTGTCGCTGCCAGGGTCACGGTAGTCGCATTGGCATCGATATCCCCTGTCGCACTTATTGTTGCGCTGCCAGCACCATTTTCAGACAGAGTCACCGAGTCAGTGTATCCCGTATCAAGTAGATCACTCGCATCAAGAGCACGCACAATGGGTGCCGTAGTTAACGTTCTTGATTGCGCAGATACCAATGTAAGGGGAGCAGGCTCGGTCGCAAACACCAACTTTGTGGCAACAACATCTGATGTTAGCGAATCACTATCTATCGCAGCAAAATCCGATCCCACTGCATCCTGATCATTCGCAGTTAATACAAAAGATTCGCCGTCTGCTGTTGCTGCATAGCTCAAATCCGTAAACGTAGCTACGCCAGCAACGGCGGTTACAGTCAAAGTTCCGCTAAATACGCCGTCTCCTGATTTTTTGGAAATGGATATGGTTTCTGTGAAATCCGTATCGATGCTACCCGATGCATCCACCGCTCGCACAACAGGCTGCGTGGTGAACACTGTCCCCGAGACAGAACCCGACGGTTGAGTCGAAAATTGTAATGCGGTTGCATCAACCGACAACGTTGAACCCGAGCTTCCAGAATCAACCGTTGTGAACGATCCGAAGCGAGTTCCGGTGTAATCAACCGATGGTGATCGAGACGTACTGATATATAGCCGCAGTGTTTTTCCTTCTGAAATTACCGCACCGCTCGCGAAATATGCTGAAATCGTATAAGTCTCACTTCCTCCATCTGCCACCTCTATCGATCGATTGAAATACCATTCCTGCCTCGTGGAGTTGTACGAAGCGATCGCATTCGTCACATCAGGTCCATTTAGTACGAGTCTTACCTTACTCTTATCCGTCGCAGAAAAGGTTCCGTCAGATTGAATTAATAGATTCGTTACTTTGAGTGGTAATCCATCGCTCGTCTCACCACCACCATCATTCAAGGTAAAGTCGAAAATCGGCGTGGCGGTTGAAGAAGACGTTACTAAAGTGGAGAGCGAGACAGGTTCAGATATTCCTGATGCGGTAGTAACGGTTGCCGTCCGCTCCGAGACTACGCTTGTCATTGCGTCGCTATCAGCGCTAGTTAGGGTTCCGGAGCTTGCTCGCACATAGAATGTATTCGTCGAGCCTTCAACTGAACTACTGTTAGTGAATCTTATAATTCCCGACGTTGGATATTCCCAGTTTATTGTTGTGCCATTCGCCGTGCCCACGTAATTTACAAAGGAATCTTCGCCATTGTAAGGAGAATAATCTTCATTCGTTTTCCCCAATATGCCGGAGCCAGAACTTGCGATGATTGTGTAATAGACGTGCTTAGACTTGTTATACGCGTTAGAGCGATATGCCGTATCTATCACATTTCCCGCACCCACCGCGGCAACGATCGGATAAGTCGTACTTGTAAAATTCGAGTTCTGACCTGAAACGACGCGAAGTGGTGATGGCTGTCGTAGGAAAATTAATTTGTCTGCGACAACATCACTGAGAACAGATTCTGATGTCTTGGCGATCAGATCCGTGTCGACACCATCTTGATCATTCGCAGTTAAGGTGAAGCTCTCCCCATCCGTCGTCGCGGTATAGGAGAGATTGTCAAACGTGGCGATTCCGTTCACCGCCACCACTGTCGTAGTGCCAGAAAGAGTACCGGCACTCGTCGTGGTAATTGTCACCTGCTCAGCAAAGTCAGTATCAACACTACCACCGGAGTCCACTGCCTTCACAACAGCAGTAAATGTAGCACCCGATGTCACCGTAGTTGGCAGTGTAGTGAAATCCAAGGTGGTGGAAATCGCATTGACAGTGAAACCACTACCATTTGTTACCGGGCTTGTCGTTCCCATCTCACTCTTTGTGCTATTGACCGTCCAGTAAGGATCATCACCATCGACAGATACAATCACAGTCGATTTGTCAGTCATACTCTCAGTCGGATTTCGATATACTTTGACGGTATAGGTTTCGCTACTGCCGTTAGCAATCGATATCGGTAGACTTGAAAAATATATACCCGCATCAGCTGCTGAACCAGAGCCCCAAGAACCTGCTCGATCTGTAATATCAGGGCCACTCAATAAAAATTTGAGTTTGACTCGCTCGCTATAGGGCATTGTTCCAGATAACACCAATCTTATACGCGTAATATTAAGCGGCAGTGAGTCGAGCTCACCGCTATCGCTAACAGCAAAATCGAGGATAGGAACGGCTTCAGCAATTGTGTCCGCGGAGGTTGGAACAACGATGCTGGTTTCATCCAGTGTTGCGGAAGCAACAACATCGCCTTCTTGATAACCATACGCTTCCTGCGCGTATGAAGTCGTAGTTACCGTATTTGCATCGGGATCACGCAGCTCGGTAACCAAGGTCCGTGCGGTTACAACCTTGGTAGTCGTATCGGTATTTCTATATGAAATTGCTCGTAGAAGTTTTTGGACCCTGGCAGGGGTAGCCTCTGAATTAAGAGTAATAACAAAGCTGCTGTTACGCGGGATATCATTATAAAGCGTACCGATAACTGTACCGTCTACGCTGACTTCACCACCTCGTAATCGCGAAGACAAAGTGACATCGGTGTTTGTTTTAATATCTAACTCATCTCCTGTTACTATTCCTGCGGAAAAATAGACATAAAGTCTTGATAACCGCGTTGAATCCGCGTCAATCACGGTCGCATCACTGCCCACATCGAGCAAAGCCGACTCCTCACCGTCAACGAAACGAGCGATGTCATTCGCAAGATTGGCAACTTCGGGGTCTGCCGTGGTACGCACATATATTGAATCTGTCGCCACTGAGTAAGGCGTTGCACCCCCATTCGTTGTCGTATTGGCGGTTGAGCCGGTAGTACCTCCGGTGCTTTCGTCCCACGCCCTGAACGTTAATGATGCCGTTCCGACCACTGAAGCATTGGGTACATAGCGTATGTAAGATGGGTGCAGGGCTTGCCCGAGGCGAACGCTAGACGTTGAGAGATCGACAATTTCACCTGTCGTTGAGCTGAAGTCTCTCCAACCGCCCGGATAATACGAAACGTAGCGGATGTATTCTATCCATGAGGTGCTGTATTGCCATTTCCCGTAACGATTGTCGACAGAGGTTACAGCGATCGACCTCTTAGCGATTCCATCAACATCAGTCACCGCGTCAAGGCGCATGGCACTATAGTAACTAAATCCCAAATTCTCAGAATCGTGCGCGGTGCTTCCCCCAACATCTCGGTTTATTGTTTGCGTATAATTCGTCAAACTTGGATCAAGAACTGGCGCATCATTTACTGCCGCAATACGGATAAATTCTACTTCTATTGGGCTAGTCAAACTCCCGTCACTTACCTGTAAACGCAATTCGGTCGCGTTGCCATTCACATTTGTCGGCGGGGTATAGCTGACCCTATTCGCGCCCGACATATAGTCATGCAGATCCGTGATAGAACCTGCCAAAGTAAATTGAGTGCTCGAAACTAACGTCGCTGTCACTCCACTTCCCACCGCTGAGCCATCTGCGACGGAGTTTATTGTTCCAGCGGTAACGGTGGCGGTGAGGGTTAGGGAATCATTCTCGAGATCAGCGAGACTAATGAAGCCGAGACGCATATCACCAGTCGTATCTTCTGTGAACTGCACTAAGGAAGTTGGAGTACTAACACTGGGAGCCGTATTGGCATATGCCACCAAGGGGAATAGTGACGGCAGCAATCCGACGAGAATTTTACTGAAATTTGTATGGAAGCCGCGACTTCTTATACCTGATCTGTATAAGTCGAAAATTTTATCTTTCAATACCAACAGGCCCATCAACGATTATAAATTGAGCATTCATGTAAATCGTGACGAGCATCACTACAATAGTCAGTCGTCCGCGCATTGTTTTCGAATCAATGAAGCCCCTATGTCTACATTCCAAGGAGACTCATTTTTTCAAACGCGGAAATTCGCTAACCAGCAGCCACGCTAAAACGTGCATTCAGTCTATATTAGTTAACAGTGGAATACCTCAATTTTTGCAATTAATTAATGGGTATTACATTAGCTCTTTATTTTCCTCCCTCTTCCCCACAGTGTACACAGCGCTTGCTCAAGAGATTGAGCAAGATATTACGCACAAAAAACTGTTCGCCACAGCTAGGGCAGCGTCGTCTGGTCATATCGAGTGCAAAAATCGCATACAAGGCTATGTAGACCCACATGATTAAGCTCACGTCGCGTCCATTTCCTAAGAGCGTCCATACCGCAATGACATAAAGTGGAAGGGTCAGAAAACAGACTAATAGCCTCGTGCGTGCGCGCAAATGCTGCCGAATAATTTCACCATTAGATACTCTATTTTCTCCATTCCACTTATCCCTCATGTTATTGCTATCTCCTATCCATAATTATTTCGCGCGCTGCTCTCGCTAACCTTACTGATATCCCTGAGCCTGCAGCTCAAACAACGTGGCATACTGACCACGAAGCGCCAACAATTCTTCGTGGCTTCCTTGCTCTAATATCCTTGCTTTTTCAAGCACGATAATGTGATCGGCGCGGCGAACCGTCGAAAATCTATGCGAAATAATAATCGAGATTCGATTTTCAGTTAGCTCGCCGAAATGCGCAAATATGTCCGCCTCTGCTTTCGCATCAATGGCAGCGGTAGGCTCATCCAATATCAATATATCTGCCTCCGTTCGCATGAATGCTCGCGACAGCGCGATTTTCTGCCATTGCCCACCAGACAATTCTTTCCCTTCTTTAAACCAGGTTCCCAGCTGTGTGTCGTAAGCACTAGGAAGATCGCGGATGAACTCATCAGCCATCCCTTTCTTCGCTGCTTCTTCAATTTCAGGTCTTGAATCCATTCGTGAAGAATCGCCGATACCGATATTCTCGCCAACGATTAGCTGGTAGCGCGCAAAATCTTGAAAGATAACGCCGATCTTACGACGCAGGGTATCGATATCCCAATCTTGCAATGGCAGACCTTCTAACAAAATTCGTCCGTGGGTTGGGCTATAGAGTCGAGTTAGTAATTTAATCAATGTTGTTTTACCACTGCCGTTTTCTCCCACAATCGCGAGACTTTCACCAGGCGTGATATGGAGACTGACATTATCGAGAGCGGCTTCTTTGCTGCCTGGGTAGTAGAAACTCACATTTTCAAATCGGATTCCATCCTGCGGCTGCGGCCCACTGTGCAAGGACCCACTTTGCTCTGGGACTTCATGATCTAAATATTCCGTTAGATTGGATAAATAAAGATTATCCTCATACATGCCGTTGACCGCGGTAAGACTGCTAGTAACGGCATTCTGTCCCAATCTGAATTGAGCGATATACATTGTCATCTGACCAATCGTGATCGCTCCTGCAATCGCGGCGAACCCCACCCATCCATAGGCGAAATAAAAAGCTCCACTCGCAATTATCCCCAGGATGTAGCCCCATGCCCCTCGCCTCAATACGAGGCTGCGATCTTCGCGATAGATGGCAAGGAAAATATCGATATAACGCTGCAAGAAAATTTTTCCCAGCTGAAGCAATTTCACTTCCTTTACGCCATCTTCCCGGGTCAGTACCATTTCTAAATAAATTTGCATACGTCGTTCAGCTGAACGACGTTTATTAACGCGAAATGCTTCGCCTGAAAATTTAGCCTCAGCAATAAAAGCTGGCACACCCGCCGCTGTCAGCAACAAAACAGCCCACGGTGAAAATTGAAAAAGGAATACTGCGATGGCGATGAGCGAAATAAGATTGCGCAATAAGTCAAAAGTCTTGATCACTAAGCTTAATGGTCGAGAACTCGCTTCCCGACGAGCGCGAACTAATTTGTCGTAATATTCGGCATCTTCGAAGTGCGCCAACTCAAGCGTAAGCGCCTTCTCCAAAATCATGACGTTAATTTTATTGCCGAGTAGCACACGCAAAATTGCTTGGCTTATTGAGTTCGCTTGTTGCGCAGCAGTCATTAACAGCACCAAGCCTACTTCGATAAAAACGAATCGCAGCGCCTCACTGCGTGCCGCTTCTGCTTCATCACCTATCGCCCCTAATGCGCCCGCAACTGCATCGACAAATAATCCCCCGACTGATGCAATCGCTGCCGGCAACACGCCTGCGAAAAGCGTAGTGAGTGCCATTGCAACCATGAGAGCCGCACTGGTATCCCAAACGATGCGCAGCGCCACCATGCTGTATTTAAATACACCGAGGAAACGAAGTAAGGAATTTTTAGAAGACGGGTTAGCGCTCATTGAGTCATTTCATTCTGATTAACTTGCAAAACGATTAGCTACACTACGTTGATTACGCCTATTTGGCTTAAACAAAAAGGGCTTCGTGTTTAGCGAAGCCCTTTTTAGGTTCAACACTCGAACCGTAAGTGTCGTACGCAATCAACCTTACGGTTTCATAAACTTCAATACGATGCGATCAGTGTTGCGGCCAAGAGACGGGTCAAAGGGACCAACCGAATGGTCGTCGGCAGGGTTATCGAGTACATCACTCGCGCCTACCAATACATAACCCGCCGCTAATACCGCTTTTACAGCCTCATCAAAAGCAATTCGGTGCAGCGATTGATTATCCGCACCCGGAGTGCCTTCGTGATCAATAATTCCAAGAATGCCGCCTTTCTTTAAAGCCTTCATCGTGTCTTTAAGAAGACTCTGCGCCGCAGCGGGATTAGAGTTATGGAAATCATGGAAATTAAGCGCGGTCATCGCATAATCAACTGAATTCGCGGGCAGTGTGGCAACCTCATCATCCCACGCCTGTACATTATCTAGTCTTGCAGCACGTGCTGCCGCCGCTTCTGCACTTCGACCACCAGGACGATTCTGCATGTAAACTTTGCCGCTATCGCCAACGGCATAAGATAGCACTTCGGTATACCAACCTGCTGACGCGTTGATATCAAGCACCGTCATGCCGGGCTCAACGCCCATGAAGTTCAGCACGGCTGGCGCCTGACGGCTCGCATCGCGCTCTTTATCGGCGGCAGGTCGGTCTGGATTCGCCATGGCGCGCTCTAATGCGGCCATGTCGAGGGCCGCTGCCGCTCCGCTCATTAAGCCCAACACGGTGATCGTCGTGAGTGCCTTTTTGAATGACAATTTCTTGATCGCTGATCTATTCATGTTAACTCCCTGTTTTAATGCAATACGCTAGATTTTGGTTAGCCTTTCGCGCACACGCGCGCATGATGAGCTATTGCAGCCTGAGAATAGCGCAAGCGATGGGGGTTTTGCGAGGGTATTCGAGGATTTTCGTTCAGTGCAGCCTACGCGAGGCTTTTAGCTCAGACTCGAAGAAAGCTTTCACCTCCAATAACTGATCGAGGTCACCGGCACTCTCCATGAGCGGTAGATGTTGCTCTATGTCACTCAATATATTGGTTAAGCTGGCCGTATCCAAAATGCTCAGATCGAGATCGAACGGGAAATTAGACTGCTTGGACATTGTGGCAACTGCTCCTGAGATAGCCTCAAATTATCGGCCATAGCCGGTGAAAAGACGCAATATGAGAGCAAAGAGTCGACCTATAGCCTAGTTTTCCGGAGCCAAGCCGCACTTCGCACACAAAAAGTATCGACTGGCTTTAATAAAACCTTATAACAAATTCTAAACCTTAGAGTTTTTATTTGGGGCAGAGATTCAGAGCCCGAGGGCACGCCGCGCGAGTAGTTTGCGCACGGGTGCGAGACGATTCACGGTATTCAGGCCGGCATTGCGTAACCAGCGAATGGCGAGAGATTCCTCACCGAAGCCGCGTTTGAAGCCTTCCATGAGTCCCATCATTGCGAGATTGTCGCCGACGCGGGCACGCTGATAGCGCGCCAGGACTAGGGGGTCCTCCGGCAAACGACCCGCTTGTAGACCCTTTTCGAGTTCCACGGCGAGCGCCTCGACATCGAGTAGGCCCAAGTTGACGCCCTGCCCCGCGAGCGGGTGAATAGTATGGGCCGCATCGCCAGCGAGTACGATATTCCCATCGACATAGCGCTTGGCATGGCGTTGCCTGAGCGGAAACACAAAACGTTTATCGCTCCATTCCACCCCGCCCAATGCACCTTCCATCGCAGAACTCAACTCGGCATTAAAGCGCTCCTCGTCCAGCGCCATGAGTGCATCGGCGCGGTTGTCGTCAGCAGACCAGACGATGGAACAATGATGCCCTTGCGCCTCATCGGCAGAATCTGCGAGTGGCAAGAAGGCGAGAGGACCGCTGCTAAGGAAACGCTGTAAGGCCGTCCTATCATGTGCCTCGCGTGTACGGATGGTGGTGACGATGGCCTTCTGTCCGTAGTCCCACTCCCGCGTCTCAACGCCGGCGAGCTGTCTAAGCTGGGAGTTGCCCCCATCCGCTGCAATCACGAGATGCGCTGAAACAACGCTGCCATCACTGCAGTGCAAACTCGAAATCGGACGCGACCCCGCCGATGAGCCGCGCGTTAATTTCTCCACGCTGCGACCCATATAGAGCTGTAATGGCTTGCCGCCGAAAGACTTGGCCTGCTCACGCTGTTCATTAATCTTGCAGTGCAGGGCACGCAGAATAAGCGAGTTTTCGATAATCGTCCCTAGCGCAGGCTCATGAATCTCCTGCGCGTGAAACTCTACCCTACCCGTTCCATCCTGCTCCCACACACGCATGTGTTGATAGGGACAATGGCGTGTTTTTTCTAACTGTTCCCACGCACCAACTCGGGTGAAGAGCCGTTGTGACTGGGCCGTCAGTGCCACGACTCGCGGATCGAATTGAATATCAGACTGATCGAGCCGATCGGAATCTTCACCGGTCAGCAACTCCCCTCGATCGAGCACTCCTATTCGGAGTCCGCAGGACTCGAGCCGCAGCGCCAAGGTGGCACCGACAAGTCCTGCGCCCACGACCAGAATGTCGCAGTCTGTTTGCAAGGTTTGTTGTGCTGAGTTGTCGGAATCAAGAGACATGCCGGTATTATAGAACGTGCTCGGCTGATTCCCTAGTGTGCTTGGTGCTTACCTAGTCTGCTGCTAGACTCGTGCTCTACGACTAATTGAAATATGGAATAAGAGGAAGGATTGCAGAATGAGCAACGTGATCAATGCTAGCCAACTCCAAAACTACGTAGGCAAAGAAGTTGGTGTGACCGACTGGATCGAAGTCGACCAAGATAGGATCAATCAATTCGCCGACGCCACCGGAGATCATCAGTACATCCACATCGATCCAGAGCGCGCCGCTCAGACTCCATTCGGTGGCACTATTGCGCATGGCTTCCTCACGCTGTCATTGCTTAGCATGTTGAGCAGCATGGGTGGCGGCATCAAACTCGAGAACACTGTCATGGGCATCAACTACGGTCTCGACAAAGTCCGTTTCCTAAATCCTGTTCGATCCGGTTCGAAAATTCGCGCTCGTTTTGTCCTAGAGAGTGCCGAAGAAAAGAAACCGGGGCACTTCCTCATGAAGCACAAGGTCACCGTTGAAATTGACGGTGTAGATAAACCCGCTCTTATCGCCGAGTGGTTAGGAATGACGGTGGTAGGCTAAGCCCAACCATTACCGGAATAGAACGCTATGAAAAAAGGTCTTTTCGCAATCCTCCCCTTCTTAGGCGCATGCGCAGGTCAGCCTCCGACAAATATTGGCGTGCAAAATGGTCAGCTGGCCGCGTGTCCCGACTCACCTAATTGCGTGTCGAGTTTCGAGACGGACGAGCAGCACGGCATCGCACCACTCGCAGCAAATCTCGACCAAATTGAGCGCGTGTTGTTGGAATTAGAAGAAGCGAATATCGTCGATTCACAGGAGAACTATCTTTATGCAGAGTTCACGAGCCGCATTATGGGCTTTGTCGACGATGTAGAATTTCTCTATGACGAAGCATCAGGGCAAACCCATGTGCGTTCCGCTTCGCGACTCGGCTACAGTGACCTCGGGGCGAATCGTAAACGCATCGAGATCATCCGCGCAGCCATTCGATAATCGCGAATCAGTCGAATCCCATCGCCCGCGCTGCAAAATTGCGTTTCAGTGCGGGGATGAGATCTATCGACAATAATCCCGCTTTCCGCAGCCACACCTTAGCCTGTGCATTACTCGAGAATAATTTAGTGAGAGCATCGGTCGCGCCGATGGTTAGGCTCTGGTCATCTTCCCGAACCTGTAGATAGCGACTCAAGGTTTGCATCGATCCTATAACCTTATTTTTCCCCTCGCCCGCATTTGTCATAGCATCGCAGAGCGTATCCACCAACGCCTCAATATCTCTTAAAGAGAGATTCAATCCCTGCCCCGCGACCGGATGAATAGTGTGCGCAACATTGCCTAATAACAACAAATTAGGGCGAATCTGTTCCTGCGCAACACGCAAGCTCAATGGATAAACCGCGCGCGCGCCGATGCGCTTCAATCGTCCGAGACGCCAACCGAATTGCGCTTGCAATCGCTCGAGCAACGAGCCTTCGTCGAGATTTGTATAACTCTCTACTTCGTTCGCATCCAAGGTCCACACCAACGAGGCGCGCTGTTCCCCATCAACGGGAAAAAGCGGCAGCAGCGCGAGAGGGCCCGTCGACGTGAAGCGCTCGTAGGCGATACCCTCATGCGGTTGTGATAAAGCCACGTTTGCGATCAGCGCATGCTGCCCATAATCCTCTTTGCTGCGCGCGATGCCGAGCTGATCACACAGCGGCGAGCGTCCACCTTCCGCGACGACGAGGAGTGAAGTTGTGAGCGAAACAGACTGTGGTGTGGCTGACACATCGCCGGAAGAATCCGCCGCACGCTGTTCGATTTCAATGCGCATACCTTCCTCTATCGGTGTCGCATCAACGACCCTAGCCGGCGCGAAAAAATCACAGCGAGGAAGCTCACGTAACTTCGTAGCCAAGGCAGAACCAAATGCGGCATTCTCAAGCACATAGCCGAGAGCGGGGACTGAAAAATCTTCATGGTCGATTTTCGTGTTGCCGAAGCGTCCTTGATCAGACACATGGATTTTCTGAATTGGACAAGCGCTGTCTTCAACCTGTTCCCACAAACCGACTCGCTCGAGTATTTCCCTCGACACGGCCGACAGCGCGGTCGAACGACTGTCAAAACTCATATGATTCGAAACAACTCCCGCAGCGGGCATTGCTTGCGTATCGACTATTAATACCGACAATTCCGCAGTGGCAGGCTTATTCGCGAGAGCACAGGCGAGCGTGGCGCCGACCATGCCACCACCGACAATCACCACATCGTATTCATTTCGCAAATCATTGCACTGCATTTCTAATCCTGAACCCTGTTCGAGCCGCCAGTAAATTTAAGCTGCGCGACTCTTCTTGGCCTGCGCCATAAATGTTTCGATTTCATCAACCGTTTTAGGTATACCCGTAGTTAGGACTCGATTCCCTTTCTTCATAACGAGCACATCATCTTCGATGCGAACGCCGATGCCTCGCCACTTTTTTGGCACGCTTTTATTATCCGGTGAAATATAAATACCGGGCTCGATCGTTGTCACCATCCCGGGTTCGAGCAAGCGCCATTCCTCATCGATTTTGTAATCACCCACATCGTGCACATCGATGCCGATCCAATGTCCTACTTTATGCATATAAAAATCGCGATAGGCTTCGCGCTTAATTGCCGCATTAAGCGTGCCCTTAATCAGGCCGAGCTTGATCAAACCTTGCGTGATAACTCGGACAGAGGCATTGTGCGGCGCATCCCATGCAGCGCCGGGCTGCACCGCTTCGATCGCGGCGTATTGTGCCTTTAATACCAATTCGTAAATCGCTTTCTGTTGCTGATTGAATTTTCCATTGGCAGGGAACGTCCGCGTGATGTCCGACGCATAATATTTGTACTCGCAGCCTGCATCGATGAGGACTAGATCACCGTCTTTAATCTCGGCATCGTTCCGGTCGTAATGGAGAATACAGCTATTCTCGCCAGCCGCGACAATGGAACAATAAGCAGGAGATCGACTGCCTCCTCGAGTGAACGCGTAATTTAATTCCGCCTCTAAGGTGTACTCATAGACTCCGGGCTCACACGCTGCCATCGCCTGACGATGTCCTTCCGCAGAAATTTCGGCGGCCCGCTGCATAAGTTCGATTTCATGTTTACTCTTGATGAGACGCAGCTCGTGCAACAAATGATCCAGCACTAAGAACTCACCGGGAGGATGCGCGCCGAGCTTGGCCTTTGCGCGAATCACCTTCACCCAATCCATGACGCGTTCATCGAAACGGTTGTCTTGGCCCATCGAGTAGTACACACGCTCTCGACCTTCAATCAGGCCGGGCACGATGTCGTCGATATCAGCACTAGGATAGGCATCATCGAGATCGAATTGCTCTCGTGCCGCATCGGGCCCCATTAGCACACCAGTCCATAGCTCCTTGAGCTTGTCCTTCTCTTGGCAAAACAACACCACCTCACCCTGCTTCCGCCCAGGAATCAAAGCGAGCAATGCGTTTTGTTCTTCGAATCCGGTCAGATAATAGAAGTCACTGTTCTGACGATAATAATATTCGGTGTCGTTACTGCGAGTGCGCGCCGGTGCCGCAGCGATCAGCGCGATGCTATTCGACTCCATCTGGGCCATGAGTTCGGTACGGCGCTGTTTGTATTCCTGACGATCTTGGATCATGTTCTCCTCGCGGCTAGGTGCCGATTGCCTCGTGACGAAGCGATGCCAAGAGTATAACGGCCTTAGCATCGCCGCGGGCAGTAATTTCATCTGCCGTTATTGACCCTCGTCGACGCCGGCACTATAGTTGGAACCTCGAAATTGGCTCGCAAAGTGAGCCTAACTCCTTGTCTTGTAGAACTCTCGCAATGAACGAAGATCGCTTCCACTCGCTAGACGCAAAGGTTAATGACCTTATCAACCTGTGCTCGTCGCTAAAATCTGAAAACCAACTTCTCCGAGCCACTGCAGACAATTGGCAGATCGAGCGACGCCAACTGCTCTCACAAAACAAAGAAGCGAAAGCGAAACTTGAGTCGATCGTCATGCGTCTTAAATCGATGGACCAAGCCTAGGTATACGGCAAGGACAAGGATAGCCTTATGAGTGAAAAACCCACCGCCGTTCAAATCAAGATCCTCGATAAAGAGTATCAAATTAATTGCCCGCCTTCGGAGCAGGAGGCGCTGATGAAATCGGCTCGCTATCTCGATGAAAGCATGCGTAACATCAAAAGCCGCGGCAATATTCACGGCGCAGAAAAGATCGCCGTGATGGCGGCGCTGAATATTACCCACGATATGCTTCGCAAAAACCTTCTCATTAACGAGTCTCGTCAAGCAAGCGCATTGCAGCTACGCAGCCTTGAAGAAAAAATCGATTCAGCGCTGGTCGGCTCTCGGCAGATGGAACTCTAAAAAACGCGTAATTTTGCGCGTCTACCCTGTGCATACGACTGCGCCTAGCGCTATACTGCGACTAAGTTCCCTAGGATATTCGCCAGCTAAACGTGTTCTTGAGCCGATATCTGTAACCTCGGAGGCTGCTCGATTGGTGTTGTTGTGCAAGTCCGCCTGACGGAAAGCCTTATGCATCGCGAGTGCCACCACCTGAACCTCTCGGTTCAGGGCAACTTTGGTAGCGGTATTTCGGGGAGCTTCATATTTTTTCTAAGTCGCTCGTTTCTTCGCTTCGCTGTTAGCCATTCTCATGACCTTTAACTCGCTTCCTACAGACAAGCTCCGCTCGCATTTCCGTGCCGCGCGCCGAGCACTGTCGGATTCCGAGCAGGCCGAGGCCGCCCATGCCCTCGCTGCTCACTTCTTGAGTTCCGCTGCCTATTATCACGCCGATAAGCTGGCGTTCTTTTTGGCGAGCGATGGCGAACTTAGCGTCGATCTCATTCTCGAGGCCGCACTCGCGGCAGGAAAACAGTGTTTTCTGCCGGTAGCCGATGCCGACGATTATTCCCTGCGCTTCCTCTCCTACCATGGCGATGCCAGTGAGCTGACGACCAATCGCTGGGGTATTTTAGAACCCACAGATTCCACCGAGCTTCCTTCTGCCGAACTTGATCTCGTGTTTGTGCCACTGGTCGCCTGTGATCAACACGGCACTCGACTCGGGATGGGCAAGGGCTTTTATGACCGCGCGTTTGCGTTCACGCTCGAGGCGGCAAGTTCGCCCGCGACTCACCCCCTGTTAGTCGGAGTCGCCCACGATTGCCAAGTCAGTGACACAGCCCTACCCCGCCAAGCCTGGGATGTCCCCCTCTCGGCCATCGCGACGCCGAGCCGGTTAATCGCATCCTTTTAATAGTACGCAGCTTAGACCCCTATAACCCCTGCAACCCGTTCGCCTATTCTTCTTGCTTGTCTCAAAACACTGGCTATACTACTGTATAAATAAACAGCAATTAATCAGTATCCGAGGCTCTCGACGTGGCAAACGCGCCAACAATAGAAACAGCCATAGACCAGCTCCTTGAAAGCAACCGCAGCCTCTGGCGTGGCTGCAATCGAGACCGGCTAGACAGCGAAGGCATCACCACCGGCTTTGCCCTATTAGACGAGGCCCTGCCGGAACGAGGCTGGCCGCCGCAGGGGGTGATCGAAGTGCTGAGCAAACAGCCGGGCATCGGCGAGCTGCAGTTATTCGTGCCACTCATGCGTGAACTCATCGCGAGTGGCCATTGGATATTATGGATAGCGCCTCCCTATTCACCCTATGCCCCGGGCCTCGCACAAGCCGGCATCGACCTGCGTCGAATTTTGGTGGTGGGTCAGGTAGAAGCCACCGAGGACTCCCCTAAAAAGTCGACCCGAGGCATCCCCGCCAACGAGGCACTCTGGAGCATGGAGAAGGCGCTGCAGATTCAACACTGCGGCCTAGTGATGGCATGGCGAGACGCCCTACCCCAGCGCCAGCTACGACGGTTACAACTCGCCGCCATGACCGGAAAGACCTTAGGCGTCCTCTTTATGAGGAAAAATAGTGAGCACTCACCCTCATCAATGAGATTGAAAATAGAGGCTTTAAAGCACGGAGCCGAAGAATTGACCGCGATTGTCGTGCTTAAAGCGAAGGGCCGTTTTCATCCTAAGACGGTCCACGTTCAACTGACTGGAGCTCGACCATGATCAAGTCCACCGGCACCACCCAGCTCACCTTGCTGCCACAGGCTCCGCAGGCCGATCGCACTATCCGACCGGTCCGCCCAGCCGCCCCTCAACAAACGAGCCCCCAACGTCGCTCCAGCCTCTGGTATTGTCTTACCCTGCCCGCGCTCGACACACTGCCGCCACACCAGCAGGAAGACTGCCTCGATCAACTCGCACAACTCTCTCAGGCATTCAGTTCGGCGATCAGCCTGCACCCTCAAGCCCTAGTCTTCGAAATTCGCAGCGGCCTTAACTACTTCGGCGGAGCCGAATCGCTGCATGCCAAATACCAACAGGAGGTGGAGCAGTTGTTGACGCGCCTAGCCTCTAACTATGGCGTTTCAGCCGAGCAGTTAGCATTTAATTTTGCCGCCTGTCCCACCATAGAAGGCAGCCTACTACTTGCCCGGGGCAACGGGAATACGTTGGTCTACCGCAAGGAGAACCTGCACTCGGCCCTAGGCCAGCTGCCCATCGAGTCGCTGCAAGTCAAGCCCGAGCCACAACGCCGGCTCATCAATATGGGCATCCGTCACCTGGGTGATTTATGGCGGCTGCCGCCGGCGGGGCTGCGACGACGCTTCGGCAGCGACTTCCTCGAGCTGATCAATAAGGCTCTCGGCAAGGCTCCCGAGCCGATCAAAAACTATTTGCCGCCGCCTGCGTTCGTGCACTCCTACGAACTGCCCTACGAAGTCGAGAACCTGAGCCTCCTCCGCCCCGTCGTCGACGAAATGATTGCCCAGCTTTGCGACTTCCTGCGCCATCGAGAGCTGTGTGCGAGCAGCATCAAACTCACGCTCATACACGAGCAACGAGAAGCCACGCCCCTAGAGGTCGGCCTGAGGCAGGCGAGTCGTTCGCAGCAGCACCTCATGCTGTTAATCGATACCCATATCGAGAACCTGCAGATCCCGGCTCCTGTCACCGCGCTTCACCTCGAGGTGATTCAGTTCGATGCCTTTATGAGCCATAGCGAATCACTTCTAGTGGGTGTCGACAAGGAGGCCAACAACACGGGAGACCCCGCGGCCGCCAGCCTCGAACAGTTCATGGAGCGGCTACAAGCGCGCCTAGGTGGTGACCCAATAAAAGGACTCAACAGCATCGAAGAGCATTGCCCCGAATACGCGAGCGAAACAGTCCGCCCTGGAGAGAACGCCACGGCAAGCGCCACACCGAAGAATCCACGACCGCTCTGGCTGCTCGACGAACCGCTCCGACTCAGTCTGCGTCGCGGCAGCCTCTATCATCGACAAGCAATCACTCTGCTCAGCGGACCCGAGCGCATCGAGGCACGCTGGTGGTCAGGCTCTGAAGTCTGTCGCGACTACTATGTGGCACGCGAAACGGGAGGCAGTCGCCTATGGATTTATCGCGAGCGGGAGGGTGATCGCCATTGGTATCTGCACGGCTATTTTGCCTAGCCCGAAACAAGGAGGAAGCCTTTAACAGAAAAAAGTTCTTAAATGACGAACACCTTAAGTGTAGTCTCGAGAAGAGAGCGACAAGTCGCCGAGCCAGACAGAAAGATCAACAAGCTCGTCCGCGATCACGTGAATCACCCCTTCACTCTTTTGTATCTTGCCGACCACACCAATCAACATCGCCTGCCTCACCACCGTGCGCAGTCGTTCGCCCAATGCCGGCCATACCACCACATTGATATGTCCTTCTTCATCCTCTAGCGTTAGAAAAGTCACACCGGATGCAGTCATCGGGCGCTGACGGCAGGTCACCAGACCAACCACCTTGGTCCAACTCTCATTCTCCAAATCAGATAATTCACCGGAGCGATTCACCGCGAAACGATCGAGATGGTTTCGCAACAAACCAAGCGGGTGACTGCGCAGCGTGAACCCCGTCGCCGCATAATCGCCCACCACGTTCTGCCCCTCACTCGCCACGGGCAACATCACGCCGAGACCGAAGTCACTATCGCCACAAACAGCATCCGCGAAAAAATCCTGACTCGTCATCTGTGCATCGCCTTGCACTCTCGCAGCATTCGGCACCGCAATCACGCCGGCCGCGTGCCAGAACGCACGATGCCTATCACCCGCCAAATCGCGCAGCGCATCGGCGGCAGCCAATGCTTCAAGATCTCCGCGGTCGATACCACTGCGGAATACGAGATCTTGAATCGACACATAATCACCGCCTCGACGCGCCTCTTCGATCGCAGTCGCCGCCTGTGCCGACAGGCTCTTCACGAGATTGAAACCAATCCTTAACTGCTTCGTTTGGCTATCCCGCCCATCAAACTCCAAGGAGCAAACCGCGAAACTCCGATTGATGTTAACCGGCAATATCTCGACGCCATGACGTTGCGCGTCTCTGATCAATTGTGCTGGTGCGTAGAACCCCATCGGCTGACTATTCAACAAGGCACAACAAAATGCGGCGGGGTGATAATATTTAAGCCACGAAGACACATAAGCGATCAGCGCGAAACTTGCCGAATGTGATTCGGGAAAACCATAATCACCGAAGCCCTTAATCTGCTTGAACAACTGCTCAGCAAAACTCAATTCATAACCCCGAGCTAGCATTCCATTCACCAACTTATCCCGATAGGGTTCTAGCCCTCCCTTGCGTTTCCATGCAGCCATCGCACGCCGCAAACTGTCGGCCTCGCCGCCACTGAATCCTGCCGCCACCATTGCAAGCTGCATCACCTGTTCTTGAAAGATCGGTACACCAAGCGTGCGCTCGAGAACCGCACGGACCTCTTCACTTGGATAATCCACCTGCTCCTTGCCACCGCGTCTATTCAAGTAAGGATGCACCATCTCTCCTTGGATAGGTCCGGGCCTCACAATCGCGATCTGAATGACAAGGTCGTAATAGCAGCGTGGTTTTAAGCGCGGCAACATACTCATTTGCGCGCGCGATTCGATCTGGAAAACCCCGATCGTGTCGCCCGCGCACATCATGTCGTACACAGCGGGGTCTTCGGCAGGAATTTTCTGAATCGTCAACGGCTCATCGCTGTAATCGCTCACGAGATCTAAACATTTGCGCACCGCGCTCAGCATGCCCAGCGCCAAGACGTCTATTTTTAATAAACCTAGCGCCTCAAGATCATTTTTCTCCCACTGGATAACCGTGCGATCTACCATCGCGGCATTCTCGATCGGCACAAGGTGCGTGAGAGGGCCCTGACTGATCACAAAACCACCCACGTGCTGCGAAAGATGTCGGGGGAAACCGATGAGCCGACCCGCAAGTTCAACCAGCATGACAATTTTCGGATCCGACTTATCCACCTGTGCGTCCGCAAGCTGTTCCTCTAGATTTTCTCCCCACCAATAAATCGCCTTCGACAAATGGTCGAGTACAGACTCCGCAATTCCTAACGCTTTCCCCACATCGCGAATCGCCGACCGCGACCGATAAGTGATGACCGTCGCCGCGAGTGCCGCGCGGGAACGACCATACTTTTCATAAATATATTGGATCACTTCTTCGCGACGCGAATTCTCAAAATCAACATCGATATCCGGCGGCTCATCGCGCTCTTTCGATAAAAAACGTTCGAACAAAACTTCTACCCGCGCCGGATCGACTTCGGTAATTCCTAAGCAATAACACACCGCCGAATTCGCCGCCGAGCCGCGACCCTGGCACAAAATATTTTCACGCCGGGCGAACGCGACGAGATCATGCACCGTGAGGAAGTAATGTTCATAGCCCAGCTCCTTTACGAGACTCAGCTCATGCTCAATAAGATTACGTACCTTGGGGCTAGCGCCCCCTGGCCAGCGCTCACGGATTCCCGCCTCGGTGAGCTCCCGCAGCCAGCCGCTTGCCGTGTATTGTGACGGCACAAGCTCGCGCGGGTATTCGTAGCGCAACTCATCGAGGGAGAACTCACAGGCGTCCGCGAGACGCACTGTCTCTGCGAGTAACTCAGGAGGATATAACTTCACGAGACGTGCGCGGTCGCGCAAATGCCGTTCGCTATTTTGTTCCGCAGCGAAACCCAGCTTATCGATGCGCTTCCCTAGGCGAATTGCCGTCAGCGTATCGAGCAGCAGACGTCGACTTGGCTCGTGCATCAAAACGCCGCCGCAGGCACATCGTCGAATGCCAAACCGATCGCCGAGTGCCTGCAAGCGCAGTAGCCGAGCATGATCGTCACCCTGTAGCAGCAGCTGCACACCTAGCCGACTATTCGACCCGAAAACTCGCTGCAACCACTCCGCCTGCGAAGCGAAATATTCAGACGCGCCATCACGGCTAGGAAACCACAGCGCCCAACATTCATCGGGGAGATTTTCCTCTACCATCCTCCTATCGACGAAATAACTGCCCTTTTCCTCCGCCCGTCGCGCGCAACTGATCAGGTGGCTAAGTTGTCCATAGCCCTTACGACTGCGGGCGAGCAACACCAACCGCAGATCCGGCAGCGTAGTCCCGGCACCCTCAGATGCCATTCGGAGTTGCAACAAAGTGCCCACAATGAGTTTAAAGCCGCTGGCCTTGGCGGCCATATGCGCTCGGACTATGCCCGATAGCGAACATTCATCGGTGAGTGCCAAAGCGTGATAGCTCAGCTGATGAGCCCGCTCGACTAATTCCTCTGGAAAAGAGGCTGCGCATTGAAAGCTAAAATTGGATTGACAGAATAGCTCGGCGTAAGCCCCCGACTCCGCGAGAGTAGATGTCGGATGGGCCGAGCTGATGGGCGCTAGAGCGTTAAAGGGATCGAGAATAGAGGTCATGATGGCCGCCGAATAATACTGTTTATTTATACAGTATTATTCGGTTGGCGCAAAGCCTCTCTTGGCGGGCAGTTCCTGCTTATTGGCCGCCTTCACCTTCCGCGAGGCGCGCTTCTTCCATGCGCTCTCCGCGCAGGATGTTCGTCATGCCGTAATTGCCTTCGTGACAGGCGTACTCATACATCTGACCATCGACCTTGGACATAGGGATTCGGGCGACAATCTTATCTTTGAACGTGCTCGGATCATCCACGGTAAATTCATAGTCGACGGTGTATTCATCGACACGTGTGAAGCGCTCAGTTAACACCTTGTCCTTCGCACTACCGAAGACGCTGAAACTTTGCGTGAGATCGTTGAAATTACGCGTCTCTACTACCAAGGTGTCGCCATCCCAATAGCCACGAGAATCGCCAGTCCAGAGACGAATGTCGTCATCGATGTGCGCTTCCTTGTCGAGAGGAATGATGCGAGCGTCGTGGATCATTTCGGTCATCACGACGACAGTATTCTGATTCTGTACGATCTGAATATTATTATTGTACATGCTGGGGGTAAAAGGAGGCCCCGAATTGAATCCGACGATGCAACGCTCAGAAATACCGCGGTCTTCAAACGAATCCTTACCAATACCGCCAACAACCATGCGGACAGGGCGCGTGCCCGTAATATCGGGACCCAAACCGCCGACCTGAATATCAACTCCCTCAACGCGTTCAGGGATCTGCCCATTAGCAGGATAGGTAATCAGTGACGTACGGAGGTTATCTCCACGACCCGTTGCTTCTACCCAGAACGTGTTGTAACCGCCAACGCCATCTTCATTTAGCGCTTCGTATTGTTTCTCGATCATCGCGGGAAGCTGGTCCGCCTGCTCTTGAGTCATGTATTCACTATCGCCAAACATCGCTGGGCGAGTCATCGGAATGTTCGAGGCGAAATTCCATACACCTTGAAGATCAGGCTGGCCCCATTCCGTACGCGGCGCCTCATAGTCCGCGGCATTCACCGCGCCGCAGGTGGCGAGTGCCACTGCTGTAATCAATGTCTTGATTTTCATACTGTTCCCCGAGGTTCTGTTTAATGCGATTAAGTGTAACCGAACTATGCGCCAATTCAACACGCGAGATTCAACGCTGAGAAAGCTGCCTCTCTAGCGATAAACTTGGGTTAGAATCGAGCAAGGGTTAGTTGGCACACAAGGTCAACTGATTCAGAGCTGGCACTGCAACAATAATCAATAACACCTACAGAGAGTAGCAAAATGACCCATTCCCACTCCCTTGCTCCATCTCGCAGTAAACTCATCGCTATGGGCCTCGCCCTGACTTTTAGTCTCGGCAGCGTCGCCACCTTCGCGGCCGACACTTGGCCTATCAAGGAAGCGGGTGCCACTGCGGCAGGATTCACCGAAGAAGGCATCGAGGCACTCGATGCCGCGATGGCAAAAATCGTTGCTGATCAAGATGTCGCCGGCATGGTCTGGCTGCTCGCCCGCAACGGCGAAGTCGCCACCTTCGAAACCGCGGGTCTCGCCCGTGTGGATGACCAAGCTCCTATGACTCTGGACTCCTTGTTCCGTATCTATTCCATGACCAAGCCTGTGACCGGAGTGGCATTGATGATGCTGCACGAACAAGGCCTATGGCAGTTCGACGATCCCGTCAGCAAGCATGTCCCTGAACTCGCCGGGCTGCGAATAATGACTCGCTATGACGAGAATGGCATTAAACAACTCGTGTCGCCCAGTCGGGAGCCCACCATGCGTGAACTCCTCAATCATTCCGCCGGCTATGGCTACGGCCTGAGTGGTGACGACCCAGTCAACACAGCGTTCCGTGATCTCGGCGTACTCGCCTCGGAAGATCTCGACGATCTCATCGCTAAGGTCTCCGAAATCCCGCTGCTATTCGAGCCCGGCGAACGCTGGTCTTATTCGATTGCCGTCGACATCCAAGGTTACATCGTGCAACGACTATCCGGCATGCGCTTCGGCGACTATCTCGAACAAAATATTTTCACCCCCTTGGCGATGGGTGACACCCGCTTCTTTGTCAAAGCCGAAGACGTGAATCGATTCGCCGAGGTACACAATTGGGACAGCGAGCGAAATCGCCTCGTCCAACGACCCCACCGCTCAGATCGCCCCAGCTATCTCGATCCTGAGCGTTTAGAATCTGGTGGCGGCGGCTTAGTGTCCTCCACCCACGACTATGCGCGTTTCTTGCAAATGCTAGTCAACGAAGGCGAGCTAGACGGCGAACGCTTGCTGACTCCAGAAAGCATTCGCATCATGCGGACAAACAGCCTACGCGACGGCCTCAATCTTCGCGGCAGCTTGTCCCGCGACGACCCGCGAACTGGCCAACAGGGTCAAGGCTTCGGCGTCGATTTTGCGGTGATCATCGATCCCGAGAAAGCGGGATCGCGTAACAGCCCAGGCACTTATTACTGGGCGGGAGCCGCTGGCACTTGGTTCTGGGTTGACCCCGTCGAAGACATGTTCTGGATTGGCATGATCCAAGCGCAAGGCGCTACGCGTCCGGGAGCCGCGAACATGCGCAATGTAGCCAATGACCTAATTTACGACAGCCTCATAGAGAACTAGATAGAGGGCTAGACAGAGGGCTAGGCTTCATCAATTAATGCGAGGGTGGCGGCCGCGTGCTGCACCCTCGTTCATTCCTCGCATCACAATTCATGCAGTCATTGCATGCACAATTCTAATAAGAGTATAGTCCTAGCGTTCAGCGCAAATGTGCGGGTTTTTAGATAGTGGCGATATGAGTTCTCCGCCCTGTTTTACCAAAAGACGCAGTCCGCTGACTCGATTACAAAACAAACATCCTAATATGTAAGGGAGTAGACATATGCGCAGAACCTTCCCCAGCTCACGCCGGGCGATAACTCTCGCCGTAATTTCTGGCCTATCAGTTACCGCTTTATCAGCTTCAGCCCAAGACAATGCCATCGAAGAAGTCGTTGTTACCGGCTCATTCCTTCGTGGTTCCCCACTAGACGCTCCATCACCTGTACAAGTCGTAGACCGTTCGAGCATCGAAGCTCAGGGCGCTGCGGTTATCTGGGACGTCATTAAGAACCTTGAAGTTAACTCTGGTTCGATTTCAAACCCAGGCTCTGGCGACAACACACAGGTCAGCGGCTCGGCAAACGTAAACCTCCGTAACCTCGGCGAGAACTCAACACTCACGCTGATTAACGGAAAGCGTATGGTTCCAGCGGCTGTCACTACCCGAAGCGGTGGAGAATTCGTCGACCTAAACTCTATTCCACTCGTGATGACTGACCGCGTCGAAATCCTTACCGACGGTGGTTCCGCACTCTACGGCGCTGACGCGGTAGCGGGTGTGGTTAACATCATCATGCGTAACGACTTCGAAGGCTTCGAACTGTACGGCGACGTGCAGGGCGTGCAGAAAGCCGATGAGAAGTACGACGCGACTGTGAGCGCTATTTGGGGCTGGGCGAGCGACGACGGTGCTACCAACCTCGTTCTGTCAGCAGAGCGTTTCGAGCGTGACCCGGTCACGGTTCGCGAAACAAACGCATTCTCTGACCTGCAGGATTTTAACGGTACCGTGAGCGCTGTCGGCGGCTTCTTTGCCAGCGCTGCGATCGGTGCTCCGACGCCAATGGAGTGGCTGAACCTAGACATCATGGCTCGCAATGCAGCCCAAGGCGGGACTTTCGCGCCAGTTTGGACTGACCCTGGTTGCTACACGACTTTCGGCGCCAAAGGCGGTCCTCTCATCGAGCCGGGCGCACGACGTTATGATAAAGGACAAGCTGGCGGATCTTGCTCAGACGACGTGTCTCACTGGGCAATTGCTGCACAAGAAACTGTTCGCAACAGCTATGCAGGAACGTTTGAGCACACTTTCAGCGACAGCACTGAATTTTACTCATTCTTCCAACACTCAGAATCGACTATCCACCGAGGCGACGACGGTTATAACGAATCGCGCGGACCAACTATTTTCCTACCACAGCCCGGCGCACACGGCGGCAACCCTGTTGGAGCGTACCTCGAACTAGGCGCTTTCGCTGCAGCAGCCGGCTTGACTCCACCAACTGCAGCAGATATGCCTAATCACCCACTATCGGCAGCGAATGGTGGTCCAAACGTAGCGACTTGGTCGCAAGTGCGTAATGGGATAATTCGTCAAGGCGGGGACGGCAACATCACTGAGACGTCTAGCTCAGCAGTACAAGTGGGTCTTCGTGGTGAATTTGACGCGTTCGATCGCGCAATCAGTTACGACATTGGCTATTCGTGGAGCGAATCGTCGATGGAAGAGAACTACCGCACGTTCAACCGTGAGCGTACAGAGCTTGCTGCTCTTGGCCTCGGCGGCGAAAACTGTACGCCTAACGGTCGATCAGATTTCGACTTTGCGGGCGCTCCAGGTGCATTTGGCTTCCTGCCAAACCTTTGGGCATCCGATGCCGCGGCGTTCGCACAGACCTTCTTCCCCGCGTTCGTGTTCACAACGCGTGAAAGCATCTCTCTCGGTTTAACTAGTAACAATCAAGGTCAAGGCGGTTGCCAGTTCTATAATCCATTCCTAAGCTCGCTCAGCAATCCGAACGTCGCAAACGATCCGGCATTGATGGATTACATCCTCGAAGACGTCCGTCGAGTCGATAAGCGCAACAAGCTTGCGGTATTCGACGCCGTTGTTTCCGGTGAGCTGTTCGAAATGAAAGGCGGCACGGCACAGTTCGCGATGGGCGGCCAGTATCGTGACCGCAACACAAAAGAGATCGCAAACGAGTTGCATTACCCTGGTCTGCAGAACCGCATCTTGGGTTATGACGAAAACGGCGTACCAAACGAATTTCATCGCGTAAGTAACAACTATGAGTGTGCGATGTGTGCGTTTAACTACAACAATTCACGCACAACCTCTGCTGCGTTCATGGAACTCTCACTGCCGTTCATCGAGAACGTCGAGACTCAGATAGCGCTTCGTTTTGAAGACTATGGGGGCCAAATCGGCAGCGAGCTTTCACCAAAGATCGCGATGAGCTGGCGTCCATTTGAAGAGCTACTCATTCGTGGTTCATTCTCTCAGTCGTTCCGCGCTCCGAACATCGCCATCGTAGAAACAGGTCTGCAGTCGTCTTCGGTCTCCTTCCAAGACCCGATTTCGAACCAGAAAGTTCGTGCAGGCTTATTACCGCCAACGATCGAAAATGGCGAGCGTGAGTCAACCTACACACTCGGTGGCCCTGCTCCTGACGTAGGTAACGAGTATGCCGATACCTACAGCTTAGGTTTCCTCTGGACTCCAGGTGGAGCACTCGAAGGCTTGAGCATCGGCGCCGATGCGTGGCGCTTCGAAGTAAGCGACCGTGTATTGCCTGAGCCTCCGATCAATGCGCTTCAGCCAGAGATCGAAGCATTCATCGCAGCGTCTAAGGACGAGAGCAACTACGTACTCAACGATTCGATTTCACTCGACTCGCCCGTCGTAAACGTGCCTTGTTCACCCTCTGCTATCGAAGCCGAATTTGGCCGCGATTCTGCAGAACGTCTGAACTGCGTTGTTTCGCCAACAGCTTATATCGTGCCTAACATTCAGCGCCCAGTGGGCAACGAGTTCGGCGACCTAGTAACGACGACGCTTCGTGCGATCAACGCCGGTGAGATCACTGCCGATGGTATCGACCTGAAGGCCGGCTACTCATGGAGCAACGATCTGGGCATATTCAGCGCGAACATGACTTACACTCACGTTCGTCAGTATGTATTTGACGGCGTGCCTGGCATGATCAATGGACTGCTGGACACGGGTGTCTACGATGCGGCTGGTACAACAGGCGACGGCAACCTCGTGCGCTCTATGCCTGACAATAAAGGTACGCTGACGTTCAACTGGCGCAACGGTAATCAGGGTGTAACCCTAATTAACCGTCACATCGGTTCTTACCGTGACCTCGGGTATGAAGGTGCGTTGACAGTCGCTAATGACTTCACTCGCCCGCTTCTGTCACGTGAAATAGGCAGCTATAACACGTGGGATGTCCAGTACACCTACAACAAAGCGTGGGATAATTCACGCTATGGCAGCACGACCTTCACAGTCGGCTTGCTAGACGCCTTAAACAAGACTCTGCCTTACCGCGAGTTGAGTGCACTGAACTACGACGCGACTGTGTTCGAGGGTCGTGGTAAGCGCTGGTACGCGCGCGCGCTATGGTCTTTCTAACAGCCAGGCAATAAGTGCTTCAGGCCTGATTAAGCTAGGCTGAAAATAAAAACGGCGAGGAGAGATCCTCGCCGTTTTTTTATGCTCTGAGTTTTTGAGCGTAAGTCAGCACCTCTTCTAAGCCACTTCCGTATCGAAACATTTCAAAATAATGTCACAATCTTCGTATTGAAATTCTTATCGCTAGCTATTTATACTCTTGACAAGTAGGCATGTAGTCGCAGTTCGTCATGTGAGTGCAGTCAACGTCAGCTAGAACGCAGATGCTTACCATAATAATAAAACTCTAATCTCATCTAAATGAGGGAGAAAAGCATGCGCAATCTTATCCCCAGTTCACGCAGGGCGATTACACTCGCCGTGATGGCAGGATTATCCTTACAAGTATCAGCTCAAGACAACCCAGTAGAAGAAGTCGTAGTTACAGGTTCGTATTTCCGCGGCTCTCCCCTCGACGCTCCTTCGCCCGTCCAAGTAATTGATCGCTCCAGTATCGAAGCGCAGGGCGCTGCGGTGATCTGGGATGTCATTAAAAACTTAGAAGTTAACTCAGGCTCCATTACCAACCCAGGTTCGGACAACGGCCAAGTAGAAGGCACAGCAAACGTCAACCTGCGTAACCTCGGCGAGAACTCCACACTCACGCTGATCAATGGTAAGCGCATGGTGCCGGCCGCTGCGACGACGCAGAGTGGCGGTGAGTTTGTCGACCTAAATTCCATTCCGCTCGTGATGACCGACCGTGTCGAAGTATTGACCGACGGCGGCTCAGCGCTCTACGGAGCAGACGCAGTGGCGGGTGTTGTTAACATCATTATGCGCAATGATTTCGAAGGCCTGGAGCTTTACGGGGACCTTCAGGGTGTCCAAAAAGCAGGTGATGCCTTTGATGCAACGGTAAGTGGTATCTGGGGAACATCATTTAATGACGGTGCAACGCACTTAGTATTATCAGCAGAGCGCTTTGAGAGAGATCCTGTCGCCGTTAAAGATGCCAATTTCTATGGCCCCTACTCCGAATTCTTGGGCACGGTATCAGATGCAGGAACACTCATTAACAGCCCAGCGTTTGGCTCTCAATTTAATGCCGCTGCGTGGCTCAATAACGACATTTATGCGCAAAATTTAGCCGAAGGGGGACTGGCAAGTAATTACATTTATACAGACCCAGGTTGCTACACAACGACGTTACCTGATGGCTCTAAGCCTCAAATTGGTCGTCTGCGCGAAGACCGCGGCGAGAAAGCGGGCACCTGCCGCATGGACACCTCCGACTGGAATTATGTGACTAATGCGACAGAACGTAACTCCTTTGCTGGTTCATTTAATCATCAGTTTAACGACACAACTGAGTTCTATTCGTTCTTTAGCCACTCTGACTCAAAAACGACACGTGCCGACGACGGCTATAACCAGTCTCGAGGTCCTACAGTCTTCCTCGCACCTCCCGGCGCGTATGCGCGTAACCCGCGCTATGGTAACAACTCGATAGGTCAGACTTTAGAGCTCGGCTTCTTCGCTCCTCAGGCGGGATTGAGCCGCCCGACGTTAGCTGACATGCCCAATATGCCTCTGGCTGCGAGCAACGGCGGGCCTAATGTCGCCATGTATCAAGGCTTGCGCGATGGCATCATCCGAACTGGCGCAGAGAACAACATCACCGAAACGAGCACCGTAAGCGTTCAAGCTGGAATTAAAGGCGAATTCGAAGCCTTCGACCGAGCGATGAACTATGACGTGAGCTATTCATGGGGTGGATCGTCCTTAGAGCAGCAATATAAAACGTTTAACAGAGATCGCGCCGAGCTGGCTGCAAACGGGCTAGGCGGACCTAACTGCACGCCTAATGGGCGACCTGATTTCGACTTCGCGGGCGCGCCTGGGCCCTTCGGTGGCGCAGTTCCGCAGGCATGGGATTTTTACGCACCCGGCTTGGTGCAGACATTCTTCCCAGGGTTCGTTTTCACGACGCGTGAGAACTTAAGCTATGCGCTGACGAGTAACAACCAGGGTCAGGGCGGTTGTATGTTCTATAACCCGTACCTGAGTCAGCTTTCTGACCCGAACCTCGCCAACAGCCGCGAGCTGATGGATTGGATGAATGTAACAGTGGATCGCGTAGACAAGCGCAACAAGCTCGCTGTATTTGATGCTGTCGTGTCCGGAGAGCTGTTCGAGATGAAGGGCGGTACTGCGCAGTTTGCGGTAGGTGGTCAATACCGTGAACGCAACACAAAAGAAGAGGCATCCGAACTGCATTATCCCGGTCTACAGAACCGAATACTTACGTACGATGCTAACGGGGTTCCTGACTCCTTCCATCGCGTAAGTAATAACTTTGAATGTGCAATGTGTGCATTTAACTATAACAATACACGCACAACGAAAGCGGCGTTTATGGAGCTTTCTCTGCCGTTCATTGAGAATGTAGAGACGCAGGTTGCCCTCCGCTTTGAGGACTATGGGGGTCAGATCGGCAGCGAACTTTCACCTAAGATTGCCATGAGCTGGAGGGCAACTGAAAACCTGCTTATCAGGGGATCTTTCTCTCAGTCTTTCCGCGCGCCTAACATCGCGATCGTAGAGACAGGCCTACAGTCTTCGTCTTATACATTCCGCGATCCTATTTCCAACCAAGCAGTTCGTGCCGGACTCGTGCCCCCGACTGACGACAATGCGGAAGCAGAGGCAACTTATACGTTGGGTGGTCCTGCACCCTACGTGGGCAATGAATACGCGGACACGTATAGCGTCGGTTTCCAGTGGACGCCGACCGGAAGCCTGGATGGCCTAAGTGTAGGTGCTGACTTCTGGCGCTTTGAGGTGAGTGATCGTGTGCTACCTGAACCACCAATTCGCGCGATTCAACCTGAAATCGAGGCGTTCATCGCCGCGTCACAGAATGAGGCTAACTACATTCTTAACGACACGATTCCAGCAGACTCCGCACAGCCCTACACGCCCTGCAGTCCCTCGGCTATCGAAGCCGAATTCGGTCGCGACTCGGCTGAGCGTCTAAACTGCGTGGTTGATCCGCGGACCTATGTGGTCGAGGGTATTCAACGCGCATTTGGAACGACCACGGCCAACCTCATTACGACAACACTGCGGGCGATCAACGCTGGCGTGATTACGGCAGATGGAGCAGACCTTAAACTCGGCTACAACTGGTCGAATGATCTCGGCCTGTTCAGTGCGCGGGTCGACTACACGCATGTACGACAGTACACGCTCGAAAATGTGCCTGGTCTAGAACGCGGACTGCTTGATACCTACGTTTTTGATGCAGCCGGCACCACGGGCGATGGCAATATCGTGCGTTCGCTCCCTGACAATAAAGGGACACTGACGTTATCTTGGCAAAGAGACGCTCACGGTTTGAGCTTAATCAATCGTCACATAGGCTCGTACCGAGACCTCGCGTATCAAACTGCGTACGAAAGCGGGTCTGATTTTACGCGCAGCATGCTGGACGAGAAGATTGACAGCTACAATACGTGGGACCTTCAGTATCGATACTCGAAAGATTGGGGTGGAGCAATTGGATCTACTAACTTCTCATTCGGTGTGTTGGATGTGTTCAATGCCGACATCCCTTATCGTGAAGTCAGTTCGCTCAACTACGATACCATCGTATTCGATGGCCGCGGTCGACGAATTTATGCAAGGGTTCTCTGGCAGATTCAGTAGTTCTAGCCACTACTACACTACTATTAGATCGTTCTGATCGCTAAAAGCCCCCGAGGTCGGCTCGTCGACCCGGGGGCTTTTATTTTAATTCCGCTCACATCAAACGCGTAAACTAGACATGTGTTTTTCCGCTATACTTGCCGCATTCACCCTTGCAAGTTGGAGCGACCATGATTTTTCCCAGAAATTTCCCCGCATTTCCCATAATTTTTTGCTTCGCCCTCAGTGCCTGCAGCGAACCGGCAACGAACTCTACTCCTCTCGGCGGCACTGGCGATGTCCCTAGCTTGATCAAACCCGAGCTCGGCAATTTCGGAATCGATCTTAGCCAACAAGATCCCAACACAAAGCCCGGCGACGATTTTTTCCGCTTCGCTAACGGCAAATGGCTCGACGAGTTTGAACTACCCGCAGACCGGAGCAACTATGGGTCTTTCTCAGTGCTGGGCGATCGTTCGGACGAACGCGTAAACACGATTATAGAAGAGCTCTCTGCTGCAGAACCCGCCGCGGGCACCATCGAGCAAAAGATAAGCGACTATTATCTGAGCTACATGAATACCGAGTTGCTCGATGAGCGCGGCATCGGCCCGCTGCGTGAGAGTCTCGCTAAGCTCGCCGCAATCGATTCGCGCGAAGCGTTGGTCGAAGCACTGGGTCGCTCGCAGCTCGAGGCCACGGCAAGCCCGTTTGGCTGGTATGTCGGCGCCGATCGTCGCGATCCTGATCGTCATCAGCTAGTCCTGAGCCTCGGCGGCATCGGCCTACCCGATCGCGACTACTACCTTCTCGACACCGAACAGTATGTCAACGTGCGCAGCGAATACGTCGCGCATATCGAACGCATGCTTGGCTTCGCAGGCATTGAAAACGCAGCCGAGAAAGCGCAGGCGGTGCTCGCACTCGAGACCGCGTTTGCCGAGAATCTCTGGCCACGCGCCGATCGCCGTAACCGCGACCTTACCTTCAATCCAATGACATACGCAGAGTTTAAAGCGGCCTATCCGGCCATGGACTGGGACGCTTACTGGGCCGCGGCAGGCATAACCGAGATCGAAGACCTTAACGTCTCTTTCCCGAGCGCAATGGCGCCGATCATTGCCTTAGTCGACAGCGTCCCATTGGACGACTGGATAAGCTACATGAGCTATCAGCACATCTCTAACCTTGCGAGCGTGCTGTCCCAAGAGATCGACAACGAGAATTTCCATTTCTATTCGACAGTGCTCAACGGCGTCCCCGAACAGCGTCAGCGCTGGGAACGTGGTGTCGAGCGCGTCGGTTCGCTCAACAGCCTTGGCGAAGCGGTCGGTCAGATCTACGTGCAGAAGCATTTCCCAGAGTCTGCGAAGCAGCAGATGCAAGGACTCGTTGAGAACCTGCGCACGGCGCTCGCCAACAGCATCGCGAGCCTCGACTGGATGGGTGAAGAAACCAAAAAGGAAGCGAGACTCAAGCTCGAATCGTTCCGCCCGAAAATCGCCTATCCCGACGAGTGGCGCGACCTCTCAGCGATCGAAATTAGCCGCGACGACCTCTTCGCGAATGCGCGCAGCGTACGCGAGTTCAACTATGCCGATGAAATCAGCCGTTTGGGTAAGCCAACGAACCGTGAAGAGTGGGGCATGACGCCACAAACGGTTAACGCCTATTACAACTCATCGTTCAACGAGATCGTGTTCCCTGCCGGAATCCTGCAGCCGCCCTTCTTCGACCCCGCAGCCGACATGGCCGTGAACTACGGCGGCATCGGCGCAGTAATCGGCCATGAGATGGGCCACGGCTTCGACGACCAAGGCTCTAAATCAGACTCGCTCGGCGTGCAGCGTAATTGGTGGACCGATGACGACCGCGCCAACTTCGAAAAACTGACCACCGCGCTCGCCGCCCAGTACGATCAGTTCGAGCCGGTTCCTGGCTATTTTGTTGACGGAAATTTCACCCTCGGCGAGAACATCGGCGACGTCGGCGGACTTTCCCTCGCCTATCGCGCCTATAAGTTGTCTCTCGGCGGCGAAGAGGCGCCGGTCATAGACGGACTCACTGGCGATCAGCGCTTCTTCCTGAGCTGGGCGCAGGTGTGGCAGCGAAAATACCGTGAAGACGCGCTGATTCAGCGCCTCACCTCCGACCCGCATTCCCCATCGGAATTCCGCGTTAACGGCGTGGTTCGCAACTTCGACGAATGGTATGAGGCGTTCGATGTCCAGCCCGAAGATGCGCTCTATCTCGCGCCGGAAGACCGCGTGCGGATTTGGTGATTCGAACAAGAGGGAGATTGAGAATGAAAGATCAACGCGTACGATCCGCACGAAGTCTCGTCTCACTCACCCTCGTTGCACGGGGCGCCCTCAGTTTTTCGCTGCTGTTTTTTTCGTCGGCGTCGTTGGCTCAAGATTTCGATACTATTATCGCCAACGGCCCGATCGTCGACGGCTCGGGTAACCCTTGGTACGAAGCCGATGTTGGCATTCGCGGAGACCGAATTGTCTCTATTGGTGATCTCTCGACCAAGCAGGCCGCGCAGATTATCGATGCCACCGGGCTGGTTGTGGCACCGGGTTTTATCGACCCACACACGCACGCCCTGCGCGGCATTTTCGATGTGCCGACGGCGGAGAGTTCGCTTCTACAGGGCGTGACTACGCTTACTGAGGGCAACGACGGCAGCTCCCCTTTTCCTATTGCGGCCCACTACGCCGAAATCGAAGCCAAGCGCATTAGTCCAAACTGGGCCGTTTTTGTTGGACAAGGCACGATTCGCGAAGCGGTTGTCGGGCGCGACGACAGAGACGCGACACCGCTCGAGCTTGAGCGCATGAAGGCTATGGTTGCCGAAGCAATGCGCGACGGTGCGCTGGGGATCTCGACCGGTCTTTTCTATGTTCCAGGTAGTTTTACACCAACAGAGGAAGTCGTAGAACTGTCGAAGGTTGCTGCGCAGTATGGCGGTATCTATATTTCGCATATGCGCGAGGAAGCTAATCAGCTGCTCGACTCGGTGAGCGAAACGATCGCTATCGGGGAGCAGGCCGGTATTCCCGTTCAGATAACCCATCACAAAGTGATCGGTGTGCAAAACTGGGGCGCCTCGGTCGACAGCCTCCAACTTGTCGACGAAGCCCGCGCCCGCGGAGTCGATGTCACGCTCGATCAATACCCCTACACCGCGTCGCAAACGAGCATCAACGCCCTTATCCCGCAGTGGGCGCAGGAAGGCGGTCGCGGAAAAATGCTTGAGCGCCTCGAGAGCCCCGAGACTCGGGGAACGGTCAAAGCGGCAATCATAGATAAGATTTTGTTCGACCGCGGCGGCGGTGACTCCAAAAATGTGTCTATCTCGCGCAGCCCAAACGATCGTTCAATCGAAGGCAAAAATCTCACCGAAATTACGCGCGACCGCGGACTCGAACCCAATGTCGAGAATGCCGCCGAGGTGACGATGGCGATTGTCGAGATCGGCAATGTCAGCGCGGTCTATCATGCGATAGGCCCACAGGATGTAGACCGCATCATGCAGCATCCGGCGGTTGCCATCGGTTCAGACGGCCCGGTGGGCGTATTCGGTGAGGGCGCGCCGCATCCGCGTCAGTATGGCACCTTCGCGCGAGTGCTAGGTCACTATGTTCGTGAACGCGGCGTGATAAGCCTCGAGAACGCCATTCGCAAAATGACTAGCCTTACCGCTCAGCGCTTAAGCATTCGCGACCGAGGTCTCTTAGTCGAAGGCTATTTCGCAGACATCGCAATTTTCGATCCGGACACCATAATCGACAAAGCGACTTTTGAGCAGCCGCATCAGTATGCGGTTGGCGTGAACACGGTGTTAGTCAATGGCGAAGTCGTGGTTGCAAATGGTCAGCACACGGGGGCACGCCCCGGGAGAGTATTGCGCGGGCCGGGATATCAGAGCCCTTGATGCGTATTTTCTAGCGAGATAAATCAAAATTTGGCGAAAATACCTAGCCCTCTTACACAAGCAACGCACGAAACCCCCGCAATTACGCCATAGAACGCACTTGGCACGATACTCGCATCACTCACCACAACTTGGTAAATGCGGAGTACGCCGTATGAAATTTCTCTCGACCCTTGGCCTTCTTGGCCTAACCCTGATCGGACTGATTATCGCGATACCCATTCTTTCTGTGGCCTTCTCTGTATTCGGTGCACTCGTGGTCTTTCTGATCTGGATCGCGCCATTCTGGATAATCGCAACATCGGATCAAACCACAGGCTATGAGAAGATCGCGTGGTTAATCGCGATGGTCTGCCTATCTTGGTTTGCTTGGGTGTTTTATTTTTTCCTTGCGCCTCTAAAAAGGCGCGACGACTACTACGGCTACACCCGCCGCTAGGAGCGCTTTAGGTGGAGTCCTAACTTGTCCACCAATGCGCCGCGGCCGCGCATGCTTTGCCGCGGCGCATTTTTCGTTATGTTAGGTTCGCTCATTTTCCTTCATTCACATTTTTGCGCTCTTGCGTGAAGCTAGCCATTAGGCGAGACTTACCCTCGATGCAATCCGTTTAGTCGCTAAATCAAGGAAAACAACAATGATAAAGAAAGCGCTAGTAGTGGCCACCGCGGCCGCAGTATTCAGTACGGCAGTGGTCACCACGGCAAACGCGCAGGACGCGCCCACTCCCGAGCAGGTAGCCGCCGGCGCCGCCGACACGCGTCAGTCAGTATTCAAACTTTTACGTTTCTATTTGGTTCCGCTGGTCGGTATGGCGCGTGGTGCCCCTTTTGATGCCGAGCTGGCAGAGAAAAACGGTCGCCGCATCGCAGCGCTTGCGCCGACGATCCCCGACGTCTTTATGCACGACACGCGCGACTTCGATGTCGAAACCGAAGCGTTAGACGTAATCTGGGAAAACAAGGCAGAATTCGAGAATAAGGCCATGGCATTGATGAACAACGCCAATGCCTTTGCGGATCTCGCCGCAACGGGCGATCGTGGACAGACTCTCGGTGCCTTTAGGGCGCTCGGCGGCTCATGCGGCGACTGTCACGACACGTTCCGCGTCGACAACGACTAGGTTCTGCACCGAATTTCGTCATCGAGATTCGAGATCGGCCTTTAAGCGCTACCGCGTGAAGAACGCGGCTAGCGCGAGACGGTCGGCATCCGTTAGGCGCGACGTGTTGTGTTCAATCACATCGCTCATGTCGCCACCCACGAAGTCTGCATCGGGTTTCATGCCGAGCAGCAGAAACAAATCGAAACTGCTTCGGTCCCAGTCTGCTAGCGCCGCACTATCGATCGCCTCGATTCTCTCTTCACCTATCTGCGCCCCCGCAAATTCCTGCGCGAGCTGCGAAATACCGAGTTTGTTGCGCGGCGTGTGGCACTCACCGCAGTGTCCGAGATTGCGCGCAAGATAGGCGCCGCGTTCGATAAGCGGCGACTCCTCCTGCCCAGCGATTAGCTCGGGGGCATCCCCGCCTGTCAGATCGGCCAACAAATTCCAACCCACAAGCGCAAAACGCGAAAGCCACCAAGGCGTTTCATGCTCAGGGACTACATTGCTTACTGGATCGAGCGATAAGAGATACGCGCCGATGTCGAGAACATCTTGGTCATTTAAGCCTGCGTAGGCGCGATACGGGAACGCTGGGAAATAGAAGCTGCCCTCGGGCGAGCGCCCATGCTGAAGCGCGCGCAGAAAATCCTGTGCCCGCCAGTTGCCGATTCCGGTGTCGACGTCCGGCGTAATATTGGGCGCAAAGAAAGTACCGAAATCGGTCACCAGCGCGTGGCCGCCACTTAAGATCGCTGAGTTGGTTGAGCCGTCGTCGTTAACTGCGAGATGACAACTCACACAGCCGCCCGCGTTAACCAGATAGGCGCCACGGGCAATTGCGTCGTCGCTGCTAGAAATCACCGCAGTGTTATCAACAGACGGAGGCGTAAATAAAAAATAGGCAATGACCAGAACGATCGCTCCGCAAAACGCGAGTAGTCTCATGCGTCGCGACCCTTGATTCATTGCACTCGCCTCCTTTCAATATCTCGTGCCTAGTGTCCGGCGTTTAGCGTTTGGATAGACACCGCGCTGCTAGATAAGCTGGCTCAGCATCTCTTGGTTATAGGTGACCAGCTCATCGAATTTGCCCGCGCGCACTTTAGTAACCCAGTCGGGGTTTGCGATAAGCGCACGTCCCACGGCAATTATGTCAAACTCGTCGGCTTCCATACGCGTAATCAGATCGTCGATGCTAGCAACTTCAGCTTCGCCGCCGCGATAGGTCGCAATAAATTCCTCAGTCAAACCGACGCTGCCAACGCTGATCGTTGGCTTGCCAGTGATTTTCTTGACCCATCCCGCGAGATTGAGATCGGAGCCTTCGAATTCGGGCTCCCAGAATCGACGCGTGCTGCAGTGGAAGATATCGACGCCGGCATCCGAAAGCGGCTTAACAAACTGCTCGAGTTCTTCGAGACTCGGCGCGAGACGCGCGGTGAAGTCCTGCTGCTTCCACTGCGAGAATCTGAGGATGATCGGATAGTCGTCGCCGATTTCGGCGCGAATGCTCTGCACGATGTCAGTCGCAAAACGCGTGCGCTTAACAAGCGAACCGCCGTACTGATCGTCGCGCTGGTTCGTGCCTTCCCAAAAAAAGTTATCGATGAGATAGCCGTGCGCACCGTGTAGCTCGAGCGTGTCGAAGCCTAGGTCTTTTGAATCTTTCGCCGCCTGTGTGAACGCGGCAATCAGGTCGTCGATTTCCGCGTTGCTGAGCGCTTCATAGACCTTTTTGCCCGGCCCGACTAAGCCCGATGGCGTGGCCGATGGATAGTCTGGATACGCACCCTCGCCCGGTCGACGCATGCCGCCCTGATGCCAAAGCTGTGGCGCTATTTTACCGCCGGCTGCATGAACCGTTTCGACAATTTTATGCCAGCTATCGAGCGCTTTACCGTGGAAGCCAGGGATACGCACTTCGTTGGAGGCCGCCTTATGATTAACCGTCGTACCTTCGGTGATGATAAGCCCCACATCGTTCTCGGCGCGGCGTTTGTAATACTGCAGCACTGCGTCGTCGGGTACGCCGTCTGGCGAAAACTGCCGAGTCATTGGTGCCATGGCGACGCGATTTTTTAGCGTGAGTTTGGGGCTGGTAAACGGGGTAAAGAGAATATCGGGGTTCATCGAGCGGTCTCTGCGTAAGTAGTTTGAAAAAGCGTGTCATCGCCATGCGTGAGGACGACATAATAGGTCGGCACGAAAGTGGTGTCGAGTTCTAGCGGCCCAGCGCGGCGCCGCGCAGTATTCGGCGGTTCGCGTCAGTTGGCGCCGGTTCTGATTCGCCGAAGATCGCGCGGATCCAGTGACCGTCTGTTGGATTAGGGAAAACGATATAGTCGGTGCCAAAGCGAGCCGCGTCTTCGTGCATTAAGGCCTCGCGCGCCGCAACATCGGTGACATAGTAGCGCCGCGCGAAGTCGTTGAGGTTATCGCCCAGCGAGGCAATCACATGGTAGTCGCTGCGAATCTGCGCCTGCACGGCCTCTTTGTTAGACGTGTCGCGCAGCACGCGAAGATGGTCGGCGCGCGCATTATCAAACCCCGCGGCCTGCAAATTACCCAGCGCGAGCTCGAAGGTCGCCTCGCCCTGATCGCGATTCGTGACAAAGAAAAGCGTCACCTCGTTTGCCTCGCAAAATGCAGCGAATTCGCGCGCGCCGGGGCTTGCGACAAACTGATTGCTCGGCACCCACGCATCCCACGTGGCGTCATCGAAGAAGTCGCCGCCGTCGGCAATGAGCTGCCCCCAGTAGGCGCCAGATAGGAGCACGGTTTCGTCAACGTCGGTGATCACCGCAAGGGGACGCGCATCACCGAGCGTGCCTGCCTCGCGCGCAGCGAGTGCTTGCTCGACGCGCAGCCGCGCCAGTGCAAAGCCCTGATAATACAGCGCGCGAAATTCTGCCGCCGTCTGACGCCAAGCAATCGCGTAAAGTAAGGGATTAGTGAGCTCGGCAGCCTCCGCGCGAGGCTCAGGTTCGGCAGCCGTGGCCGGTGTCACCAGCGCGCCAACGATTGCCACAGCCGCGGCTCCAGTTCTCAGTAATCTGTTAAGCATTGTTCGTCCTGCCGCTTGTCTCGCTGTTAATCCAACTGTTATCCAACTGCTAATCCAACCGCAGGCGCATCTAGCGCCCCGTGGGTGGTAATAATACGCAGAGTTGGTCTATATTGCTTACAACTACTGATTCTGCGTACAAGGAAGTCTACCGCTATGCGCCAGCCCGTTACATCACTTGCCCTGCTTGCCCTTGCCTCGAGCTTGCTCACAAGCACCGCTGCCTTCGCCGATTCTTACCGCATACTGATATCAAACGACGATGGAATCAATTCGCCGCTTATCCACGCTCTGCGCGAGGGACTGGCGACGCTCGACGATGTCGAGATTGTGGTGTCGGCGCCAGACGCGAACAAGTCAGGCAGCAGTCAGTCTACCGATGGCGGCGCGCGCAGGGTCGAACGTATTTTTGCTAACGGCGAGTTTTTTGGCTATGCGGTCGACGGCCGTCCTGCCGACGCAGTGCGCTTCGGGCTTTTGCATCTCGGCAAAGACGAGCCGTTCGACCTCGTCGTTTCAGGGATTAACCAAGGCGCGAATGTCGGCGATGTGTCACACCTGTCCGGCACCGTGGGCGCAGCGATGGAAGCGATTTATCAGGGCGTCCCTGCGATCGCGGTGTCGCAGGACACTGCCAATGTCGATACTGCAGTCACGGTAAACCTTACCCGGCAGCTGGTTGCAAAGTATCAGCGCGAAGGCGCGCCCGAGGGCATCGTTATCTCAATTAATGTACCGGGCGGCGAGCTCAAGGGCGTCGCGGTGCGTCCTATGGGCGAGTCCTATCTCACATTTTCGCCTTACGAGCTCACGCGCACAGACGGCGAGGTCAGCGAATACGAGGCCTCTTATATCGGCAACCGGGCGCTAGACTCCACGAGCGACACCTACGCCTACCAACAGGGCTATGCCACCATCACGCCGCTTAAATTCGACTGGACCGCGCACGACATGCTGAGCGAGGTTGAAGCGTGGGGATTGACGCTTGACTGATTCGAAAACAAACTTCGCTACGTCCGAGAAGGGCTTTCTGGAATTCGAGCACATAGTGCAAGTAAACGAGCCCGAGAATCCCACCAGCACCGACATTAGCCGCGCGCATCTCTGGGAGGGACTCGTGCTTCGTGCGCGAAGCCCGCAGCGATTCATCGAAGGCATCGAATGTTTCTCGCATCCTCAGAACGGCGAATGTTTTGTTCGTGAAATCAGCGCGGGCGATTCGCACTTTTACGAAGATGTAACGCTTGAGCACGAGTCGCGCGTGCTCACCAAAACGCAGCGAGATAAACCCCAAATCCATGCCGAGAGCGAGGCGACGATCGAAGAGCCCGAGGCGGGTTATCTCTTCGTTCGCTTTCGCTATCGCCGCGAGTTGCCCGATGAACATCAGGCCGTCGATATCGGTGAGCATTTAAAAGCGGCCTATGCCAGACTCGACAACGACGCGATCAAATTGATTCGGGTGATGGCTGAGAATGATTCGTTTACCGCGTTGGTTAATTGATGAATTAGCGAGCGCACTATTTAAAAAGGAGCAACCCCATGTCGTTCTACTCACGATTTTTCGTAGCCCTTTCTCCTGCAATCCGCTCAATCGCTATACTCCCTATACTCACTATACTCGCCTTTGCACCGGCAGCCTTTGCTGACCGCACCGCGGCAGACGACGAGAGTCACATCGATGACCCTCGCGTGCAGCACCGCAGCTATGTTTTCGAGCCCACCGGCGAGACACTTCCCTACGCCATTTTCGTGCCCTCGTCCTATGATCCGAACGGTTCAGAATCGCTCCCGCTTCTGGTTTCCCTTCACGGCCTTGGCCGCAGCTACGACTGGTTGATGGGCTACCACGGCCTCCTCGATCAGGCGGAAGAAAGCGGCTACGCGGTAGTAACGCCGCTGGGCTATATCCGCGAGGGCTGGTATGGATCGCGGCCCGCGGAGGACCCGCAAGACGGTGTCTACAGTGAGCAGGACGTCATGAACGTGCTAGACCTCGTTCGCGATGAGCTGCGCATAGACAGCGACCGCATTTTTCTGTGGGGTCACTCCATGGGCGGTGGCGGCACCTACCATCTCGCCGCTAAACACCCTGACGTCTTCGCCGCGTTAGGCGTCGCCGCACCGGCGCCGGCAATCTCGGCGCCGATGGACGAAATACTCGACAAGATCGCCCACCTCCCGATCTTTATTTTGCAGGGTGATCAAGATGAGCTAGTGCCTGTTTTTGCCACGCGCACGTGGGTCGCCGGGATGGCAGCGCGCGGCATGCAGCATCTGTATGTCGAGATCGAAGGGGGCGACCATTCGCTGCTAATCTCGCAGGACGCCAACAACATGAAGAAATTTATCGATTTCTTTAACATCGTGGGGCATAAATAATGAACACGCGCACTGCTAAAAACCTTGCCATCGCTGTCGCTGCCTACGCCGCGCTTAGCGGCTGCACGGCGAGCATCGTCATCGACAAGGACAGCCCGCCAAAAGCATCGACTGTGCGCATGCTCGAATGGCCCCTACATAATTTCGATTTAGCCGGTACGCGTTTTACGCCGAGCGATCAAATCACTCCCGACAATGTCGCCTCACTAAAACCCGCGTGGCTTTTCCAGCATGGCGTTATCGATGGCGTAAGCAATCAAACCACGCCCATCATTGTCGACGGCATTATGTATGTGACCGACGCGCGCGGCAGCGTCTACGCAACCAATGCCACCGACGGCCATCTCCTGTGGGAATACAACGTTAGCGGCAAACTCGGTGGCGGCCGCCGCGAAGGCTATATTTTTAGACACCGCGGCGTCGTCGTCGACGACGGCATCGTGTATACCGCGGCGGGTTCTTTCATTTTTGCGCTCGATGCGAAAACCGGCGAGCCCATTGAAAGCTTTGGCGACGGCGGCATGGCGTCGGTGATTCTCGACGTGTTACACCTCAAAGATCCGAGCATCGAAACGGCAATCTCCGTTGGCTACTGGTTTACAACCGCGCCGCAGATTCACAACGGCATGCTCTATATAGGAACCACGCGCAGCGAAAGCCACATCGCCGGCGGCTATGTGCTGGCAGTGAATGCAAAAACCGGCAAAGTCGAATGGCACTTTAATACCGTGCCGCAGGACGAGACCGATCAGGGTTGGGATATCGCTGGTCCAACGTGGGTCGGCGGCGAGCGCAACGGCGGCGGCATTTGGGAAACACCCTCGATAGATCCCGAGCTCGGGCTTGTCTATTTCGCCGTGGGCAACCCCTTCGGCAACAGCGCCAAGCGCGACGGCATAAACTTATTTACCAATGCGATCATCGCGCTGACGCTCGACACCGGCAAACTCGAGTGGTATTACCAGCAGGTACATCACGACGTCTGGGACTACGATTCGGGCAACCAGCCCGTGCTGTTTGATATGTTGGTCGACGGCATTCAGGTGAAGGCGCTAGCGCAGGCGAGCAAGAATGGCTGGCTCTACATTCTCGATCGGGAGAGCGGAGAACCCGTGCATCCGATCCCCGAGATTGCCGTATCGACCGAAACCGACACCGAAGGCGAGGAGCCTTGGCCCACGCAGCCAATTCCGCACAAGGCCAACGGCGAGCGCATGGAGCCGGTGTCGCCCGTCTATCCGATAAACATCCCAGCCGAACAGCTCGAGGAGTATCACCTCGTCGAACAGTTCACCCCGATCGGCCCCAATCAGATTTTCGCCCCGGGCTATGGCGGCGGCTCCAACTATGCGCCAATCGCCTATAGCCCGCTCACGGGACTGCTGTACGTGAACGCGATCGACCAGCCGTTCCGTTCGGGGCGGGATCCGATGGGCTATTTCTCCGCCTACGATCCGACCACAGGCGAACTTGTGTGGCGCCAGATATTCGAAGGCTACGGGCAAGCCGGTGCTGTGGTTACGGCAGGCGGTGTTGTGTTTGTCGGCGCGGGGAGTAACACCGCCGGTTATTTTTACGCCTTTGATGCGGCGACAGGCGAGGAGCTTTGGAAATTCAATACAGGGTCGGGGATTTTCGCCTCTCCTGCCCTGTATGTGATCGACGGCAAAGAATACGTCACCGTCGCCTCGGGTGGAGGCAGCCGTGGCAGACGCGGAGGCGATTTAATTCTCACCTTCGCGCTGCCCTAGCCTCGCTTATTTCGCGGCCGCTTCGGCGCTGTGAATGTCTGCGACCGTGACCGCAGTCATATTGAAAATTCCGCGCGAGGTCACCGACGGAATCACAATATGCGCAGGCTTGCGGAAGCCATTGATGAAAGGACCGATCAATAGCGCATCGGTCATCGAGCGTATAAGCCCCATCGCGATATTCGCCGCGTCGAGGTTTGGCATCACCAATACATTCGCGCGGCCTTTGATATTGGCCTTCGAATAGATCGTTTCGCGCAGCTTAGGATTGAGCGCGCTTAACACATGCATTTCGCCATCGACCTGTAACGTCGGATGGGTCTCACGCAGTATCTCACTCGCGAGCCGCACTTTGCGCGACGAAGGGTTATTCGCAGTGCCAAAGTTAGAGTGCGACAACAGCGCAACCTTCGGCTCAATGCCAAAACGTCTCACGAGATCGATGCTCGCCTCGGTAATTTTTACCAGCTCCTCCGACGTCGGATTCACATTCATCGACGTGTCGGCCAAAAACAGCGGGCCGTCAGGCAGGAGTAGCACCGCGGTAGACGATACTAGCTGCTCACGCGTCTCGGCCTTATTCGCCGGCCCGAGCAGATGCATTATCTCGCGCAGATGAAAGTCGAAGCGACCGACCTTGCCACAGATCAACCCATCGGCGTCGCCGCGAGCGACCATCACCGCCGCGATTGCTGTATTGTCGTTGCGCATTATTTTGCGCGCCGCGCCGACCGACACGCCATGGCGGCCAACCGCTTCGTGGTAGAACGCGGCGAAGTCGTCGTGCTGTTCGTAGTGCAGCGGGTCGAACACTTCTACTTCGTTGTCGAGGTCGATGCGTAGCCCGAGCCTATCGATCTTGCGCTCCATGCTGCCGCGATGGCCTATGAGAATCGGCTTGGCGATGTTTTCATCGATTACCGCCTGCACGGCCATGAGCACGTCGTCGTTGTCGCCCTCGGCATAGACGATGCGCGCCGGCGACTTTTTCGCCACCTCGATCAGCGGCTGCATAAACAGCCCCGCCTGATTCACAAACTCATGCAGCGTCTGCTTATAGGCCTCGAGATCTTGTATCGGCCGCGTGGCGACGCCGCTCTCCATCGCCGCCTTGACCACGGCGAGCGGAATATCTTCGATCAGACGCGGATCGAACGCTTTGGGAATGAGATACTCCGGGCCAAACCGCAGCTTCTCATCGGCGTAAGCCGCCGCGACCACATCCGATGTTTCTTTAGTTGCAAGGTCTGCTATCGCTCGCACCGCCGCCATCTTCATCTCTTCGTTGATCGTCGACGCACCACAGTCGAGCGCGCCGCGGAAGATGAAGGGGAAGCAGAGAACGTTGTTTACCTGATTAGGATAGTCCGAGCGACCCGTAGCAATGATCGCATCCGGTCGCGCAGCAATCGCCTCTTCGGGCATGATCTCGGGAATAGGATTAGACATCGCGAGGATGATCGGCTTGGGCCCCATCTTCTTAACGAGCTCGCCGTTCAATACGCCCGGACCCGATAGCCCCATGAAGAGGTCGGCGCCGTCGATCGCGTCTTCGATCGTACGGTCGCTAGTCTCGATCGCGTACTCTTCTTTCCACGGGTTCATGCCCTCTTTCCGACCGGCGTAGATAACACCGGTGCGATCGATCATGCGCACGTTCTGCTTTTGAAGGCCCATGCTCACCAGAAGATCGACACAGGCGATACTCGCGGCCCCGGCACCCGATACCACAAGCTTCACATCGGCGATGTCTTTCTCGACTATTCGCAGGCCGTTATAGATTGCAGCGGCTGCGACAATCGCCGTCCCGTGCTGATCGTCGTGAAAAACAGGGATTTTCATGCGCTCGCGCAGCTTGTTCTCGATCATAAAGCACTCGGGTGCCTTAATGTCCTCGAGGTTAATGCCGCCGAACGTGGGCTCGAGGCTTGCGATAATATCCACGAGTTTATCGACATCGGTTTCATCGATTTCGATATCGAATACGTCGATGTTCGCGAACTTCTTAAACAGAACCGCCTTGCCTTCCATAACCGGCTTAGAGGCCAACGGACCAATATCGCCAAGCCCGAGCACCGCCGTGCCGTTCGTGATAACCGCCACCAGATTGCCGCGTGAGGTGACCGACGCCACCTCTGTTGGATTCTCAACGATCAGCTCGCAGGCATGTGCGACGCCCGGCGAATAGGCGAGCGACAAATCTCGCTTGTTCGCGAGGGGTTTCGTCGGCCGTATTTCGAGCTTACCGGGGAGTGGGTGGGTGTGATATCGCAGTGCGCTTTCTTTAAACGAATCGGTCATTAATGATTTACTTCTCTTAAGACTGGGGGGCGGGATTAGGTGCGCGAATTCTACCCTTGTCGCACTGCAATTGCTAATTCGCGGCGTAAATGAATGATCATTAAAGCGACGAAATAACCAACCTAAAGCCGATAGTTGGATTGCGCACGCTTGGATCGACTGCCCCACGCACTGCAGCGCGGACATTGTTGATTGAGTCCTGATAAGAGCCGCCCCTCATAACCCAGAGAGAATCGACGTCGAGCAGCGCCTCGGCGCTCGAAGGAGTGAACGGATAATCGACCAGCGCACTCCGGGTTAACTCCCATGCGTTCCCCGCCATGTCTGATAACCCATAGCTGCAGGGCTCACAGCTGTGCGAGCCCACCGGCAGTAGCGCGGCGCCGCCAATATTCGCGAAGGCGTCGCTGGGCTGCATGCCCCAAGGAAAGAGCCGCCCATCTGTGCCGCGTGCCGCTTTTTCCCACTCGGCTTCGTTCGGCAAGGTGACTTTCGCGCCCGCCTCAAGCGCCTCACGCAGGACGGTCGGCGTCGCCGCCGAGGTGCGCAGCTGCGCGTCGAGCCAGCGTGCATAGCTCAGCATTTGTGGCAGAGAAACGGATGTCACCGGCAGCGCCGGATCGAGGGCTGCGAACAACGCGGCGTTGGGGGAATCGGTGTCAGTGAGGTAGTTAGCAAACTGCGCATTGGTCACTTCGAAGCGACCAATGAAATATTCCGGCAGCTCGACCCTGCCCTGACGCTGCGTCGCCGACCAGCGCTCATTCTCATACGCCATCCGATCTCGCTGCGGGTTGCTGCCCATCGTGAATTCGCCGGCAGGGATAGCAACGAATCCCCACAGGGGATCTGCGGGCAGGGCAAAGTTTTCAACGACAGGCGACTGCGCGAGATCCGCGCGGTCATCACGCTCTAGCTGCGTGCTCTGATAACTCATAAACACGGCGGTGAACGCGACGAGGCTTAACATCGCCGTAATACCAACGGCGCGACCCGGCGCTTGATAGTCTAGGTTCTGTGCTAGGACCGCGTCTTCGGTTTTTACTTCATCGCTTTGCCCACGCTTTTTCTTGCCCGATGCCATGTGGCGCTATTCTCCCGCCGCAGCGGAGCGCTCACACGCAAACGCCCAGTCGTGACTGCACGCGCGTGCATAGAGTTCTGGCGCAGGCGTGTCGATTAAGTTCTTGCCACCCTGGCGAAGCATGAGCCGCAGATCCAACTCCAGCGGCTCGGCGCGCAGCGCCGTTTGCTCCTGCAGCAAGTTGGCGCATCCCGCTTGAAACTTAAGCTCACAGGCGCGCGCGAAATAGCTGTAGGCGAGGTCGGCATCGCGCTCAACAATCAGCCCCTCGCGATAGTGGGCGCCCAGTTCGTTGCAGGCCCATGCGGCATTGTCGCCGCAGTAGGTCGACTCAACGCTTACGAGTCGCGCGCAGGCATTCGGCAACTGCGCCGAACAAGACTGCTGCCAGAACGGCACGCTATCGCCGGGGTGCTGTGCGTCGGTGCGGCCGAGCAGCGACATAAAGCCGAAGACAGAGATCCAAACGACCATGTGCGCGACGTTCGCGCGCCCACCCAACCAAGCGGGGTTCCATAAATTGAGCACGGCGTCGGATTTGATTCGGCGCACCAAACGATCGATACCGATCACGCTAAGATTCAGAAGCGGCACGCACAGCAGTTTGTCGTAGAGCGTAGGCTCGCCGAGCCAGCCGAGAATTGTGTAGAGCGCGAACACGCCAATGCCGTAAAGCACGCCGAAGAGAGTTTTACCGAGCGGCGTGCGCGGTGAAGTCGACGGGTCGGTGATCAGCAGATGCAAGCCGAGAAACACCGCTGCCGGAATTTCCGAATCGAGAAAATAAGGCACGCCGGCGAGCGCAGCATACAGCGCGCTAAAGCCGAAGAGCGTAATCGCCGCAGCGCCCGACACCAGCGTGATCGAGAAAAAGTACATCACGATTAAGCCGACCGCGAACAAATAGGTATAGATTCCCGGCGCGAGCGTCAGGGTCGATGAAATCTCTGGCGCCCATGTTAAATCGGTAGTTCCGGTGGCAATGAGAATCAGTGAGAAAAATCCGAGACTGAACGCCGACGGGTTGAAAATATGCACGCTGCGGCCGTCGCGCTTCCAACGCACAAACTCCTTGCCTAAAAAGCCGACGGCGATCATGACAAACTGCATGTAAAACCAGTCGTCGTGGAACCACAGAAAGAGGTTGGTGCTAAAAATGATTGGAATAGGCCCGAAGCCGAGCATGTAGCTGCGGCGTCGCGACCAGGCGAGCAGCATTCCGAAGGTGTAGGCAAACATCACCTGCCCTGCGAGCAGCCAGAAATGATCATAGACCGGTCGCCAATAATAGCCCCAGTATAAATAGACGCTAAACTGCACCATCGCCTGCACATAGTGCTGCGCGTAAATCGCACGGCTAAAGTCTTTGAGCGCAGGACGCCGGGCGAGGTGGATCAGCATGAATCCCTGCCATAGCAGAAGAACCGCCGACGCGCCCCAGAACGAGTACATGAGTGTCGAATTAGCCGCGATGCGCGGCGCAAAGGAGAGTAAGAAGATTGCGAGCGTGAGCGCCATCGGCAGCTTAAAACTGCCTACCACTTGAGAGAGGCGGAGCGCGGGACGCGTGTCTATTTCTGTCGTATTCATTGCTTGTATCTCATCTGCTGCACTTAACGCTGCGCGGTCTCACCTAGCGCCAGCTAGCATAAACCATGGGGTATGCTGTGTTCAATTTGACGTGCCTTGCAAAGGCTTGAAATCTGCGCTGCACAAGCGTAATTTCAGGAGGCTGTGCCGTATTACCGTTCGACTCAACGCTCAATAAAGTAATAAAAACGAAGCGAATCCGAGAGGTATGTATGAAAAGCGACGTCGGTCACCCCACACGCCAGTCATTGACTAAAACACTACGATTGTCACAGACGCTTAGTTTCGCGGCGCTCGCCCTCACACTGAACAGCCCGCTCGCACAGGCACAGAACGCCGACGTGCCGCGAACCGAGCACGGACATCCCGATTTTCAGGGCTTTTACACCTTTAGAACTATCACACCGCTCAATCGCCCTCCCGAACTCGCCGATAAAGAGGTGTTAACACCTGAAGAGGCGGCCGAATGGGAAGCGTTTGAGAATAAGCGCCAAAACCGCGACCTGATTGTCGACAGCGTCGGCGGCGCCGGCTATCCGCCGGGTGTCATTTCCTATAACGAATTTTGGTATGAGCGCGGCAGCGAGACCATCGCAAGCCGGCGCACTTCGCTTATCTACGATCCACCCAATGGCCGCATTCCGGAGCTCAATGCCATCGGCAAACAGCGCCGCGCTGACTACCGCGACATGATATTCAACAGCGCAGGCCCCGAGGGCCGAACCACGGTCGATCGCTGCCTTACGGGCTTTGTCGGTGGCCCGCCCATGATTCCGGGCTCTTACAATAACAATATGCAGCTGGTGCAAACCAAAGACCACATCATGATTCTCAACGAAATGGTGCACTCGGCGCGCATAATTAAACTCAATGCCGAGCCTAGCGGCCTCCAGTCCAAGTGGGAGGGCGAGTCGGTGGGCCACTGGGAAGGCGACGTGCTCGTCGTCGAAACCAGCAATTTTTATCACGACTATAATCTCAGGGGCATGTCCGAACAGGCGAGAATTACCGAGCGCTTCCGCTATGTCGAAGACGGATTGCTCGAGTATGACTTCACCGTAACCGATCCAAAAAGCTGGGACTCGTCGTGGTCCGCGCGCGTCCCGCTGCGCCGCTCCGCCGACCCCGTTTACGAATATGCCTGCCACGAAGGCAATCATGGCCTCATCGGCATTTTAGCCGGCTGGCGCCGCTACGAATCGATGGGCATGAATGGCGACGGCACGCCGCTGTCGGAGACCGCAGGTGCAATCGCCACCGATGAATAAAACAGTGTGTTAACTAGGAGTAAAAATGAAAACAAACACCTCGATGCCAATCCTTAAGGCGGCGCTTTTCGCCAGCTGTCTAACGCTTCCGGCGCTATCCCTCGCGCAGGCCGATATGCCGCCGGTTAATGATTTACCCAATCCCTATATGACTCAGGCCGGCTATTTCAAACTGCCCGCCGGACGCAACTGGGGGTCGAGCAGCACGGTCGATATCGATATCGACGGAGAAAGCGTTTGGATAGCCGAGCGCTGTGGCGGCAACATCAATGCCTGTGTCGACAACCCCGACACGAATTTGGTCATGCTGTTCGATAAAGACGGCACGCTGGTGCGCAGCTTCGGCGCCGGTTACATCACTTGGCCACACGGCATTCACGTAGACCACGACGGCAACGTGTGGATAGCCGACGGTCGCGACAATCAGGGCGGCGACAATCCACCAACCGAAGCCTATGGCCATCAGATCCATAAGTTTAGCCCAACCGGTGTTCACCTCATGGCGCTGGGTCAGAAAGCCGGCGGCCGCGATGACGAGTACTTCTATACCCCTAACGACATGCATGTCGCCCCGAACGGCGACATTTTCGTTGCCGAGGGACACTCCAACACCGCAGGCACGCCCGCTCGCATACTCAAATTCAACGCCGACGGCGAATTCCTCATGAGTTTTGGCGAAATGGGGTCCGACGACGGCCAGTTTATGCAGCCCCATGCACTAGCGATGGACTCAAAGGGAAGGCTTTTCGTGGGCGACCGCAGCAATAACCGCGTGCAGATTTTCGACCAAGAGGGCAACCACCTCGACACGTGGTATCAATTTGGGCGGCCGAGCGGCATCTACATCGACAAACACGACGTGCTTTATTCTGCAGACTCGGAGTCAGGCTCGGTTAACCCGGCGCACGGGGACTGGCTGCGCGGCATCCGTATTGGTAGCGCCATCACGGGCGAGGTCGAGTTTTTTATCCCTGATCCAGATCCCGATTGCCGCGGCACTTGCACGGCTGAGGGCGTTGTCGCCGACAAACACGGCAATATCTTCGGTGCCGAAGTGGGGCCAGTAGGTGGGGTGAAACGGTATACGCGAGGCGTGAATTAAGCACCCTCGATGAAAGTGTAAACAAGCGGCGGGGTTAATTCCCCGCCAATTGTTTCTGCCTTGCCTTTAGCTGAGAGAGTATCTGCATTATCTCCCTCATGGCAGGCACCTCGCCCGCTACTCGCTTCATATCGTCTTCGAGCTTTTCATACTCCGGCGCCACCAAACTCCTCGCGGCGAATCCGCCTTGAAAGTCCCGCAGGTCCTCCCCATCGGTGCGATTCTTATCCAGATTCACCTCGATATAGAACTTCGGCTCGCAGATCCGCACGGAGATATTCGAGCCCGTCGGCTTTTCTTTGCGGCACACAATGTCGAACGAGTCGTCGATATTGTGTTCATTGTAG
>JALQUB010000035.1 GCA_023268635.1 Pseudomonadales bacterium
TGATGCTTTAGGTGTTAAAAAGAAAAACAGTTTAGTTCAATTGGTGTGGGATGAATATGGTGTTGATGTAACCAAGAAACATACCTCTACATGGTATGCCGAAGGAAAGGACTACGCAGACAACCTACTCGTTGATCTCCGCGTACGAGAATTCGTCAAAAAGAAACTGGCGGCTGCGTCTGTTTCACGAGTCGAGATCGAGCGCCCAGCGCAAACTGCTAAGGTAACCGTTTATACGGCTCGCCCAGGCATCGTGATCGGTAAGAAAGGCGAAGACGTTGAGGCGCTGCGTAATACGCTGACCCAACAAATGGGCGTTCCTGTTCAGGTTAATATCGAAGAAATTCGTAAGCCTGACCTCGATGCACAGCTCGTTGCTGATGGCGTAGCGTCACAGCTAGAGCGTCGCGTTATGTTCCGCCGCGCAATGAAGCGCGCTGTTCAGAACGCAATGCGTCAAGGCGCTGAAGGAATCAAAATTCAAGTTGGAGGCCGCCTAGGCGGTGCCGAGATCGCTCGCTCTGAGTGGTATCGTGAAGGTCGAGTGCCATTGCACACATTGCGTGCTGACATAGACTACGCGACATCTGAAGCGGCGACTACTTACGGCATCATCGGCATCAAGGTGTGGATCTTCAAGGGTGAAATACTGGATTTGGGCGAGGCGCCTGCGTCTACGCAAGCCAAAGCCAACTAGAGGTAAAGAGACGTGTTACAGCCAAAGCGTACAAAATTCCGCAAGATGATGAAGGGCCGCAACCGCGGACTCTCGCATCGAGGTAGCAACGTAGATTTCGGCGAATTCGGTCTCAAGGCCGTCTCACGCGGTCGTCTGACTGCACGCCAAATCGAAGCCGCACGTCGTGCGATGACTCGTCGCGTTAAGCGTGGCGGTAAGATCTGGATCCGTGTGTTCCCTGATAAGCCAATTACGGGCAAGCCTCTCGAGGTTCGTCAAGGTAAGGGTAAGGGTAATGTTGAGTATTGGGTTGCCCAGATTCAGCCGGGTCGAATCATGTTTGAGATCGAAGGCGTTGAGGAAGAGCTCGCGCGTGAGGCATTCGGCCTCGCAGCATCGAAGCTACCTTTCGAAACGACATTCGTTAAACGGACGGTAATGTAATGAAAGCGAGCGAATTAAGAGACAAGTCGGTCGAAGAGCTGCAGGCACAACTGCAAGATCTCTACAAGGACCAGTTCAATGTCCGCATGCAGCATGCAACAGGACAGTTAGGCCAAGTGCATCTTGTAGGTGGCCTGAAGCGTGATATCGCTCGAGTTAAAACGATCATCACTGAAAAACAGAAGAGTGGTTCATAGTTATGTCTACTGCAAGCAACGAAAAAACCGCTCGCACAACTTCGGGCAAGGTCATCAGCAACAAGATGGACAAGTCTATCGTTGTGTTGGTCGAGCGCAAGGTGACTCACCCTGTGTACGGCAAGATCATTAAGCGATCTACGAAGATCCATGCGCACGATGCAAACAATGAGTGCATGCCTGGTGATTCGGTGACTATTCAGGAAGTACGTCCAATTTCTAAGACTAAGTCTTGGGCATTGGTCTCGATAGACGAGCGCGCAACACAGGTTTAAGGCTGGGATTATCCCGCCGAGTTTTTATAAGAATTTAGGTAAAGAATCGTTGCCCGCGAGTGCAGGTAACTGATGGAGCGAATCGATGATTCAAGTGCAGTCATACTTAGAAGTCGCAGATAACAGCGGCGCTCGACGAGTTATGTGTATCAAGGTGTTGGGTGGTTCTCATCGCCGTTACGCACGCATCGGCGACATCATTAAGGTCACCGTTAAGGAAGCGATTCCACGCGGCAAAGTTAAAAAAGGTCAGGTCCTCACGGCTCTGGTTGTTCGCACTAAGAGCGGTGTTCGTCGCCAAGACGGCTCGCTGATTAAGTTCGACGACAACGCTGCGATCCTGCTCAACAATAACGACGCGCCAATTGGTACGCGTGTATTCGGCCCGGTAACTCGTGAGCTGCGTACAGAAAAATTCATGCGAATTATTTCACTAGCGCCAGAAGTACTTTAAGCGCTAGGTAAGAAGAGACAGAGGCAAACATGCGTAAACTGAAACGTGATGACGAAGTCATTGTAATCGCCGGTAGAGACAAGGGTAAGCGCGGCAGCATCTCGCGTCTTGTTGGAAGCGATCGAGTGATCGTCGCAGGCGTCAATATGGTTAAGCGCCACACCAAGCCGAACCCTAATGCGGGTCAGCCTGGCGGCATAATCGAAAAAGAAGCGTCGCTACATATTTCGAACGTAGCGATATTCAATCCTGAAACAAGCAAGGCCGATCGCGTTGCTATTCAGGTGGCTGAAGACGGCTCTAAGAAGCGCGTGTTCAAGTCGAACGGTTCAGAAGTCTAATTATCGGTAGGTTGCCAAGCATGGCTCAGTTCAGAGAATTATATAAGCAGCAAGCAGTTCCGGCTCTCAAAGAGCAGTTCGGATTCGCGAACCCAATGCGTGTTCCAAAAATCACTAAAGTGGTTTTAAACATGGGTCTAGGCGAAGCCGTCACGGACAAAAAAGTATTGGAAAGTGCCGCCGAAGACCTGACAAAGATTTCGGGTCAGAAGGTTGTTGTCACTAAAGCGCGCAAGTCAATCGCTGGATTCAAGATCCGTGAAGGTTGGCCTGTTGGTCTTAAGGTGACTCTCCGTGGCGACCGTATGTACGAGTTTCTGGAGCGTTTAGTCGACATCGCTATCCCGCGTATTCGTGACTTCCGTGGCCTTAGCCCGAAAGCATTCGATGGTCGTGGTAATTTCGCGATGGGTGTGACTGAGCAAATCATCTTCCCAGAAATCGACTATGACAAGATCGACGCTCTGCGTGGTCTCGATATTACGATTACAACGACGGCGCAAACTGACGATGAAGGTCGTGCGCTTCTGACAGCGATGCGCTTCCCGTTCCGTGGTGGTGTTTCTGCTGAAGCAAAGGAGTCCTAAGAATGGCTAAAACTTCAATGATCGCTAGGGAAACCAAGCGCACCAAGTTGGTCGCTAAGTATGCCGCTAAGCGTGCAGAGCTTAAGGCCATCCTAAACAGCGCCGAAGCAAGTGACGACGAGAAGTGGGCAGCACAGGTTAAGTTCCAAAAGCTTCCTCGTGATGCGAGCCCTGTTCGTCAGCAGCTTCGTTGTAAAATCACGGGACGTCCACACGGCGTTTACCGCAAATTCGGTCTATGCCGTCACAAGCTTCGCGAAGCCGCGATGCGTGGTGATGTGCCTGGACTCACTAAGGCTAGCTGGTAAGCGGGAGAAGTATTATGAGCATGTCAGATCCAATTGCAGACTTCTTAACTCGTATCCGCAATGCACAAATGGCGAAATTGCCTACTGTTGTTTGCCCAGCGTCTAAGATCAAGCAAGCCCTCAGCCAAGTGCTGCAGGACGAAGGTTACATCAATGGCTTCGGCGTCACCGACGTTGATGGCAAGCCACAGCTTACTGTTGACCTGAAATATTTCGCAGGTAAGCCAGTAATCGAAGAAATTAAGCGCGTTAGCCGTCCAGGCCTACGTAACTATAAAGGCAGTGATGATCTGCCTAAGAATCGAGCCGGGTTGGGTGTGGCAATTGTGTCTACTAACAAAGGTTTGATGACAGATAAGCAAGCGCGCGCTGCCGGTATCGGCGGTGAGGTACTCTGCACCGTCTTCTAAGGAGCCGGTGCTTCCGAGAGCTAAGTTTTAGAACAGAGCATAAATATGTCTAGAGTAGCGAACAATCCCATCGCATTGCCGAAGGGTGTAGAAACAACATTAACCGACACAACTGTTTCGGTTAAGGGCAGCAAGGGTAGCTTGCAGCTCGCATTGCATGACCTCGTCGGTGTTACCCAAGACGGTGACGTCTTACAGGTAGCTGGCAAGGTTGCCACTCGCCAAGCACGCGCAATGGCTGGAACATTCCGCTCGCTCATTAACAACATGGTTGTTGGTGTCAGCGAAGGTTTCCAGAAGAAGCTTGAGCTTCAGGGCGTTGGTTACCGTGCGAAAGCCGAAGGCAAGAGTGTTAATTTAACTTTAGGTTTTTCACATCCGATCGACTACGTGCTTCCTGAAGGCGTAACGGCTGAAACTCCTTCTCAGACAGAGATCATCATCTCTGGCTCTGACAAGCAAAAAGTGGGTCAGGTTGCCGCTGAGATTAGAGAGTTCCGTCCACCAGAGCCTTATAAAGGTAAGGGTGTTCGCTACGCAGACGAGCGCGTATTCAGAAAAGAAGCGAAGAAGAAATAGGTCATAAGCTATGAGCGTTAAGAAAGTAGCTCGTTTAAGGCGAGCAAAGAGAGCAAGGGCAAAAATTAGTGAGCTGCGCGTTAACCGCCTGACGGTTTACCGCTCACCACGCCACATTTACGCTCAGGTTATCTCAGCGAGCGGCGACCAAGTTTTGGCGTCGGCTTCGACTGTTGAGAAAGACCTCCGCGACGGCGCTACCGGTAATGTTGATGCTGCGAGCAAGATTGGGACGCTCATCGCTGAGCGCGCGAAAGCCGCTGGTGTCGAGAAAGTTGCGTTCGATCGCTCGGGCTATGCCTATCACGGCCGCGTTAAGGCATTAGCCGACGCAGCACGTGAAGGCGGATTGGATTTTTAAGGGTTTTAAACTATGGCGTACAAAGACGATTCCAATAAGAACGAAGAGGGCATGCAAGAGAAGCTCATCCAAGTTAATCGCGTATCTAAAGTGGTTAAGGGTGGTCGTATCTTCAGCTTTACAGCTCTAACAGCGGTCGGTGACGGCAACGGTCGAGTAGGTTTCGGTCGCGGCAAGGCACGCGAAGTACCTTTGGCCATCCAGAAGGCGATGGAATCGGCACGTCGAAACATGATCTCTGTAGATCTCGACGGAACAACATTGCAGTACGCTGTTAAGGCTCGCCATGGTGCGTCTAAGGTTTATATGCAGCCGGCTTCAGAAGGTACTGGTGTTATCGCCGGTGGTGCGATGCGCTCAATCCTTGAACTTGCAGGCGTTCAGAACGTTCTTGCTAAGTGCTACGGCTCTACCAACCCGGTAAACGTGGTTCGCGCGACTTTCAACGGTCTTCGCGACATGCGATCTCCGGATGACATCGCGGCGAAGCGCGGCAAATCAGTCGAAGAATTAGTAGGGTAGTCAAATGGCGAAGAAGACAGTCACAGTAAAACTCGTGCGCAGTCCGATCGGCGCCCTCCCCAAGCACAAGCTGTGCCTGAAGGGCTTAGGTCTGCGACGTATGCATCAAACCGTTGAGCTGGAAGACACTCCTGCCGTGCGCGGAATGATTAACAAGATTAGCTATATGCTGACCGAAGTTTAAGGGGTTCGACATGCATCTTAATACACTAAGCCCAGCGCCAGGCAGCACGAAGGCGGCGAAGCGCGTCGGTCGTGGTATCGGTAGTGGTTCTGGTAAGACTTCTGGTTCAGGCCACAAAGGTCAAAAGTCTCGCAGTGGCGGTACAGTTCGTCCAGGTTTCGAAGGCGGCCAAATGCCTTTGCAGATGCGTCTGCCCAAGTACGGTTTCAACTCTCGAGTTGGTCGTAACATGGCTGAGATCCGCACGTCTGAGCTGAACAAACTCGAAGGCGATGTGATCGATCTGGACGTTTTGCGTAAAGCGAACTTGATTACAGCTAACATCAAGCGAGCGAAGGTAATGCTTTCTGGAGATGTGACTAAAGCGGTAACGCTTAAGGGTATCGGAGCGACTAAAGGCGCACGTGCGGCGATCGAAGCTGCGGGTGGCAAAGTCATCGATGATGAACCAGTCGCAAAGCTGAAGAAGCTACCTAAGAAAGAGAAGGCTGCAGAAGCTTAATTCTGCAGCAGTCCAATTTCGCTAAGAGTTTAAAAGACTAGATGGCTAACAAACCTAACATTAATCCAGAGAACATCGGAGCTGGCCTCGGCGAGCTGAAGTCACGGTTGTTGTTCCTGTTGTTTGCGATCTTTGTCTACCGTATTGGCACACATATTCCTGTGCCGGGTATCGATCCTCTGCAGCTGGCCGCGTTTTTCGCGCAGCAAGAAGGGACGTTTACCGACATGATTAATATGTTCGGTGGTGGTGCGCTAGAGCGCATGAGCATCGTCGCATTGGGCATTATGCCCTATATTTCGGCGAGCATTATCATGCAACTGCTTACGGCAGTGAGCCCACACCTCGATCAGTTGAAGAAAGAAGGTGAGTCGGGTCGACGCAAAATTTCGCAGTACACGCGCTACGGAGCGCTTGCACTTGCGACTGTTCAGGGTACGGGTATGGTCGTCGGTCTACTCGGGCCAATGGCTTACAACCCAGGATTAGCGTTTACCGTCACTGCGGTGGTTTCACTCGTCACAGGCGCCATGTTCATGATGTGGCTGGGTGAGCAAATCACCGAGAAAGGTATCGGCAACGGTATCTCGATGTTAATTTTTGCCGGCATCGTTGCAGGATTTCCCGCTGCGATTGGTACTTCGTTGCAGCAGGCTTATGAAGGTCAGATCAACGGTGTACTTTTGATGGTGGTGGGCCTGATAGCCGTCGGCGTGATTGCGGTGATCGTGTATGTTGAACGTGCACAGCGTCGCATCACAGTTAACTACGCGAAGCGTCAGCAAGGCCGCAAGATGTATCAGGCTCAGTCTAGCCACTTGCCGCTGAAGATTAATATGGCGGGCGTTATTCCGGCGATATTCGCGAGCAGTATTTTGTTATTCCCTGCGTCGGTAGCGCAGTGGTTTGGGCAAGCAGAAGGTTCAGAGTGGCTTGCGGAATTGGCATTCCTAATAGGTCCTGGCCAACCGCTCTATATCATCATCTTTAGTGCGATGATTATATTTTTCTGCTTCTTCTACACGGCGTTGGTTTTCAATCCGCGCGATGTAGCAGAAAATTTGAAGCGTTCAGGTGCGTTTATTCCTGGTATTCGTCCAGGTGAGCACACCGCTAAATATATCGATGGCGTGATTACTCGCCTGACTATGTTCGGTGCTATTTACATCACACTTGTGTGTTTGCTGCCGAATTTTATGCAAATGTTTGCCAACGTGCCTTTCAATTTAGGTGGCACGGCGCTGCTGATTTCTGTGGTTGTCACCATGGACTTCTGGTCGCAGGTACAGTCGCACCTGATGTCACATCAGTACGACTCTTTAATGAAGAAGTCGAAACTCGGCAACTACGGCCGCAGCGGAATTTAGGATTGAGTCGCCGCGTATAGCGCTGGTGAGAAGGAACAACGGAGACAACCATGAAAGTAAGAGCATCTGTAAAAAAGATCTGCCGCAACTGTAAGGTCATCAAGCGTAACGGTGCCGTCCGCGTCATCTGCAGCGCTGAACCACGTCACAAGCAGCGTCAGGGCTAATAACACATTGCATGAGCGTTGGTCGGCCCTCGGGCAGCCCAGCGTGTTAATAGAGAGAACGGAGTTAATATGGCACGTATTGCCGGTGTAAACATTCCAGATAACAAGCACATCGTGATTTCACTGCGATATGTGTACGGTATTGGACCAACTACTGCTAGCGCTATTTGCGACAAGACTGGCATCGCCCCGAACTCTAAGACTGGCGAGTTGAGCCCAGAAGAGCTCGACGCGTTGCGTAACGAGATCGGTAACCTCACAGTCGAGGGCGATCTGCGTCGCGAAGTTTCAATGAATATTAAGCGTCTGATGGACCTTGGCTGTAACCGTGGTATCCGCCATCGTCGTTCGCTGCCAGTTCGTGGTCAGCGTACTAAGACGAATGCGCGTACCCGTAAGGGCCCACGCAAGCCAATACGTAAGTAAACAGTAAGACGGAATTATTATGGCCAAGCCAGCGAAATCGACTAAAAAGAAGACACGTAATCCTGTCATAGACGGAATTGCATTTATTCACGCTTCGTTCAATAACACGATCATCACAATCGCCGATCGTCAGGGTAATGCTCTTAGCTGGGCTACTGCGGGTGGTTCTGGTTTCCGTGGTTCTAGGAAGAGCACGCCTTTCGCTGCTCAGGTCGCTGCAGAGCGAGCTGGTAAAGCTGCAATCGAGCTCTACGGCCTCAAGAGCCTAGACGTTAAGGTCAATGGACCTGGTCCAGGCCGAGAGTCAGCGGTGCGTGCGCTAAATAACTGTGGCTTGAAGGTGGGTAACATCACTGATGTAACACCTATCCCACACAATGGATGCAGGCCGCCTAAAAAGCGTCGAGTGTAATACGAACACAATCAGAAGCTCTTCTGAAACCAAGAGCACAGGAGACCGAATATGGCCCGTTATTTAGGCCCGAAGTTAAAGCTTTCACGTCGCGAAGGAACAGATTTGTTCCTCAAGAGTGGCGTTCGTCCCTTAGATAGCAAGTGCAAAGCAGAGACCATTCCTGGTCAGCACGGTGCGCGTCGCGGTCGTCTTTCCGACTACGGTGTACAGCTCCGCGAGAAGCAGAAAGTGCGTCGCACTTACGGTGTCCTCGAGAAGCAATTCCGTGGCTACTACAAAGAAGCTGCTCGCCTGAAAGGTGCAACTGGTGAAAACCTCCTGCAGCTTCTTGAGTGCCGTCTAGATAACGTTGTGTATCGCATGGGCTTTGGCTCAACGCGTGCCGAAGCGCGTCAATTAGTTGCCCATAAGTCGATTACGGTAAACGGCGTTGTAGTTAACATCGCGTCATACCAAGTAAGCGAAGGCGATGTTGTCGCTATCCGTCCTAAGGCGAAGGCACAACTGCGAATTAAGGCAGCACTAGACCTCGCGGCTCAGCGTACTGCTATCGATTGGGTCATCGTTGATACATCGAAGCTCGAGGGCAAGTTCTCTCGTAAGCCTGAGCGCGAAGATCTTCCTGCGGAGATCAACGAGTCTCTCATCGTCGAGCTCTATTCGAAGTAGTGAGCTAATCACACAAGAAGGTGGATTACATGCAAATTTCTCTTTCAGATTTTTTGACGCCACAGCACATTCAGATCGACGAAATCGACAAGTGTCGTTCGAAGGTTGTCTTAGAGCCATTAGAGCGTGGCTTTGGCCACACGCTTGGCAACGCGCTGCGTCGAATCCTGCTCTCTTCTATGCCTGGTAGTGCTGTCGAAGAAGTTGAGATCGATGGCGTAGTACACGAATACAGCACGATCGAGGGCGTTCGTGAGGACGTTATCGAAATCCTTCTTAACCTGAAGGGTATCGCTGTCGTCTTGAACGAAAAAGATGACGTTGTTGTGACGATCAATAAGAAGGGCCCGGGTACTGTGACCGCTGGCGACATCGTTTCTGACGGTAGCGTCGAGATCATCAATCCTGACCACGTGATCGCGAACCTCAATAAAAATGGCGAGCTCAATATGCGCCTGACCATTCGCAAAGGCCGTGGCTACTCACCAGCCGACAGCCGTGCGAGTGACGATGATGAGACGCGCGCAGTGGGCAGACTACTGCTAGATGCTTCTTACAGCCCGGTGTTACGTGTTTCTTATTCTGTCGATGCCGCTCGTGTTGAGCAGCGCACAGACCTCGATAAGTTAATTATCGATCTTGAGACTAATGGCACGATTGATCCTGAAGAAGCAATCCGCCGTGCAGCGACTATTCTGCAGCATCAGCTCGCAGTTTTCGTCGACCTCCACAGTGAAGTTGTGTCTGAGCCGGCCAAGGCGGAAGACGAGATCGATCCTATCCTCTTGCGTCCAGTAGACGACTTGGAGTTGACGGTTCGTTCTGCTAACTGCCTCAAGGCAGAAGATATTTACTACATCGGCGACCTGATTCAGCGCACCGAAGTAGAGCTGTTGAAGACTCCTAACCTCGGTAAGAAGTCACTGACAGAAATCAAAGATGTGTTGGCTACCCGTGGACTCTCGCTTGGTCTGCGCCTAGAAAACTGGCCTCCATCGAGCCTCAAAACCGACGATCGCGCTGCCTAAGCAGCCAGTTGAATAAGTATATATAAGGTAAAGAGTTATGCGTCATAGACAAAGCGGTCGCCAGCTAAATCGCAACAGTTCGCACCGTCAAGCCATGTTCCGCAACATGGCCATTTCACTGGTTGAGCACGAGCTGATTAAGACAACGTTGATCAAAGCGAAAGAGCTGCGCTCAGTTGCTGAGCCGCTGATCACTCTCGCGAAGGAAGACAGCGTTGCCAACCGTCGGTTAGCGTTTAATCGCACACGTGACAAAGCAACAGTCGGTAAACTATTTACCGAGCTCGGTCCACGTTATAAGGACCGTCCTGGTGGCTATATCCGCATTCTTAAGTGTGGTTTACGCGCTGGTGATAAGGCACCTATGGCTTATGTGGAATTGGTTGATCGCCCAGCAGGCGTCGACGCGGCTGAGAACAGCGATGACTAATGGCTCACGTCATTAGTTGTGTTCGAAGAAGCCGAGTTATACTCGGCTTTTTTGTGTCTAACGTTCTCTAATACTCCTTGATGACAATTAAGAGGTCCCGATGATTACTTCATTCCATCCTCCCGTTCGTACATTGATGGGCCCAGGGCCATCGGACGTCAATCCACGTATCTTGGAAGCGTTGTCGCGACCGACGATAGGTCATCTAGATCCCGCGTTTATTGAAATGATGGATCAAGTAAAGGAGCTGCTGCAGTATGCATTCCAGACGAAGAATGAGTTGACTCTGCCAGTCTCCGCTCCGGGATCTGCGGGAATGGAGACGGTGTTTGCCAACCTCCTGGAGCCTGGAGATATAGCTGTCGTCTGTCAGAACGGCGTGTTCGGTGGGCGCATGAAGGAGAACGTTGAGCGCTGCGGTGCCAAAGCAGTTATGGTGGAGGACGAGTGGGGCACGGCGATCGATCTAAATAAGGTTGAGGATGCGCTCAAGGCGAACCCCGACGCAAAACTACTCGCCTTTGTTCATGCGGAAACCTCAACAGGGGTCCGTTCAGATGCGAAAGCTCTCTGCGAACTTGCGCGGAAGTATGACTGTCTGAGTCTCGTCGATGCAGTGACTTCGTTAGCGGGTATTGAAGTTGACGTAGACGGCTGGGGTATAGATGCCATTTATTCGGGCACGCAAAAGTGCCTCTCTTGTGTGCCGGGACTTGCGCCGGTGTCTTTTTCCGAGCGTGCCGCTGAGGTGATACGTGGCAGAGAAACTACGGTGCAGAGTTGGTTCTTAGATTTAAATCTCGTCATGGGGTATTGGGGAAGTAACACCAAACGGGCTTACCATCATACGGCGCCAGTTAACTCATTATATGCGCTGCATGAATCTCTTGTGATCCTACAGGAAGAAGGCTTGGAGGCGTGCTGGGCCCGCCATGCGCGTAATCACGCAGCCCTCGTAGCCGGAATTGAAGCGCTTGGCCTTAGCTTTGTCGTCGACATTGAGCATAGACTACCGCAGCTCAATCTGGTGCGGTTCCCAGAGTCAATCGATGACGCTACAGTGCGCAACGCATTGCTGAATAGTTATGATCTTGAGATCGGTTCCGGTTTAGGGGCTCTTGCTGGCAAAGTTTGGCGCATAGGTCTCATGGGTTTCGCGAGCAGCGAGAAGAACGTATTTCTGTGCTTATCTGCACTCGGCAATGTGTTACGAGCTCATGGACTTGATGCCGATCCAGCAGCAGCTGTCATCGCGGCACAGGCTACCTTGCGTTAGTGAGTGCACGGCCTAGGCCGTTGCAATGGGGAAGTTTCTTGAATAATCATTTTGAATTGCGCGACTGGCTAGGCCTGTTCGCGCTTTCTGCTATTTGGGGCGCGTCATTCTTTTTCCTTAGATTGACTGCTCCTGTCTTCGGCCCGGTTCCGCTTATTGCCGTGCGTGTCTTTTTTGGCTTTTGCTTTTTGTTCCCCGTATTTTTAGCGAGGGGATTATTGCCTCAACTGCGCGAATACTGGCGGACAATTTTCGTCGTCAGTCTGAGCAATATGAGCCTGCCTTTCACGTTGCTTGCTTACGCTTCTCTGACACTAAACGCGGGTATCACCTCAATCCTGAATGCCACCGTGCCCTTTTTCGCTGCATTAATCGCTTTTGGATTTTGGGGAGTTCGGCTCAGTCGTTTGGGTTTCCTAGGCATGGTAATAGGGTTTTCCGGAGTTGTGCTGATCGTCTTCGACCCTACTGCTATCGAATTCGGTCACGAGGCATTGATCGCGATCGCTGCGGGTCTGTGTGCTTCGTTGTTCTACGGTACCGCGAGTAATATCGCACAGCATCGCTTGCAGGGCGTGAGCGGTCTAACTGTGACGACGGCTAGTCTCGGATTTGCGGCCCTGACGCTGGCTCCATTCGCATGGTCGCAATGGCCCGATATGAATCCCAGTACTTCTATGTGGGTGAGTGTATTCACCTTAGGCTCACTTTGTACTGGTGTGGCTTATCTGATTTTTTATAAGCTCATTTCAAGAATAGGCGCAGCTCAGGCGTTGAATACAACGTTTATGGTGCCGGCATTCAGCCTGTTATTTTCGAGTGTATTCCTAGATGAGCCGATAACTGTCTTTATGCTAGGTGGCTGCGCATTGATTTTATTCGGTGTTGCATTAACTACGGGGAAGCTGAAATTTTCTCGCTAAACGTTGTGACGCGCCTGCCACAAACCGAGGATTAGCATCGGCCAGATGCCGAGGTGAATAAGCACATCGGCGGTATTAAAAACATAATGCCAATAGGGGATTCCCTGCACGTCGATGAAATCGATCACACTGCCGTAGAGTAGGCGGTCGAGGACATTACTCATGCCGCCCCCGACTACGAGACCGAAGCAGATGTACTCGTAGCGGGCTAGGTTCGGACCGAAGTAGAGGTAGGTGCTGACCGCGCCTAACAGGGCGACGCTGAACAGTCCGAAGATCCAGCCATGTCCCTGCAACATACCGAATACCCCACCGTGATTACGCACATGGGTGAATAACAGGAAGGGATTGATTTCGATACTCTGTTGCAGCGGAATGGTCGAGTTCACCCAGTATCCGATGGCTTGTGAGACTAGCAATCCGGTCAATGCTATAAAAATAAATAAGCCAAATTGGCGCGTCGTTGTCATCGACAGTCGTTTCCTGTTGTTTCTCTTTATTGCCTAGTGTCTAGAGACTAAGATGCGTCCAATAGCGCGAAAAACGCGCGTAGCCGATTCGCGTTCGTACCGAAGTCTCCTATTCCTACTCGGGAAGTGGAGCGGGCATTAACGACCACCTGATTGCTACGGGTCCCGAAGGTAATAACAATATCGTCTTTAAACCGGAACCAGAGTGTCGTGTCGGTGGCCTCGATTCGGCGGCTGTCGAAGTCGGCAGAGACTATCTCCCAGCCTAGCTCATTCACTGCGTTGAGTGCGCGTCGATAGACATCAGCGTGGCGCTCATCGTAAACGCGCTCTACGAGATCTGGATAAGCTTCTTTGGTGAGAGCAGCGAGTTCTTCTGCGGTGACATTGTCGGCGCCACCGTAAACTACGCTATTGGAAGTTGAGCCTCGGAGTGGCAACACATCGACAAATTCGGGAGGGTAGTCCGTATTGGTGCTGATGTCGTGAATCATGGGGTAGCTCACGCCCTCGGGTGGGCGGAAACTCTCTGGAATGAAGTAGCCAGCGCTCGCTGCGACGATGCCGATTGCGCTATAGCTCACAAGTTTACGGCGAGATGAGAGAGACAACAGCATGCTCAGTAGTATCACCACGCAGCCTAAGAGGACACTTGCCCAAAAAATGGGTTCGCCGATCGAGTTGGCGGTTCGCAAAATGCCGAGCCCGGTACGGAAGTCCCAGGCGCCTAACCAAATGCCAGCAACGGATGACAGGGTGTAGAGCCCCAGACCTGCGCCCAAAAGCAGCACCAGCAGTGCCCCTAATCGAAGCGGAAGATCCAACTTATTGGGGCGATTCGCTTGCGAGATATTCATGGCTTGGTTCTCCGTTAAGGGATGAGTACTCGTTAAAAAAATTAGCTTAGCGGTTCGTCTGCGTATTGTGTGATCTTCGCACTGCCGTCTTCTGATAATTCGACAATGCTGTGGCTGCAGTTGTGCATAGTGGGTGGTTCCCAAAAGCGCTCTAGCGGACGATGTTCCACGTGGCATAGATACGCTTTTATTAGGGCGCCATGGCTGACTAATGCGACTCGCTCTCCCCAATGGTTAGCGGCGATCTCCGCGACGGCCTGCACCGCTCTGCGCTGGAGTTCGTGAAAGCTTTCCGCGCCCTTGACGTCAAATAGATGAGGCTGTTCCCAGAAATGCTTATAGGACTCGGGATCACGCTCAGCCATCTCTGCATAGAGATTTCCTTCCCAAGGGCCTAGCTTAATTTCTCGTAGGTCGTCTCGAAGCCGCAAATCTATTGCATTGGGAAAAGCATGTTGGGCCGTTTGCTGTGTTCTTAGGCTACTGCTGCAGTAGTGGGCGTCGTAGTCGATGCAGGCGAGTCGCTCACCAAGCCGTTGCGCTTGTTGGATGCCAATGTCGGTCAGAATGGAATCGCTCTGACCCTGTACGCGTCGTTCTTCATTCCAATTAGTTTGACCATGACGAATCAAGTGTAGCTGCATACGATTTCCTTCTGCTTGAGTACGCGAGTCTAACGCGAAGAGCGCGTGCGTGCGACCGCATCGCACCAGCCGGCGTAATGGCGCGTTCGCCAGTCCTCGGTTTGATTTTGTCGCCATTGTGCATCGAGCTGCCAACGCTCGGCTATTTCGTCGGTCGATCCGATCAGACCGAGTTGCAAACCTGCCACGTAAGCTGCACCGAGCGCGGTGGTCTCGGTTATTGATGGTCTAGTGACCTCGCAGCCCAGGACATCTGCAAGTCTCTGCATCAGCCAATTATTGTTTGCCATGCCACCGTCCACTCGAAGAGACTCTAGTGTGACGCCGTCAGCATGGATGGCCTCGATCAAGTCTCGGGTTTGATAGCAAACAGACATCAATCCTGCGGTCACCACTTCCTTTATGCCACTATCGCGGGTGAGGCCATAGAGTGCGCCTCTCGCGTTTGCGTCCCAGTAGGGTGCACCAAGACCGGTGAAGGCGGGCACCAGATAGACACTCAGTTCGTCTCCAGTCTCGATCGCATGCTGTTCACTTGTCGCCGCGTCGTCGATGAGTTTGAGTCCGTCCCGTATCCACTGCATAGTCGCGCCCGCCATGAAGATGCTGCCCTCGACCGCATAGCTTGCCGTTCCCTCGAGTCGATAAGCGACGGTGCTCAGGAGTCGGTGTTCGGATTGCACTATTTCACTGCCGGTATTTTGCAGCAAGAAACAGCCGGTGCCATAGGTGCTCTTCGCCATGCCTTTCTTGAAACAAGCTTGGCCGAAGGCGGCGGCCTGTTGGTCTCCAATCATTCCCGCGATGGGTATCGCGCGGCCGAAGAGCGAAGGCTCTGTAGTGCCGAAATCCGCAGCGCAGTCTCTGACTTCGGGGAGTAGAGAGGCGGGGATTTCGAACAGTGCGAGTAGGCGTTCATCCCATTGCTGTGTCGTGATATTGAATAACTGTGTGCGAGAGGCGTTGGTGGCGTCGGTGTAATGACTCTTGCCACCAGTAAGGCGCCATAAGAGGAAACTATCGATGGTGCCGAAGGCGAGCTCGCCCGCTTCCGCGCGGCGTCGGGCGTCAGGTATGTGATCGAGTAGCCAGCGTAACTTGCTTGCGGAGAAGTAGGCGTCGATGAGTAGGCCTGTCGCGTCCTGCACCATGGCCTCGTGGCCGGTAGCACGCAGCTCCTCACAATAGTCAGCAGTGCGACGATCCTGCCATACGATGGCGTTGGCAATTGCATTGCCTGTGGCGCGATCCCATAACACCGTCGTCTCTCTTTGATTGGTGATGCCGATGCCTGCGACATTGTCGATCGCCGAAGCACCGCCCGCGGCTAGGGCCTCACGGCAGCTTCTTAGCGTGGTCTGCCAAATCTCTTCGGGGTCGTGCTCGACCCAGCCGTTCGCGGGGAAATGTTGCGCGAATTCGTGCTGACCAGTACCGAGTATCTGAAATTTATCGTCGAGCAGGAGCGCTCGACTCGATGTCGTGCCTTGATCTATGGCGAGTAATGTTTTTTTCATAAGTTGATTCTACCCGAAGCACGCGCGGGTTACAGACTTGAATGTTGGCATGTCTTCCCCTCGTGGTACACTCGATTCATTCAAGGTGAAACGAAAGAAATGCTAGTGAGCGAATCCCCAGAACTCATCGATCTCCTCGTCATCGGCGGAGGCATAAACGGTGTCGGTATCGCGGCGGATGCCGCAGGTCGTGGGCTCAGCGTTCGCCTCATTGAGAAGGGAGACCTCGCCTCGGGGACGTCCAGCAAGAGTACTAAGCTCATCCACGGTGGGCTTCGTTACCTAGAATTCTATGAGTTTGGTCTCGTTCGCAAGGCACTTTTAGAACGTGAGGTGTTATGCCAGGCTGCTCCCCATATCATCAAGCCACTCGCGTTTACTATTCCACAGTTAGCGAATTCACGACCTGCATTGCTGTTAAGGGCTGGCTTGTTTCTGTATGACTTCTTAGCTAAGAGCAAAATTTTTCCACGCTCGCGAGCCGTTAATTTCGATGTAACTGCTGGCAGTCCTTTCGTGGCGGGCATTAAGCATGGCTTCGAGTATTGGGATGCGCAAGTTGATGATTCACGACTAGTCATTTTGAACGCTCAGCAAGCGCATGCTAAGGGTGCGAAGATTAGTACCTATACTGAATGTATAGGATTGCTTGAAGGGGAATTCGAATGGGTGGCGTCGCTACGCGATACAGTCAGTGGCGACGAAACACAATTGCGAGCTCGCGCGGTGGTGAATGCGAGCGGACCTTGGGTCGCTCAATTATTGGAAAACTTTTTCTTCGAGCCGCCGCCACTCGCCGCCCGTCTCGTCAAAGGCAGTCACATCATCGTGCCGAAGCTGCACGATGGATCTGAAGCGTTCATGTTGCAGCACTACGATGGGCGGGTAGTTTTCGTGATTCCGTATCTAGAAGAGTATTCGCTTATTGGGACAACCGAAGCTGAAGTGGGGGGTTCGCTCGATGACGTTGAGATTTCTGAGGATGAAATTGAGTATCTCATAGAGGTATCCAATAGCTATTTTAAGCGAAAGCTGAGTCGCGATGACGTCGTAGCAACCTACTCGGGTGTGCGGCCGCTGATTGATGAGGAGGGCAAGGATGCGACGCGGGTATCGCGCGACTATCGCCTCGAATCTCGAGAAGGCAAATACCCCTTGATTTCAGTGTACGGTGGCAAGGTGACTACTTATCGGAAGCTAGCGGAAGATGTTATGCACAGCCTAGAAGACGTGTTCTCCAATCTGGGCAAAGCATGGACGAAGACGGCGACGCTACCAGGAGGTACTTATGCGAATGAATCGGCATTGGCGTCCGAGCTACGAGCACTCGCCCCTTGGCTCGAGGAATCATTGCTGACGCGCTGGATGCGAAGCTATGGTAGTACTGCGAAAGTGATTCTGCGAGGTGTTGCGTCGTTAGAGGATTTGGGCGAGCACTTTGGTCATGGTTTGTATGCGCGAGAGATTGATTATTTGATCAGTAATGAATGGGCGCGGAGCGCCGGGGATATTCTCTGGCGCAGAAGTAAACTCGGATATCACTTTAAGCAAGATGAAGTGGAAAGAATGGCCAGTTATGTTCGCCAAAGAGTCAGTTCGATGACTCCGGAACGCGGAGTGCGTAGCGACTAATGTTGACCCTTGAAAATATCTCCCGTCGAGTAGACTCACAAGATTATCTCGTAGACATTAGCTTAGAATTTCAGAGGGGTGAGCTAAATATTCTGCTTGGGCCAACATTGTCGGGTAAGACGTCATTGATGCGAGTCATGGCGGGCCTCGATCGTCCGGATTCGGGGCGTATTTTATTCGATGGCGAATCTGTCTTGGGTGAACCCGTTCAGCAACGCGATCTTGCGATGGTGTACCAGCAGTTCATTAATTATCCTAGTTTAACTGTTTACGAAAACATAGCTTCTCCGTTGCGAGTGGCTGGACTGGCTGAAGCAGCGATTAAATCACGTGTGGCGCAGGCCGCGGACTTGTTAAAGCTCACTGCTTATTTAGATCGCAAGCCAGGCAATTTATCCGGCGGTCAGCAACAACGTGTTGCTCTCGCACGCGCCCTTGTGAAGCGCGCTTCGCTGGTGTTATTAGACGAACCTCTCGCGAATCTCGATTATAAATTACGTGAGGAATTACGAGCGGAGTTGCCTACCTTGTTTGCAGAGTTAGGCGCCGTGCTAGTTTATGCGACGACGGAGCCGAGCGAGGCGCTCGTGCTAGGGGGGAAAACTGCCTGCCTTAGTGAGGGTAGGGTGGAACAATTCGGACCGACGCTGACCCTTTATCGCGATCCGAATACGTTGATGACAGCGAAGTTATTCTCGGATCCGCCTCTTAATACCGCAGCGGTAAAGGGTATGAATGAGTTGCAGAGATTTATCGGCAGCTCGGACACCGGGACGCTCGCGGTCCGTGCCCATCATCTGCGTCTTGCCTCAGAAATTCCGACTGCGTCGACCTTCGAGATTCGTGGTCGCGTTGACGTGATTGAAATAACCGGATCCGAAACCTTCGTCCACCTGCAGTTTATGGGACAGCCTTGGGTCGCGCAATTGGATGGCATGCACACGTTCAGGCCTGGTGCGGAAATAGCATTAGAGTTCGAATTGGATGATTGTCTTCTCTTCGATGACAACGGCGTCCGTGTGCGTAAGCCGAGTGGAGGACGGATCTGATGGCGGGTATCCATCTCAGGGGGTTGGCGCATCGTTATCCTGCTTCGGATTCGGCGACGGAAGCGATTTATGCGCTAAACCCTTTAGATCAGCACTGGGAAGACGGTGGTGCCTATGCACTCCTAGGTCCTTCTGGTTGTGGTAAAACAACGCTGCTGAATATAATTTCAGGGCTATTACACCCGAGCGAGGGTCGAGTGTTTTTTGATGGCGAAGATGTCACTGAACTCAGTACTGAGCGTCGTAATATTGCTCAAGTATTCCAGTTTCCCGTTGTATACGACACGCTTAGTGTTGCTGAGAATCTTGCGTTCCCATTACGCAATCGCGGACTCGACGCTACGACGATTCAATCCCGCGTATTAGACACATTGAAGATGCTTGGACTGGAATCTCGGGCCGCAGAGCGCGCGCGAAGTCTCAGTGCTGATGATAAGCAAAAGATTTCCTTAGGTCGGGGTTTGGTGCGCACAGATGTCCGTGCCATTTTATTCGATGAGCCGCTGACCGTGATCGATCCGCATTTGAAATGGCAGTTGCGAACCGAATTGAAAAAAATTCATGAGCAATTCGCTCATACGATGATTTATGTGACTCATGATCAGACCGAAGCGCTCACCTTTGCTGACAAAGTGGTGGTAATGAATGAAGGGTCTATCCTGCAAGTGGGTACGCCGAAGGAATTGTTCGATAGACCCCTTCATACTTTCGTTGGTACGTTCATCGGATCACCTGGCATGAATGTTCTGCGCTGCGCATTCGATGGCGAATGCGCGGTTGTAGAAGGTAATCGTTTGATGCTCAATGCTGAAATGTTGGCGGCCGCGGGCGCCCGAAATCTCGCTAGTGATAAAGATGTTCTCTTGGAAGTTGGGGTGCGACCGGAGTCACTTACGGTGTGTGCAGGCAGTGCCGGCGTGGCAGTGGAGTTGCTGAGAGTCGAAGATCTCGGACGACACCTGCTGCTTCACTTAAAGCTTGGCGAACAGACCCTACGCGTCATTCACCCGGAGGGTGCGACGATTCCTGAACAGATTGCTCTCGAATTCAATCCTGATAGCACGTTGCTTTATGCTGATTCTCGATTAGTACAGGCGGGGAATACCCACTGCCATGGAGGTGATTGATGAAAATGCAACACAACAAGGCATGGTTTATGGTGCTGCCGATGCTGTTGGTTGTCGCTGTGAGTGCGATCATCCCATTGATGACGGTGGTCAATTATTCGGTGCAGGATTCCTTCGGCAATAATGAATTTTTCTGGGTAGGCACTGAATGGTTCCAAGAGATACTCGCCTCGGAACGTTTCCACAATGCATTGCAGAGGACTCTATTGTTCTCCGGATTGATACTTGTTATCGAAATCCCTTTAGGCATATCGATAGCACTCGCCATGCCACGGCGCGGTATTGCTGTGTCATTCTGTCTCGTTCTTATGGCTTTACCCTTGTTAATCCCTTGGAATGTGGTGGGCACTATTTGGCAGGTGTTCGGTCGTGTCGACATCGGTCTCCTCGGTCGTGGTTTGTCGAGTCTTGGCATTGACTATAACTATACTCAGGATGTGTTCGATGCCTGGGTAACTCTCATCGTCATGGACGTGTGGCACTGGACTAGTTTGGTCGTGTTGTTGTGCTATTCGGGTCTCGTTTCTATCCCTGAAGTTTATTATCAGGCCGCGCGGATCGATGGTGCATCTCGATGGTCTGTGTTCCGATTCATCCAGCTGCCTAAGATAAAGCGGGTGCTACTTATTGCTGTGCTCTTGCGATTCATGGATTCTTTCATGATCTACACCGAGCCTTTCGTGGTGACCGGCGGCGGACCTGGCAATGCGACCACCTTCTTATCGATCGATCTCGTGCAGATGGCAGTTGGTCAATTTGATCTCGGTCCTGCTGCGGCGATGTCACTCATTTATTTCCTAGTAATCTTGTTGCTTAGTTGGGTGTTTTACACAGTGATGACGAGCCTAGACAATGACTCGAATTCGGCAGGGCGAGGGCGTTGAGATGAAAGAATCGATAAGCTCAGTTGTGGAAAACAAGCTGAAAAGTGAGCGTAACTGGCTTAAGGTCGCCGTTGTCACTGCCTATATTATTTTCCTTTTGTTGCCGATTTACTGGCTGCTCAATATGAGTTTTAAGACTAATCAAGAAATTCTGTCGACGTTTTCGTTATGGCCTAGGGATTTCACCTTGGCCAATTATGCGACTATTTTTACGGATCCCTCATGGTATAGCGGTTATATCAATTCGATGATTTACGTGCTGATGAACACGATTATAGCGCTGGCAGTCGCTTTACCTGCAGCCTACGCGTTTTCGCGTTATCGGTTTCTAGGTGATAAGCATCTGTTCTTTTGGCTGTTGACCAACCGAATGGCGCCGCCGGCGGTATTCGTGCTGCCTTTTTTCCAGCTGTATTCCGCGTTCGGTCTGATCGATACCTATCTCGCTGTGGCTCTCGCTCACTGCTTGTTCAATGTGCCGCTTGCGGTGTGGATACTCGAGGGATTTATGTCGGGTGTGCCGCGTGAAATTGATGAAACAGCGTACATCGATGGTTATTCATTTCCACGATTTTTCAGAAAAATCTTCATGCCGCTCATCGCTTCGGGCGTCGGTGTCGCCGCGTTCTTCTGTTTCATGTTTAGCTGGGTTGAGCTGTTGATTGCGAGGACGCTCACGGTGACGGAAGCGAAACCGATCGCGGCAGTGATGACTCGAACGGTATCAGCGTCAGGCTTAGATTGGGGAGTACTCGCCGCTGCGGGCATACTCACCATAATTCCTGGGGCGTTAGTGATTTATTTCGTCCGCCATCACATCGCAAAAGGCTTCGCTTTGGGCCGTGTTTAACGGATTGCTTTTCGTTTAAACGACTAGACTGAATAAACTCAAAAGAACCTTGGCTCGAATATGTGGAAATGCACATCACCCACAGGCGTCGGTTCGTTGCTGAGTTGTGAATCGTAGAAATACTGGATACTTCGGTCCTGTATTCACACATTCCTCTCGATAGCTGTGCTCACAGCTGAGCGTTGTAGAAGCCCTAGGCCGAGCGTCGCCATCGCGATGGCAACGAATGCATTGATGTAGTTAAAAAAGGCATAGGGCAGATAGTCCAGTACCGGCACTCCCAGAGTCGCTGCATAGAAGGCGCCTGCAGTCGTCCAAGGAATGAGGCCTGTCGTCATCGTCGCACCTTCTTCGACACTGCGGGATAGGATGGCCGGTTCTAGTCCCGCTTGATGATATTTTGTTTTGAATAACTGGCAGCTGAGGATTATCGAAATATACGCTTCGCCCATGGCGACATTGCCGACAAAGCCGGCGGCGATCGTGGTGGCGATAAGAGGTGCAGTTTTTTGTAAGCGACTAATTAATCCTTCAAGCAGACAGTCTAAGAACTTAGCCCCGTGCATGAGGCCTCCTAAGGCAAGCGCCAGTAATGCCAAGAGCAGTGTCCAACTCATGCTCGCGATACCACCCCGTCCGAGTAGTTCGTCCAAGGTTTGAATCCCAGTGCTTCCAGCTGTGTTCTGCCACAATGAATTCAACACGTCGGCCACTGGCTCCTGCTGATAAAAGATAGCGATGAGTGTCGCCAACAAGATACTCACCGACATTGAAATTTCAGCAGTCACTCGCCGAGCACTGAGAATCGCGAGGGCGATGAGGGGGAGTAGGGTGATCAAAGGTTGTAATTCAAAATTTATTGCGAGTGCTTCACGCATCAACTCCAGTTCGGATGCCCCGGAGGCGACAGGGTCGGTGCCGTAAGCGAATCCCATTACCAGAAAGATCAATAGTGCGATGATAAAAGAGGGTGTGGTGGTGAAAAGCATCGAGTAAATATGCCGGTACAGATTAGTCCCGGCGCTCATGGCGGCGAGATTCGTCGTGTCTGAAATCGGAGAGAGCTTGTCGCCAAAGGTGGCGCCACAGACAATCATTCCAGCAACAATTGAAAGCGGGATACCGAGCGCGTCACCTAGTCCAATGAACACGACTCCGAGGGTGCCCACCGTGCCCCAAGACGTTCCGGTGGCCACTGACATCAGAGCGCAGAGAATCAGTCCTATCCCGAGGAATAATGATGGCGAAATCCACGATAGGCCATAATACATTAGCGTGGCGATGGTGCCCGCCTGCATGAAGCTGGCGATCACCATGCCTATTAAGATGAAGATGTAGATGGCGGGCAAGGCTCGTTCGATGGCTCCACTCATCATATCTCTGAGCACGGGATAGCTATAACCTAGGCTGGCGGCATGTAGTCCCACCCAGAGAATGCTGGAAAACATGAGGACGTGTAGGCTGATTCCTAGCCCAAAGAGACCGCCTGCGATGGATAACACTACCCCGCCGAAGCATACAGTCGCATGTAGGAAGCTAGGCTTATTGGGTGGAACATTTTTCGCTGAATCTTGCTTCATGGGTGCATCCTATAAACAATTGGGTGATGAGTAAAACTTTGCTAAGCTCAAAGGCCGAATTTCAATACCAATAAAAGATAAGTTGATTTTATGGAAGGCTTATTAGATCTGTCGTGGATGGCATGGACAAAGCCTACGGCGATCTTCTTCATTGCTATCGCGACACTGCTTTCGTTGATGACGGTCTGGGAATATTTCTCTCCAGGTGGAGCGCCGCGCGTCGGTCTACTTCGCTTTGAAACCACCAGAGGAGATCGACTGTTCGTGTCACTGTTAGGTTCAGCATTTATTTGTCTAGGCTGGCTCGCCTTTAGTAGTGCTTCACTCTGGATTGGCCTAGGTTTTTGTGTCATCTATGCATTGGTAGTTTTCCTCTGGGTATAGCGCGAGAAAAGGATTCTACCTGCCGAACCAGGAATTATTTCTAGACCTCTATAGAACAATAAAAAGGATCCACCATGCTTCGTTTATTTCCATCCACTGATACTGATAAACCGATATCAGTAGACTCCTTAATGCAAACTTATGGAAAAATTGGCGCAGTCGCTTTTTGTGGCGCTAGTGCACTATTCCTCACTCCAACATTGATTGCAGATACCCAGGATGCGCAGCGTTGGTTGCCTGAATTCCAGCCCTCGACGTTAAGTGAAGCGCAGCAACTAGAGGAGATGCAATGGTTTATCGATGCGGCGCGGCCCTTCGTGGGGATGGAAATCAAGGTGGTTTCCGAAACAATTACTACGCACGAGTATGAAGCGCAGACTTTAGCGAAAGCCTTCTCTGAGATCACAGGCATCCAAGTGACGCATGATTTAATTGGCGAGGGGGATGTTGTCGAAAAGCTGCAAACGCAGATGCAGTCGGGTGAGAATATATATGACGCTTATGTTAACGACTCGGATCTAATTGGTACGCATTTCAGATATCAACAAGTTCGTAATCTCAGTGATTGGATGACAAACGAAGGTAGCGACGTGACATCGCCTTCGCTCGATTTGGAAGATTTCATCGGAATTTCTTTCACCACTGGTCCAGATGGTAAAGTTTATCAATTGCCGGACCAACAATTCGCGAACCTATATTGGTTCCGCTACGACTGGTTCACCGACCCTGAGATAAAAGCGCAGTTCGCGGCAAAATATGGCTATGAGCTGGGCGTGCCGGTGAATTGGTCGGCATATGAAGATATCGCTGATTTCTTTACCAATGATATTCGCGAAATAGATGGGCAGCGCGTATATGGGCATATGGATTATGGTAAGAAAGACCCTTCTTTAGGTTGGCGTTTCACCGATGCGTGGCTGTCGATGGCGGGAGCGGGGGATGTGGGTATCCCCAATGGCTTGCCAGTAGACGAATGGGGTATTCGCGTTGAGGGTTGCCGTCCAGTGGGTTCGACGGTTGAACGTGGAGGCGCGACGGATGGCCCTGCGGCGGTTTACTCGCTCACGAAATACGTAGATTGGTTGAAGAATTATGCGCCGCCTGAAGCGGCCGGGATGGTCTTTAGTGAAGCGGGTCCCGTTCCCGCACAAGGGGCGATTGCTCAGCAGGTCTTCTGGTACACAACGTTCACCGCGGACATGGTTATCCCGGGATTACCGGTCATGAACGAAGACGGCACTCCGAAGTGGCGGATGGCGCCGTCACCGAGGGGCGCCTATTGGGAAGAGGGACAGAAGCTCGGTTATCAAGACACCGGTGCTTGGACTCTAATGAAATCAACACCCGTGGATCGAGCGAAAGCGGCATGGCTCTACGCGCAGTTTGTGACCTCCAAGACAGTATCGCTGAAGAAGAGTCATGTGGGTCTCACCATCATTCGTGACTCGGACATTCGTCACGAGAGTTTTACAGACCGTTCCGCGGAACTAGGTGGTCTCGTCGAGTTCTATCGTTCACCGGCTCGGGTGCAGTGGACTCCAACCGGCACTAATATCCCCGATTATCCTCGTCTCGCCCAGCTCTGGTGGCAAAACATCGGCGATGCTTCATCGGGTGCTAAGACTCCGCAGGAAGCGATGACTGCATTGGCGGTTGCTCAAGAGCGTCTCATGCAGCGTCTACAACGTGCGAATGTGCTCGGTGATTGCGGACCGCTGCTGAATGAACCGCAAAGCAGGGAGTATTGGCTGAATCAGCCGGGAGCGCCGAAACCTAAATTGGATAATGAGAAGCCGACTCCGATCACTGTCGATTATGATGAGCTCGTTAAGAGCTGGAATTAGTGGCTAACTCGAAAATTTTGAGAGGGTATCCTACATGAGACTTGAGCAAGAAAGGGGAAGGATGAGAGTGCAACAGCTGAGTAATTTTGTGAGCCAGCATTGCATCACTCAGAAATTTGTCGCCGTTATAGCATCCTTTGTCGCAGTGGCTAGTTTCGCGGCCGTGCCTTCATTCGAAATTACTGGACCAATTCCATCAGACGCGGCGGGGACGGGGAGCCTAAATGGTATCCATAGCGCCTCGGCTATTGAGTTGGCTAAGTATGGGTATGTTGAAGAAGAGTATTTTATTGAGGGAACCGCAAACACCTATGTGAGTGATGCGGAGCAGCCAATGATAAACGCTGCAATAGCGAGTGAGGGTCATCGCTATCGTACACGACTCGTTGTCCGTAGACCTAAGGCGGAGGACTTCAATGGTGTCGTGGTGATCGAATGGATGAACGTGACCGGTGGTGTCGATAAGGACATCGACTGGTGGCAGTCGGGCGCGCATCTTGTCGCTAATGGTTATGCCTATATTTTCGTTTCGGCCCAACAGATGGGCATCGACAATATTTTGGCGTGGAGCCCCAATCGCTACGCGGGCCTCGATGCGACACATGACGGCACTGTGAAGAACGATGCAAGTTCCTACGATATTTTCTCTGCGGTTGCGAAGGCAGTCAGGAGAGAAGGTGAGCCTGCGTCAGAATCAGTTGATATTCTAGCAGGCCTCAGGGCTAGACAAATTATTGCAACAGGACACTCACAATCGGCGAGCAGACTGGCGGTTTATCTCAACACCATCCATCCCATCGACCCGGTATTCGATGGCGTCATTGTCCACGGCGGTGGTGGTGTGATTCGTGATGACCAACCGGTGAAAATATTTAAGCTCATGGCTGAAACCGACATGATTCGACGCTCGGCGACACCGCAGCCCAATAGCGATAATTTTAGGCAATGGGAAGTTGCCGGCAGTTCCCATGTCGACGTGCCTTTTGAGATTGAATA
>JALQUB010000020.1 GCA_023268635.1 Pseudomonadales bacterium
ACCACCTGATCCCATCTCGAACTCAGAAGTGAAAGTGCTCAGCGCCGATGGTAGTGTGGGGTTTCCCCATGTGAGAGTAGGTCATTGTCAGGCATCTAAATAACTAACCCCATCCAGCATTGCTGGGTGGGGTTTTTTATTACCTCGGATTAAGTGTTTGTCGGGGGAGGTTGGGTTCAGGCAGGCAAAGGAAAAGGGAGCGGCCTACGCGCCGGCGACTACGTTGAAACTAATGCCTATTCGATCTTCATCACTTCTATTCATGTCAACGCCATGCTCCAGCCAGCCTGGGAAGACATAAAGCCTGCCGGCTTCAGGAGGAAAGCGAATTTCTGTAGCGGTGAAAGCGGTCAGTTTTTCCGCAGGGTAGGTCATCATTCGCGAGGCGACTCTCGGGTCACGGAAAAATATGCTGCCACATTCCGGCGCTTTAACACTGAGGTAGTAGACGCCACTGAAATAGCAGTTAGCGTGGAAATGCACTTGATTGGATGCGCCGGGAGGGCTGATGTTGACCCAGGCCTGATGGCGATAGTTAAGTCCTTGCACGAAATTTTGTGACTCGGCGATGCGTTCGCATGCTTGCAGAATGCGCGTATTCATTTCCTCGAATTCAGGTAGGTTTTGCAGAATGTTATCACTCTGCCAGCCTTCGAGATTGGTTCTTGATACGCCTACGGGGTCTTTCTCGCGTAGCTCCCTTGCAGCTTTTAGCATGCGTTCATTAAAACTCTCACGGTCGTCGAAAAGCGTGGTCCATACGAGGCTGGGGAATAGGGGCTGAGCTGTGATTTCCATGTGTATTCTCTTATCAAACGAATGTGTAGCAGTCAGCGTGCGATTGCGGATGGAGAGTAAAATCAATCAAAGTAACTGCCTTTCCACGTTAAAGTAACACACTCTTTGACGCGAAATGTAACGACTTATTACTTGCCAAACGCGAGAATTCCGCCTAGTTTTGCATGTTCGACAACAAGAAGCTTCGCCCTCGAGGCGAACAAAGGATAGTCCATGGTTAAGCGTTATTTACCCCTTTTAATTCTCCCTTTAATCGCCTTTATGGCGCCTTTCTCCTTCGCTGCGGAAGCTGGTCATGACACGCTCGACCTCACTTCTAGTTGGGTGGGAATTGCTTCGATAATCATGTTTGTGTCGGCCTATGCCTTGGTGATAGGTGAGGAGTACACGCATCTCGCTAAGTCGAAGCCGGTGATACTGGCCGCAGGCGTGATCTGGGCGATGATTGCGCTCGTGTATGCGCAGCATGGTTACGACCACGTCGTTGAAGAAGCAGTGCGAGAGTTCCTCGTTGAGTTCGGTGAACTGTTCCTATTCTTGCTCGCGGCGATGACGTATGTGAATTCCATGAGTGAGCGTCGAATATTCGAAGGTCTGCGCACGTTTCTTGTGAGTAAAGGTCTAGGCTATCGACAGCTTTTCTGGATTACAGGCGCGCTCAGCTTCTTCTTGTCGCCATTGATCGATAATTTAACCACGGCGCTTGTTATGTGCGCGGTAGTGATGGCGGTAGGTAAAGATAACGCCAAATTTGTCGCGGTGAGTTGCGTAAATATTGTCATTGCAGCGAACGCAGGTGGTGCCTTCTCGCCATTCGGTGATATCACTACGTTGATGGTGTGGCAGAGTGGTTTAATCCCCTTTGGTACGTTCTTCGTCCTCTTCATCCCTTCTGCCGTGAACTACCTCGTACCGGCGTTTGTCATGCAATTCGCAATCTCTAAAGAGGTTCCAGAAGTTCAGTCCGAAGGCGTGAGGATAAAGCGTGGTGCGGGCGTCATTATTGGACTGTTCGCAGTAACAATATTGATCGCCGTTAGCTTCCATAACTTCCTCCATCTACCACCGTTCCTAGGTATGATGACTGGTCTATCATTGTTGAAGCTGTACGGTTATTACCTAAAGAAGACGCATAAACCGCATCCTAACGACGATGCGGAATATGGACAAGTTGGTGATGTGGGTGCGTTCGATAGCTTCAAACAGGTCGCTCGAGCGGAGTGGGACACTTTGCTGTTCTTCTTCGGCGTGATTATGTGTGTGGGGGGGCTGGGCTTTATCGGCTATCTCGCCTTTGCCAGCGAGCTGATGTACGAAGGTCTTGGTCCAACTTTGGCGAATACCCTGGTGGGGGTCCTCAGTGCGATTGTGGATAATATCCCGGTGATGGTCGCTATTCTACAGATGAATCCGGTTATGGATGAACAGCAATGGCTCCTAGTGACTCTCACGGCCGGTGTAGGTGGAAGCCTGCTGTCAATTGGTTCTGCCGCAGGGGTTGCCCTGATGGGCCAAGCGAAGGGTAAGTACACCTTCTTCGGCCATCTGAAGTGGACGCCGGTAATCGCTGCCGGCTACGTGCTAAGCATCCTAGTGCACCTATGGCTCAATGCGAGCTTAGCTGGCGTCCCTCCGGGCGGCTAAGGTCGTGCGGCTTTAAAGTAAAGGCCCGTCGCTTAAATGCGTCGGGCCTTTTTTATGCTCTCTGCCAACGTTTCTAGGTATTGTGTTTGGGTAGGTTTGGAGATTGAAAAGTAGTGTGATCTTGGTATCATCCTGTATCAGAACCTCTTGAGATTTGTGGGAAAGCAAGCGTGAAGAAACACATCGTGGTGATAGATGATGATGCTGTATTCGGAGAAATTCTCTGCGCAGGCTTAAATAGAAATGGCTTTTCGACAACTCGATTCGAGTCTGCTTCTGACTTCCTAGATTTTCTCAATCCTACAACCTCAGAGAAGACGTCCCTGGAGCCCCCTTTAGTAGACTTATTTATCGTCGATTTTCATCTAGATAAGCCCGAGATAAATGGTTTGGATCTCTGTCGCCATATAAAGGCGAGGGATGCGAGCCCAGTGATCATGCTCACCGCTGTTGATGACGTGGATACTACGGTGGCTTGCCTCTATGCAGGGGCGGAACAATATGTCGTAAAGCCATATTCCTTAGATGAGTTAGTGGCGAGAATTCATGTCGTATTAAAAGGCTGGGCGCGTGCGGCCGTGCCATTAGTTAAAAGCAGCCAAGGTGCTGAAATCAGGTTAAGCCTGCAGGGAAAGAGCCGAGTATTAAGTTGTGGAGACCTGACTACAAAACTGACCCAGCGAGAGGTAGGTCTAGCTGAAACTCTGTTAGGAAATATGGGTTTGGCTATGGAGCGCGAGCACATCTACTTTGCAATATTCGGGCGGGCAATGGAGCCTTTCAGTCGAGCAGTGGATATATTGGTAGCAAGGCTCAGAAAGAAGCTGAAGCTGATAACCGATGATTACGTCATCATTCCCTCGAGGAATTCTGGTTATATGCTAGTGAAAAAGTAAATGAGAACTTTTCGAGTAGAAGTTGCTGCTAATAATTGCCGACTTTAGAGTTATCAAATTGCCTGGATTAACGCGTTAAATTCAGCCGTGTTTACAGGCTTTCTCAGATAGCCAGCTATTTTCAAGCCTAGCTCTCGTCCTTGGCTACAGGCCTCTTCTAAATCTTTTTCGGCGAGTCCGGAAATTAAAATGATTTCGCCGCTGAAGCCCTGTTCTGCCAGTGCTTGCAGAGACTCGTAGGCTGAGGAATCCGATAGCCAAAGATCCAACACGACGGCGTCAAAATCGGTAATTTTGTGGGACGCTAGAATCGGCGCATTGTGAGCCGCTACGGGGTAGTGCCCCAGATTGCTGACTAGTTGTCCCAAAATTTCCGTAACAATTAAGTCGTCGTCTAGGATTAGAATGCGCTTTTGAGTCATAATATTTATATAAAATTTAATCTGATCAGAAAATTAACACGTGCCCGAAATTAGAGCCAGATTTTAGTCGTGAAATACAGGGCTATAGTTTAGATCGAAGCTGCTCCGCGTACTGCTCTAAGCATTCAGACACAAGATCGTATTCTGAATTAAAAATTCGCATGAGAGCTTGGCAGCGTTCCTCTCTATTATTTTTTGCCGCTGTTTCAATCGCCTCTAAGATGTGCGTTAGCTGTTCCAAACCGAGCTGCAGCGTTGTATTTTTTAGCTTATGCGCGTCGAATTCTAAGGAACTCATCTGAATTGAGCGGTTTCCTGCAAACTCCGATAGCGAGGATAATGCCCGCTCAAACAGTGGAGCGAGCAGAGCAGGATCTTCACTGCCCAGAAGTTGTTCAAATGCCGCTGGGTCAAAAGAATGCCGACTATTTCGCTCGTTCATAAATTCGCTGCACGAATCCGGAATTGAACACTAATAATCATTTTTATCTCGCTTCTATCTCGCTTCGTTGTTATTTTTAGACACAAGAATATATCCGGCATTACGGGTCGGAAGTATTAGTAGATCGTCGCTAATTTCTTTAAGCTTTTTTCGGAAACGGGCAATTAGAATATCTGCAGCACGACTGAAGGCTTTCATTTGATGTCCATAGACAGCCGAATAGATATAGTCTCTTTTTATTTCTGAGTTGCTATTGGAGAACAGTACTTCTGCGACGGCTAACTCGCGTTCTGTTAATTTGACGCTCGCTGAGCCGCAGGACAGCATTCTAGACAGTCCATCGAGCTGGACATTGCCAACCTTGAGTGTTTGTTTGGTGTCTTCGTCTTTCGCCTTCGGGTGGTTGTTAAGCGCGCTGTGGAGGCGGGCTAACAATTCCTTTAAGTCATAAGGCTTCAGGATGTACTGATCGGCTCCCGCATAGAGGCAGGCCACGGTAGTATCCGTTGACGATTCGCCGGTTAATACCACCACGGGCTTATGGGTGTAGGCTTTAATTTTCCGGCATAAGTCGAGCCCGTTTCCTTTCACGTCTCCCAAGTCATAGTCGACGATGAATAGGTCTACACCTTCAGAAACAGGGATGAAATCTATCGCATCTTGCGCATTGGAGATGAGATAGACATCGTAGCCGTGCTTTTTAAGCCCAAGCTCTAAGAGCTGTGCAAATACGATGTCGTCCTCGATAATGACGATTTTTTGCTTATCTAACACGCGAGATCCTACGCTGTATCCGGTTACAATATGATACAGTTTAGGTTAACTCACCGTAAATACACAGGTTTAGTTGGTATCATTTTGTTTCGCAATGTACTCCTGAAGCTCTTTCAACGATTCAGTGCTGAGAAATTCCAGAGTTTCCGGACTTAACTCAGGCGCCGTTTCATCTTTCGCCGCATGCTCGGCCGCTCGCAGTTCGTTACCGAATCGCTCTAAGCCGAAGGCGAGGCAGCTGCTCGCTAGGCGATGCGCGGCCGCTGCAAGGGTCTCCAAATCCTCGGAATTGAGGAGCGGGGCGAGTTGAGTTGTTCGAGTCCTGGTCTCATCGATAAACAGCTTGGCTATGCGATCGAAGTTGGCAGCACCGATGTCACTCTTCAACTGTTGAAGTTGTGAAACGTTTAGAATTTTGGGGCCTGTGTTTTCGCTGTATTCATTGTCCATGTCGGTTGCTTCTTGCGATAGGATGGGTTCATTCGAATTCACTGGCTCTGACTTGGGTTCAAGATAGGCGCAGCAGAGTGCCTCTAGAGCGAGTGGTTCAATGGGCTTGATCAAAGTATCTAGCATGCCGGCTTCGATATAACTCGCGATATCATCACGAGATGCGTTGGCGGTAAGTGCGATAATTGTGGTTTTTTCTCGGCTGGGTAATGCGTGTATCGCCTGAGTGGCTTCGATACCTCCCATGACAGGCATGCCTATATCCATGAAAATGATATCGTAGTCTTTGGCCTTAGCAGCATCTACAGCTTGCTGTCCGTCTCTCGCTAAATCGATTTCGAGGCCGTGTTGTTGCAAAAGAATCTGACCTAGCTCTAAGTTAATGCTGTTGTCATCCACGAGGAGCGCGCTGCCAGCGAATTGCTTGCGCGTGTCCGCGCTGCTGGAACGTGTGGTGCTAGTATCGCTGCCGGTGGACTTGCTCTTGGCAATGATGTCGATAGGAATTTTGGCTATGAAAGTGGCGCCAGAGCCCAATTCGGATTCGAGCGAAAGCTCTCCACCAAGCAGCGCCGTAAGATCGCGAGTGATAGTTAAGCCGAGCCCAGTACTTTGCTCGTTGCTCTGTTTAACCTCGAGGGAGGTCCAGAATGGCTCAAAGACCGAAGCCTGATTTTCCGGTGGTATGCCGATGCCGTAGTCGATGCATTTGAAGACGAGCAGAGCTTGGTGTGGTTGCGATGCGTCCGTGAACTCAATGGAAAAGTCTAATTCCAATAACCTAGTTTTAGAGTACTTGATGGCATTGCTGATCAAGTTGTAGCAAATTTTCTGTAATGATTTTTTATCTGCACAAACGAGTTGTGGCAGATTGCTTGCAAGAATGAAACTCAGGCGTATTTTGCGTTCACTTGCGCGCATAGAAAACGCAGCTTCAAGTTCCTCGGCGAATATTCTCAGATCGAATTCTATCTTCGCATTTGTTGTCAGTCCTTCTTCAATGCGTGAGAAATCGAGTACATCATCGACAAGTTCCATTAGCGTTTGCGCCGAAGATTTGGCGATGGCTAGCAATCGTGGATGGCGCATCTTCTGCGCAGGATCCGATAACAAAGAAAGTGATGTCGTTATGCCATTGAGAGGCGTCCTAATTTCATGGCTGATGTGTTTCACGAATTCAGTCTTAGCTTGGCTCGCCGCCTCGGCACGGAGTTGCGCAGCCTTCAATTCTCCGCCAAGCTCTTCTAAGTCTGAGCGCATGATGTTTTGAGTCGTCAGATACATCTGCTGATCTAGCTGGCTATCTTGTATTGGGAAATCTTCGGCGTCGAGGACAGCTCCGCGGTTATTCTCGTACATCCATGAGCTCCATGGAGCGCCGACAAAGAACAAGGTTTCATGATTATTATGGAAGCCGTCTACGATTTGGCCACGCACTGCGAAATCTTTGCTGGGTGTATGCATCAAAAACAGTTTACCGATATGCGATTTATCGATAGTGCTACAATCCTTCGAATTGGGCGGCGGGCTAAGGATCTCGAAAGCCTCTGCCAAGGTTGAGCCAAGCGGGTTTACACTCAGGCGATTGGCCAATTTGTCGCTGACGAACGTGATTTTCCCGCCGTCCTCTAACCGCATGACATACGGAAAGAGGCGCTGACAAAGATCTAGACTCGTACTCATGCTCGCAGCTATCCCGCTTCGGTGCTGCGTGCACTTCTTGTTAGGTTATAAACTGAATACTCTCCGCCATTTTCTTCAGCCGTCGATTCGAGATTTATGGTGACGTTTTCGTTGTAAAACTCGCCTAAGCCATGAACTAAGCCTATGACGAATGGAGTGAGACCTTTGCGAATACTTCTGTAATGGAGTTTACAGGAGGAGTCATCAAGGCGATCTACGGTAAAATTAGGCGGCTTATAGCCAGTGAAGGTGGAGCTAATGCGCTCGTGCATTTCATTGAGTTTTTCTAGTAGTCCAAAGCTGTCTTTGCCGTAGCTGCGCATCAGATCACCGTAATCCTGAGATGCGGTGACTAAAACCCAGTAGCGACCAAATTCTTCTAAACAATCTTCCGCCGGAGCGCCGAGGACACTTGAACAAGCGCCTACCAAGCTGTAGGCGATAGAGTCGTCATAGCTGCGCAGAGAAAGGAAATCAGCATCGTCGGCACCGGATTCTTTTAATATCTTAGCCCAGGTTTCTTCTCCGTGATTGCTCTTTACCATGTCTCGTATTGCTTTATGAATCATGCCGTACATTGTTTGTTTCCTTGTGGTGAGTAGCTCTAATTAGCGAGGTATATAAGGCTTCTTTACTATCAGCTTAGGGTCGGCACCAGGTTTGGGTGAAAGCATCTGGGGTCTGCCCGCTTGGTTGTCTGTGCCGTATAAGTTGCCGTCAACATCGACCGACAGAGAGTGCATCTCTATCCATTTATCTGGACCGTCTGTCGGCAGGTTCCAGCTGTAGTGCTTCGTACCGTCGAGATTGAATTGGACAATTTTAGGTGGATTCAAGTCAGTGACCCAAGCGCTGTCCTCGCTGACAGTGATGTCTAATGGCATTCCTAAACCGCCCCAAGTCATTACGTATTCATAGTGGGGGTATTCAGGTGAGTCGAGCTCAGCAGTCTGCTGGAATACTTTGATATCAAGATTGTCTCTGTCAAGTGCGTAGAGTCGTTGGTCGGGCCCCAGTGCGAGCGAGTGCACGCTGCTGAATTGATGTGGCTCCTTACCACGCTCTCCGAATTCCGAGCGATAACTACCATCCGCATTGCGGACTACAATGCGTGTATTACGGAGGCCGTCGGCGATTAAAAATTTACCATCGGGAAGAAAAGCGATATCTTGTGGCTGTGCATAATGCGTTTCATCTTCACCAGGCACATTTTTTTCGCCCAAAGTCATTAGCAAGTTTTCTCCGTCGTTGGAAAAAACATAAATAATGTGACCGGTTTCGTCGATTAACCACAAGCGTTTTTCTGGGTCGTAAGGGCTCATTCTGATTCGGTGGGGGCCTGGCCCATCGGTGCCGGTGAACAAATGATCCCATTGATCCCAGACTTCCAGTAGTTCGCCGTCCGAATTAATGACGTAGATGCAATTCTGCCAGACTCTGCCGCGCCCTCGCAGCACGTTCCAACCCATCGAGCCTGCGAAGCTAGTGTATTCGGACGGGATAGGGTCGGGTAGTTGCGTCTCGCCGCGTTGAAGGAAAAATATGCGGTCTTTAGATTGAACATAGACACCGGATGTTCCTCCCCAGGAAAAGCCTTCCTCTGCGAATGGCTGCATCCAAGTTTGGGTGTTGAAATTATACGGTGCTGGGCCTGAGGCGTCTTGCGCAACTGCATTGGAGGCTTGAAGACTCATTCCGAGAATTAAGCTGGTCGCGATAACGCCCAATAACGAGGTTGGCCTCGATGAGTGTGCGAAAGGGGGGCGGTTGGGTTGCAGTATTTGCATTCGTAGTGCCTCTTTTTATTTTAATATAAGTGTTATTGATTGCTGTGTATGACGCGTGATACTGGGACGTTTGTCTAACACTTTGCTAGTGGGCTGATCTCTGGCTGACAATTAGACATCGGTGCAGAAATTAATAATTCCGTCAAACATAACAATACTTTAGCAATCTTCCAAGCAAGAATTGCTAGTGCGAGGGTAGTACCATCTCGGGGCTCTCATGCTCACGGGCTGGAATAAAACTTGGCTGTTCGGATTGGCTGCGGCGCTGCTCCAACCAAAAGACCCCATCGTAGGGGAAACTATTGCCTCGAGTACCATAGATATCGATGTCGCCGTCAACATCAACATCACGTACAACAAATTTGTCGAACATCCCTCGCTTGCGACGCGAAACATCATGACGCTTCCAGTCGGCGCCGGCACCCAGATTTTCAAACCAGGCGAGCCTCCCTAGGGCATTGTCTATTCCTGTTTCGCTGGACTCACCATCGACCTCTCTAGGCCCGCTGCTGTAACTTCCGACGAAATAATCACCATCGCCGTCACCATCGATGTCAGCGAGGGCAATGCCGGTAACAGTATCCGGTGCAATAGTGCCTATCGCGTGGCTGAGCCAAGGAGAATCTTTGTGTTCGGGTTGCTCTAACCACGCAAGCGTAGACGGCAGTGTGGCGGTGCCAACAGCGGTGATAATGTCGATTCTGCCATCACCGTTGACATCATCGTATTCTAGGTTAAATCCTGATGCGACTCCGCCTACTATGCCGATGGCATGCTCGACGAACTCGAATCCCTGTTCATCGCTGCGATTTTCAAACCAGGCGAGTCTACTTTCACCGCGGGTGCCCACTAAGATATCCAAGTCTCCGTCTGAGTCGAGATCGAAGGTTTGGGAATTTTGCGGGATGCTGTACATACCGAGAACCGTTTCCTTCCAGCTATTAGGGGCCAAGGGGTCTCCGTCGAAAGAGTAAAATGAAACTGGCGTGGCGCGGGCGTAATCCTGCGGCCCTGGTCTTTGGGCGCCCTTGTTTGCGGCAATGATTTCCACTTGGCCATCGTTATTTAAGTCTCCGAAAAACACGCGGATATATGAACCATTGCCTTGGGTCATGGGTAGGATGAGGCGCGGCCAAGCCGCTCCCTGTCGCGCTAGCGACTGACCTGGATTTTGGAGATAAATCAGATGGGACAACTCTGCTGCAACGACGACGTCAAGCAAGCCATCTCCATTCACATCTGCGATATCGACGTCTTCTGGAGCGGGTACATCAGATCCTTCGGCGAGGGTAATATTTTCCCAGCTAAATGAATCAGCTTGCCTGAACGCTATTCGCACATGTCCCTCTGCGTCGGGCACATAATCGGGGTCGAAGGTGCTGGAATCATATTCACTGTCGGATTCGTGAACGGAGACGATGTCTTCCCAACCGTCGCCATCGATATCGCCCACGACGAGCCCGTCGCTACCACTGAGTGCGAACCCCGCCAGCTCCGCATCGTCGATGATATGTTCTCGCCATGCGATGGTTTCACCATTCGCGGTTTTGGCAGCGCTTGGGCTGTTCCCGACGGGCGTTGCCGTGGAAGTCTTAGGGGTTTGCTCGCTGCATCCGGCGATAGTTGCTGCGAGACTACTCACCCACAAAATGCGAATTAGTGCTTTAATCACAGGGTGCAATCGGGCAGCGGTGAATCGACTAGTTGGCATGGTCTGTTCCTTTTAGAGCGAGACTTTCGTGATTTCCATTATCCTGCCGTTCCTTTATGATTACGGCATGAGAAACGAATTCCATACTAGCTTTTATCCCCATGGTCTAGCTAGCGCCATGAGCACCTCTTCCTACCTCCAAAATAGCCTGCGATCTTCGTTATTGACGTTCGTCTTGATGATTGCGATCCAATTAGTCTGGTCGAATGAGTCATTCGCACAAACTGGAAAATCCGAACGTGAGCAGAGCTTCGAACAGTGGGTTGAGGAATTGAGAGAAGAGGCTCTGAGCCTCGGTATTCGTGAGGAAACATTAGCGGCTCTTGATGCCTTAGAAGCTCCACTTGAACAGGTGCTCAAGTATGACAATAGTCAGCCAGAGTTCGTGCAAACCTTTACCCGTTACGTGGGACTTCGCGTAACCGAGCAGCAAGTGCGTAAAGGTCAGGCATTACTCCATGAGCATGCGGAGCTGCTCGCGGAGGTTCGAGCTAAGTATAATGTGCAGCCTCATTATCTCGCCGCATTTTGGGCGATAGAGAGTAATTTCGGCAGCGCGACAGGTGGCTTCTCTGTGCTGCAAGCGCTGGCGACACTCGCCTATGATCCGCGCCGCGCTGATTTTTTCAGGCAACAACTTCTCACAGCTCTTCAGATCCTGGATGCAGGGCATATTAGCCCCGAACGCATGACGGGGTCGTGGGCTGGCGCGATGGGACAGTTGCAATTTATGCCCAGCGTTTTCTTTAGCTACGGCGTAGACGGTGATGGCGATGGCCGCATCGATATTTGGAATAGCCTGCCAGATATTTTCCATTCGGCGGCGAATTTCCTTAGTCATTCTGGTTGGAAAGGCGATGAGCGATGGGGGAGAGAGGTCGTCTTGCCCGAGAATTTTGATTTCTCTCTGACGGGCTTGAGTGAACGGCGCAGCCTCGGTGAATGGAGCGCAATGGGAATCAAACAGGTTTCAGGTGCGCCGCTCCCCAATGTGGGGATGCAGGGGTCGATTATTATCCCCGCAGGTGCAGATGGCCCAGCATTCATTGCCTATAATAATTACCGAGCGACCCTCGCTTACAATCCATCCGCATTTTATGCGCTCACTGTGGGTCATTTGGCCGACAGATTCAGCGGCAGCGGTCCGATCCAACGCCTGTTAGTCGATGAACAGCCCATGAGTGTTGCTGACGTGAAACAGCTGCAAGAGTTACTTACCTTGGCCGGTTTTGATCCAGGTGAGCCTGACGGTCGCGTAGGTAGTAGGACGCGGGCTGCGATCAGAGCATATCAGGAAGGGGCTAATCTCCGCATGGACGGTTATGCATCGAAACCCTTGCTCGAGCAATTAATTAGCGAATCAGCGGACTCGATTTAATCGAGTCCGAGCAAAGTTTTAAAGTCAATTTATAAAGGTATGCCGATGACAAGCGCTGAGAATAATTCTATTAGTTCTGCTACTGCTGGCTTAAGCGCGCTAAGCGATAGTCACGAATTGCGCTTATTCAGACGATTGGCCTGGATCACTATTGCAGCAGTTTATTTTTTGATTTTGGTTGGCGCCACGGTGCGAGCCTCTGGCGCTGGCATGGGGTGCCCTGATTGGCCGACTTGTTTCGGTCAATGGGTGCCGCCCACAAGCGAGGCGCAGTTACCGGATAATTATCAGGAGATCTATGCCGCGCGAGGATATTCAGATACACGCTTTAATGTGGTTAAAACTTGGACCGAATATACCAATCGCTTAGTCGGCGTAACAATTGGCTTACTTATTTTTGCGACGGCTGTGGTTTCATGGCGCACGCGGGCGTTCGACCCTCGTATCGCTCGAGCTTCGATCGCCGCATTCCTCATGGTTGGATTTCAAGGGTGGCTAGGGAGTCGCGTGGTGGGATCGAATCTTATGCCTGGGATGATAACCCTGCACATGCTGGCAGCGCTGGCTATCGTTGCCGCGTTGCTCTATGCCGTCGCGCAAGCCCGCCGGGGAATTATGGCTTCTCAGTCAGTGACGGACCTCGACCCACGTTTCCCCAAATGGCTGTATATCGTGCTTGGCTTGACCGTGCTGCAGGTGGCCATGGGGACGCAGGTGCGAGAGATGACCGATTTCATTAGTCGCCTTCAGGGCGAGGAAATGCGCTCGAGTTGGATTGAGGCAATGCCTTGGTTTTTCTATGTTCACCGAAGTTTTTCGGCGGTCGTGCTGTTCTCTAATCTGTGGCTGGCAAAACTCTTGTTAGGTTCTGTAGGACTTGCTCACACGTTAACAAAAATGACCTTGGCGATGATTGCCGTGATCGTGCTTTCTGTCACCTCCGGAGCGACGCTGGGTCACCTTGGCATGCCGGCATTAGTGCAGCCTACTCATTTGCTGGCAGCTTCCATGCTCTTTGGCTTGCAGTTTCTCATCTGGATGAGTTACCGGCATGCGCGTGACGCGAAGGGTGGTATTCACTAGAAAGTGAACTCTGCGCCTCCATAAGTATAAACGGAGGTGCGTTCTTGGAAGCCTTTTGGTTTGTAGATGACTGCGCCCACTTCAATGCGGACGCTGCGGGGAATGATGTCCCAACGCGCCCTCATATCCAAATGCTGCCCCATATAGCTCCCCACTTCACCCGTGGCATCTTTAAGTTTGGTGCGTCCCAGTGAGTCGGCTTTGTCCGCAAGCCAGAAGTGGCGATAAGAGGCCATGAGGTTCAGTCGTGGAGCAGGATTGAAATTTACCCTTATCCCCGGTGAAATGATGTTGCTGGCGTTGAATACGCCGTAGAAGCCGGTGGGGCCGTAGGCGAATGCTGTCACACCATAGAGTGAATTAAATCGTTCTTGACGCTGCGTTGTTGAGGGGTCATTGCCGCTACCATAGTCGACCTCGAAGAGAATCCTGAGACGAGAGGGGATAGCGAAGCTATAGCCTAGCTCGAAGAAGCCATAGTGAGCTCGATGATCTCCGCGTTCAGTGGCGCCGCTTGCGAGCAGCTTCGTGTTGTCGCCATTTTGGATGATGCCTTCGATCTCGAAATCGAATTCTCCAGGCTGTGCTCGGACTTCGGCGCGGAAGCCAAGAGTGTCGATGTTAGAGTCTAGAATGCTAGCGCTCTTCTCTCTCAGTGAGAAGTAGTAGACCTCAGTCCTGAGTTTTTCAAAATAGCCTTTCACTAGACCTTTTAGCGGAGCCGGCTGAGTCGCAAATACGCCATAGAGACGCTTATTGTTGCTCGATTTATCCCATTCGAAGTCATTGTCTAGCACCGACACTTTGTCACTAGGCAGGCGTTGAACCGGCTGTGTGGCTAATACCGCTATGCTATTACCGCTTCCTGCTGTGTGATTGAACTCGAAGCCTTCGAAGGTGTTGAGGGTGTTGCGGTATCTAGGGCGAGCCAATAAGCGGCGACTGCCATAGTCCGCTGTGAAGCGGCCAACTTTCAATGTGGATTTGTCGGAACCGAGATCAAAACGCACACTAGCTTGCTGAATGTCGAGGCTATTTACATCGCCAGTGCCTACGATGCCATCAGGATCCGCCAGTTCCTGGCGTGAATCCATGACTTCAAACTGCCAAAGCCTACCATCTGCTTTATAAGTGGCATCGATCCTCGTTCTAAACGTGAGGATTTGATCATTCGGTGTGCCTTTCCTCAGTGTGTTGTGTGCGCTTTCGAATCGGCTTCGTGCTGAACCTGATATCGAGAAGCCATCGGCTAGCGATAGTGAGTTGTTGAGACGGTAAGGTGCTGACTCTGCAGCGCTAGACATGCCTGAAAATGAGCCCAATGTGAGCGTAGCAACACAGTAGGCAAGGCCTGTTGCGAGTGGTCGTCTGTTTAGTGATTTGCCTAGGGCGTGCGAACGAGTTGACATGGGGACTCCGGTTGGTTCAGTTCAGCATTCGACGGTGAATGCCGCTGCGAGAAAGTGGCACATCATACGTCAGGGTTAAGTGAAATTCATCCTGAAGGGGTTGAGCTCATTTAGGAGCAGTAATTGCCTCTATCGGCAGTGAGTGAAAATTGGTTAGGATGCAGGCTCACCTATTTTAGCTTCGTGCATGTAAAACTAGACTGCACTACTCAAAGGGTTAGACCGTTAGATGCTGCTTTTCACTGCACAAATTATTGCGATCGTTAGTGTTCTCCTGCTAGCGGCAGGGTATCTGAAGTCAGACCCAAAGGCGCTCAGTGCATGGTTATTTGGACTCATCGCCGCATTCGTTGCTCTTTACTTAGTGAACGGTATGTCTGGAATGCATATCGCAGCTGAATACAGGCTCGATTTGAGTCGCTGGCAGGGGGTCTTCACGGTTACTAGTAGCAGTATTTCTGGGCTGTTTATGTTGTATTGTTTCAGCATCTTCCAGGAAGCACGTAAATTTCCGCGCGTGCTAGTAGTTACATTTGGAGCGCAGATTGTCGCCGAGGCGGTGCTTGTTTGGCTTGCAAGGACGCCTGAATTAGTTGATCAGCTACAAGTGTTCAGTGCGTTGCTTAATGTGCTGCAATTGGGATTTGTTGGCTTGGCGATTTATTGGACGATGTCAGGTTGGCGCGCAGACTTGGTAGAAGATCGTAGAATTTTCCGATGGTTTGTTATCGGTGTCCAAGGGGCTCTGATATTTTTCGTTTTATTTCTCGAAAGTTTTCTAGTTTCGGGCGGTACACGAGCCAATGCGGGCATTCAGGCCGTTACCGTTTATGCAATCGCGACTCTCGCACTAGCTATGTTGCTCGTCTCGATGAAATTCGATTACGTCTCTCTTTCGCAAGCGATCAGAAAGGTGACTGAGCGTTCTCCGCAGGCTGAAGATTCTGCGAAACTTACATTTGATATCCATCGTTTCAACGCCGCTTTTAAAGGTGGTTTCTTGTATCGAGAGGCGGGTCTGACGATTGCGATGTTGGCGGCGAAACTTGGATTGCCAGAATACAAATTGCGTGCATTCATACATCAAGAGCTGGGCTTCCGAAATTTTAATGCCATGCTTCATGTTTACCGAGTGGAGGAGGCGTGTGAGTTATTGTCGGACCCCGCTAAGACGAATTTACCTGTGTTGACCATAGCGCTGTCGGTAGGCTATCAATCGATCACCCCTTTTAATAACGCGTTCAGGGAATTAAAGGGAGTGACGCCTTCTGAATATAGAAAGCAAAGATTTGAGCGATAGGGATGGCATGGTAGTGCTGAAATTCTGATCTATGTCACGTGTGGGTAGATTAAGCTCGGCTAGTCTCTCGATATAGCCACATCTGGGTCGCTAGGGTATTCTTGAGCAATAAACGAAGCGCTCGTTAGGTCAGAAGGGCGGTTCCGATAATAAGGGAGAGGGGAATAATAGTGAATCAATTGATCTACGATATCGCCGTTTGGCTCGATGACTCAGCATGGAGTACCGCCATCCATGAGTCTTATTATCTCTACAACTGGATTGAGGCGACCCATGTGTTGACCCTCATGCTTAGCCTCGGAATTTTATTCATTATTGATATGCGCATGATGGGATGGGTCATGCCCAATGTTCCCGCCACGCGCCTAGCAGAACGGCTTAACACGCCGATGCTCATTGGTTTCGTGGTGATGTTCATCACCGGCTTATTGTTGTTCTATTCTGTGCCAGTACGAACCTCGCAAAGTCTCTGGTTCCGCATAAAAATGGTGCTCCTCGTTGTCTGTGCAGTAAATGCCTATTTGTTCCATAAACGCATGACAGAATCGATGTCGACGTGGGATAACGAGCCCAAGGCTCCGTCGAGATTGCGGAAAGGAGCTTTGATTTCTCTGATCTCTTGGACAGTGATCGTTATTTGCGGGCGCTTCATCGCTTACGATTGGTATGACTGTGAATACGATCAATCAGAGTTGGTGCGGATTATCGCAGGCTGTGTCGATGGACAGACTCGCTTCTAGTCTTCCTTTTTAGTTTAGCGCCGCCGGCCAAATAAAGGCGGTAGTTTTTTCGCAAGGGGTTAATTATGAGCTCAGCAATGAATACTAATCGTGCCTCGATGCTAGGCCCGTATCCACGGACTGCTATTTCAGTCATCTTACTCGCTTTAGTAATCGCGTTTTCTTTTTCGGGATTACGCAACGGGACTTGGGTAAATCTTTTGTCCTTCTTTGAATGGATGGAGACAACACCCTTTGGTCTGATAGGTAAGACTTGGGGCGGTGCATTCGCTGTGGTGGAAGCATTTCACTTGGTCGCCTTAGGAGTGCTCGGAGGGGCAGTGATTTTCAGTGACGGAAGGTTGTTGGGATTGTTTTCGTCGCTGTCACTTCGGAGTGTGGTCGATGGTGCACACAAGGTTTTCAATTGGGCGCTTATCACGATCGTGGCGACAGGTATCTTCATGGTTTGCGGTGTCGCCGTGAAAGTCTATTACCTCCCAGTTTTTTGGTACAAGATGCTGCTGTTGGCAGTAGGTACCTTGTTTGCCCTCTATATTCGCAAACCGATTGTCGATCGTGCGCCCGAGGATGTGAGTCCTGCCGTCCTCAAACTAACGGCAGTGGCTAGTATTATGATTTGGTTTACCGTCGCAGCGGCAGGGCGTTGGATTGGATTTAGTTAAACCGTCAAGAGTCGTATCAAACAAACCATATTTAAACGCTAAGCAGTTAGCAGGGAAATGAATAATGAGTGACATTGAGAATTCAAGTACTGGCACAGCCAAGGTCGAGGGCTCTCGGAAAGACGAAGAATTGGCCGCGATCGTAGTGGGCGGAAGTATCGTCGTATTCTTCGCCGTCTATTGGTTTTTCCAGATACAGTCTGTTCGTGAGCTATTGGAGATGGCTTACGGCTAATAGGACAGGGCCGACCGCTTAACGGTCGGCCACGCATTTCCAACTGATGCCATCACTTAAGTGGTGAGTAATCAGTTGCTTCCATGTACTTTCGCTCAACCCCTTCGAGGATAGGGCCGTTAGCATTCGAGGCGGCAGCTACTTCTTTCCATTCTGGGTCAGCGCTGAACGCCTGCCAAGAAGCATCGGCGGCAGCTCGATTCTTATGCTCTAAGACGTAGACCAAGGTGTTTTTAGCTTCATCACCATCGGTTGGCACCCAGTATCCCACGACTTTCATGCCGTGTTTTGCGAATATCCGCGTTGTGTGGTCGCGGAAGCGAGCGTGAAGCTTGTCTAAATTTCCAGGTGTTCCGGTGCGATCCGATCAGATAGTGAAACGGCCTGATCCATATCCGACACTAATATGATGGCGCCATAGTCACGCCAACTTGCACCCGCGATATCACGCCGCTCCAAGGTTTGTAGGAACTTATCAACCGATGCCGAAACAGCGTATGCAAAATCTGCATCATCTGT
>JALQUB010000029.1 GCA_023268635.1 Pseudomonadales bacterium
GTGGACTTATTCACCGGTCGCCCCTGGGTGGTGTGCCCGCACGACGCCGTCTCGGCTGACCAGCTCGCTCAGCTGAGCTCGCTCGTTGCCGCGCTGGGCGGGGGAGAGGTTCGCCTGTCTCCCGAGGAACACGACCGAGCAGTTGCCGTGGTGTCCCACCTTCCCCAGGTGGTGAGCAGTGCTGTTGCCGCAGAACTGGGTCGTGCGCACGACACCGATCTGAACCTTGCTGGTCAGGGTTTGCGGGACGTCACCCGCATTGCCGCGAGCGATTCGGCGCTGTGGCAACAGATTCTGAGCCATAACTCCAGCCAAATCGCGTCTCTTGTGCGCCACACGAGCGACCGCTTAGCGCGTGTCGCCGAAGCGCTCGAGGACATGAGTGCCTCTGGAGCGAAACGAACCGTCGCGGAATTGCTCGATGCGGGTGCCGCGGGTGTCACCCGTATTCCTGGTAAACACGGGCGCTCGGCTCGCTTTGCAAGCCTCACCGTCATCATCGATGACAAGCCCGGTCAACTTGCGGCACTCCTCACCGAGATTGGTGAGGTCGGGGTCAACGTAGAGGACATGACACTCGAACATTCTCCAGGGGCGTCAGTGGGCTTCGTTGAACTATTCGTTGAACCCTCCGCTCACGAAACACTGGCAACGGAACTTGAGAAGCGCGGTTGGAGAATCGCAGGTGAGCGCGCATGAGCGTGGTCGTTGCCGTGGATGGACCGGCGGGAAGCGGAAAGTCCAGCGTCTCAAAAGCGGTGGCTAGGAAACTTGACTTCTCCTACCTCGACACAGGCGCTGCCTATCGCGTCCTCACCTGGGCGTGCGTTGACGCTGGGGCCGACCTATCTGATGAGGAAGCGGTCGTGGGAGTGCTTCGGTCAATGGATTACCGTGTCCCTCTCGACCCGGATCAGCAGAATTTCCAGGTGGGCAGTGTTGATGTTTCCCAGATGATTAGGGCCGAAGAAATCTCGGCACGGGTCTCCTCCGTTGCTCGGCACCCTCAGGTTCGAGTCGAACTCAATCAAGGATTTCGCGCCCTCGCCGAAAAGGCGAAAGAGGGAATCATCATCGAAGGTCGCGATATTACGACGGTGGTAGCACCGGACGCCCCCGTGCGAGTCCTTCTAACGGCTGATGAGGAAGTGCGGATCGCTCGTCGGCAGCGCCAGCCGCGTTGAACTCCTTGACGATCCGCCTGTCGGGGTCGGACGCGGTCACCACCAGCTTTTCGCCGGTCGGCACAAAGTTCTCCGATTTGAAGACGTGGAAGGGCAGATCCGCGAGGGCGCCTTCTTTAAAGCCGTGATCGATAAACCAATGCGCCGCAACCGTGGTGAGCACAAAAATTCTCTTTATTCCAAAGCCCCTCGCGTCAGCGGAGAGACTCTGTAGCAAGCGCGCACCCATGCCTAAGTTACGATAATTAGGGTGGATCGCAATGCAGGCAATTTCAGCGAGCTCATCGGATGTTCGGTAGAGTGCGGCACAGGCGATGATCGCGCCTTCTAGTTCGATGACTTTGAAATTATCGATCTCTGTCTCTAATAGTTCGCGCGAACGTTCCACGAGAGTGCCGTCCTCTTCGAGAGGGCGGATGAGAGAGAGAATTGCAGCGACATCGTCGATAGTCGCAGGACGCAAATCGTCAAGGCTGTCGGCGCTGATAAGGCTGCCGGCACCTTCTCGGGTAAAGAGTTCTCTAATGAGCGCCCCATTGCTTTGATAGCCGATGAGGTGAGTACGATGGACGCCGTTCGCATTCGCCTTGAGACAGGCTTCGATGGCAGTGCTCAAAACTTTCTCTGATTCGTCATTGCTCGTCGCGTAACGTTCAGCGGCAGCTTTGGCATCAGCGGGACTCAATGACGCGATGAGTTTTCCTTGAGCATCGCTAATTCCTTCTTGCGGAACGAGAGTAATTAGCTTATCGGCTTTTATGGCGATCGCAATTTGGCACGCGACTTCTTCCGCGGTGAGGTTAAACACTTCACCGGTTAGTGAGTAGCCAAGATTAGATTGCAACACAATCGAGCCTTCGTCGAGTCTCTTGGCGATCGCTTCCGCTTTCACTCGGCGAACGCGGCCGGTGTGATGAAAATCGATGCCGTCGCGTACACCAATCGGCATCGCGGTGACGAAATTGCCACGAGTTAAAACCAGTGCTTCGTTGCGGGCGGTAGTGAGCGGTGCCGCCGAGGCCGTGCTCGTGCCCGCGCTGAATAAAGCTTCAAGTTTGATCGACTCGGCGCCGACGACCGCAGCGAGAGTCTCGATTGACTCCGGTGAAGTAATGCGGATGCCGCGATGGTAGTCATTGGCGAGATTCGCCACTGAGAACGCTGTGTCTATTTGCGGGCGCGCGCCGTGAACAAGAACGAGTTTTACACCCAAACTTTGTAATAAGCAGAGGTCGCTGATGAGCTTGTCTAGATGGGTGCTCGCTATCGCTTCACCGCTAAGCAGCACAACAAATGTCTTGCCGCGGTGTGCATTGATGTACTGAGTCGACGCACGAAACCAATCTACGAGCGCATTCGCGTCCGCAGGATCATCGATTTCATTTATGTCGTTTACCGTGCTCATCGTTCTCTCCCAGAGCCTTTTGCGCTGGATATTACTGAATGGGGACGGAATTAGAACCGAGAATAGGCTATCAACGCAAGTCTGGCGCTCAAGTGGCGCCCTAGAGAAATTCTTCCAACACATTGTTGAGGAATTGGAAGCCTCGCTCGGTCGTTGTGATCCAGCCGTCATCTAGGTCGGGTGACGTCAATAATTGGGAAGACTGTAGGCGCACGACGTGCCCAGCGATGCTGCCATAGGACCGACCCGTCCTCGCTTCAAAATGGGCGGGACTGAATCCTCGTCGTGTCCGCAGTGTATTAAGCAGATACTCGATAGCAATATCTTGTTGGTCTATAGCTTTGGATTCCGCTAGATAGTGTGCAGCGCGTAAATAGTGATCTGGCTGTTTGTATTTGCGCGTTCGAATGGGGGACGAGCCATCCGCGGCGGTGATTTTGCCGTGGGCTCCCGCGCCTATGCCTAAGTAGTCACCGAATTGCCAATAATTGAGGTTATGACGTGATTGACGGTCAGTTGCGCGTGCGTAGGCAGAGACCTCGTATTGTTCAAAACCGTTCTCCGTCAACAGTGTATGCCCAGCTTGTTGCACGCTAGTCAGTATGTTTTCGTTAGGGAGTGCTGGAGGCTTCGAATAAAACACCGTATTCGGTTCGAGTGTGAGCTGATACCACGAGAGATGTGGCGGTTCGAATTCAAACGCGATTTTTAGATCGGCTAATGCAGATTCAAGTGACTGATCAGGTAAGCCATGCATGAGGTCGAGGTTGAAGTTATCGAATCCCGCATTGCGGGCACTCTCTATTGCCCGCCGCGCTTGCGCGCTATCGTGAATGCGTCCGAGTCTCGACAAATGTGCGTCCGAAAAACTCTGAATGCCTATTGAGAGGCGATTAATGCCCGCCGCACGAAATTCAGCGAAGCGGCCTGCTTCGAGAGTGCCAGGATTCGCTTCGAGAGTAATTTCTAAATCCGGTGAAGCGAGCCACTCAGGTTGCTGAGTCTTGGCGATGTGTTGCAATAATCTGTCGAAAGCGGCGGCATCGAATAAACTAGGCGTTCCACCACCGATGAAGATTGAATAGATTGGCCGCGTGCGGTTGCCGTCTAACGTCTTATTTGCTTGCGCATAGTCGCTGTCGAAGTCGGCGCAGAGTGCATCGATATAATCGTCTTGAGGCAGTTGCTCGCGGTCGCCAAATTCATGCGAATTAAAGTCGCAATAGGGACATTTTCTGACACACCAAGGTATGTGTATGTAGAGGCTTAGTGGGAGCTGGGCCAGCATTGACGCAGTTGCTCTAGTGCTTGCCCGCGATGGCTAATCGCATTTTTGATTTCAGGGTCCAGATTCGCGGAAGCGCAGCCATGAGTTGGGACGAAGAAAAGCGGATCGTAACCGAAGCCATTTACACCCTCGGCGGAAGGTAGGATGTATCCTTCCCAAGAGCCCTGGCAAATTAAGGGGGTTGGGTCTGCTGGGTGGCGCATGTAGGCGATGACGCATTGAAAGCGGGCGCTGCGTTGTTCCTGCTCAGTCGCGCCGACTTCGCGCAATTTTTCTAAAAGTAGAGAATTATTCGCTAGGTCGATGAGGTCGCGATCTCCTTCGCTGATGCCAGCAAAGCGCGCGGAATAGATTCCAGGCTCTCCATTGAGTACATCGACTTCTATCCCTGAGTCGTCGGCAATAGCGGGTAAACCGGTGACCGCGCAGGCGTGCCTCGCCTTTAGAATGGCATTCTCGACAAAGCTCAGTCCGGTTTCGTCAGCATCGCTGACCCCGAGTTCTCGCTGAGAAATTAACTCGACGCCTAGGCTCGACAAAATTTTATGAAGTTCGCGTAGCTTCCCCGCGTTGCCGCTAGCTAATACAACTTTTTTTGGCGAATTTGAACGGGTCATTTTCTTCTCGAGCACTACTTGCGAGCGATATGATAGAGGGCGATCTCGCCGAAGAGATTGGGGAATAAACGCATTGCCCAACTGTCTTCGTGTTGAGAGTCGACCACGGTTCGTTCTAATACCTTGATGCCTTTCTCTTCACACAGCGCATCGAAGTCACGTACGGTGCAGAAATGAATATTGGGCGTGTTATACCACGCATGCGGCATAAATTTAGACACGGGCATGCGTCCCTTTGAGGCGAGATAGAGGCGACTCTTCCAGTTGCCGAAATTTGGGAAGGTGACTATGCCGCGGTGACCGATTCTGAGCATTTCATCGATCAGGCGATCGGGATGGCTCAAGGCTTGTAAGGTCTGGGCGAGTAACACTGTATCGAAGCTATCTGGCTGGAAATTGGCTAAGCCGTCATCGAGATTTTGATCGATAACATTAATGCCACGCTCAATGCAGGTTTGTATTTTATCTTCGTCGATCTCGAGACCGATGCCTTTCACATTATTTGTTTCTTTTAGATTAGCCAACAGGCTACCGTCACCGCAGCCCAAGTCGAGAACATGGCTATTCGGCTCGATCCAACGCTTTATTATTTCTTGATCAGGACGCATGGCAAAGCTCCTCGTAAGCATTGTCGAGGAATCCACGGAGTGCGTTGATGTAACGCGGTATAGGCATTAGGAATGCATCGTGTCCTTGATCGGCATCGACTTCCAAGTAACTGACTTCTCGCCCAGCCTTGAGCAAGGTTTCGACGAGCTCGCGAGACCTCTCCGGAGGGAAACGCCAGTCTGTACTGAATGACACCAAGAAAAATCTACAGTCACTACTCTCGAAAGCTTTAGAAAGATCATTTCCATAGTCGACCGAGGGGTCGAAATAATCTAGCGCCTTAGTCATTAGCAAGTAGGAATTCGCATCGAAATTGGAACTGAAGCGTTCGCCTTGATAATGCAAATAGCTTTCGACTTCGAAATCGATATTGAGTCCGAAGCTAAGATTGCCGCTGCGTAAATCGCGTCCCAGATTACCGCGAGTCGTGCTTTCCAATTGCGAGCTCGCATTGCCGAATTTAGCGCGCATGGCGCTATCGGATAAATAGGTAATATGACCCACCATGCGAGCGAGCATCAGGCCCTGTTTCGGGTAAGTGTCGTGCTCGAGATAACGGCCATTGTGGAAATTTGGATCGCTTGTGATTGAATAACGAGCGACTTCATTAAAGGCGATGTTCTGCGCCGATAGTTTTGGCGCTGACGCGATGCATACTGCGTTAGCCACGCATTCAGGATAACTTATCGCCCACCGTTGAACCTGCATTCCGCCTAGACTGCCGCCCACAACCGCCGCCCATTTTTCGATGCCGAGTCGACTCATGAGGCGTTTCTGGCTTTTCACCCAGTCGCGTACTGTCACAACAGGAAAATCAGGTCCGTAAGGTTTCCCCGTTTCTGGGTTGATAGAGGTTGGGCCCGTACTTCCAGCGCAACCCCCTAAGTTGTTTAGAGCAACAACGTAAAATTTATTGGTATCAATTGCCTTGCCTGGACCGATAGCTGTGTCCCACCAGCCAGGTTTTCGATCGGAATCACTGTGATACCCCGCCGCGTGATGATCTCCACTTAGCGCGTGGCAGATTAATATGGCGTTGCTGCGCGCGGCATTTAATTCGCCATAGGTTTCCACCATGAGATCATAGGCTGGCAGCGACTTTCCACTGCGCAGCAATAGTGGTTCATCGAAATGAAACAACTGTGGTGTGACTAGTCCGACGGAGTCGGTGGCACTTGCTTTTGATTCTTGCGTAACCATACGGGTCGATATTTCGCCTCGGTAGTAAACCTGGGTTGCGTTGGAGAGTAATACGTTGACTAAAAAAGTGACTGATTAAGTGCAAGACCTTCCGGCATTTTTAGCGGATTGCAGATTCGCAGGCGCTTTTGCTTCGAAGTGAGTCCACTCTCCAATGTTACGGCACTTCGCCGGACGCCGAATTCGTCGGCAATAAATTCGATGAGGCGTTTATTCGCCTTCCCCTCAATCGGCGCTGCATTAATCTTTATCTTTAGGGCTTCACCTACCGGTCCGACGATGGCGTTCTCGCGCGCGTTGGGCTGCAGGCTGACCTGCAATATTAAATCATCGTTATGCCATCGATAGAAAGAGCTCACTGGATGACTCGCATTAAATGCCAATGATCACATTGGCCATTTGGATCGTTATGCCGAAGGTCTGGATGATGAAACTTTGCAGGAATTGGATTCCGAGAAAAATGACGATCGGAGAAAAGTCCAATCCACCGATAGCGGGAATGATCGAGCGTACAGGAGCCATGACCGGTTCGGTGAGTTGCCAGATGAGTTGCAATAATGGATGGGGAGCTGGATTGCCACTAAACATCATGACGAACGACATAATAATTGAGCCAATTATGGCGTAGTAATAGATGTTGATGATGAATAGCAAGTTGCCAATAAATGCCCACGCGACCAAGGTTCCGAAGGGCGGCAAATTGTAGCCAATTACCGATATCAGCGCGTAGATCACGATGAGTTGAACAATAAGCGCGGCAATCAGCGTGGCGAAATCGATGCCACGATAACCGGGAATAACACGACGCAGCGGTCTAACCACGGGGTCTGTGATGCGAACAATAGACTGTGTCACTGGGTTGTAGAAATCAGCGCGTGCGACCTGCAGTAGAAAGCGTAACAGCATCATGAGTAGGTAGATGCCGCCAACAGTGCTAATCAAGGTAATGACTGAGCTGCCCATAAAGACTATTCCATATTCCTTTTACCGAGCTCGGTGATTGCGTCGGTATTATTTAAATTTCTTTCGCGAGTTCTATCGACCGCGCTCGTGCCGCCTGCAGCGCCCCATCGACTAAGTCGCGTAAGCCGCCTGCTTCGAAGTGGTTCAATGCACGTTCCGTGGTTCCATTGGGTGAAGTCACATTACGCCTCAGTTGGGCGGTACTTTCATCGCTTGCCAGGGCGAGCTGAGCCGCGCCGAGGGCTGTTTGATAGGTGAGCGCCTTCGCGGTTTCGGGGTCCAGCCCCATGTTCACTGCGCTTTCTTGCATCGCTTCCATGAGGAGGAAGAAATAGGCGGGACCACTGCCCGATAAGGCGGTGACGCTGTCTATGTCAGCTTCACTCTCTACCCAGAGGCTAATGCCGACAGCGGCTAGTAAACCGTTCGCGATTTCTTTCTGTTCCGCACTTACTGCGCTATTCGCGAATAGCCCACTCGCCCCGCTGCCTACTAGAGCCGGCGTATTAGGCATGCAACGGACTAGTGCCGCGCCGTCGCCGAACCACTGCTGAAGAGCATCTAAGGTGATGCCGGCGGCGATCGAGACGATGAGCGGACGGCGATCGCCGATGCTTTCTGCAAGGTCTATACAGACTGGTGCCATGACTTGAGGTTTAACAGCGAGCACGATGACATCTGCCTGCGCCGCAATTTGTGCATTTGTCGCCGCGCCGATGCCGGTCTGGGCGGCGAGCGCCTCAAGCTTGGCGGAGTCTAAGTCAGATGCGAAAACTGTATTAGCCGCCTGACCGCGGTGGATTAGGCCACCGATGATGCTGCCGGCCATATTGCCGGCACCGATGAAGCCGATTGTTGTGTCTAGCAAGTGTGTTCTCCGAATTTGAAAAATCCAGTTTCGATAAATCCAGCGTCAAAGGACGAAGTCTACCGATTTGCGCCGAATAGCGCTAACTCGAACTAGCCAGGACGGGCGCCGAACAAGGCGGTGCCTATGCGAACCATAGTTGATCCTTCGGCTATCGCAGCCTCGAAATCGGCGCTCATCCCAATAGACAGCGTGTCCAGGCCCGGGAACAGGGTCTGTAGGCGTTCGAACTCAAGTCGAAGGGGTAGAAAACAAGCCCGCTGCTCCTCGAGGGTGTCTAGCGGCGCAGGGATCGCCATGAGGCCACGCAAGCGCAGATTAGGGAGCGTGGCGATGAGAGAGCACAGTGCCTCAGCTTCGCCGAGTGTCACGCCTGACTTCGATTTCTCACCGGATAAATTAACCTGTACGCAGACGTTGAGCGGAGCGAGTGCAGGATTTCGTTGAGCCGACAGCCGTTCTGCCACTTTCGCACGGTCTATGCTGTGCACCCAATCGAATGAATTGGCGATATCGCGAGTCTTATTGGACTGAATGGGACCGATAAAATGCCATTGTATATCCAAGTCTTGTAGCTGCTCGCGTTTGTCGAGCGCTTCCTGCACATAATTTTCGCCAAATGCTCGTTGTCCCGCAGCATAGGCTTTGCGCATGACTGCCACGGGTTGTCGTTTGCTGACTGCCAGCAGATGGACGCAATTAGGTTTGCGACTATATCTGGCGCAAGTCACGGCCAATTCCGTACCCAAGCGATTAAATTTATTGGCGATGGAGGGCATTGTAGAGCGATTCTCTGTTTTGGGGCTTTTGTTAGATCTATTTTAGCGAATGGTTTAGTTTAGGCTTTTAGTTGAGCACGTGCAGTTCCGTGCTAAGCTAATCGCAATCTTAACATGACGATATTGTTTATCAGCTAGCGGACTGCAATCAATGAAAATCGCCGATTTACTTGCTTTGAGCGTCGAACGAGGCGCATCCGATCTTCACCTCACCGCGGGTTTGCCGCCTTTGGTGCGAGTAGACGGAGATATTGGTGTGCTTTTCGGAGAACCGGTCACTGAATTGCAAGGTAGCGGAGAGAGGCTGGATCGTGAGCAACTGAGCGAACTCTTGAAAGAAGTCATGAATGAAGATCAGTGCCGCGAATTAGAAGAAAAACTCGAGATAGATTTTTCATTCGAACTCGAAGGCGTCGCGCGCTTCCGTGTGAATGTTTTCCATCAGAATCGCGGCATCGGCGCAGTATTCAGAACAATTCCAGCCGAAGTCGTCACGATGCAGAGCCTCGGCCTCGGGCCCATATTCAAGACTATTGCGGACGCCCCGCGCGGACTCGTTATCGTCACCGGTCCTACGGGTTCAGGTAAAAGCACGACGCTCGCTGCGCTTATTGATTATCTCAATGAATCCAAGGCGCAGCACATCCTCACCATCGAAGACCCGATCGAATTCGTGCACGACAGTAAACGCTGCCTGATAAATCAGCGCGAGGTCCATCGCGACACGCATAGTTTTTCGAACGCTCTGCGTTCGGCGCTGCGGGAAGACCCGGACATTATCCTCGTGGGTGAGTTACGTGACCTAGAGACGATTCGACTCGCTCTCACGGCCGCCGAGACTGGGCACCTCGTGTTCGCAACACTCCATACGACATCCGCGGCGAAGACAATCGACCGCATCATCGACGTGTTCCCTGCGGCAGAAAAAGACATGGTGCGTTCGATGCTTTCTGAATCATTGCAGGCGGTGGTCTCACAGACTCTGCTGCGCAAAGTGGGCGGTGGCCGAGTCGCCGCGTTTGAAATTATGCGAGGGACATCTGCGATTAGAAATCTGATTCGTGAAGACAAAGTGGCGCAGATGTATTCGGCGATTCAGACCGGTTCGGTGCAAGGGATGGTCACACTGGACCAAGCGTTGAAGGAACTCGTCAACAAGGGCATCGTCGAACCGGCTGTGGCGAAGGCAAAGGCGAAGTCGCCGGAAAACTTTTAGGCGGTTTTCGCGTATTCACTTAACCAGTTTTCAAGAATTATTTGTGCGGCAACATCATCGATAGTTTCGCTATGGCCGCGACTACGTTTGCTGCTGAGTCGTTGGCCTGACTCCCATTCTCCGCTGTCTAGCACTCTTTCCGCGGCCTCGATAGACGACAGGCGCTCGTCGAAACCGAAGCAAGGTTTATGGAAACGGCCATTGAGTCTGTGACCGAATTTAATCGCCCGTAGCATCAATGGACTCTCGCTGCCGTCTAGGTTGTAGGGAAGCCCCACGACAAAAACATCCGGCCGCCATTGCTCGATGAGCTCCTTAAGTGCTTCCCAGTCGGGGATCCCGTCTTGCGCACGTAACACGGCGACAGCTTGGGCAGTGCCGGTGAGGCTCTGACCGAATGCGACACCGATACGCTGCGTGCCGAAATCGAAGGCGAGGGCTGTGAGCGTTTTGAACTGAGTTGGGAAGCTTTCTAGTGGAGTCATCTCATTGCCTTGGTGGCTTAAAAGCTGCGCAGTGCGTCGCCCTCATGGAAACGCCAGGTACGAATAATCTCTACGATATCAGCTTGTTGACGTAATTGCTCTGGGAACGGCTCATAAGGTGAAGCGAGTGCCACGATATCGAGCGCAGCCTGGTCCAATACGGCATGCCCCGATGATTCGAGAATTTCCGCTCGTTGCACCGTGCCATTCGGGAGTATGGAGACGAGGAGACGCAAGCTGCCATAGAGTTTTTGGCGCCGAGCCTCATCGGGGTAGTTAAGATTCCCAATCGCTTCTATGCGCCGCCGCCAACCCTCCAAATAGAGCGCATCTTCGCTGCGTTGGGTGGCCGCTGAGGTGAGCACGACTCTGCGTGGCCGCTTAGCGTAGTCCTGAATCTGTGAATCAAGTTGCGCCATCAGGCTCGCAATCGCCAGCCTGTTCGATTCGGATGACTGCAGCGAGTCCTCACCCGATTCACTCACCGTCAAGCTGTCACTTGTTGTCGTCAACGCAGACTCAGTAGTGCTGAGAATTTTATTCTGATTTTTCCTTTGCTGCGCTTGCTGTTCCGCTGCGAGTGGTTGTGCTTTTTGAATCACTGCAGTTTCGAAATCGGCTTGGAAGGGAGAGGTCGGTGCAATCGCTGCCGCGTCTTCTGGCAGATCGCCACTGCCTAGTTGATTCATCTGCGCGAGGAAGTCGGCGCGTTCGGGAGCGAATTCACTCCGGTGTGCAGCGAGGGTGATATCAAGCGTAGGTTCTTCATTGACGGATTGCGCAACGCCGAAACCGATTCCAAATACGAGTATTCCGTGTACAGCGGCGGAAAGGAAAATAGTGAAGCTGAAACGCTCTCTTTCGTCCTCATGGACCTCGATCGTCGATCCTTGAGACTGGAGAGCGTTCAGCTCGGCAGCCATCGCATTACCCTCGTGCCGCGAGTTTATCGGCGATTGCCGTCATGAGATCGCCTGCTATATCGAGGTCATGGGCTCGGTCCAATTCTCGAACGCAGGTGGGGCTGGTGACATTAATCTCGGTGAGATAATCGCCGATCACATCAAGCCCTACGAACAGCAAGCCTTTCTCTCGCAGAGTGGGCCCGACTTGTTCACAGATCCAACGTTCGCGGTCGCTCAATGGCTTGGCGACTCCGTTGCCTCCTGCCGCAAGATTGCCGCGTGTCTCACCTGACATCGGGATTCGCGCGAGACCATAAGGGGAAGGTACGCCATCGACCATGAGGATGCGTTTGTCACCGTCGACGATCTCGGGCAGGTATTTCTGCGCCATAATTTGCTGGCGACCATGGTCGGTGAGTGTTTCGATAATGACGCTCAGGTTTGGGTCGCCCTGTTTCACCCGGAAGATCGATGCGCCACCCATGCCGTCGAGCGGCTTGAGAATGATGTCACCGTGTTGGGCATGGAATTCTTTGAGGCGGCTCGCGGAGGAGGCGACGATGAGCGGCGGGCAGCATTGGGGGAACTGCACCGCGAAGAGTTTCTCATTACAGTCTCGTAAGCTCTGCGGATTGTTTACGATCAAGGCCCCCTCGCGCTGCGCGGTCTCCAAGATGTAAGTCGCATAGATGAAGTCCATATTGAAAGGAGGATCTTTACGCATGAGGATGACGTCGAGAGAGGCTAGCGCCATGTCCTGTGCGTCTCCAAGCTCAAACCAGGAGTTCGGATCATCTTCGACGTTTAACCGTCGTGCCGTGGCCCTCGCGCAGCCCTGTTCATTGCTTGGGTCCAAGGAGAGATCGGTCTGCTCCATGTAATACAGTTCCCAGCCCCGACGCTGTGCGGCGAGAAGCATGGCGAGGGTAGTGTCTTTTTTGACATTAATCCCCGCGATGGGGTCCATAACTACGCCGAGTTTAATCGTCATCTGGAGTGATCCTTGAAATAGACATTGTCAGGAGAGCCGAAGCGTAGTGCCTGAGATCTCGAGGGATGGGGAGAATAATAGCGTACATCGCAAAACGACGCGAAGAAACAAAACACAGATTAGCCTTTCGCTACGCCGCCCCAAAATGACTATAATAATCCGCCCGAGCGCCATTAGGCACTCGTTATACAGTACAGTGGCATGCCAAAGAGGGTCTGTTTTGAGAGCATTAGGTTTTGTGTGGGGAATAAGTGGGGTCATCCTCCTGCTTGCGTTCGCCATCTACAGGCTCGCCCCTATCGCCATCGAAGTTAGGACGATGCAGCTGACGCTCTTCCAATGGGGAGTTCTAGTGTTCAGCGTCTTATACATGGCGTACGCCGAGGGATATAAGGGCTTCCATCGCGCCTTCTCGCCACGAGTCGTGCAGCGAGCCAATTATCTGCGTGATAATCCTCGCTGGCAGCATGTTCTGCTCGCCCCCGCATTCTGCATGGGTTTTATCTACGCTACTCGCCGCCGACAGATTCTCTCGATAGGGCTGACTCTCGTGATCGTGGCTTTCGTCCTCATCGCCAAGCAATTACCGCAGCCCTGGCGCAGCATCCTCGATGCGGGAGTGGTGACGGGATTAAGCTTGGGCATTCTTTCTATCGTGTATTTTTTGGTGAATAGTCTACGAGAACCTGGGTTTATTCGAGTCCCACCCGAAGTGCCCGATGATTCAAGCTCACAACGCAAACCGGTGACAAGCAATGCCTGAGTTGGTGCAGCCACTCACCGAATATGCCAACACTGCGGCGCATTGTGCTGTGGTGATTACCTACCAACCAGACCCAACAGCGCTACTCAAATTGCTCGGTCCCTTAGACAAGGAGGGGGACTTCATCGTCATCGATAATGGCAGTGATAATATCGATGATCTCGAAGCGTCACTCCGAGTTTATTCTCATTGCAAGGCCATCGAGAAACTGGGAGAGAATATCGGTCTTGCACTCGCTCTGAACCGAGGCATCGAGTGGGTGAAGGCGAGGGGTTATCGCTATGTGCTGTTGTTCGATCAGGACAGTAGGCCGGGCGATAAGTTCACCGAAGGGCTGCTTGCCGCGTTAGCGCGCGCGGAACGTGAGGGAGATCGCCGGCTTGCAGCGGTCGGTCCCCGAATCATGAATCCGCAGACGATGCGCCAAACGCCGTTCAAAGTTTTTAATCGTATCTTCGGACGTTCGGATCGCTCCTATGCAGGACTCATCAAGGAGTATCAGGCAGATTTCCTAATTACGTCTGGAACATTAATACCTATCGAAGCACTCCGAGACGTCGGCATGATGAAGGCGGATTATTTTATCGATAACATCGACCTGGAGTGGTGTTTCCGCGCGAAATCTAAAGGCTATGAACTCATCGGTACAGACGACGCCATTCTTTATCATGCCATCGGCGAGCGCAGTGATCATCCCTGGGTGCGTTCTGGACTCGTCGCACAACACAAACCTTCGCGGACCTATTATTCGAGTCGTAATCGAGTACATCTCTATGGAGCGAGTTATGCGCCCCTGGGCTGGACGTTGCGTGACATACCCCGGTTCGCGTTAAAGGCATTGTGGCTTTTATTAACATCGAGTCAGCGTGCCGCATACGCTAGCAATATTCGGCGCGGCATTCGTGACGCACGAGAGCTAACGCGATGAGTGCCGAAACGCCAGAGAATGGATCTCAAGTTAAGATTGCTATCTTGCTATCGACTTTTAATGGCGCCAAATTTTTAGCGGAGCAATTGGATTCTATTCTTGGACAGAGTCATGGCAATTTTATCTTGATTGTCCGTGACGATGGTTCGACCGATACGACCTTAGAGGTATTGCGACGATACCAGAACGAAAATCCCTCTACGATTTTTTTATTAGAAGACAACACTCCTAATAGAGGTCCCAGTGGAAGCTTCTCTCTGCTATGTGAATATCTACTCGGCAATAAAACTCAGTTCGGAATAAACCGAATTGTCGCCTGCTTCTGTGACCAAGATGACGTCTGGGCGAAAGATAAATTGGCTATCCAGCTCGAAGCTTTGCTGTCAGCGGAACGAGAAGATCAGAATAAACCCGTTCTGGTCCATTCGGATCTTGTCGTCGTCGACGAAGCATTGCGAGAAATTGCTCCCTCGTTGATAGCCTACCAAGGGCTCGAGATCGAGCGGCGCAGTTTCCCGAACTTAGCGATAAGCAATTTGGTTACTGGATGCACAGCGATGTTTAACGAGGACTTGCTGACGAAAGCGTTGCCGGTTCCTAAGCGAGCGATCATGCACGATTGGTGGTTCGCCATGACAGCGGCTGCCTTCGGAGAATTAGTCTTTATTCCCCAAGCACTCATCCAATATCGACAACATGGTGGAAATGCGATTGGGGCGAAGCAAAAAGAGCATGTTCAGGAAGGATTCTTCGCGCGAGTGCTGGGGCTCGAGCATAACGAGCATTTAGTTGAAGTGGCTGTGCAAGCTAAAGAATTTTCACAGCGTTTCGGCGGGGAATTGAAATTCAGCAATTGGCTCGCTTTATTCCTTTGCCGACGTATGCGCTCGAGAAGCGCGGTTATGCAACGTGTCTATTATCGTCTCGCGCGTAAATTTTAATCGCTGCCTTTTCTAATCGCATCTAAGCGGGCCTTCATTCTTTGGCCAATCGCTTCCGGCGAGAAATTTCTCTGTATAAAGGTCTGCGCCTTTTCGCCTAGATCGCTGGCGAATTCCCTGTTCGCGACTAACTTCTTCATCGCGGCGCTAGACTCTGCGAGGGAAGGATCCGCCCATCGCTGTCCTTTCTTATAAGGGCCATAATCTTGCTCTAAGTCGACAAGTTCATAAGAAATTGGGAGACAATGTTCTGCGTCTGTGTATTCGAGCGACCCAGACCAATTCGTCAAAATGACTGGTTTGGCAAGCGCCATAGCTTCTGCCGGAGCGAGTCCGAATCCCTCGGATCTGTGCAGCGAGACATAGCAATCGGTCGCCGCTATCAACGAGTCTATTTCAGTCTTGCTCAGACTACCTTGCAGAATATGTATATCTTCACGCTTGCCAATTATCGAGCGCAGTTTGACCATCGAATCACTAGTGGGATTATTCACTTTGAGTACGAGGGTGGCTTCTGATTGTTCTTCAGTGAAAGCGCTTATGAACGCTTCCAATGCCGCTTTTGGATTTTTCCGATCAGAAATGCTGTGGGTGTCGTACATGGCGAGGAACAAGAATCTGTCCATAGGCAAACCGAAGTAGCGCCTATTCATCGAGGCATCAGGCTTCGGCGCAACGCAATGAGGGAGACAAGAGACAGGCTTTTCAGTTTCTGCTTGGATCGCCTGCTGCACGAACTCAGAGGGCACCCAAATTTCATCGACGAGTTCGATGGCTGACCTCCAGTTCTCCGGCATGACTTCGAGTTCCCAAGCCCAGTAGGCTATCTGATAACTCTGATCGGTGAGATGATGGGGAATCGCCTGCATCGCCCCCGACAGATGGTCAGCGTTGATATGCCACAGAGTTACATCGAAGGGTGCGTCGAAGCGTTCCTTGTGCTGCCAGCTTAGATCACCCATGCGCGCCGGATTTGCCTGCTCGAAATTAATGATTCCGAAAGCCACTCCGGCGGCACTCAGTGCTCGTGCGTCGGATCGCGCGCCTTCACCTAACCCCATTTCCGCGCGTATATAGCCAATGAGGTTAACGCCATTCTCACTCGCAGATTGGGCGCCGAAGTTTTGCGCGGTAGGCATGTTAGCGAGGGCTTGTTGAATGATCCCCTCTGAAAGTGGAAGATCCTTCGCGCAGTCAACGCCTCTTAGGGTGAGGTGTGGGTTGTAGTATTCATCCCCGCGCTCGAACCATTCGCCCCAGCGCTGCCACATGCGCTCTTCGTCGTCACGAGGGGCGTTAGTTTTCCGCGAGATACTCTCGTAATGGATTAAGCGACAGCGGGGAGTCCAGATATTTACCAGACCTGACTTTCGAAGTTTGAGGCAGAGATCGACATCGTTGCCGACGACCACCAGCGATTCGTCGAAGCCGCCTACCGCGTCGAATTTTTCGCGCGAGACCATCAAGCATGCGCCGGTATTTGCGGACACTTCGCGCGGAATTTCGTGCAGGCGATTGAAGAGGGTGGCTGCTGGAGATAGCTTGTGAAAAAGGTGTATTCCGCCGCCGCCATAATTAACCAGCACAATGCCAGCATGCTGTATTTTCATTTCCGCGTAGTAGAGCAACGCACCGACCGCGCCGACTTCATCGCGTTGAGCCTGCTTCAGAAGTTCATCTAGCCACTGTTCCTCGATGACCTCGACATCGTCATTAAGAAATAAAAGATAATCACCCTTCGCCTCGCGCACGCCAATATTATTGAGGCGTGGCCAATTAAAATCGAAATCACAAGAAATAATATTGACACCTTGGCTTTGTAAATAAGCGATGCCATCGGGAAATTTTCCGCGGCTGTTGTCGAGAATGACTATTTCATAGTTTGGGTAAGACGTTTTTTTCTTTAACGACTCTATGCAGGGTTTGATCAAACTCATCTTCGCCATCGTAGGAATTATGATGCTGACTAACGGAGTTCCGATAATCTGACGATCTGCTACGCGCAGCGTAGTCTGAGGGATAGCGGCGACTGATTCGGAGGTCGAATCATGAGGAAGTTCTACTATGCGATTGTTTGGATTTTCCCTGCTTACAAAGTCCTGCACCCAGATCAGCTCGCTGGTTTGATCTAACTGCGAAGGTCTTGCATCGCTCCATAAAATATCGGCGACTCGAGTTACACGTCTACTGTGTTTGCCAAGTTCGAGTAATAAACGATAGCGGATGCTAGATAACGCGGAGGGTGATTCCCTCAAGACCGAGAAAATGGATTCTTCAAAGGCTTGGTCTAACTGTTGGAATAAGGCGGATGAAAAAAGATAAATCTCGCCAATATAGTTCCTGGCGAGTAAATGCTCGGGAGACCAGCCAAATGTGAATTGCGGGCTGTGATAATTTCCGTGGTCATCGACCTGGTCGTGATCAGAATACACGAGGTCCGCATCAGATGAATTAAGTTCGGCAGACAGGGAGGTGAGGGCGTGATCTCTTAATATTTGATCAGCGCCTATCACCGTAACAGACTTGCATGTCTGAGCGGCCTTGCGCAGAGCGGCGAATAAATTACCCGCGGTTTTTGCTGGGTTACCGGAAAAATCGACGCTAAATATTTGCAGCGAGCAATTAATTTGCTTGCCGACTTTTTCGGCCAAGCTGTCGAGATCATCTTGTGAACTTGTTGCGAGTAAAACAACTGCGATATCAGATGAAGAAGCGACGGGGTTTTTCTTAACTTGCTTATAATCTTTTTCTTGCTGCTGTAGCCATAATGAATAGACTTCTTCGGGAGAAAGATTGGCGAGTTCTCTAGTTGTAGTGATCGAACCGGCGTCATCATGAAAGCCGACTTCTATTGTTAATTTTCCCGATGGGAGAAACCTAGTGTTTATCTGCTTTTTGAATCCAGAGATACGAGCAGACGGGCTTGATGGGAACGCGTCAGCAACATCGCTTCGATTTAAAGATGGTTGGAATAGAGTGAACGAACGGCCGTTGATGCTGACGCTGATGCGAATGGGACTCGATGACGAAAACGCCCAACCTTCGATGGATAGATCGTCTTCAATATAATGAGTTTCCTCGCCAGGGAAATCGAGAGAGGCATAAATAGTTTGATTTCCTGTTGAGCCATCGGCGCTAATTGTCGCGTAGACAGCGCTATTCTTTTGTTGTGCTGGGCTCGCTAGTTTTTTTTTTACCCAGCGAGAAATAAACCGATAGGGTTTGGTGATTCGCCACGAAAAAGAATTTAGAATTTGCTCTATCTGC
>JALQUB010000083.1 GCA_023268635.1 Pseudomonadales bacterium
CGAAATCTCGCGCCGAACCGCCGTAAGTCTCTGCACAAACCTTTGTCAGAGCCGCCGTCAGCGTCGTCTTACCATGGTCAACGTGTCCAATCGTTCCGACGTTGACGTGTACCTTACTTCTTTCGAATTTTTCCTTAGCCACAATATCACCTCATCTTGCTAAATAATTTATAAGTTGTGCCAGTGCGTCGCACTAGCCCTTAATAATTGCGTCCGCTACGTTTCCTGGAACAATCGCATACTTATCGAATTCCATCACATAAGTTGCGCGGCCCTGCGTCGCAGAACGGAGATCTGTTGAGTAACCGAACATCTCTGACAGAGGAACCTCAGCACGGACCACTTTACCCGAAGGGCTGTCATCCATACCTTGAACCATACCGCGACGACGGTTGAGGTCGCCCATCACGTCACCCATGTATTCTTCAGGGGTCACCACTTCGACCTTCATGATAGGTTCGAGTAGTGCAGGGTCTGCTTCCAAGGCGCCCTTCTTCAGCGCGAGCGATCCTGCAATCTTAAACGCCATCTCACTTGAGTCGACATCGTGGAACGAGCCGTCAAACAAAGTTACGCGCATTGCTAACAGAGGGTATCCAGCGAGACAGCCATTTTTCATCTGCTCCTGTACGCCCTTGTCTACAGCAGGGATGTATTCGCGAGGAATAACACCACCGACAATTTCGTTCACGAATTCGTAATCTGCATCCGGATCCAGCGGCTCGAGACGCAATACAACGTGACCGTACTGACCACGACCACCTGATTGCTTAACGTGCTTGCCTTGAACTTCAACGGCCTTACGGATCGTTTCACGGTAGGCTACTTGAGGCTTACCGATGTTCGCCTCAACACTGAATTCACGACGCATGCGGTCGACGAGTACGTCGAGGTGAAGCTCACCCATGCCCGAGATAATCGTTTGGCCAGACTCTTCATCCGACTCCACACGGAAAGAAGGATCCTCCTGTGCGAGTTTGCCGAGAGCGATACCCATTTTCTCTTGGTCGGCTTTCGACTTAGGCTCAACCGCCACGGAAATAACAGGATCTGGGAATTCCATTTTCTCGAGAGTCACCACTCGATCTAAATCGCAAAGCGTCTCACCTGTTGTGACGTCTTTGAGGCCGATCGCCGCCGCGATATCACCCGCGAGTACTTCTTTGATCTCTTCGCGAGAGTTCGCATGCATCTGCACCATACGGCCGACGCGCTCTTTCTTAGACTTAATTGGGTTATAAACGGAATCGCCCGAATTCAACGCACCAGAATACACACGGAAGAACGTCAACGTACCCACAAACGGGTCAGTCGCGATTTTGAACGCGAGCGCCGCGAAGGGAGCATTGTCTTGTACTTCACAAGTGACTGCTGAACCGTCTTCGAGAATGCCTTCGATAGCCTTCACTTCTGTAGGCGCTGGCATGTAATCGACTACCGCGTCGAGCACCGCTTGCACACCCTTATTCTTAAATGCTGAACCACAGAATGTGGGGACGATTTCGTTAGCTAGTGTACGGATACGAATACCCTTCATGATGTCAGCTTCGCTGAGCTCGCCTTCTTCTAGGTAGCGATCCATCAACTCTTCATTCGCTTCAGCTGCGCTTTCCACGAGCAGCTCGCGCCACTTCTCTGCGTCAGCGGTCATGTCTGCTGGAATATCTTCGTAAGAGAAAGTCGTGCCTTGATCGTCTTCACTCCAGCGAATAGTCTTCATCTTAACGAGGTCGACCACGCCCTTGAACTCATCTTCAGCACCAATAGCCAGTTGCATAGGTACAGGGTTAGCACCAAGACGCTCTTTAACCTGTCCAACTACCTTGAGGAAGTCTGCACCAGCGCGGTCCATCTTATTCACGAAGATCATGCGTGGAACTTCGTAACGGTTAGCTTGACGCCACACCGTTTCAGTCTGAGGCTGCACGCCAGAAGAACCGCAAAGAACAACGACTGCGCCGTCGAGTACGCGCAATGAACGCTCTACCTCAATCGTGAAGTCAACGTGTCCAGGAGTATCGATAATATTGAAACGATGCTCGTCGTACTGGCTATCCATGCCGTTCCAGAAACAAGTCGTTGCAGCTGAAGTAATAGTAATACCTCGCTCCTGCTCGTGCTCCATCCAGTCCATGGTCGCGGCGCCATCATGCACCTCGCCAATCTTATGTGAGACACCTGTATAAAACAGAATGCGTTCCGTAGTCGTAGTTTTACCCGCATCTACGTGTGCGACGATGCCGATATTGCGATAACGACTCAATGGGTGTTTTCTGGCCACAGCTCATGCCCTCAGTGAAATAAGTTTTAGAAACGGTAGTGCGAGAACGCGCGGTTGGCTTCAGCCATACGGTGCACATCTTCACGTTTGCGAACCGCGCTGCCGCGGCCTTCTGATGCGTCGAAAATCTCACCCGCGAGACGCAGATCCATCGACTTCTCACCGCGCTTGCGTGAATGCTCTACTAGCCAACGCATTGCGAGCGCATTGCGACGCTCGGCACGAACTTCGACTGGCACTTGATAAGTAGCACCACCGACTCGGCGAGACTTCACCTCTACCATTGGCGCGATTGCTTCGAGCGCCTTCTCGAAGACTTCGAGAGGGTCGGCATTTGTTTTCGTCGCCACAACATCGAGTGCCCCGTAGACGATCTTTTCGGCAACAGACTTCTTGCCATCGACCATCACGTGGTTCATGAATTTTGCTAGGATTTTACTTCCGAACTTTGGATCAGGCAGAACTTCGCGTTTTGCCACTTCTCTTCTTCTAGGCATAGTAGACCTCAGTGTTTATTCAGGGAAATCCAGGACTCGCCGCTGACAATGCTCAGCAAGCTACCTGGCCTTACTCTCACTCATCCGAGCCACGATGAGCCGCGCATCCTTGCGCTTGTATCGTACAAGCTCTAATTTCATCCTGCGCCAACGGCGCCGGCAACAGTGTTGCGAGCGCCGCTAGGGGAGCAGGACTAAATCCTTATAGCGGGGCTTACGACTTAGGTCGCTTAGCTCCGTACTTCGAACGACCTTGACGGCGATCCGCTACGCCAGACGTATCTAGGCTGCCGCGAACGGTGTGGTAGCGCACACCCGGAAGGTCTTTAACACGACCACCACGGATCAATACGACCGAGTGCTCCTGCAGATTGTGACCTTCACCACCAATATAAGAGGAAACCTCGTAACCATTAACCAGACGTACACGACAAACCTTACGTAGAGCCGAGTTCGGCTTCTTAGGTGTCGTCGTGTAAACGCGGGTGCAAACGCCACGCTTTTGGGGTGAACCTTGCAGAGCGGGCACACCACTCTTAACTACTTTGCTCTTACGGGGCTTGCGTACTAACTGATTAATCGTTGCCATTACTGGTCAATCCTCTTTATCTTTCAAATAGTTACCGTCAGTTGGAAAGGTCTTTCACTTCCGAACGACGAACTCGCGCGGCCTCCATTCACTCAGGGTCTGAGTGCGATCGAGACACGCGATTGTTGGCTACTGCTACAGCCAAGCTCAAAGGAGCGCGAATCATAAAGACCGCACACCCCCGAGTCAACCGTTTCGCTAAAACCTACGCGTCTGCGCCAGCGTTTAGCGCTTCCTCTTTCAGTGCTTCGCTCAACGCTGCTTCCACATCGCTCGCGCTCACTGAATCCGATGCCGCATTCTCTGCATAGGACTTCTTGCGTGCTGCATGATAGGCAAGGCCAGTACCCGCCGGGATCAGGCGGCCCACAACCACGTTCTCTTTGAGTCCGCGGAGGAAGTCGCGCTTGCCGGTAACCGCTGCTTCGGTGAGAACACGTGTGGTCTCTTGGAATGACGCGGCTGAGATGAAGGACTCTGTCGCCAAAGAAGCTTTGGTGATACCCAGCAGCATGCGATCGAATCCAGCCAATTGCTTCTCTTCTTCGCGCAGCTTGTCATTAACCTCAAGCACTTGCGTGTAAGTGAGCTGCTCACCCTTAATGAGATGAGACTCACCTGGGTTGGTAATTTCAACCTTGCGGAGCATCTGACGCACGATGACTTCGATGTGTTTATCATTGATACGCACACCCTGGAGTCGATACACGTCCTGCACCTCGTTGACAATATATTGCGCCAACGCTTCCACGCCTTTGAGGCGAAGAATATCGTGAGGTGCGGGTGGTCCTTCAGAGACTACTTCGCCCTTCTCGATATATTCACCTTCGAACACAGTCATGGTGCGCCACTTAGGAATCAATACCTCGTAGTGGTCGCTGCCATCGATGGGGTTAACACCGTCTTTCGGTGTGATGACGAGGCGGCGCTTGCCCTTCGTCTCTTTACCGTAACTAACAGTACCTGAGATCTCTGCGAGAATAGCCGGTTCTTTTGGCTTGCGCGCTTCGAACAAGTCGGCAACACGTGGTAGACCACCTGTGATATCGCGCGTCTTCGAACCTTCTTGCGGAATCCTCGCGACCACGTCACCGATATTCAATGCCGCGCCATCTTTCAGCGAAACGATTGAACCCGCCGGTAGGAAGTAGTGAGCCGGATGTGTCGTGCCAGGCAGACAAATTTCCTTGCCCTTCTTATCGACCACAGTCACAGCAGGACGCAACTCCTTCGCAGAAGACGAACGCTCATTCGGATCGATGACGGAGATACTTGTCAGACCCGTAATTTCATCAGTCTGCTCACGAACAGTGATGCCTTCCTCCATCGCGCTAAACGCGACCACACCCGCCACTTCCGAAACAATTGGGTGCGTGTGAGGATCCCATGTCGCGACGATCTGACCGGCTTCAACTGCTGTGTTTTTACCGATCGTAATCAGGGCACCGTAAGGCAGTTTATAGCGCTCGCGCTCACGACCTTGTGTGTCCTCGACGACGAGTTCACCGGAACGCGATACGACAACAAGCTCGCCCTTCACGTTCTCTACCGTCTTCATGTTGTGGAGATGGATAGTACCTGTGTTCTTAACCTGGATGCTGTCTGTTGCAGTCGCACGCGATGCCGCACCACCGATATGGAACGTACGCATCGTGAGCTGCGTGCCCGGCTCACCGATAGATTGCGCGGCGATAACACCGATCGCCTCACCGACGTTGACCGCGTGGCCACGGGCGAGATCTCGTCCATAACAGGCAGAACAAATGCCGAAGCGCGTTTCACACGTAATGGGTGAACGCACATAGACCTTATCGACGCCGCAGGATTCGAGCACTTCAACGAGACGCTCGTTGATTAGTGTGCCGCGTTCCGCGATGACTTCACCCGTTGTTTCATCCAGGGCATCAGCAGCCAGCGTACGACCGAGTACTCGGTCTCCGAGAGGCGCGATGATATCGCCGCCTTCGATGATTGGCGCCATGCTCAAGCCCTCTTCCGTACCACAGTCTTCTTCTGTGACAACGAGGTCTTGAGAAATATCGACTAGGCGACGCGTGAGGTATCCCGAGTTCGCCGTCTTCAACGCCGTATCGGCGAGACCTTTACGAGCACCGTGAGTCGACGTGAAGTATTGGGATACGCTGAGGCCTTCACGGAAGTTCGCCGTAATAGGCGTCTCAATGATCGAGCCATCAGGACGCGCCATGAGTCCACGCATACCCGCCAGTTGGCGAATCTGTGCGGGGGAACCACGAGCACCCGAGTCAGCATAGATATACACTGAATTGAACGATTCTTGCTGCTCTTCCTCGCCGTCTTTATTGATGACGGCTTCAGTTGAGAGGCCTTCCATCATTGACTTGGCAACGACATCGTTAGCACGCGACCAAATATCGATCACTTTGTTGTACTTCTCGCCTTGAGTTACGAGGCCTGAAGCAAACTGATTCTCGATCTCTTCTACTTCGCCACTCGCTTGCTCGATGATTTTCGCTTTCTCATCAGGAATCACGAAGTCATTCACACCGATAGAAGAACCTGATCGTGTCGAATACTTATATCCCGTGTACATGAGTTGGTCTGCGAGGATAACCGTCTCTTTCAGTCCAACGTTACGGTAACAAGCGTTCAAGATTCCAGAAATCTGCTTCTTCGCCATTTTCTGGTTCACGGTCGAGAATGGCAGACCCTTAGGAACAATATTAAATAACAACACACGGCCAACCGTTGTTTCGACGATTGACGTATTCGGTTCAAATTCACCGTCTTCGTTCTTGGCATAGTCGGTAATACGAGCCTTAATACGAGCTTGTAAATGCGCGTTGCCGGAATCGTAGGCACGCTGCACTTCTTTCGCATCGGCGAACACCATTCCCTCACCCTTCGCGTTGACGCGGGCACGTGTCATGTAATACAGACCCAACACCACGTCCTGTGAAGGAACGATGATCGGCTCACCGTTAGCAGGCGCGAGAATGTTATTGGTAGACATCATGAGCGTACGTGCTTCCAACTGCGCTTCAAGCGTCAGAGGAACGTGTACGGCCATCTGGTCACCATCGAAGTCGGCGTTATAGGCCGCACAGACCAGCGGGTGAAGCTGGATTGCTTTACCTTCGATGAGCACAGGCTCGAACGCCTGAATACCGAGTCTGTGAAGAGTCGGGGCTCGGTTCAGGAGAACTGGATGCTCGCGGATCACCTCGGCGAGGATATCCCACACCTCGGCGGTTTCGCGTTCTACCATCTTCTTCGCCGCTTTGATTGTTGTAGCGAGGCCACGACGCTCTAGCTTGCCGAAGATGAAAGGCTTGAAGAGCTCCAACGCCATTTTCTTAGGCAGACCACATTGGTGTAATCGCAAGGTAGGACCTACCACGATCACTGAACGGCCAGAGTAATCGACGCGCTTACCGAGCAAGTTCTGACGGAAACGACCCTGCTTACCCTTAATCATGTCAGCGAGAGACTTGAGTGGGCGCTTATTAGAACCAGTAATCGCACGACCGCGACGACCATTGTCTAGCAATGCATCGACAGCCTCTTGCAACATGCGCTTCTCGTTGCGCACGATGATGTCAGGCGCATTCAGATCGAGCAATCGCTTCAATCGATTGTTGCGGTTGATGACGCGACGATAGAGATCGTTGAGATCTGATGTGGCGAAACGGCCGCCCTCGAGAGGCACCAATGGGCGCAAGTCTGGTGGCAGTACCGGCAGCACATTCATCACCATCCACTCAGGCTTGTTGCCGGAATCAGCGAATGCTTCGAGGAGCTTCAATCGCTTAGAAAGCTTCTTGAGCTTGGTCTCTGAATTAGTGGCTGGAATCTCTTCGCGCAGACGAGCCACTTCCTCATTGACGTCGAGATCTTTCATCAACGCCTGGATAGCTTCCGCACCCATCTTCGCATCGAATTCATCGCTGAACTCTTCCATCGCTTCGAAGTACTGCTCATCGTTGAGGAGCTGTCCCTTCTCTAGATTGGTAAGGCCCGGATCCGTGACTACAAAAGATTCGAAGTAGAGAATTCGTTCGATATCTCGCAGGGTCATATCCAATAGGAGACCTATGCGAGAAGGCAAGGATTTTAGGAACCAGATGTGAGCGACCGGGCTCGCGAGCTCGATGTGGCCCATACGATCGCGGCGCACTTTAGACAGCGCGACTTCGACGCCACACTTCTCACAGATGACACCACGGTGCTTCAGGCGCTTGTACTTACCGCACAGGCACTCGTAGTCCTTGGTCGGGCCAAAGATTTTGGCGCAGAACAACCCGTCACGCTCGGGCTTGAATGTCCTATAGTTAATTGTCTCGGGCTTCTTCACTTCGCCGAATGACCATGCCCTGATCATCTCTGGAGAAGCGAGACCAATGCGAATGGAGTCAAATTCATCGGATGGTGACTGAGACTTCAACAACCCTAGTAGGTCTTTCATTCTATATCCTCCACCGACGCGTTTTACGCGTGGGCTTTAATATTCACTAATTCTTGCGTTATAGCTCGCTTGACGAACCGACGGGGATGCCAGCTATTTGCTGACATCCAACTCCATGTCGATTGCTAGAGATCGAATCTCTTTCAAGAGAACGTTAAACGACTCAGGCATACCCGGCTCCATGCGGTGGTCGCCATCGACGATGTTTTTATACATCTTCGTGCGTCCAGCCACGTCGTCCGACTTAACGGTCAACATTTCCTGCAAGGTGTAAGCAGCGCCGTAAGCCTCGAGAGCCCACACTTCCATCTCTCCGAAGCGCTGACCACCGAACTGTGCCTTACCGCCGAGCGGCTGCTGAGTGACAAGGCTGTAGCTACCGGTAGAGCGTGCATGCATCTTGTCATCAACCAAGTGGTTGAGTTTGAGCATGTACATGATGCCGACCGTGACTTTGCGATCGAACTCATCACCCGTACGACCATCGCGCAGCGTAACCTGTCCGCTTTCGTCGATACCCGCGAGCTCTAGCATGCCTTTAATCTCAGACTCTGCAGCGCCATCGAATACAGGTGTCGCCATCGGCACACCCGAACGCAAGTTATTGGCGAGTTCGAGGACTTCTTCATCACTCAAGCTCTTGATGTCTTCCTGCCTATCGCCGATCTTGTTGTAGACCTCAGTAAGCAACTTGCGCACATCGGCAATCTTCTTCTGCGCATCGACCATCTCACCGATGATGTTGCCCAGACCCTTCGCCGCAGCTCCGAGGTGAGTCTCTAAAATCTGACCCACGTTCATACGCGATGGTACGCCGAGAGGATTGAGCACGATATCTACCGGCTCGCCCTTCTCATCGTAAGGCATGTCTTCGACCGGCATGATGACCGAGATAACACCCTTGTTTCCGTGACGACCCGCCATCTTGTCACCAGGCTGGATGCGTCGTTTGATCGCGAGGTAGACCTTCACAATCTTGAGTACGCCAGGAGCGAGATCATCGCCCTGTGTGAGCTTGCCACGCTTGTCTTCGTAACGAGCGTCCAAATCAGCGCGGCGTTCCTTCAATTGCTCTTCTGCACGCTCAAGTTGCTTGTTCGCAGCATCGTCAGACATGCGTAACTTGAACCAATCAGCGCGCGGTAATTCCGCGAGATAAGCTGCAGTAACCTTTTGTCCCTTCTTGAGCTTAGGACCGCCAGCAACTACTTTATTTAGCAATGCTTTCTGCAGACGCTCAAAGGTTGCGCCTTCAACGATGCGATACTCATCTTCGATGTCTTTACGCACTTTCTTGAGCTGCGCTTCTTCGATCTCCATAGCACGCTTGTCTTTTTCGAGACCATCTCGTGTGAAAACCTGAACATCGATAACCGTACCGGTCACGCTTGTTGGCACGCGCTGCGACGTATCTTTCACGTCAGAAGCCTTCTCACCAAAGATCGCACGGAGGAGTTTTTCCTCTGGCGTGAGCTGTGTCTCACCCTTCGGAGTAACCTTACCCACTAGGATGTCACCCGCACTCACTTCCGCGCCAATATAGACAATGCCTGACTCGTCGAGCTTGCTTAGCGCGCCTTCTCCGACATTAGGAATATCCGCAGTAATTTCTTCCGCACCCAACTTAGTGTCGCGAGCAACACATGTCAGTTCTTGAATATGAATAGTCGTGAAACGGTCTTCTTTAACGACGCGCTCTGAGATCAGAATCGAGTCTTCGAAGTTGTAACCATTCCAAGGCATAAACGCGATGCGCATGTTTTGACCAAGCGCCAGCTCACCCATGTCGATCGATGGGCCGTCGGCGAGAATATCACCACGGCTGACTACGTCACCCTCTTTAACGAGAGGCTTCTGGCTGATACACGTATTTTGGTTAGAGCGCGTGTACTTCGTCAGGTTATAGATATCTACACCCGCCTCACCGGCATCCGTCTCATCATCATTCACACGGACGATGATGCGAGCGCCATCGACGCTCTCAATAACACCGCCGCGGAAAGCGACTTCACAAACACCTGAATCGGCCGCCACGTTACGCTCCATGCCGGTGCCGACTAAGGGCTTCTCGGTCTTGAGCGTAGGCACCGCTTGACGTTGCATGTTCGAGCCCATCAAGGCGCGGTTCGCGTCATCGTGCTCGAGGAATGGAATCAGCGCTGCCGCGACAGATACCATCTGCTGCGGAGCAACGTCCATGTAATCAACTTCTTCGCGAGGCTTGAGGGTAGTTTCTCCCTTAAAGCGAACAGTTACGAGGTTGTCGACGAAGCCACCTTTCTTGTCGAGAGGTGCGCTTGCTTGAGCGATGACGAAATCACTCTCATCGATCGCTGACAAGTAATCGATCTCATCGGTTACTTTGTTCTTCACGACTTTTCGATAAGGGCTCTCGAGGAATCCGTAATGGTTTGTGCGCGCATAAGTCGCGAGCGAGTTGATCAAACCAATGTTCGGTCCTTCTGGAGTCTCAATCTTGTTTCCTTCTTCAAGGCCTGTGGTGGATAAGGTCGCAAAAAGAAGAAAAGAAAAGTCCTTTGCGACCTTAGTTTGCAGACGCCTCTTTGGTTTCTTCTTTTAAGCGTCTGCAAATCATAGACGAGGATTCACAACGCTACTTCAAATGAATCCTCGACAACCGCAGCATACATTAATTGGATTCCTTGGCCTTTGGCTGCGGTTG
>JALQUB010000092.1 GCA_023268635.1 Pseudomonadales bacterium
TTTGAGTCGCCATTTGCCATTGGCTCGAAGCGGTAGGGATCTTCACCACCTTCGCCCGTGTTGGATTTACCGCCGATGCGGTTCATCGCAACAGCGAGAGATTCATGGCTTTCTTGTGAGATCGAACCTAGGCTCATCGCACCAGTGGCGAAGCGCTTCACGATTTCTTTCGCAGGTTCGACTTCGTCGAGAGGAATCGCCGAATCGACTGTCGTGTTGAACTTGAGTAGTCCTCTAAACGTGCATCGGCGCGTGCTCTCTTCGTTCGTATGTTTCGCGAACTCGGCATAAGCCTGAGCGTTGTTGTTGCGAGCCGCAACTTGCAGATTGAAGATAGAATCTGGGTTCCACATATGCGCGTCACCACCGGAGCGCCAGTGGAAGTCACCCGGATTGTTGAGCGCAGGAATGCGTTGGCTTTCGCGTTGTGGGAAGCCTAATGCATGACGACGGCGAGTCTCTTCGATGAGCACAGGGAATTTAACGCCCTGCACGCGGCTTGCAGTGCCGACGAAGCAACGGTCGACGATCTCGTCGGCAAGTCCAACCGCTTCAAAGATCTGTGCACCTTTATAGGACTGCAGTGTGGAGATACCCATCTTCGCCATGACTTTGAGCATGCCCTTGGCGACGCTCTTCTTATAGCCGTAGACGAGTTCTTCTTCTGTGTCTGCGTTGCTTTCGATCAATCCGTCTTTGCTCGCCTGCCAGAGTGACTCGAAGGCGAGATAAGGGTTGATTGCATCGGCACCATAGCCCGTGAGCAGACAGAAGTGATGCACTTCGCGCGCCTCTCCAGTCTCGATGACGATGCCTATTTGCGTACGCTTACGCGCGGCGACGAGGTGATGGTGTACTGCGCCACACGCGATGAGCGCGCTGATCGCGATGCGTTCCGCTGACATGGCGCGATCGGACAGGATGATGAATGCATAGCCATCGCTGATCGCTTGCTCCGCTTCTGCACAGACGCGGTCGAGTGATTCGATATAACCCTCGGCAGAGTCCGCGGCGAAGGTGATGTCGATAGTCTTGGAGCGCATGCCTTGGGTGTCGAGGTCACGGATATCGGCGAGCTCATCATTCGATAGGATCGGGTGTTTGAGGCTCAGGCGATGCGCTTGCTCAGGCGCCGTGTCGAGCATATTGCCCTCGGGTCCTATAAAGCACTCGAGAGACATCACCACTTCTTCGCGAATGGAGTCGATCGGTGGATTTGTCACCTGGGCGAAGAGTTGCTTGAAATAGTCATAAATCATGCGTGGCTTGTCGGATAGACAGGCCAGAGCCGAGTCATTACCCATTGAGCCCAGCGGATCGCGCGCCTCGGTGACGAGGGGGATGAGCATGAATTGCATGGTTTCGGTGGTGTAGCCGAATGCTTGCATGCGGCGGAGCAGGATATCCTCACCGTCGGCATGGTTCAATGACAATGTTTTGTCATTCTTAGCAATATCGGCGAGCGTGAGCTTCTGTTCCGCAAGCCATTGGCCGTAGGGACGTTTGCCGCTAATCGTTTGTTTGAGTTCTTCGTCGGGGATGAGGCGGCCTTCCTCGAAGTCGATGAGGAACATCTTGCCCGGTTGTAGGCGGCCTTTCTCGAGGACGTTGGCTGGATCGACATGTACTACGCCGACTTCCGACGCCATGATGACCTTGTCGTCTTTGGTTACGTAATAACGGCTAGGACGGAGTCCATTGCGGTCGAGCACGGCGCCAATATAGTGGCCGTCAGAGAAAACGATGGACGCCGGGCCATCCCAGGGTTCCATTATGGCTGAGTTAAATTCGTAGAAGTCGCGCTTCTGCTGATCCATGTTGACGTCGGATTGCCACGCCTCGGGGATCATCATCATCACTGATTCTTGCAGTGATCGGCCGGACATGAGCATGAATTCGAGCACGGCGTCGAAGCTGCCGGAGTCCGAACAATCGGAGTCGATGACGGGGAACAGAGACTCGAGCTTGTCGCCGAAGGCGTCTGTCTTCGCGGTGCCTTGACGCGCCACCATCGCATTGACGTTACCGCGCAGCGTGTTGATCTCGCCGTTGTGGCTCATGAAGCGATTCGGTTGCGCGCGATCCCAGGATGGGAACGTGTTGGTGCTGAAGCGCGAGTGCACCATCGCGAGATGTGTCTCGAAGTTTGGGCTCATCAAGTCTTTGTAGAAAGGGAATAGCTGACCCGGCGTGAGCATGCCCTTGTAGACGATGACCTTAGTCGAGAGGCTGCAGGCATAGAGTTGCTTCGCCTCAGTGAGGTTAGCGTCGCCACGCAGTTTGTGTGTGAAACGCTTACGGATCACATAGAGCTTTCGCTCAAACTCTTCTTGGCTCAGTCCTTCAGCAGCGGCGATGAATAGCTGCTCGATACGTGGCTGAGCAGCTAACGCGGCAGGGCCGACATCCGCGCCACTCGCATCGATAGGCACTTCGCGCCAGCCGATAAGGGTCTGGCCTTCTTCGGCGATGATCGCATTAATGGTGTTGCGACAGGTTTCGCGTTCGCTATCAATCTGTGGCAGGAAGATGTTGCCCACTGCGTACTGACCAGCCTGTGGCAATTCCACGCCGAATTCTTTCTGTGCAACTTTACCGAAGAAACTGTGCGGGAGCGCCATGAGGATGCCCGCGCCGTCACCAGTATTTGCTTCGAAGCCACAACCGCCGCGGTGATCCATGCGCGAGTTCAGATGGTAGGCATCGAGCATAATTTGGTGGCTCGGGACGCCCTTAATATTGGCGACGAAGCCAACGCCACAGGAGTCTTTCTCCTGCGCGGGGTCATACAGGCCTTGCTTGGGCGGGAAGCCGAACTTCAGCGGGACTCGATTCATGTTGCTCATGGCGTTGTTCTCTAAATTCTGTCTTTGTTAATCGTCACTGTCGCCTATCGACATATTTCAGCGCTGGCCGGCCTCTTAGGGCTCGCGAAGCGTTCTGCGCATGACGTTTTTCACACCGTAACTCGAGCCCCCGGCTGTCTATAGGCGTCGGGTAAGGCAGATCACGTTGCTTAGCTTTACTGGTCTCTTCTCGGTCTCTATCAGAATCTGGGCGTTGAGCTTCGCCCTTGTGGGGTTCAAGCTGCTTGGAAAACGCCGGCCAGTTCCAGACCGTTGCTGCGCTCGATCTCATTTGTCTTGAGAGCTTGGCGCCCCAATTCGCGAGGTCGAGTACTCTGTGAGTACTTCGGAAGCGGCCGATAACAATACCACCGCCCTAAGTATTGTCAAGAAATCGACGGCGTCCGCGCGCCGCTAGCGCATAAACTGACAATGGTTTGTCAATATTCTGTAGCGGCTTGTAATGTATGACAAAAATCGGGCAGGGCGCGACGGAAAATAAGCATCAAATGTCACAGATTGTGTCGACTAATTGCGGCCGCATTAATCACGCTGAGGGCCTTGTGCTTGCTTGATTAAAGCCAAGGGGTGGATTACTCTCTGACCCTGTATTCATTACGATTGCGCGGCTTATGCCGTTGCGGTTTGTCGCCTGAGACTATTCTTCGCTGGCGGCTGATTCTTCATTCCCAATTAACGGAGGCGAATGTAACCCGTGAACCTAAATCTAACCCGTAGACGCTTTATTAAAGGCGTTATTGCTTCAGGCGCAGCGGCAACCACGACTGGTGTCTGGGTTGCGGCGAATGGTGCCGCGAGGCCAGCCGGTGCGGTAGAACGAATGATCCGCATCAATGTTAACGGCCAGGTACGCACGGTAGATGTGGCGCCGCAGGAGACGCTCGCATCCACCTTGCGTTACAAGCTTGGCCTCACAGGAACCAAGCTCGGTTGTAACCGAGGCGAATGTGGTGCCTGCACGGTCCTAGTCGATGACGTACCTAGCTACGCTTGTTCGGTTCTGACTCATTCGGTAAAAAATGGACGCATCGAGACTGTTGAAGGCCTCGAGTCTGCAGACGGCACGTTGCACCCAGTGCAGCAGGCGTTCGTCGAAGAGCTGTCTCCACAGTGTGGTTATTGCACGCCGGGACAGATTATGGCGGCCGTGGGCCTTCTCCGCGAGAACCCTAACCCAACGCGTGAAGAAGCGCGCATGGGACTGTCGGGCAACATCTGCCGCTGTGGTTCTTATGACTCTTACCTTGATGGCGTGATGCGCGCCGCGCAAATAGGATAATTCTCATGGCTTATATGCATATTGGTAAAAACTTCGTGCCACCTGATGTAAACGGTAAAGTAACCGGCCGCATCAAATATGCCGAAGATTACTCGCGCGAAGGCATGGTCTATGCGCGACTACTGACAAGCCCGATCCCACATGCTCGCGTCGTAAACATCGATGCGTCTGAGGCGCTAGCGATGGACGGCGTGTTCGGTGTGCTCACTGCGGACGACGTGTATCCCGATGGCGAACCTCAGGGCACAGGCCTCAAAGTTTTAACGAACGAGCCTACCTTAGTTGGTGAACCGATTCTTGCGGTCGCTGCGATTGACGAGAAAACGGCGGAAACGGCGATCACTAAGATCACAGTGACTTTCGAGCGTCTTCCTTTCGTGCTCGACCCATTAGACAGTCTCGCGGAAGGCGGTGCCGATGCTTACACGGGCGGTAATACCTATGTATTCCGTCAAGGCTTCGCGGAAGAGAAATGGAGCCAAGACCAAGTGGCTAGCTTCCGTGCTGGCAACGAACCGACTGCCGAACCGCAGCAGACTTTTGCTTACGGCGATTTGGATGCCGCGCTTGCTGCATCGGCCTTCGTTTACGAAGGTACATTCACGACAGCGGGCTACCCACACCAATCAATGGAGCCTCGCAGCGCGATGGCCTATTGGGAAAATGGCAAGCTGTATCTACACGGCACGTCGCAGTCTCTTTCTGCTTTGGCAGATGGCATGGCTAGCATCGTTGGCGTCCCGCAGGAAGATTTCGTGTTCATCAACGAAGCGACAGGTGGTGGCTTCGGTCAACGCGCTCGTGCAAACAGCATCCCAAGCATGGCGATTCCCGCGAAGATGTCGCAGAAGATTAACCGTCCGGTCATGATGCGTATCACGCGCGACGAAGAGACGGCAATCGGCGGCGCGCGTCAGGGTTTCCAAGGCTGGATCAAAGTTGGATTTAAAGCTGACGGCACGATGGCCGCGGCTGACCTCTACATTGTCTCCGATAACGGCGGTAAAGGTGGAGGCGGCGACGCTTACTCAGCGGCTGACGGCATTTCCGTTCTTTATCAAACCGAAGCGGTTCGATTCCGTGGCACATCGATCGGATCTAACACCGGTCACCGTGGCGCGCAACGTGGACCTGGCCAAAACCAGATCGCCGCAATTATTTCGCCAATCTTAGACAAGGCAGCTGAAGAGCTCGGCGTCGATCGCATGAAGATTCGTGAGATTAATACGCCTCAAACTGGTGATGTGGGTGGTGCGCAGCGTCAACCATTCACGAGTGCTTATATGCCAGAAGCGTTCAAGATTGCTTCCGAGAAGTTCAACTACGCAGAACGCATCACTCGTTCGCGTCAGCGCAACGGCAGCAAAGTCACCGGTATCGGTATTGGACAGGGTTATCACAACGCAGGCCGAAGCGGCATGGACGGTATTGTTCGTCTGACCGCAGACGGTCGACTGAAAGTACACAACGGTGTTGGTAATCTCGGTACTTATTCTTACGCATCAACTTCCCGCGCGGCAGCAGAAGTTCTGCAAATGCCTTGGGAGAGAGTGGATGTGGTGACGGGTCGTACCGACCGCAATCTGCCGATCACTTCTCCGCAAGACGGCAGTAACTCAATCTTTACCAACACGCGCACGAACTACGGTGCAGCGATGGATCTCCTCGGCAAGATGAAGGAAATCGCGGCGATGGAATTGGGCGGCGATGCGGCCGATTACGACATCGGCGATGAGCGCGTATTCAAGAGCAGCGATAAGAACGCAGGGATGACTTTTGCGCAGATCGCACAGAAGGGTATCGAGCTCGGTGGCAAGTTCACCGGTGAGTCCGATCTCCCTGAAGAGCTCAATGACTTCACTAAGATTTCCGTAACACGCCTCGCGGGTGATTCGTTGATGGGTATCTTCCACGATCCTAAGCACAACGATAATCCTCCTGGATTCACGGTGACGTTCACCGAAATCGAAATGGATGTTGAGACGGGCAAATACGACATCGTCGACATGGTCACCGTAGGTGATTGTGGTACGGTCGTTCATCCTCAAGGATTGAAAAACCAACTCGTAGGCGGTGCAGTCTGGGGTATCGGGCTGGCGGGCTATGAGCGTCATCTCTACGATCCACAGAACGGTTTACCGGCGAGCACTGGCTACTGGCAGAGCAAAATTCCAACGATGATGGACACGCCTGCCAAGATTCAGACTGGCTGGGTAGATTTGCCTGACCCAGAAAATCCTGTCGGCGCACGTGGTATCGGTGAGCCAGCGATGGGTGCAGTAGCCGCTGCGGTAGCTTCGGCAATTTCTGACTCCTTAGACGGCCATCTGTTTAATTCGGCGCCGGTCACGGCAGACATGATCATTAACCACGTAGCAGGGGTAACGTCTGACGCCGTTCCTCTGGCTCAAAATAACTTCCGAGGTTGATATGGTAGCCACATCACATGACGTAATGCTCGACATCGAGCTTTATCAGCCAACCGACGAGGCGAATGCTCTGGCACTCGCCGGCAGCCTCGGCAAAGACGGCTGGTTATTGGGCGGCGGTCAAGACACCTATGGGTGGTTGAAAGATCGCAATAAGACAGCGAGCGCGATGATCGAGCTCACTCAGGTCGATGCCTGGAAAGGCATTAAAGAGACGAGTGATGGCATCGAAATTGGCGCTGTGACCACTTTGACTGAGATTGCTAAAAACCCTCTCATCAAAGACAAGTTCGCTTTACTCGCTACTGCGGCGAGCAAGGTTGCCAGTCCGCAGATCCGTAATGTGGGAACTCTCGCGGGCAACCTCGCACAAGATGCACGTTGCTGGTACTACCGTCGCGGCCTCGATTGTTACCGCGCCGGTGGCAATCTCTGCTACGCAGATTCGCCGGAAGGCTTGAACCGTGAGCACGCGATTTTCGGTGCTAGCCGTTGTGTCGCGGTGACGCCATCCGATACAGCGCCTGCTCTCGTTGCACTCGATGCGACCATGGTGGTGTCGAGTGAAAAGGGGCAGCGCCTCGTTCCTGCGCAGGACTTTTTCGTAGGCCCTGCAGTCAACATCACGAGCATGACTTCTCTCAAGGAAGGAGAAATTCTGACAGCAGTTCGTATTCCAAATACCTGGGCTAATGCAGAGTTCTATTTTGAGAAAGTCGCCGATCGCAACGTGTGGGATTTCGCTTTGGTGAGCATCGCCGCCGCGATGAAGGTCAGCAATGGCGTTATCCAAGATGCAAGCATCGCTTGTGGGGCAGTTGAGTGTGTGCCGCGTCGTCTAGGTGACGTTGAAAATGCGCTCCGCGGTCAGCAACGCTCTGAGCAACTCGCTGATCAAGTCGCTCAAATTGCATCACGCGGCGCTGAGCCACTCAACTACAATCACTTCAAGATCCCATTGGTTGAGAACTTAGTGAAACGCGCGGTGCGCGGATAAATACGCGAGGCCGATTACCCGTTCGCGGATGCGAGCGGGATCGCGTACTCGTCGTCAGTGAATTAATACAATTAATTGAATCGTAGCTCCATTGTCCTTATCAAGATGGCGCTTAAATAAAAGAACAAAACGCAGAAAATGCTGAGAGGTGCAAGGTGGGAGAAATAGTCCGCTATAAACGCGATGTCTGGGGTGAAGAAGTTATTCTAGGTGTCTCATGGGATCTACTCTGGGTTGTTGCAGTAGCAGTACTCGTGCTTCTCGCGGCACACGCAATTGTAATGGCCGTGTTGGCTAATAAAAAAATGGATAAGCCTTCGGGGGAAGGCAGACGCGTCGTACGCCATGAGGCTGTCGATCGTTGGTTCCATTGGATTATGGCGTTCGCTATTTTGGCGCTAATCACTACGGGCGTTGCACCGATTATTGGCTTGCGCTTCGCGTGGCTGAATTGGCACTGGATGGCGGGATTGCTGCTAAGTTTCGTGACAATCGCACATATTCTTCGTGCGCTTTTTTGGCAGGATATTAAATCAATGGTGCTGGGTCCGCGCGACTTCGCAGAGCCATTCGATTCGACTCGTCTGCCAGGCAAATACTCATTTGAACAGAAAGGCATGCACTGGGCTGTGACCGTTGTGGTGTTAACCGTGATCGCGACTGGATTGCTCATGTTCCTGCAAATCGATTCGCCTTTCTGGGAGCGTACGAACAGCATGCCCGAGAGCCAGCTAGGATTGGTATTCCTGCTGCATGGTTTGTCGACGCTCGCACTTGTTGCGCTGGCATCTACCCATATCTATTTTGCGATTCGTCCAGAGAAGTTGTTCTACACGCGCTCTATGTTCAAGGGCTGGATTTCAGAAGACGAGATGAAGGCGAATCACGATCCAAATCTGTGGTCACCTAAGCAGGCCGACTAACAGTCGCACGCATTGATGCGTGTTAGCTAGTAATAAGCAGGGGTCAGCTCCTTCTCCGTGTGACGGAGGTTCGGGAGACTGGCCCCGTTTACTCTTGGTTGTACGAGATTAGAGAGAGAATTTAACGTGACAGATTTAAGCACTATTGAAAACGCGATCGAGACGATTGAATCGGGTTATGAGTTTTTGCTCGCTTATGCAGCGCAGGGTCGTCCAGCTGGTGTTGAGAGTGGTCCAGGGCCACACGCACAGCCTACTTTGCAAGGCATGGCAGATGCGATGAAATCCCTATTGGACGCGTTTGCCGACAGTGAGGATGCATTCGAAAAAGTGATTGCCGAAGATTGCGCAAAAGCTAGCGCTGCACTGGGTTTTATTTTGAAGCAGAACAAGGTCGGCTCAGAGATGGTCGACAATCTCAACGCCTCTATTCATCTGCGTGCGGTACTCACTAACTTGTTCCTTTACAGCGAAGTACTCAAGCCTAGCAGTGCGGAAGATTTAGCACCGGCCGGAGCTGTGCAGACATACGACGCATCGAAGTAGTTTTTAGGAGAATTAACTTATTAACACTCCACCTCGCCTGAAGCTCGCGTCGTTACCTACTCCTCTCGTTAAACTGGAGCGCTTTTCTGCGCAGCTAGATGGCGTGAACCTATGGGTGAAGCGCGATGAGATGACCGGTGTTGAAGTGTCGGGCAATAAGATTAGGAAGCTCGAATTTTGCATCGCCGAGGCGCAGCGCCAAGGCTGCGACACTTTGATCACCTGCGGGGGGCTGCAGTCAAACCATTGTCGCGCAACAGCGATCATGGGAACTCGGCTCGGGATGAAGGTCCACCTTATCTTGCGAGGCGAGGAGCCTGAGCTGCCCACTGGCAATCTATTAATGGATCATCTCGCGGGCGCTGAAATAAGTTATTTGCCGGCGGAAGGTTGGTCTACCGCTCATCCGCAATATGCTGCGCAACTGCAAGCCGAAGCGGAGAGACTAGGATCCAGGGCCTATTTCATACCCACTGGTGCGAGTGATGAGGTCGGACTTTGGGGTTATATCTCCGCAAGTGAAGAGATAGCTGCTGATTTACGAGCGGCAAATCTAAGACCAAATGCCATCGTGTGCGCGACAGGTTCGGGCGGCACGCAGGCGGGTCTCATCGTCGGCAACGAACTTTTTAATCTCGCCGACAAAATCGTCGCCTTCAATGTGAGTGACGATGCCAAATATTTCGATGAGCGTGCGCGCTTAGATATTGGACGTTGGCAGTCACGTTACGCGGATTTACTCGCAGGCACTGCAGGCGCGGACATCGATGTGGCGACGATTCAGGTGAATACTCAGGAAGGTTACCTCGGCCCAGGTTATGGTGTAGCGGGCCCCGAAGTGTTCGAGACGATCAAACAACTCGCTTCCTGCGAAGGAATCTTCCTTGACCCCGTGTATACCGGCAAAGCATTTCACGGCATGGTGAGTGAAATTCGTAAAGGTGACGAAGGCTGCTTCGCCGGCGCGACAGATCTGGTGTTTATTCATACCGGTGGATTATTCGGTGTATTCCCGCAGCAAGAAAATTTTCATTTTAGCGACTAGTGCGTCGCGCCCTTCGTAAGGAGTAAGACGATATGACTCTAAATACGACTCAATGGATTGTTCGCCCTCTGACTGCGGCCATCGCGTTGCTGTTTCTCGGTGCATGTAATCCGGGCGCTGAAGAAGCGGGGCAGGCGATGCAGAGCGATGCTGATGGCATGGCGTCAGCGACCGCTCTCACTGACAGCGAGGCTAATCCCTATGCAGATGTGCACAACGAGTCGCGTTTGCTGAGCAACACACGACAGCTCGTGACCGATAGCCTCAGATCTGGCGAAGGCTACTTTAGTGCCGACGGTAGTCAGATCATTTATCAAAGCGAGCAGGCTGGTGATAATCCGTTCTATCAAATTTTCGTGTTGGATTTAGCGAGCGGTGAGAGCCGCAAGGTATCTCCCGGCATCGGCCTGACCACCTGTGCCTGGATTCATCCGACGCAGGATATCGTCATGTTCTCGTCGACTCACGATGATCCCAATGCCTTGGCGAAACAAGCCGAAGAAATTGCTATCCGAGAGAGTGGTATCGAGCGCGCCTATGGCTGGGACTATGATCGGCACTATGAAATTTATGTCGCCGGCGCGGATGGTTCAGCGCCCAAGAATATCAGCAATGCGGACGGCTACGATGCTGAAGGCTCATATTCTGCTGATGGCTCTCAAATATTATTCGCCTCTAATCGCGAGGCGTATTCACGCAAATTGAGTCGCGCTGAACAGGCGCTGTTCGATGATGACAGTTCCTATTTTATGGACATATACATCATGGATGCCGATGGGAGTAATGTGCGTCAACTGACTAACTCTCCAGGCTACGACGGTGGACCTTTCTTCAGCCCCGATGGCAGCAAGATCACGTGGCGTCGATTCAATCCCGATGGCAACAGCGCTGAAATTTGGGTGATGGATGCCGACGGAACGAATCAGCGCCAGCTCACCGCCGATGCCATGGTTGCATGGGCACCCTATTTCCATCCGAGTGGTGATTACTTGATTTATTCGAGCAATCAATTAGGACACGCAAATTTTGAGTTATTCCTGATTGATGTCATGGGTGCTAATGCGCCTGTGCGCGTTACGAATACGGAAGGCACGGATATTCTTCCGGTATTCTCACCGGACGGTACTCAGCTCGCTTGGAGTACAACTCGTACAGCAGATGGCACCTCGCAACTACATATTGCAGATTGGAATCATCGGGCAGCGCTTGAATTATTAGCTGCAGCGGGAGCGCAATAGGGAAGCAATGACGCGTGTACTTTGCTCTTTAATACTCGCCGCGCTTTGCAGCAGCGCGCTCGCACAACAAAATGTTGACGCGGCGAAGCAACTGCCTGTCCATCACCAACTCCGAGTTAGCGTAGATCCCGCGAATAATTTTATCGAAGTGCGCGACACCATCACCCTGCCGGAGAGTTATGGTCGTGATGACATCGGCTTTGTGCTGAATGAGAATCTTGCGATCGAGAACCGCCCGCGTGATTTGCAGCGAGTCGGAGTTTCCTCACAGGGACAGGCTGTGGGAATCAATGAGATGGGTGGGCTAGCGGCGAGAAGCGTACGCTATAGCGTAGACCTCTCTCGACGCAGTCAATCATTCGAATTACATTATTCCGGGACGCTCTTCGATCCGACGCGGCAGACGAGTGCGGAATATTCGCAGAGTTTCGCCGAGACATCAGGAATCATCGATTCCCGGGGTGTTTATCTCAACAAGGGCAGCGCGTGGATCCCACAATTTATAGATGCAGCCAGTGGTGAGGCAGGGGATGAACTCGTGACGTTTGAGATGGTCGTCGAGTTTTCCGAATCTGCGGAAAAGTGGTCGAGTGTGAGCCAGGGCGACCGTCTTGCACCGAACAGTTGGCGTAGCGATGAGCCCATGGAAGAGGTATATCTCATCGCCGCCGAATTCACCGAATACCGATCTAACTATGTATCGGTACTTCCCGATACCGAGCGAGCGCACGACGAGGTTGAAGTCTTGGCTCTGCTCCGTACGGCCGACCCGAATCTCGCCGCTAAATATCTCGATGCCACCGAACGTTACCTCGCTTTATACGAGCCATTACTAGGGGCCTATCCTTTCAGCAAATTTGCACTCGTCGAAAATTTCTGGGAAACCGGCTATGGCATGCCTTCGTTCACTTTATTGGGCGAACAGATTATTCGATTGTTAGAATATATGTTACGGTGTACTGATTGCTTGATGTTTTAGTTTTATCGACATTGACGCGGCTTATGAGTGTTGACCCGGCAAAGACACCGATCTCTCGGATACGGAAATTACATTCCGCCGGGGCACGGGCTGCGCGGTCTGCGTCAACATCGGCTCGCATGTCTTGGGGGCGATAGCCGTAGGCACCACTGCTGTGATCGAGTTGCCCGTACTTGATCGACTCTGGCAACGGCGGGTAGTCCTGCACTGGCGTTGGCTG
>JALQUB010000048.1 GCA_023268635.1 Pseudomonadales bacterium
CTGTTTCCGTCAGCGGTTGCAGCCTCCAGTGTAGCGGCTTGGCCACGTTTGACCAATGCTCTGCTAAACCCAATCCTGCAGGCCAAGCGCAAGGCCCAAGGCGGCAAAGCCAGCAACCAGAACCAGAACAGGTGGGCGCCAGCGCCACAGCATCGGCCCGCGCCTGTTTCAGCGGCTTGCCCACATCCATCGCTTCGATCCGCGCCAGATCATCCACCCGCGCCAGCACCAGATCGCGCAGCTTCAACAGGATGCGCCCGCGCTCTGCCGCTGTGACCTTGCCCCACGGCCCTTCATAGGCCGCGCGGGCGGCGGCCAGTGCCGCCTCGACATCCTCGGGGCCGCCGCGTGCGATTTCCCCGATCCGTTCGCCAGTCGATGGGTTTTCCAACGGCAAGGTGGCACCACCCGCCGGGGCCACCCATTCCCCGTTGATCAAACATTTCGACGGATCGAACCACAGGCCCAGCTCGCTCATTCTTCTCTCCTTGCTTCGGCCCTCAGGCCACATCCGCAGGCAACACTGGCGCTGCGGCAATCAATTGCTTTGTGTACTCGTGTTGCGGATCGTCAAAGACCTGATCGGTCTGGCCCTGCTCTACGATTTCGCCGGATTTCATCACCAACACCCGGTCGGTGATCGACCGCACCACGCTCAGATCATGGCTGATGAACAGGTATGACAGGCCGTAATCCTGTTGCAGCGCCGCCAGCAGATCCAGAATTTGCGCCCGGATGCTAACATCCAGCGCCGAAACCGCCTCGTCCAGAATAACGATTTCAGGCCGCAGGATCAGGGCGCGGGCAATCGCAATCCGCTGCCGCTGCCCACCGAGAAACAAGCCCGTTAAATACTGTCGACTGCCATCGCCGAGAAACTGACGCACGCTATTACCTTCCTGATCCAGAGCACTGGCCTGAAGGCGTAGCAATTCTTCCTCTAAAGCTCTTACGTCTGCGCGTAATTTTTCGATGCTTTCAATAGACGCAGTGGTTGAATTTTCTAGCGCCGCGAGCTCCTGCATGAAGGTCTGTATTTGCTCTTGAATCTCTTTCGCCATCCCTTCCGCTGTGACTACCTCGAGGCTTACATCGGATACCGTATTACGGATTCGCAGAAGGTTTTCCTGCCCTTCTATGACCTCTTCTTCAAGCAGACTGAGTTCCGCAGACACATTCGGATCGAGAGTTACCGCGGCAACAGTTGTCGCGTGGTCGAGAATCAAAAACAGTAGGATGACCGCCCCGAAGCCACAGAACATCACATCGAGGAACGCGAGACTCAAAGGACTGACCTGTCTTTTGTCTCCCTTAGTCTTCGCCATGATCGACTCGCTCTAAGGAGAATATCGCGACACGGCCGTCGCCAAGTTCGAGCTCCATCTTGTCACCCTTCGTCAACTCGAGTGCATCTCGCTGCTCTGGCTTAATCTCAGAAATTCGATTCCCATTTACGCGGATTCTATCCACTAGTGGCGCCGCTATGGTCTCCAAATGTGACACGCTCAGCTTGGTATTCCGCGCCTCTTTGTTCTGGGAATTAGTGGTAGGACTTAATGGCAACTCTTTTTTTAATGCGATGCCGCCTTTAGATAGCAGCTGCTCACTGTGTGCCAAACTCGCTGCAATACTCGCGGCTGAATCGACCACGCTGCATTCAGCGGTCGAAGACAGTGTTGATCGTAGTCCAGGCAACTCACTGAGAGTTGAACAAACGACAAGGCGTGCATTCGGCGCAGCTTTAAGCAAAGCGATGACTTGTTCCGCGATACGATGTCTGGTTGGCGCCAACGCGGAGACTAAGCTCTCGTAAGGCAGTTTCGCGTTATGCATCGTGCCATCGGCCGCGAGCTCGAGTATAAGACTGCCGCTCTCCGGTTCAGATTGGAGCCAACTCGGCAATGCGTTATAGAGCAATTGCTCAGTAGCCGCATCGTGCTGGGGATTAAACCGGCACTGCTCGATAAATAACTCAGTACTCAACTGCATGAGAGAATCCATCACGTGCTGGCTGCCCGTCGATGGCAATGAGACCACGCTCTCAACTCGTAATTGCGCCTGCCTCACAGTGACCAAACTCAACAGGGTCTGGTGCAGCTGCTGCTGCAATACAATGACAGGCTTACCCTGAGCGACGGGTTCCGCTGCATACAATGCAGCGGCACTCGCGATAGCCGAATCCACGAGTCCGACGATATTGAATGGCGTTGGCTTCGCAATGCCTAACAAGATGCCCAATTGTTGTCGGCTAAAGCTTCCTGGCACATTGACTAAAACGTCGAGAGTCTCGCCACTCGGAAGTTTTGCTTCCTCGGCGATAGCGAGTAACTGTGCATAAGCAAAATCCGCGAGATGACGAATCTTACCGCCATGAATCCCGGGCAGCTCATCAAGACTCAAGTCCTGCCAAAAGCGATTATGACTTTCATTCGGATGCAGACGAGACTGTGACTGCGCCGCTTCTCCTAGCACGAGCCCCTGCTCGCGCGCGAGCGCAAATCCCGGGCTCGCGACGCACACACCCGACTCTGCCCCTAGGGTAATCGCGTGATCATTGAGTTCGAGAGCCTGCAGCGTCATGCTAATTTCCTTGCTTGATAACGATACGCGTAATCTACGCCATCAAATCATTGCCAGACTTCGAGTTAGCCACACGTAAGTGCCGAATCAATCGTTCATCGCAATAATTTTGACAATCAAGAACCAACCTATCCTGCACTAGCTGGAGTTGGTGTAAAGCGAACATGAGGACAATACTGACAACTAGAGCCACAAAAGTTGAATTGAATGCGACACCGAGACTAACGGTCACGCCGACGATGTCGCCGTTGACTGCTTGATACGCTTGACCCAATGCCGTGCCGATGCCGCGCACCGTGCCCAAAAAGCCAATGGAAGGTATCGCCCATGCGATATAACGCACAATCGCGAGTTCCGTTTCCATACGATCGGCTTCCGATTCACAGACGTCTTTCACCGTCGTTGAGACATCTTGAATATTCTCCGTGCTTTGAAAGCGATGCAAACCTGCGATTAGTGCACGAGGCAATAGTGTAGCGCGTTCGGTTTCGCTAAGCGCCTGTACCGGACGCGCGAAATTACGCGCATCCTGCGGCAGGATGCTAGTGCCCTCCGCGACTTGCAAAAGATTCCGATCGAGCAATTGCCGATCGTTTAGCGTCTGTTTCGCCTTCAAGCCAATAATCGCAATAGCCCACAGAAATAAGATTATGCAGGTCTCTTGTTCGAAATCGCGCAGCACGATATACAGAGATCGTTCCGGCGTATAATTTGCATCGGTCTCTTGCAAATATTCCTGTTGTTGCTGCACGATTTCCGCATTGGGGCGTATCACGGCGACATAGGCCATGTGTACGATGATCACCGCAGTGATGAGGGCGGCAATCTGAAAGATGGCACCGTTGAGCTGACCCTGTCTCATAACTAGTCCTTACTTTTAAGCCTATATGTCTACTGGGAATGACACGCCGAAGTCCTGCGAAATTTCTTCAGTGGGAATAAAACGTGAATTCGATTCTTCGTCTGCATTCTCTGCATTTCCATTTGCATCATCAGCATCGTCGCTGCGCTGCGGCGGTATCACTGTCGTGGTCTCGTCGTTCAACGCCCCCCCGGCAGCGTCGGTCGCCTGTTGCGAGCTATTGTCCTGTGCCTGAACGCTCGACATGCCCAATAACAGAGCGAACAAAACGATGCTTGCTACACGCGATACTAAACAGTTCATAGTATTCTCACTCTTCTAAATAACGGGCGACACGAAAGCCAACGTCGTCGCGCGGCTCATCTCCGAAGTCTCGAAAAGACAAGCGCAGCTCGGTAATAGTCCCGTGCGCCCAACTCGATCCGCGGATGACCCTAAACTGTCCGGCCTCCGGACCGAATGGATCTCGCTCGACACCCAGCGTACCGGAAGAACCATAATAGTCGTTGACCCATTCCGCCACATTACCAGCCATATCGAATAAGCCATGTTGATTCGCAGCGAAAGAACCCACGCTCGCAGTAAGTGCATTACGATCATCATAGTCGAATAGAATATCACCCAAGAATGTTCGCGTGCTTACGTCTGCGAGATTGGCAGCACCCTCAGGGGGAGGCAGCTCTCCGTCCCAAGAATATTTCCTCACGCCGTTGGGCGCAGTGTCATCGCGCCGCGCAGCCCATGCCCACTCGGCTTCACTCGGCAATCGATAGCCATGGCTGTCGGGATTGATGCCAGTAATGACATCCTCGCCGTCATCACCTTTCTCGACGCGGTAAAACACCTCTAGTCCTTCTTGTTCACTCAACCAATTAGTAAACAGCGCGGCCTGTTCCCAGCTAACGCGGACGACCGGTTGATTTTCATTATTCAGCGTCATGCCGTTGCTGGTGCTTGAGTTGTGCTCGGGATCGTACAGCCGGAACTCGGCATTAGTGACTTCGTTCAATGACAAATAAAACTGGCGCTCGAGTTTAATATCGCGCAAGACCTCATTCGGACGACGCCCGGCTTCCCGCCGCGAGGCGCCCATTGTAAAGCTATCTGGTGTCATCAACTTCATGCGCTGCCCCGCGGCATTTTCTATGACGGGCTTAATCGCGGCGATGCGAGCCTGCTCGAGCGACACAAGGTTTACCCGAACTTCCTGCTCTAATCCTCGCCGCGGTGTAAATTCCATCTCATAGGGAACAAAGCCTGCTTTACGAATTTCGAGACGCTGGCTCACCGCCATCAGCGACAAAGTCTGGTTCGCACTGCCCTGGCTGACCCCATCGATAAATAACTCCGCGTCGCTCGGCGTCGTAATCAACGTCACGTCTGTCAGCACTGGACGTAATTCAACCTCTACTCCTCGCTCTTCATTGGGTTGAGTGCTTATTTTGGTTTCCTTCGACTCATAGCCATTTTTGAAAAATGTCAGGGTATGTTCGACGCTCGGAGCTAGAGCCACTTCTAACGGAGTCTGGCCTTTAAATTCTCCGCCGATTGTTACGCTAGCACCACTTGGCGTCGATTGAATGAACACCAGACCATCTGCCGGTTCGAGCTCTACTCGCGGAACCACTACACTGCTGCCCGCTTCAAGGCTTAATCTGTCTGACCACGCTTTATGGCCAGCGAGCTTCAGCATCACCTCGCGTCGACCCTGCAGAATTTCCGCATTTAGCGGCGTACTGCCCACGCTCTCACCATCGACCAACAGTTCGGCACCGGGCGGATTCGTTGTGAAACTCACCGTCGCCCACGCTGGTGCTAACGCAAATTCGAAAGATTGTTCTTGCCGCCGGCCTTCGATCTCGACTTCGATAACAGTGTCCAAGTAACGATCCGCACTAACACTTATTTCGTGAGTTCCCGCATCGATATCGATTGCATTGAGGGTGGATTCCCCTACATCACTCTCATCCACACGGACCCTCGCACCCTGTACGATCTCTCCATCGAATGTAGTGCTAATAGTCACGATTCCTGGTAGTTTGCGCATCTGAATGTGATGCGTCTGCGCTGCCTCTTCATCGATAGTCAGGGTTTTATTTTCATCGTAAAAACCTGCATTACTCACAGCCAGTGAGTAGTCTCCCGTCCTCATGAGATAACGTTGCCCCACCTTCAGTGCAAAACCATCACTGATAATAATTTCGGCGGTAATAGGATCGACATCGATGAGAACGGAACGTGCACTTAACACAAACCAAGTGGACGTTATTGCGATAAGACTAAATGCTGCGATGAATGCGTGCAGCCAGCGGAATTGATAAGTGAAGCGTTTAGCCTGCCCACTCGCAGGTTGGAAATCTATTGCTTCGATTTCTTCAACCCTATCTAAGGGCTCGAAGTCATCGATAGTTTCAAGTTCTTTGTCGCCGTGGGACTCTGTCATTGCTCTAGCGCCCCAATGCCGCTTGAATAGGTTCATCACATCGAACGATCACCACCGCCGGCGTGAGACCAAATCCCACCGTAAATTCTTCACGCACTTCTCGGAATCCTGCGCGCCGCCCAATCGCTGCATACTTGCCCGGCTTTAGTTCTAATCGCGTCGCCTCAAACATACCTAACTCAGAGACGCGCAACACTGTCACCTCAGTTAAGCCATCCGAAATAAAGCGAATCGACAAGGGAATCTGCGAAGCCTCCAATAGGCCCTGCAACTCATCAAGCTGAGCACGTAATCTAGGACCTGGATTCTCGATCGCTCTACCTGTGTAATAGACGTCGCGGGTTTCCTCAAATACCGCTTGTTCCGCGAAGCGCTCGGGGGAATCGAGCGCGGCGACCAACAATGCATCTAAACGTGCGCGCTTCTGTGCATAATCGAGGGCTGTGTTGATTGCTGGTAGAGAAGCATCGATGGCCACGATGGCTTGGTATTCATTCACCGCCGCTTCCCATTCCTCACTCTCTTCGGAGGCCGTCGCCGCATTTTGTAATGCCGCGATTTCAGCGTTGGCCAATTCCGTTTCGGTCTGAGCGATGGCTGCACGTGCTTCTGAATTATTTACACCGAGGCGTTCGGCGATTTCGAATTTTTCGATCGCTTCATCAGGTAGACCAGCCTGTAGTTTTGCATAACCTTCCGACATGGCCTGGGCGAATTGTTGAGCCACCAAGTCTTCGCGCGCCTGAGTGAGCAACTCGCTCGCCTCATCGCTATAGGGATCTAATGCTACCGCCTGTTCCAATATTCTAATTTGTTCCGTAGGATTTCCCGACGCCCTCACCGCTTCATCAAATAGGTCAACAAGTGCATCGAGCGCACGCGCACGAATGAGTCCAACTTCTGCCTCGCTAGGTGAACCCTCAGGGGTCGTAGTCCCTTCTTCTGCCAAGGAATTCTCAAAACGCTGAGCTAACTCGAATGCCGCGATCGCCGCAGTCGAATCGCGTGCGATCAAAGCCTGCTCTCCCGCAATGAGTGTTTGCAAAAGCTCGGTCGGAATCGAGTCGACAATCGCCGTCACTCTGTCTAGGCTCTGAGCATAAGCATCCCGTGCCACCTCGAATTCTTGCGCACGATAATGCTCATCACCGGTGCCAGCCATCGACACTGCCTCTGCGTAGCGCTCACTCGCCCAAAGCTCAACGTCTAATTCAACCAGCTTCGTTTGTGTTTCGAGCAGCGTTGCAAGAACATCCTGTGCTTCTTTGCGCAGTCTCGCACGTTGCGCTTCTTGAAAAGGAGATACCCCCGTATCTATTACTTCGCTGCTCACGGAAGGCGCAGGTATTTCAACTCGTCGCTCTAAGGGAAGTTCGTAATTCTCGACAATACCCGGCAGGACGAAAATCACGAATAGTGCCACGAGCACGAGTCCGCCCAAACCCGCCCAAACCCACCACGGTTGAGTGGGCTTAGCTGCTAGGGGGGGCGGAGGAACGATCGCGTCAGTCGATGTCTCTTCGACACGTGCGTGACTTAAGTGATTATTTGGGTCTGACATGAATCTCTTCTTTTCACGTAACGGAGTTTTTAGAATCGTCTATATTAGCGGCTAGTGTGACTACAGTTGGCCAGTCTCCGCCGCATAGATGTCAGCAAGTATCTCACGCCATTGCGTATACTGCTCCTCTACTGTCCCCGTGAGCGTAATAGTTCGATCTTCCAATTCGATGACCCGTGGAGCGATCTCATTTTCAAGAGATGACCCGAGTTCCTGCAAGGACTCTAGATGCATCTTCGCCTCGGCGCGTTTGTCGAAGCCACTCTTAATCACATAGGCGCCGGCGCTTGCTCCGATCGCACCACCTGTCTGCGTCGCATAATCGCCGCCATTGGCAGCCGCGGCAATACCTCCAAGTAAGACGGCTGTGCCTGCGATGAATCGCCGGCGCGCAGATCCCTCTAATTCCCGCAGAGTCATCGTTGCGTCATAACTCTGCTCACGCCAAGAATCATAAGGCACGCGCATTTGGCGCGCATAAGTCGCGTAATAGTCCTGCACAGTGTCTATAAACATGAAATCACGCTCGCGGATATTGCGGACACGTGCGAGCAACGGGTCGTTTTCCGCCGGCAATGCGGTGATGTTATATATGCCATTACGGTCTGTTTCGAGATAATCGCTAAAGGCATCTGGCGCGAAGCTCCGCGCGAAGCGAAGTTCAGAGACCGTGCGAATCTCTGTGATCTCAGGACCTTCTATATTGCGTTGCATATATGCGAGCAAATCATTAGCGATTGAATTGTAAATCACTTGGAAGGGATCATTCTTCTGGCGTTCAGTCGCCTCATAGCTAAACCGACTAACTACTTCGTCGTATTCCTTTGTATACCAGGCGCGACCCGTCGAGTCTGAAACGGCAACCCGCAGCGTCATCGCTTCTCCATCTGAATGCAGCACGGTTCCATTGATAATGACATCGATCGGGCTGTTGCCGTTCGGCAACACTCTCACGATCCCCCAGTTGCCAGACCGCTGCAAGGTTTCAGCTAGCATATAAGGCACGTAACGCGATTCGGCGACTCGAATTTGCGCATTCGTCGTTTCTTCCTCTCGACGGCTAAGGTGATCGATTCCTGGGTCGAACATGGCAACGCCCACATCGAGCAAGAATGCTTCGGGTAGTGCCTCCGACGCCCTGACTATAGGCGTGTAGGAAGTCGTTTTTACCGTGTGAGTTGCGCAGCTGACTAGCAACAACGCCATAACGGCAAGGACCGAGAGACGCGAACGCTGCCAGTGAATAATTCGCCTCGCTACTGCCATTTTTAACTCCTCAATTCTTCAGGCATCATGGATCTTCCTAGGTATTCGACCCTGCCAGATTCAACTTCCGCGTCTATTGTTTAGATAAGCCTGTGTAATTACGGTATTCATCCCACAGTGCCTCTCGGAGTTCTGGATCCGGCTCGCTCATCGCAGCCTCTCTCAATTGTCTCGCCACCACGTCATCGTCACGACCACTCGGTATGTCTTCTGGTGGAGGGAACGTTTCTGTATTTTGACCTCCCGGCATGGGCGGTGACTGCGTGGCCACCTGAGCATTGCCAGCCGCACCTAATATCTGCGGCATCGCCTCGCCGCCTCCTGCACCATTCTCCGCACCAGGCTCCGCTCCCGCGCCAGCGGCGTTGCTCTCGGCTTGAGCGCGTTCTCGCTCACCGAGTATGAAACCATCAAATTGTTCATAACCACGGCGCAACTGTTCATCGAGTACGGCCGCTCGTTCAGAGGTGGTCATCGCGCCGGTACTTGGGGTAGTCGCCACTTCTTCGGGGTTTCTCCCACTTAATACGCCATCAGGCAGAGTATCCAAAGAATAATCTCCACTTGGAGCCCCTAATATTGAAGAATTGGTAGTTGAAATTCCACTTTGCCCTGATTGGACGTCCCCCAGCACATCTGCGCCGCCGGGGCGCGCTGACGAGCCATCGCTGCCGCTCGACTGGGCCGTAGAGGCACCCTGTTGACTGCTGCTGCTCGGTCCATCATCGACCGGTGTTCCTGCTCTACCAGGTAAGCTAGCGCTCACACCGGGCATCTGGCTAGACTGTGCCCCAGAATCGCTCGTAGAGTTCGCAGATACAGATGCCGTACTACGCGACGAAGGAAGTGAGGCGCTTGACGGACTCGATGAACTCACAGCCGGACTGCTGCTAGTGGAGGTATTAGAGGGCATAGAGGATGAGCTTGACGCGCTGCTCGAGGACGAACTGGAAGGCATCGACGGCGAGGACTGTGAAGACGAACTCTGACTCGATGACTGACAAGCCACCATACTTAGGCTGAATGCGGCGACAACGGCCATTCTCAGGACCCTGGACGAGACAGGTCTCACTCGAGTACCCCCAGATGACAACATCTGCTGTGGTACCTGCGCTTGCTGCCTTCTAGTCACTTTCATCATTTATACCACCCCAACTGGTCTGAACGACGATTCACAAGAGCGCCCTCAATCGAGAGCTCATTATACGCCCGCCTAGCTACTTTCAGTCGGTTTAACATCTTCGACCTGAAGACTCGCTTAACAACATTGCATTTGCAGACTGGCAACGCCTCAATACCAGTATCGATATCTCATCACGTTGCCCTTAGAGTTCTGCGGCACTCCGTCCTTGATAAGCGGCCTAAAATAAGAATCCCTCACCATCCGGCGCAATTTACTCAATTGCATGCGGTTCTCTTCAGTCTCCGCCGACACCATGCGCACGTTGCGGACGACACCGTTGTCGCTCACATCAAACATGATGTCTGCGTAATCCGATCGCAGAGAGGCGTTACCTGCCTTTACCGATGCGACTTCGAGGGATTCCGCGTCTTCCCCGGCGAACGTCGGCATCGCGACAACGCGCCCGAAATAAGCATTGATTAGTGGTATCGCATTCGGTTGGTTCGACAGCAAGTTCCATGCATTTGCATAGTATTCAGCGGCATCTTGTCTGCGCCCGAATAATAAATACCAATCTCCTAAATTCGCGAAAGCATCAGCCAGCTCGATGGCATCGTCTCTCGTCTCGAGCTCATGTTTGAGAATTTGCATCAACGCTTGGGCTCCACTGGAGAATCCTTGAGTCACTGCACGATCCGTTTGCATCAACTGCTGCCGCATCATCGACTGAACACTACGGTATTCAGGGCGTTCAATTTCCAACATTAATTCGGGATGGCGAGACACGAGATAAGACGAATTGGCGATGCCACGCAAATAGGCGACGAAGCGTTCGTCCTCTGCGCCAAAATACTTTTGCACCATGCTCGCTGCGGCATTGTAAAACATCAGGGCATTACTCAACCTGAGCCCTAAGGCCTCACCGTGGCCTATAAAAAACGCCCGCAAATTCCATTGCGCAATGCGATCGAGGATTGGAATCAGGCGCGGATCATTATCACCGTAGGCGCGACGCTGAATATAATAGAGATACTCATAGGTCATATCGGCTTCGTTCCAGCGATTTAACGCAAGCAGACTCTCTATCTTATTTTCCACCGATGAAATCTGCCCCTCCGAATGGAGACCTGAATTAATCCTGTCGATATGGACAGCTCGGTTGAATACTTGGATGGCATCTTCGTGTTCGCCCTGCTGTTGCAGTAACGTGCCAAGTGAGTGCAGCTCTTCCACTAAATTCTCATTCCAGACACCGCCCTCACCTTCTAACTTAGCAATCTCCGCGTTGTAAGCGTTAATTTCTTGCTGCCGTTCGATCGCAGCGTCTGCTCTATTTGCCGAGTCCTCAAATCCTTCATGGCCTGGGATTTTTCTCCCAAGCGCTCTAGGGTTTTTCGCGCCGCCACCGATAAGTGGTGAACGCCCTGCTAAAGAAAAGGGCCGCTTAGCATGTGGAGGCTTCCGACGTGAGGGATCTATGACGCTGGCGCGCCGAAGCGCTTTATCAACACCACCTGAAATTTGGCGATAAAACGGTGACGTCACAATTAATAGGGTAGGTTCTTCCACGAAGCGAAGTTCGGACTCTGCTCTAGGCGGGGGCGCAGGATTCGAGTGCTCGATTTCAACACCTTCGCCTCCCTCTGTGCGCAGCCCTTCGTCTTGCGCCAGCGCATTGATTGGGGAAAAGAGAAGAACAGCGACGAAGGAAAATATGGAGGAAGAAATAATGCCACGAGGCCACCCCGCCCAATCTAAGTTGAGCCAGGCTGGCTTACGTCTATTGTCTCTAATTTCGCCTAGGGCATTTCGACTACGCATCGCGACCGCAGAAGTCCTCTACTAATGACTTATTGACAGTTTGGCCGTCATTGCTGCTACAGCAGACTTCAATTTATAACACCTTGCGTATTTAAGTGTAAGCTCGACCCTCTTCTTTGCTCAGCTCAATATTCCTAGTTTCATCGAGTCCGGCACTCCATACTGGTGCGAAGCAGCTGGTATCTGCAAACCCCTTAGTAACCAATGGCCCCTCCTAAGCTAGTAAGCATAAACTTACTAGAATCATAACCACGATAAACCGGCGACTTCGATGCCCTCGCGGCGACTATGGCCTTCCCACCCGATTACCGAGCGATCTAGAGCTAGGTTAGGTTAACATACCGAAAGAATAGCTAATGCCAGCGTCTAACACATAGCACACCGAGAAATCGAATGCCTGAATTACCCGAAGTCGAGACCACCCGCCGAGGAATTGCGGCGCATATCGAGGGCAAGCGCATCGCCGAACTTAGCGTACGCGAGCGTAGGCTCCGATGGCCAATCCCCGACAAGCTGGAAGCGCGCTTACGGAACAAGACCATCAACAGCGTCGAACGACGGGCTAAATATTTACTGCTGCGCATAGATCAGGGCGTGTTGATTGTTCATCTCGGCATGTCCGGCAGTTTAAGAATACTGGAACCAAACACAGAATCTCCTCTGAAAACTCACGATCACGTCGAGTTACGCCTAGAAGATGGAACTCGCCTCCGCTATCACGATCCGCGTCGCTTCGGTTGTATTTTATGGCAAGAGGGCATCGACGCTGACCATCCACTGCTCGTCGATCTCGGTCCCGAACCTCTTTCAGAGGAATTCAATGCTGAGCAATTATTCCTGCGCAGCCGTCAACGTAAGGTGCCGATTAAATCTTTCATCATGGACAATCGCATCGTCGTTGGTGTGGGTAATATCTATGCGAATGAAGCATTATTTTTCGCAGGCATTAATCCACAACGTGCTGCCGGTAAAATTTCTCGTGCCCGTTATGTAAAGCTCGTCGATTGCATCAAGCAAGTACTCGCTAGAGCGATTGAGGTAGGGGGCACAACACTTCGCGACTTCACCGGAAGCGATGGGAAGCCCGGTTATTTTTCACAGTCACTCGCGGTCTACGGTCGCGGCGGACAACCCTGCACGCATTGCAAAAAACCATTGCGAGAAATTCGCTTGGGACAACGCAGCACAGTTTACTGCGTGAACTGTCAGCGCTGAGTCTTGACGTAGGATTTCATGGCTTCGACGACGACCGGATGGACAAACTTAGAAATGTCACCGCCATAAGATGAAATCTCTCGGACCAGCGTCGACGAGATATAGGAGAGGTGTTCGGCCGGAGCGAGGAATACCGTTTCTATCGATGGCTCTAGCACGCGATTCATGCCAACGAGTTGGAACTCGTATTCGAAGTCAGCCACCGTACGGAGTCCTCGCAGGATAATTTTCGCGCCAACTTCCTGAGCAAACTGAATCAATAAACTTTCGAAGGGTTTCACTTCGACATTCGGCAAGTGCTTCAGCACCTCCTGTGCAAGTTCGACGCGCAACTGAGTTGGCATCGCACTGCTCTTCTGCCGGTTTGAATCTACTACCCCGACTATAATGTGATCGAACAGGCGTGATGCCCGCTCCACCAGATCGGTGTGTCCATTCGTAATGGGATTAAATGTTCCAGGGTAGACGGCAGTTTTCATAGCGGCTCGCTTTTGAGGCTTGTGGTCTGAGCATTGTCTGCCCTTGCTTTTATTATTGCGGCATTCTAGCGAATCGATTACTCGGCCACAATTCCTATTCTTCGCTCAGCAAAAAGTGCGCGATCCTAGTCTCTAGCCAACTACGCTGACCACGAGCGATAAAACCTACGTGTCCGCCCCTTGTAGACAACTCTAGCTTCGTTCCCGCCGCCAAGTCTGCTGTGCTCGGCAATGCGGTGGACGGGATGAGCGGGTCGTCGGCACTCTGTAGCAATAATGTGCGCGCCTTCACCTGTCCGAGACGCGATCCGCTGCTGCAGCGCGCGTAATAGTCGTCGGCGCCATCGAAACCATGTAAGGGTGCTGTAATTTGATCATCGAATTCCCACAGCGTATTCAACGACGATGCCTGCTCTAATAGTTTTCGAAGAATGGTTGCCGAATCTTCATTGCGTGTTTCTAGATGTTTAATTTTCGCTTCGAAGTCCTGCGTTAATAAGCGCACAAAATACGTTCCATAAAACTTGCTCATGCCCGACAACATCGACTGCGAACACAGAGCGAGTTGGAATGGCGTGGACACGGCGACTGCGCGCAGGCCAGCAAGTTCCTCTCCACGATTAGCGAGCCAGTTCAATAAAACGCTCGCGCCAAGGGAATAACCGCTAAATAAAAAATTGTGCTGAGGATAATTTATGATCAACTGTTCGTAGACTTCGTCTAAGTCTTCAGCGACGCCTGAATGGTATGCGCGTGCCAGTAGGTTGTACTCGCCGCTACAGCCACGGAAATTCATCGCGACGGAACTCACTCCAGCATCCGCTAACTGTCGTTGCAGTTCTACTATATAAGGAGATTGCGAGCTCCCACACAGGCCATGTAATAACACCACAATGCGTAGCCCGGCTGACGCTGCAGGAGCAGGACCTGCCCAATCGAGGTCGATGAAATCACCGTCGGCTAAGATCAACCGTTCGCGTCTTTGCTCGAGTGGCAGGGGTGGCACAAATTTGCGCCACAGGGTTTGCAAGTGAGAATTACCTAACCACGGCGGTGATCGAAACTCAGAAGTTGTCATCGGCAGGTCTACCCTAAAACTAGTTCGCCACGAATAGTGTCGAGTACACAGCACCCGCTTTTTTAAATTTCCACTGCTGCCAATTATCCGGCAGTTGCGCCGCCTCTAAAGGCTGCGCCGACTCGATGTACACGAGGGCTCCTGATGTGAGACATCCCGATGCCACTAAGGTTTGTGCCACTTGATAGTGAAGCTGTGCGTCGAACGGCGGATCAATAAACACCACATCGAATTGCTCATTTGCTTGCGGCGCACGAAGCCAGGCGAGTGCATCGGCTTCGACTATCTGCACTGCCGTCGTGTCGAGTGACAATTTATTCGCGCGAAGACTGTTGGCCGCATCTCGA
>JALQUB010000022.1 GCA_023268635.1 Pseudomonadales bacterium
CCTCAAAGTGGTTCACGAAAACAACGTCCGGGCAGCTGACCAGCAATATAAGTCTGACGCCGCCCGCCAGCTTGAAGACCTACAGCACATCATTGAGGAGCTCCAAGCTCGTCAGGCTCACGCTGAGGCGAGGCTTAAGACCCTTGAGCGTCGCCCGCAACCTGTGACAGCAGGCGCCACGCCGCTCGCCTCTCCTCAGCCCTCTCGTGGCTTGTTCTCAAAGCTCACGACCGGTCTAAAGAGGCTCGTTGGAGCAGAGCCTCAAGATCACCTTCAGGCGCTTGAGACACAGCTCGCGGCGCTCGGGGTCAGCTTAGACGCTCCCTCTCACAGCGCTGACGTAGCCGCTCAAGAGCTTGAGACAGGCGAGGCGCACAGCGTCCAACGCGACACACAAGAGGAGCTCCCCACGCCCGTCTTGACCTTTGGTCAAGCTCAAGCTTCGGCGACAGCCCCCTCCCCTCAAGTAGAGGTCGTCTTTGATGAGAGCGAAGACGACAACGCTCAACACAACCCACAAAAAGAGAGAGATGAGGGAGAGGAGGGCGACGAGAGCGAGAGCGTAGATGAGAGCTTCGCGAGCGCTTTTGAAGACGATGAAGCCCCTCAAGAGCCCTCAGCTCCTCAAGCCTCTCAAGCCCCTCAAGCTCCCATCCCTCAGTTCAGCCAAGGCGCCTTTGAGGAGCAGGTGGGGGGGATCACCGTCTCTAAAGCGCCACAGCTCTCACAAGAGGGTCCCCTCTACCCTATCCTCTTGCAACAAGCGCAGCTCATTAAACAGCACTCGGTGCTCTTACAGTCTCAAGGGCAGCGCCTCGCGCAGCTCGAGGGTGGCCTCAAGGCGCAGCTCAGAGACGTGCTCGCCGATCAAGAGAGGCTCAAGACCGCGATGAAGAAGCTCGCGAGGCGCGTTGAGCGCGCCGAGGCGAAGGTCTCGGGGAGCCAAGATCAAAAAGCCAAGCTTAAGGGGCATCAGCGTCGCATCGCGCAGCTTGAGATGATGGTTGAGGGGCTTGAGGGGAAGCTCGCGGTCTTTGAAGAGAAGCTCGCGAAGGGGGGTGAGCAGGTGCGCACCGACCTGCGCGTCTCACCAGAGGATGGCTTAGCAGACTACACCTCGATCCAAGAGGCGATCGAGGCGGCGCCCGTGGGGGGCTACATCGGGCTGATGCCAGGGCTCTATCAAGAGCCACTCGTGATCACCAAGCCGATCAAGCTCATCGGCTTAGGTCGCCCCAATGAGATCGTCTTGCAGGTCACAGAGGACACCTGCCTGCATCTCAACCGCATGGGTGGGCAGTATGAGGAGGGGCTCAGCGAAGCTCAAGAGCAGGCGGCGCGCAAGCGCTTGCAGACACAGACGAGCCACGCCGAGCAGAAGGGGGTGGGTGAGGGCTTGATGCGTTGGGTGCGTCAAAAGCTTGGTCACGCGCCTGTTGTGGACGACCGAGGCGCCTTTGAGGTGGAGACAGGCAGCGATGACGTCTCGGTGGTGGGGATCACGATCAACAGCGTGACGAGAGAGGTGGGGGGGGCGCCGAGCGAGCACGCGGCGGTGGTGATCAGGTCTGGGCATCTGCGCTTAGAAAAATGCGAGATTAGGTGTGAGAACGGCGTGGGGGTGATCGCCGAAGGGGAGAACGCCCAAGTCACGCTCCGCGCCTGCCGAGTGCTCAACACAAGAGGCACGAGCGTGGTGCTCCGAACACGCGCGGTCGCCACCTTGAGCGGCACGCGCATCCTCAAATCAAAGGAGAGCGGGGTGGACGCGCAGGGCTTCACCTCGCTGAGGTTGATGGACTGTGAGGTCTCTAATCACCGCCAGATGCGAGGCCACGAGCATGTCCGACTGTGAGTGTTGACCCTGGCTGGTCTGGGTCCTGATCGAACCCACTGATACCGAAGCCGCCTGCCCGGACTGCGGTGTGGTGCGCAGCAGGGTCATGGCCGGTAATGAAGCAGCCATCTTGCGTAAAAAGCTCACAGCCGTTGATACCACTCACAACGATGCCGTTGGCCACAATGGGCCCCGCGCTGTGGGTAAAGGCCTCGCGATAGTCGGCTTTTTCTGTGCGCCAGCGTTCAATCTGAGCCATGATCAAACTCTTCAGTTTAATCTTTCAAGATGCTGCATTCCTAATGCCACCAGTAAGTACTGGCGAAGTATACAGCGTCAAACAATCGCTCAAAAAAACAACTACTGACATTCACACCCCAAAGGGTATGAGCGCCTTAATAAATTAACGCAGTTGCTTACCTTGAGTGTCTATCTATAACTTTTGGATTACAGACAGCACCTCGGCAAGCACCCACCTCTATTACTTAATCTACATTTTTAAAGAACTTTCCCGTGAGACCTCGTCTCAGGGAGGACGCATTATACGTATCCAAAGCCCCGTGACAAGGGGTTTGTGGCAAGTTTTGTAAAAAATTTTCTATTGCCGGCACTCAGACAGGATCATCGAGTCCAAATTAGCCTAAAATGCAGTTTTTGAACGCAGCAATGACGCCTTATTTACGCCATTAAACTAAGGACTTCGTCGAATCGCATTCTGATGAGCAAAATGAAGCCTCCATCCCAGCAAGAGGATTAAGAGCACACCGTAAATAAGCACTTCACCCACGTCAGTGCGGACAATCCAAACAACATGGACTATTGCCAACACCCCAGCAAGGTAAACCAGGCGGTGGAGTCGTCGCCAATTACGGCCCAGCCTCCGCACCATGGACCGTGGCGACGTAGCGCCGAGAATCAGCAAAATCAAGAAGGCGGAAAACCCTACCGTAATATAGGGCCTCTCCACGACCTCTTCCGCGATGGCTCCCCATCGGAATCCCAACAAGAACGCCATCCAAACTAGGAAATGCACGCTTGCATAAAACAGCGCGAACAAGCCAATCATTCGACGACGCTGGGCGAACTCTAAACGCCCCGTGAGGTGGCGCAAGGGTGTCATGGCCAGCGCGAGCAACAAAAATCGCAGCGCCCACTCTCCCGTTTCTAGCGCTAATTCCTTCGCTGGATCCGGCCCCAAATCATTGAGCAGCACACGTGATAGCAAGACGGAGAATGGGATTAAGGCTAGGACAAATACTGCCCACCGAACCCCCTTCATATTCCACACTCAGCAAGCAACATCATAGGTCTAATAGTAACGACTTAAATCCATCCCTTTATATAACTCGGCAACTTGCTCGCCATAGCCATTAAAGGGCTGGGTTGGTATCACTTTGCGGTCGAACAAAGTCTGTGGAAGACGACGCTCCATATCCTGTCGCCAGCGAGGATGATGAACAGCCGGATTGACGTTCGCATAGAAGCCGTATTCACGGGCCTGTAGATCGACCCAGGTCGTATTAGGCTGCGTCTCTCTAAAATTTATCTTCACAATCGACTTGATACTCTTAAAACCGTACTTCCAAGGTACGACGAGGCGCATTGGCGCGCCATTTTGTGCGGGAAGGTGTTCGCCATAGAGACCAACAGCGATAAAGCTGAGGGGATTCAAAGCCTCATCCATTCGCAACCCTTCGCGATAAGGCCATCGGACAATGGCGAAGCGAGAGCGAATACCCGGCATCGTAGCGTCATCGACGATGGTCTCAAATTCGACATACTTGGCCTTGGAAGTAGGCTCAAACCGCTTAATGAGATCGGCCAACGGGAAGCCAATCCAAGGGATCACCATCGACCATGCTTCCACACAACGTAATCGATAAATCCGCTCTTCGAGGTCGTGGGGCTTTAAAATATCTTCTAGGGTGTAGACTCCCGGTTTCGAGACTTCACCACTGATCTCGACCGACCAAGGGTCTGTCTTAAATTGCCCCGAGTTTGCCGATGGATCCCCTTTTTCCATCCCAAATTCATAGAAATTATTGTATTTCGTGACATCAGAGTAAGGCGTGAGCGCCTCATCAGTGAAGTACGGCGCACTATCAGGAGCTGGCCGAATAGAAGAAAACTTGCCTTTCAACCATGCCGGCGCTGGAGAACTCTGTATTCCTGCAGGTGCACGCGCCTTGAGGGCATCCCCTGATTGCGCCGATGCGAAGTTCGGCAACACTGCTGCCCCAGCTATTAATCCCGCGCCCTGAAGAAACTCTCGCCGCTTCGTATAAATACTGTGTGGCGTAATCTCTGAGCTTTTGATGTCATCGGGCTTCTTAATAAGCATAAGCAATCCTTTCTGGTTCAAGACACGTGTGATTGACTAAACGAGCTCCCCTCTCAATGCCCTCGCATAGTCTTCTGTTTTCGATAAAGCCACATAAGTGGACCGGTTACCGAATAAGTCACACTCATAAACAGCAAAGTTTCATGCGGATTCTGAGCGATCACAACCAGCAACACGACGGCCGCGACAAAGAATAGATAGGGAACCGTCCCTTTGAAATCTATCTCCTTGAAGCTCACATAGCGATAATTCGAGATCATGAGCATACCCACAAATACAGTCACTAGCGCTAAACCGATCGCAAGCGGTTGAGTGATCTCAATGCCATAGCGATAACCCACCCAAGGCAGGAACGTGATCACGCCGGCCGCTAAGGGTGATTGCAACCCGACGAAGAAGCGCTTGTCGGTAGTGCCTAATTGCACATTAAATCGCGCCAAGCGTAATGCCGCACAAGACATGTAGATGAAACTCGCCGCCCAACCGAAACGGCCAATATCGCCGAATGCCCAGCTGAACATAATCAAAGAAGGAGCCACGCCAAACGAAACCATGTCCGAGAGGCTATCGAATTGTGCGCCGAACGCACTCTGCGTGTTGGTTAAGCGCGCGATCCGACCATCGAGACCATCCAATATGCCAGCGATGAAAATTGCCCACCCTGCCGCATTAAAATTACCTTCCATTCCCGCGATAATTGCGTAGAAACCAGCGAACAGCGCTCCCAGGGTCATCAGATTAGGAAGTAAAAATACCCCGCGGCGGCGGATGGTCTTCCCTCCCTCGGAAACAAACTCTTCATGCTCATCAATTGGCAAAAGCGTGTCGTAATCCTCGCTATCGGACTCCTCTGCCTCCGCATCCTCCGCATCCTCCGCAAACACAGCCTCTTCCTCCAGCTGAGAAGCAGTATTGCCAGGTTCAGCCTCAGCCTCCTGGCCAACGCCGACATCAGGCGCATCATCTTCCACTTTGTCCGATTCGTTACTTAAATCCATTCCTACCAATCCTATAGACGATCACCCGCCCTAAAACACGCTCAACCTACAAAGGCTCACTCTAAACCTTCGACACCCTTCAACGGAAGGGCAATACCCCCAAAAACAGCCGAACTCTGCGCCTTAATGGGGGCATAAAACGAGCAAATAACGCTCGCCACACACCGAACACCGAGAATCTTCGTTTTACGCCCGATTCCAGATGCTATATTATCCGCCCTCACCTCGGCGAGCATCGCACTAATTGGTCAGGCATTGAAGCTCTAACAACGTCGCTCGCTACAACTCTTAAGCATAAAATTACGTGAATACCGGAGTCCTATCCATGAACTACTTTAACACGCTGCCTCTGCGCCTACAGTTGGATCAACTTGGCAAATGCCGCTTTATGGATGCTAGCGAGTTTAGCGACGGCGTCAGCAAACTACTAGGAAAGAAAGTTGTTATCGTGGGATGTGGCGCTCAAGGACTCAACCAGGGTCTCAATATGCGTGATAGCGGCCTCGACGTCTCATTCACACTTCGCGAAGCGGCCATCGCTGAAAAGCGCGACTCTTGGAAGAATGCGACAGAAAACGGCTTCGTTGTGGGCACTTACGAGGAGCTCATCCCGAGCGCGGATTTAGTCCTCAACCTCACTCCAGATAAACAACACACTCAAGTAGTTCAACAAGTGATGCCATTAATGAAGCAAGGCGCCTGCCTCGCTTATTCTCATGGTTTTAACATCGTTGAAGAAGGCATGCAGATTCGCGACGACCTCACTGTCGTCATGGTTGCCCCTAAGTCTCCGGGCTCTGAAGTCCGAGAAGAATACAAGCGCGGCTTCGGTGTACCCACTCTCATTGCGGTACATGCTGAAAATGACCCTAACGGCGACGGCATGGAAATTGCGAAAGCATACGCAGCAGCGACTGGCGGCGACCGAGCGGGAGTCCTTCAATCATCATTCATCGCTGAAGTAAAGTCTGACTTGATGGGGGAGCAAACCATCCTGTGCGGAATGCTGCAAACTGGCTCTATTCTCTGCTTCGAGAAAATGGTCGAAAAAGGCATCGATGCCGGCTACGCCTCCAAGCTCCTTCAGCATGGTTGGGAAGTTATCGCCGAGGGTCTGAAGCATGGCGGCATCACTACAATGATGGATCGTCTTAGCAACCCTGCGAAATTGGCGGCAAATGAACTTGCCGATGAACTCAAAGACATCATGCGCCCTCTATTCGAAAAGCATATGGATGACATCATTACCGGCGCTTTTTCTGAAGGCATGATGGAAGATTGGGCCAACGATGACATCAAGCTGCTCACATGGCGCGAAGCGACTGGGGAAACCGCATTCGAGAAATGCCCTGCAGGAGACATGGATATCGCTGAGCAAGAGTACTATGAAAACGGCATTCTTATGGTTGCCATGGTTAAAGCTGGCGTCGAGCTGGCGTTTGAGACCATGACGGCGAGCGGCATCATCGAAGAGTCAGCGTATTATGAATCGCTGCATGAAGTGCCACTCATCGCAAACTTGATTGGTCGTAAAAAATTGTACGAAATGAACAAAGTAATCAGCGACACCGCAGAATATGGCTGCTATCTATTCTCCCATGCCTGCGTGCCGCTACTTGCCGACTTCATGAAGAAAGTCGATGTAGACGTGATCGGTCGCGGCCTCAATGCCCGCGATAATGGCGTCGACAATGCAGCTCTCATCGAAGCGAACGACAGCATTCGCAGCCATCCGATCGAGATCGTCGGTAAGCGTCTGCGTCGCTACATGACGGCCATGAAACGAGCCATCGACATTTAATTAATCAGCAGGCATAAAAAAGCTCGGCGAAGCTGCATGAAATTGCAGGCTACCCGAGCTTTTTTTTAACTGAAACAAATTAGTCGATTAGAAAAACACCTCTCTAATCGCAATTACAATGTCAGGACTTTTTCTCCTCGTGCGATGCCACAAACACCGGTACGCACAACTTCAAGCACCGAATTTTCAGCCTGCGCCGCAATAAACGCATCGAGCTTCTCGCTCGTTCCCGTTAATTGAATGCTATAAGCACCTGGAGTTATGTCGACTATTTGCGCGCGGAAAATATCAGCCATCCTTTGGATTTCTGCACGTTGAGCACCAACAGCTTTCACCTTAATCAGCATTAGCTCACGTTCAATGTGCGCTCCTTCGGAAAGATCAACCAGCTTAACAACGTCCACAATTTTATTGAGATGTTTCGTGATCTGTTCAATTTTCCGTTCATCGCCGCTCGTCACGACTGTGAGGCGAGACAGAGAGTTATCTTCAGTAGGCGCCACCGTCAGCGAATCGATGTTATAGCTACGCTGCGAGAATAGACCAACAACACGCGAGAGCGCGCCGGGCTCATTTTCCATCAATAAAGAAATTATACGGCGCATATCAGGTCCTCTCCGTCTTGCTCAAAATCATATCTTTCATCGCTCCGCCCTTTATCGCCATCGGATAGACGTGCTCCTCTGGATCGACTCGAACATCGACGAACACGAGCTTGTCTTTCAGGGCAAATGCTTCCTCTAGCTTCGCGTCGAGATCACTCAGATTTTCGATACGGATACCCACATGACCATACGCTTCTGCGAGCTTCACAAAATCGGGTAATGATTCAGCATAAGTACTATGAGAATAACGCCCGCCGTATTGCATATCCTGCCACTGCCTAACCATGCCTAAAGACTGATTATTGAGACAGATAATTTTTATCGGCAGGTTATATTGCATACAGGTCGCGAATTCTTGCAAATTCATCTGGAAGCTTCCTTCACCTGTAACACAAACCGACACCGCATCACGATAGGCGAGTTGAACACCCATCGCAGCAGGGAGACCGAAGCCCATGGTGCCGAGCCCCCCTGAATTAATCCAGCGACGCGGCTTATCAAAGCCATAATACTGGGCAGCAAACATCTGATGCTGTCCTACGTCGGACGAAACGTACGCATCGCCCTGGGTGATTCTATGCAGAGCCTGTACCACTTGCTGCGGCTTAATCCTGCCATCTTCATGCGGCGTCACGCCCAATGAATCTTTCTCGCGCCATTTCTCAATTTGCTGCCACCAGGTCGTTAACGCTTCGCTATCAACTTCCTGATCAGATTGCTCGAGACATTCCAACATTTCTTCTAGAACAGCAGTAACTGACCCCACGATGGGAACATCGGCCGCGACCGTCTTGGATATCGACGCAGGATCGATATCGACATGAAGAATCGTCGCCTCTGGGCAGAACTTACTCGTATCAGAATTGGTTACACGATCATCGAACCGGACACCAATGCCGAGCAGCACATCGCAATAGTGCATCGCCATGTTCGCTTCATAAGTCCCGTGCATACCCAGCATCCCTAAAAACTGCTTATCAGATGCCGGATATGCGCCTAAGCCCATTAATGTATTTGTAATGGGGCTTCCCAGCTTCTGGGTTAACTTCGTGAGCAATTCCGCCCCTTCACCCTGAATGACACCGCCGCCCGCATAGATCATCGGACGCTTAGCACCTAATAGTGCATCGACTGCCTTCTTGATCTGACCACTATGCCCTTTACCTGGCACGGTGTAAGAACGCATTTTGATATCGGCCGGATATTCGTAGGGAAGCTTGAGCTTCGGGTCGGTAATATCCTTAGGAATATCGATGACTACTGGGCCAGGACGCCCCGTGGTCGCAATATAAAATGCTTTTTTTACAATCATTGGGATGTCAGCCGCATCCTGAACCATGAAGCTGTGCTTCACGACCGGCCGTGAAACGCCGACCATATCAGTTTCTTGGAAACCATCTGTACCAATCAGCCGACTCTCGACCTGGCCTGAAATGACAACCATTGGAATAGAATCCATATAGGCTGTTGCTATTCCCGTGATAGCGTTCGTGGCACCCGGCCCAGAGGTGACCAGTACCACACCCGGCTTGCCTGTCGCCCGCGCATAGCCATCAGCAGCGTGAGTCGCCGCCTGTTCATGCCTCACCAAGATGTGCTCTATCTTGTCTTGCCGAAAGATCGCATCATAAATGTGCAGCACTGCGCCACCGGGATAGCCGAAAATTAAATCGACACCCTCGTCATGCAATGCACGGATGAGCATATCGCCACCTGATAGTTGTTCCACTTTCTTTGCCTCTTTAATTTATTCGCTTTGCCACCGCAAACCCAATGTATTCCTCTACGCCACAGAACAAATCTGTGCGATAGGCGCATAAGCGGTGCAATCAAGATATCGAAGTCAAGTCCGCGAGAGCACCCCAAACGGCGCGTCGTCACTGTACTCGCTCTATAGTCGGCCTCGTACGTGATAACGTGATAGAGACCTTAGGTGGATGTTTTGAACACCTAGGAGTCGATCGGCAGTTTGGCCGGGTGCGGCAAGCAGATCGGGTCGATGGAGACCAAGTTTCACTCGGGTCCATGACATATGGCGCGAATTCTGACAGTTCGGTCGCTAATGTCAAGAAAGTCAACGAGATTAAACAGCTGAAACCAAAAAGGCTGTGCGCCCCATCACTCGGAGCTACACAGCCTTTGCTCTACACGCTGACTTAGTGCAGGGCTACTGCATCGAAGCGGAGCCCTCCTGCCGGATCCGCTTCTACCCGCACCACTGTTCCTGGCGGGAAGCTACCTTTCAACACTTCCTGTGCTAAGGGGTTCTCGATATGGTTCTGGATAGCCCGCTTTAATGGTCTAGCGCCATAAACCGGGTCATAGCCCACCTGAGCAAGCCTATCTAGCGCCGCGTCAGATATTTCGAGAGCTAATTCGCGATCCCTTAACCGATCATTGAGCAGTTGTATTTGAATGTCTGCGATCGATCGGATTTGCTCGGCTTGCAGCGGATGGAAGACCACCGTCTCATCGATTCGATTCACGAATTCAGGCGAGAAATGTTTCACCACGACGCTCAACACCGAATCTCTCACTGAGGCATAACTCTCCTCATCCATCAATTTGCCTTGCTGCATCGCTTCCTGGATACGATCAGAACCTAAGTTTGAGGTCATCACAATGACCGTATTACGAAAATCGACTGTTCGACCATGACCATCGGTCAAGCGTCCATCATCCATCACTTGAAGGAGAATATTGAACACATCTGGATGAGCCTTTTCCACCTCGTCTAACAACAACACCGAATACGGTCTACGTCGAACGGCCTCCGTGAGATAGCCACCCTCTTCGTAACCCACATAGCCGGGAGGCGCACCTATGAGTCTGGCGACAGAGTGCTGCTCCATGAATTCCGACATATCGATGCGAACCATCGCGTCCTCAGTATCGAACAGGAACTGTGCGAGCGCCTTACAGAGCTCTGTTTTACCAACACCCGTTGGTCCCAAGAAAAGGAACGAGCCATTGGGTCGGTTCGGATCCGACAAGCCAGAACGCGACCTGCGAACTGCATTTGCTACGGCGGTGACTGCCTCGTTCTGACCGATCACTCGCTCATGCAGCCCCTCTTCCATCTTGAGCAACTTCTCGCGATCCCCTTCAAGCATTTTGCTCACAGGAATGCCGGTAGACCTAGAGACAACTTCCGCGATTTCCTCATCGGTCACGCGACTACGGAGCAACTGCTTCTCTTGGGACTCGGCAGTCGTGGCAGAAGCCAGCTTCCCCTCAAGTTCCGGAATTACGCCATACTGTAACTCGGACATTTTTGCCAAGTCACCCGCGCGACGAGCTTGTTCCATATCTGCTCGCGCCTGTTCCAGTGCGCTCTTAACACCTTGCACACCCTGAACAGAGGATTTCTCTGCCTTCCAAATCTCTTCGAGATCAGAAAATTCTCGTTCGAGAGCCTCGATATCTTGCGCTAACTTTTCTTTCCTTTTCTGGGTCGCTGGATCATCGTCTTTTTTCAGCGCTTCTCGCTCTATCTTTAGCTGAATTAAACGCCTCTCAAGCCTATCCATCTCCTCCGGCTTAGAATCGATTTCCATTCGGATCAGACTCGCTGCTTCGTCGATCAGATCGATCGCTTTATCTGGAAGCTGTCTGTCCGTGATGTAGCGTTGAGAAAGCTTGGTCGCCGCAATGATTGCTCCATCCGAGATGTCTACACCATGATGCACCTCATAACGCTCCTTCAGACCTCGAAGAATCGCAATAGTATCTTCTTCGCTCGGCTCATCGACCAAAACTTTTTGAAATCTTCGTTCCAGTGCCGCGTCTTTCTCAATATATTGGCGATACTCATCCAAAGTGGTCGCACCGACGCAGTGCAATTCGCCTCTCGCTAGCGCGGGCTTAAGCATATTGCCCGCATCCATGGCTCCTTCACCCTTACCGGCACCCACCATCGTGTGCAGCTCGTCGATGAACAGAATCACGTTTCCTTCAAGCTTGGCAATTTCAGATAACACTGATTTCAAGCGTTCTTCGAACTCGCCTCTAAATTTCGCGCCGGCGATCAAAGCGCCCATATCGAGCGACAAAATTTTCTTATCTTTTAAGCCCTCTGGGACCTCACCATTGACGATGCGCTGGGCGAGACCTTCGATAATCGCTGTCTTTCCGACCCCGGGCTCGCCGATTAAGACAGGATTATTCTTAGTCCTACGCTGCAACACCTGAACGGTGCGTCGAATTTCCGCATCACGTCCGATGACGGGATCTAATTTGGATTCGATCGCTCTGGCGGTGAGGTCGACACAATATTTTGATAGCGCCTGCCAACTCTCTTCTGCGCTCGCATCATCAACGCTCGCCCCACCTCGAAGATTTGAAGCGGCAGTCTCAAGCGCCTGAGCAGAGACTCCAAAACTATTCAGCAACTTACCCAACGGACCAGTATCACGCATTGCTGACAGCAGCACTAACTCACTCGACACAAAGCTGTCACCCTTGTTTTGAGCCAGTTTGTCCGCCTGATTTAATAAGCGCGATAACTCAGGAGAGATGCTCACTTCACCACCGTTATCCGGTACTCGTGGAAGATCATCGACCAACTGAGCAAGCCCTTGCTGCAATTGCATTACGTTGAAGCCTGTCTGGGCGAGAAGCGGGCGTACCGAACCATCACGCTGCTCCACAAGCGCATGCATCAAGTGCGCAGGCGCGATCATATTGTTCTCTTTACCCAATGCGAGCGACTGCGCATCAGCGAGCGCCGCTTGCAGCTTACTTGTCAGCTTGTCCATTCGCATAAAAAACCTCGTTCTACTCCATGCTTGGCTTTAACAGCCAGCTAAATTATCCAATACCGAGTAAATTGGGGCGGACTCGCAAAAAACAAAGGGGGGAATAACAAAAACTGGAAAGCGCTTTGTTTACTTGATGTATATCAAGCTCGCCATCCGCCCGCAGACAGGCTCTCTACGGAACGAATAAAAGCTATTAGGGTCACAATAAGTACAAAGATTTCCGCCCGACAAATCACGCACTCCAGCCATTTTCAAGCGAGCAGTCGCCAAGGCGACCAAGTCAGCCATAAACCGGTTTTCATGACTGGATGGGACAAAAGCGGCAGCTAGAGACGCTGCGGTTTCTTCATTGTTGGCAGCATTGAGAAATTGTGTATAAACCTCTTCCCCAACCTCGAAATGGCATGGCCCGATTGCGGGGCCAAACCACACACTCACAGACTCCACCCTCCCTCCGAATTCAGCCAAAGTTGCCTCAAGCACGCCAGCCGCTAAGCCACGCCACCCGGCGTGCGCAACGGCAACTCTCATGAGCTCACGACTATAGAAAAAAACTGGGAGGCAATCTGCTGTTAACACACAACAGGCTTGTCGCGCGCTTGAAGTGACCAACGCATCCGCTTCAGGGAGGGGGGATTGTGCGGAGTAGTCAGACTGGACTTCCACGACTTTCGTTCCGTGGACCTGATCTAACCAATGCCAACTCAAATCAGCATCCAGACTCTCCGCCAAACGCATTCGATTGACCAAAACTCGAGACTCTTCATCGCCAACGTGCATCGCTAGATTTAGGCCGTGATATGAATCCTGGCCAATATCACCACGACAGCTCACCGCCGCGAAAACTTTACCATCCTTATTCCAAGGGGACTCAATGAGCTTCACCGGCCCTTTGTATGCTGCTAACTTCCCGTTCAATTGCTTACCCTCCGTCATGAACGTTCAGCCTTCCCACGTAGTAAAAATTCAATGTCTCGAAAGCAATAAGAGCCGCCTAAGTGCCGTGGAGATCCGACTCTAAAACCTCGAGAAGATGCTGGAAATCTTCCGGTAGCGGCGCTTCCCAGGTCATTATTTCATCGCTTACTGGATGACGTAGCGTCAAGCGCCGCGCGTGCAAGGCCTGTCGTTTAAATCCTCGTAAACATTCGGCAAGCAATGGTGAGCAGGCAGCAGGCAATTGTAAGCGCCCGGCATAGAGAGGGTCGCCCACTAGCGGAATATTTATATGTGCAAGGTGAGCTCGTATCTGATGGGTCCTTCCCGTTTCAAGCTGGACATGAATGTGGGTATGCGAACGATAACGCTGTATGACTCGATAATGGGTTACGGCCTCTTGCCCATTTGCCACTACTGCTCGGCGCTTACGGTTAACCGGATGCCGTCCCAATGGCGCATCGACTGTGCCGCCGCCGGTAAGCACTCCCTGAGTCACTGCTTCATATTCTCTCTTTACCTCTCGCAGTCGTAATTGCTCGACTAACGCAGCATGCGACTCCAGCGTCTTGGCCACCATCATCAGGCCTGTCGTATCCTTATCCAAACGATGCACGATGCCCGCTCGGGGCACCTCTTGCAGCGATGGCGCATGGTCCAATAACCCATTCAGCAACGTCCCGTCGTGGTGACCCGCGGCAGGATGCACCACGACATCACTGGCCTTATTGAGCACCAGGAGATAGTCATCCTCATACACAATGTCCAATGGCATGGGCTGTGCCTCCCACTCCCTCTCTGCCTGCAGCACAACATCCACCTTAAGCTCATCTCCCGAATAAACCGTGTCTCGAGGTCTGGCGCGGGAGCCATTCACGGTGAGATGGGCGTCTTTTACCCAAGCCTGCAAGCGTGCTCGCGAGTAATCCGGAAACAATTTAGCTGCGACGAGGTCTAAACGCTGGTTCGCTAATGCTTCAGGCACTAGCGCACTAAGAACTATGTGAGTCATGAATATTCGGCTTAAGGTCAGGGTAGGATTCGATTCGCTTCATAATACTCGAAATTCGCATTCTACACAGGCCAAACCTCGCCGGAATACCTAAGCTGTGGTTAAATAGCGTGCATATTCTAAGACAGAGCAATATCCATGAAATTCAAGCCCATCATTCTTTTTTTCGTCCTAGGTTCATTTTTAACAGGATGCGGCCTTTTCGGTGATGACGAAGAACGTGATGAATTCGCAGGACTCACTAACGAGGAGCAATTTTATCGCCGCGCGTTAGACCAATTGAACGGGCAGAATTTTAATGGGGCGATAGCCACCTATCAGGGCTTGGAATCTCGATTCCCATTCGGTCGCTTTGCAGAGCAGTCGCAAATCGAAATCGTCTATGCGTACTACCGCGCCGGCGACCCGGAGGCTGCAAGAGCCGCGGCTGATCGCTTTATCCGCCTGCATCCCGAGAGCGAAAACATCGATTACGCCTATTACATGAAAGGCCTGTCGTCCTTTAATGAGAACACGGGTTTGATCAATCGCTTCCTACCTATTGATCCCACGAAACGCGATCCTGGTCGGACGCGAGAGTCGTTCAGCGACTTCGCTCAACTCATCGCGCTCTATCCAGATAGCCCATACGCAGCAGATGCCAGAGCGCGCATGATATTTTTACGCAATAATTTAGCAGCCTACGAGATTCACGTAGCCAACTATTACCTCGAGCGACGAGCCTACATCGCGGCGCTACGCCGAGGTCAATATGTGGTGGAAAATTTCCAAGAGACTCCGGCGGTAGCCGATGGGATTGCCATCATGATCGAATGCTACCTGCGACTCGGCTTAAACGATTTAGCGGACACCTCCCTCGCCTTATTGCGCGACAATTACCCCGAGCATCGTTCTCTCGAAGATGGCGAATTCACTGTCAGAACAGAGATCACTAATCCATCACTACTCTATACAGTGAGTTTTGGCCTACTTGGTGATAATAGAATCGAGCCGCCGCTAGCGCCAACGAAGCGCCCATTCAGCTCGGGAAGTCAGCAAATAATTGACCAGCAGGGACAAAGCGGAGAAGAGGAAGATCGATCTTGGCTAAGCATTCTCACACTCGGGATACTTTAACGCCCTGAGGCTTTGCCTCATTCACCTATGGGCCAACCATTAGTGATCGGGTAGCGACGATCCCTGCCAAACCCTCTTCGGGTCAGTCGCACACCGATTGGGCTTTGTCGGCGCTTGTATTCATTAAGATCGACTAATCGAAGCACCCGGTGTACCACTTCCTTATCAAAGCCTTCGGAAATAATCGCCTCAGCACTCGCATCGCACTCGATATAAAGCGCCAAAATTCGATCTAGTTCATCATATGGCGGGAGATTGTCTTGATCGACTTGCCCTGGCGCGAGCTCCGCAGAAGGTGCTCGATCGATGACGACTGAGGGAATCGCCTCGGCTATACCTCGCCCATCGCGGCAACAGAGTTCATTCCGATAGCGTGCTAATTCATACACCAAGGTCTTCGATACATCCTTTAAGACGTCGAACCCTCCAGCCATATCGCCATAGAGGGTCGAATACCCCACTGCAATTTCACTCTTGTTACCCGTAGTCAGCACCAAATAGCCTTTTTTGTTCGACACAGCCATCAACAAAACACCACGGCAGCGAGCCTGTAAATTTTGCTCAGTCACGTCTTCTTCATAACCCTCAAATTCGCCAGCGAGAGAATCAGAAAATTGTTCAAAAACAGGTTTGATCGATATGGCACGATACGAGACCCCGAGTGCAGCAGCTTGCTCTGCCGCCGCATCTTGGCTTAATTGCGAGGTGTATTCGAAAGGCATCATAATCGCATGCACCGCATCGGCACCCAGCGCATCCACTGCAACCGCGAGCGTTAATGCCGAATCGATCCCGCCTGATAGGCCTAGGACAACACCCTTGAAATGATTCTTGAGCACATAATCACGAACCCCCATCACGAGTGCGGAATACGCTTGAGCAAGATCATCTTGCATCTCACTCAACGCGCCTACGACAGGTGTTGCCAATCCAGTCGCCGGCCGATCAAAAATTATTGAATAGATGCCTTCTTCGAATTGCGGTGCTTGCACGAGAATTTCTCCCCGCGCATCGACGGCGAACGATCCGCCGTCAAAGACAAGTTCATCCTGACCACCGACTAAGTTGCAATAGACTATAGGCGTTGAGATCGACTGCGCACGCTTAGCAAGCAAATCTCTTCGTTCGGCCATTTTCCCTCGGTGAAAAGGAGAGGCATTAATATTAATAAGTACATCCAACTCGCCTTCAACAAACTGCGATATCGGCCCCTCTTCCCAAATATCTTCGCAAACCGTAAAACCAAGCCGAACACCATCAATGACTATCGAACTCTTTTCAGTTCCCATCGAAAAATAGCGACGCTCATCGAATACCTGGTAATTAGGCAAACATTGCTTTCGATAATTCGCAATCACTTCAGCCTGATAGACAACCGCGAGTGAATTAAATAACTTGCCTTCGGCTGTCTCGGGATATCCGAAGACCAAAGCCGCCGGCAAATTCGCCGCACACAAGCGAGCAATGGCAGAGTCGAGGCGACGCGCGAGACTAGGGCGCAATAAGAGATCTTCAGGGGGATATCCAGTCAGTGCTAGCTCTGGAAAAACAACAACATCCGCACCCTCTTCTGCAATAGCTTTTTGCGCGGCATCGAGCATCCTCGACACGTTTTTATCAATCGCGCCAACGAGTAAATTGAGTTGCGCCATGACGACGGTGAACGAGGTAGACATTTCCTAATCCCTGCATTAAAACGTTGTACTTATCGTACAAATAATCATCCCGCTTAAAGACGCGTAGACGCGTAATTGTATCGAATTATACCCCTGAAGATAGCGTGCTATCGCTGTGCCGAGAAAGTATAGGGCGCCGGATCCACATTGGGCTCCAATCCGAGCACTAATGCAGAGATAAGTCGTGCTGAGGCCGGTGCGAGCACCAAGCCATTCCTAAATTGGCCCGCACACACATAGATAGATTCCGAATCACCTACTGCACCAATATAGGGGATTCCCACCGGCGCCGCAGGACGCAGACCCGCCCACTGCCCTATAGGCTGTAACGATTCCAGCTCCGGCAGCATGGTTATTGCAGATTCCTGCAGCGATATCCCTGCGGCGGTTGTGATAGTCTTATCAAATCCAACACGTTCCAGTGTGCTGCCCACGAGTATATGTCCATCTCGTCGAGGTATAAGATATCGCCCGTCATTTAGTACTATGTTTTGTAACAAGCCGGGGGCAGCTTTGTATAACAACATCTCACCTTTCACAGGTTCAATAGCAAGCTCCACACCATTCCGGCTTAGAATTTCCGTGCTCCATGCGCCCGCGCAAAGCACCACATTTGCAGCGGCAAAGCTTAAGGAGTCTACGCGATTCGACTGCAACTGCGACCCACCATGGACTTCGATGCTAGTTGCTGAGTTAGCAATTATCTCATCAACAGCGCAATGTTCTATTAACTCGAATTTCGATTCTCTTAATAGACATGCTTTTAACGCTTGCAACAGTCGTGGATTTCTCACCGAGGCTACGCCAGGCATCCACAACCCTTCAGGCTCACTGATTCGCAGGTGTGGAAACGACTCCTTGAGATCCATCGCGTTTAACACTTCAATCTGACGCCCGTGCCTGGCACTCCACTCAATCGCTTGTTGGCGCTCCTCGCTCGCCAGCACCAACAAGCCATGCGCATCGAGCTCCGGATCAATGCCTGTCTCGGCAAGTAGCTCGTCGACAAGACTAGGGTAAAAATCTTGAGCCCATGTGGACAATGCCGTAATGGCGTCGGGATACCGCCAAGGATAGAGCGGGGAAATGATGCCACCTCCAGCCCAGGACGCCTCACGACCGCACTCACCTCGCTCGAGCAACCTCACGCTCGCACCGGCTTTAAGCAACTCTCTCGCGGTCAGCATGCCATTGATCCCACCGCCAATGACTAGCACATCGGTGTTTTTCGATATTTTTCGCATGCGACTACTACGCTCACTATCATTTGATTCGAAGGGATGCCACACCCAAGGTAATTCGTTATTTCGCGAGATTAATGAACCCAATTATAGGCAGCTTAGCCCATGCAATCCATGCCAAACCCAGTGCGAATAAATAGTCGAGGCCTTACAGCGGTAGAACTGCTACTGACCTTATTTCTAATTGCAAGCACCATGACAATAGCCACCCCATCCTTTCAAGAAATCCTTACTAGCGGTGAAGTAGATGTCGCTATGAATCGCCTAACAGCTTCACTCTCGACAGCCAAAACTATAGCAGTGACTTCAGGAGAAACGGTGACGCTTTGCGGGTCTGCGTCCACAATCGCTTGCGGCGATTCTTGGAATGATGGAATCCTGCTTTACATAGACCGAAATGAAGATCGTCAGCTAGACCCTAGCGACACACTAATTCAGTGGATTTCAATGGCCGATTTCACGGGCGACATCACATGGAGAGCCTTCGGCAGTCAGCACTACCTGCTATTCGAGGCAAATGGAGTGGTGCGGAGCCAGAATGGTCGCTTCACCCTCTGTCCCAGAACATCTAATTCTGATCACGCCGCTACGATCGTGCTTAACCGCACTGCCCGCACTAGAATGGAACGCGGTGTCGCCGCAGCAACTCAATGCGAGAACAACTCCTCAACGTAACCAGCAATTTTCGTCTTTAGCATTGCTTATAGAAGACCTAGTGCCTCTGCTGCCCACACTAAAGCTGATGCAAGTATCTTGTAATTGAGCACCCTGTGCTTGCGCGGTAGCGATAAAGCACCCACTGAGCGGGGTATCGCCACAGGCTGATACTGAGAGACTATACAAGCCGGTGACAGTCTGCCTGCTCCTGCCAGACACCGACGGCACACTAAGCGGTGAGGCATCATCAACATAGGTATTGTAGAGCGAGAAGTAGCGCTCTTGCTCCGCAACTAGTCTGAGTAATTCCGTCTTCGCCTCTGCACGACCGACAGCAATCGTCTGAGCTCTATAACTGGGCAACCCTACCATTAGCAGAACGGATATGATCGTTATGCAGAGCAACAATTCGATGAGAGTGAACCCTAGCCTGAAGTGACGACAGGCGCGCAATGTTAACGTTAAGAGCACTTAGTCAAGATTCCTGACTGCCGCTCCGTATTCCAGAGTGATCACTCGTTGTATTCGTACTTGCGTTGTCGCTCGTCGCCCAACACCCAGAGCATGAATTCGGTAAATGCCGATCATCGACTCGACACTCTCCCCCTCTTGAATAGTTAGGCTATATTCTTCGATGATGTAACGAGGGGGCTGAGAAAGCGTTTGATCAATCTCAACGGCAACCCCATGAGCATGCCACCATAATCCATCGCGAGGAGCGCTAGGCAGATCGTCTCGCTTCCATACCGCAGCCTCACCAATTTCAGATGCCTGCGGAGGGACAGACCGCCTTTCCAGCCAACTCTCGGCGGCTTTTAATGCTGCCTCAGCCGCATGGAATGCACGACTACGATCTTGGATATTCGATGCCATTTTCTCCTCAAGAATGGATGATTCTAATGTCGAAATTCCGAGCGACATCAATGGCACCATAATGAGAAGACTCAGCAAAAGCACAACTCCCGATTGGCACAACCTAGACTCAGTTCCGTAAGCGTATTGTTGTGGTAAACACTCTTCGCAATCTGCCATCCAGAGCATTTTCTTCACCCTCATCAACTTCTCCATCGCGAGCATTATGTACATCATTGAACTGATACCCAGGGCTCGTTATGGCGCCAACATAATCGACGGATTGCATTAGCAATGAAACCCGAACACTCACGACCTGTGAAAAGTCCCCAATTTGATTCGCAGACAGATAGCTATCCACTCCGTTGTCGTGATCATTATCCAAATTCATTCCGTAGAGAATTTGCATATTCTCAATACCCTCAATGATTTCCTCCGCAGCAGATACACTTCCGTCACTCGATAATCTGCGACGAAAGAGTGACGGGGAGTTCGCTGTCTTACCGCCCCGTCGAGCAACATAGAAGAATGTGTCCCGGAGTACCGCGAGATCTTCAACAGCCTCTGCCTCTCCGGCCAACGAGCAAACCATTCTGGAGTTATCTTGGCCTAACCCGCTACGCAAAATATCGGAGTTGGGCAACGCATTGAATACTGGCAATACAGCATCCGCTTGCTTTGCTTGCCAATGATTCTTTGCTGTTGAAACGAGTCCAATCCCCTTAGCAGGAGGAATACTGGCGCCAAAATCAGTTCCTAACGCTTCCCATCCCCGCAAAACTTCCGCCCCCGCACAGGAAGAGCTACCGGCTTGCCTGACATCATCGGCGATGAAACTAAGCGCCAATCGCGCGCCGGCTTGCATCCTGCGGGAGGCTTCAGCCTCTGCACTCATAACTCTTGCTTGCACCAAGAACTGCACCATAATCAGCACAAGAAACACCCCTAGGGATATCGCAATAAGCAATTCCAACAATGAAAAGCCTGAACCAGAACACAGCGGATCAGGGCAGTGATGAGCTCGCGACGTGAAGCGTCTCTTTCTCCAGATCATGAACGTCGTGCCACCAGATTTTTACGACCAATAGACCACCAAGACCATCACAGGCGGGAGAGACTGAGTCTCCATCATACGGAGTCGAGTCCCTGCAGATAGCGAGCCCCCCTTCAGGCAAATTGTCACTAATAAACTCTCGCAACTGTCCTAGGTCAGTATGGGCAAGCTGCATAGCAGTGCAGCCACTCTCGGAGAAACAATCATTGGTTGCACCACCACCCTTCGAGTCATATCCACCCGCTAAAAACCCAGCGTAATTTGAATGCACACGCTCGATCGCGTCGTCACCTAACATCGTTGCTATTGTTCGAAAATTAGCGCTCGCGGAGGTTTGCATACCTAATGACTGCAGCGAAAAACTTGATGAGAGCCCGACGCTTAACAAAAGCATCGCCACCATGACCTCTAACAAACTTATTCCCGCTATCCCTCGCATATCCCAATGCCTTACCGAACAATCAGCCATCCATAATCCTTTCTTATTTACTGTAGGAGTGAGTTCTAATGAAAGCGAATAAACCGCCCCGATTCGCTTCACCCCCTCGCATAGCGTAAGATGCGCCCATCGTCGTTTTGAGAACCCGACATGGATATCAACCTTTATTCGATAGTTCTACTCTGTGGATCTGGATTTATCGCGGGAGCGATAAATACTGTAGCGGGCGGGGGATCAAATCTAACGCTGCCAATCTTGATGATGCTGGGCTTACCCGCTGACATTGCGAACGGCACCAATCGTGTGTCAGTGATGTTGCAGTGTGTTGTGGGAGTGCGCAGCTACGACCAACACCAGAGCCTCGAACGCCCCGCCATCATTCCCATACTCATACCAACAATGCTCGGCGGGATACTCGGCGCAATTTTAGTTGCGCTAATGCCCAACCTCTACCTAAAACCACTGCTATTAGGCTCAATCCTTTGCATGAGTCTTGTCATTCTGTTGCGCCCGAGCATGATCGCCTATCCACCAGAGACGGTTCCTTTAAGCCCTAGAGAGAACAGAGGTGCATGGTGGGGGTTATTCGCGGCGGGAGTCTACGGCGGCTTTGTGCAAGCAGGCGTAGGATTTATCTTACTGGCTGCGTTGGCAGGAGGGCTTCATTACGACTTGCTCCGTGCCAACGCCTTGAAAACCGTCTGCGCGCTAGCGTTTACCACGGTTGCGCTCGGCGTCTTTATTTTATTCGATCTCGTCGATTGGGTGCCCGGGCTACTACTCGCCGTCGGCTCCATGACTGGCGCAAAATTAGCGATAAAGATCGCTGTTCGTGCCTCTCAGAATGCCATCAAATGGTTCCTCTTCGTTATGACATTGGCGGCCGTTGTGGGCGGGTTGCTGAGTTAGGCTAGCGACTTAGTCGCGGGGAAAATCAGTGTGAATTTCGCCCCGCCCAAGCTACTGTTATCGATAGTGACGGAGCCTTGATAGCTGGCCATTAGCTCACTTACCACTGCCAATCCGATGCCTTGGCCGCTCGCCAAAGTATCGGCACGCGCTCCTCGTTGCAACACGAACTCTCTCTGCTCCATGACAATACCCTGCCCATCATCTTCGATCACAATCTCGATTGAACCATCAACCAATGTGCGGAGCGCGATGCTAATCTTAGAGCGTCCATACTTGAATGCATTGTCCAAGACATTGCCTAATACCTCGAGCAGGTCGTGTTCATCTCCACGAAAAATTACATCTTCCTGCAATCTGGTTTCGACAGAATATGGATGCTCCGAATAGACTTTACGCAATGCACCCAATAGCTCCTCGATTACGCCAGCGACATCCACTCTGCTTGTCAGTGGCGATTGACCCTGCGAGGCGACCGCTCGTTTCAACTGATAGCCAATAATCTGATCCATTCGATGCAGTGATTCATCGATCAGATGAACTTGTTCACTCGGATCCAATTTAGACTCACTTTGCCCCTTAGCACTTAGCTGATACAAAGCGCCTGTCGCTACCGATAGCGGCGTCTTAAGACTGTGAGCGAGATCGGCAAGCGTCGTTCTATAGCGCTCTCGTTGTCGTCGTTCGGACTCTATAAGTCTATTCAAATTTGTAGTTAAACCGCTAAGCTCATCCGGGAATTCCCCCTCCAATCGTTCGCTTTCCCCGTCTTCGACTCGTCGTATTTGTTGCTCCAACTTACCAAGAGGTCGCAAACCCCAAGCGAGCAACATTAGTAAAACCATCAGCAGCAACAAAGCCGCTCCCCCTAGCCAGCGACCCAGGCTCGCACGAAAATCTCGAATCTGTGATAAATAAGGCGCCGCCAATTCAACGACGCTCACAAAATAAGGCGAATCACTGCCCTCCCAAAGAATGCCGTAACTGAATCTAAACAGTTGCTCCCCTCGGTAGTCTGTTAGTAATTCGAAAATTCCCTGACCTACTTCGGGCACACTTGCGGTTTGTTCGACCACATCTAACGAAAGTGTTCTAGCCGAATCGCTACGCCATAGCTCTTTACCATCAACTCCGTATACATAGCCATAAAGCCCTGAATTCAGTTGAGAATAGCGAGGCTCTTGGATGTCTTGTAGAACATAAAATGCGCCATCCTCCTGCTCCAACGCAGCAAGCAACAAATACACTTGGACCTGAAAGCGCTCAGCGGCACCGGCTTCGACGCTGTTACGGAAAGCCTGATCCAATACGATTCCCGTTAGACCGAGGAATAACAATAACACCACACTCAGTACCAACAGCATTCTCGTTCGTAACGAGTATCGCTTATTCGTATGCAGTTTAATTTTTGTCATTGGGGAGGCAAGAATGGCTAGCTTTTTGACTTGAGCTCGAACCGGTAGCCTTGTCCGCGGACGGTTTCGATGGGGTTAAGCGACTGCTCCGGATCTAACTTCTGCCTTAGTCGCCGCACAAATACTTCAAGAACATTACTGTCCCGATCATGATCCTGCGCATAAAGATGTTCTGTAAGCTCGGCCTTGGATACCACCTTCCCCGCATGAATCATGAGGTATTCGAGAAGCTTATATTCGTAGGCAGTTAATTCGATAGGATCTTCATTGACGAACACACGCTTTGCGCTGAGATCTAAACTAAGTGGACCGAAAGAAAGCGATGAATTTGAGAAACCGGCGGCTCGACGTAGCAATGCATTCACTCGAGCAATAATCTCTTCGAGGATATAGGGCTTAACCACATAATCATCCGCGCCAGCATTGAGCCCCTTCACTTTTTCATGCCAGTCACCGCGAGCGGTTAATATCAAAATTGGGAATGTTCTATTCGCTTCTCGCAAGGATGTGATTAATTCGATGCCGTCGATCTCTGGCAGACCAAGATCAATAATAGCTGCATCGTAGTCATATTCCTGGCCGTAATACAGCCCGTCCCTACCATTGGCGGCAACATCAACCACGAAACCGTTCGTCACCAAACCACTCTGCAGTTGATCCCTGAGTTGATCGTCATCTTCGACTATCAATATTCGCATCGTGTGTCCGCCTCATTTCATCTTCAGCAGTTAAGCATCTCAGAAACATTGAGCTCAGCCGCCACGAGTGATTTTCCCCGTGCGAGCATGCACAAACAGGGTGAAGACTTTGCCATCCTTCTCCATCCTGATTTGGTATCGTTTGTTATTTCCTTCGCCCACCAAACTAATACGGAGGACATTGCCCGCGAATTGGGAACGCGCTCTAGCAACAGCCTGCCGCTCACTCAGCTCAGCTTGGACAGCATTGGGGATCTTATTCGCTGAAGGTCGACCGCGATCGAGTTGACTCTGGATATCGGTATTTGACTGAGCCAGAACAGGCTGCACATTGAACACAGAAACGACGCAGAGCAATAACACCCCGAGCAACATCGCCTTCCTACCAAATACTGTTACCACGCCACGCTCCTCGCTCAAAACTCATGCTAAGCACCACTAATTCAGCTCACGAGCTCGCGCATGGGCACATTAAAGTACCGGTTGCACATTCACTCGCAGCTGTAGACTCTGACCAGGATCTTTATTTGCCCTGACTGTATAACGCTGCCCCTGATAATCATAGGTCACATCGTAACCGATTAGACGTTCTTCGTCGTGGGCGACATAAACTGTATCGCATCGCTCGACAACTTCAACTTTGCCGCCATTAGAGTTTTGACGCGCAATATCACGCCCAACACTATTACCCAACACAGCTCCAAGAACTGCGCCCACTCGTTTATTGCTCTTATTGTGACCTACCGCGTTGCCAATAGCGCCGCCGATGATCGTGCTGACTATAACTGGAGTTGCTGAATCGTTAGCTCGGCGCTCAACAATTACCTCCTGCTCTACACATCGCTGCTGCGGCGTCTCCACTCTGGTCAATTGGTATACCGGAAGAGACGAAATAACTGGCACGGTTTCAAAGCTCGTCTCTGCTCGAACCATGCCACTAACAAGAATCGACGCCAGGACCAGGGCGCCGCTGCAGCGGCTCAGCATCTGCAGGCGGCGGTTTTCAGTAAGGGTGGCCTGCTCTCGCTTTACATCAATTGCTTTATTCATCGTATCCTCCTAGCCTATTTAGCTCTTACTTATCGAAAGGCGCATCGCTTTAGTTTAGATGGCAATAGACCTTGCTTAGGAGTGACTGTAGCCCTTCGCAGCTTAATCCCAGCTGAAGTAAATCGTTCGGTCCCCACTCGACGACAGCACTGGCTCTTACTCCATAACTCACTTAAAATGCGTGATTAACCTGTTGTAAAAGAAAGCAATAATAAGAATCCAACATTGAAGGAACAGTACAACATGCCAAGAAAACCAATTTTTATCGCCACACTCTTTTTGCTAATTTCCGCTTACCCTGCCCATACGTTGATTTACTCCGGTTATCGCTTGCAAGAAGACAATACTACTGCGGCCTTCGCTGCACTCCTTATTTCAATCGCCTTAATATCGTACGTGTCCGCCACACTCGGCAGAGCCTCGACTAAACAAAACGCAAACAAGTCTCGAGGAAACCGAAGCCGCCAGCGCAGCAGGAGCAACAGGAATAAGGAACGCAGCAAGTCCAATACCTCACAAGCAATGTCACAGAGTGCGACTGCTGCAAAGGGTCCACGCAAACAAGGCACCGTCAAATGGTTCAATACCACTAAAGGTTTTGGCTTCATTACTCAGGACAGTGGGGAAGACATCTTCGTGCATTTCCGATCCATACGTGGAGAGGGGCACAGGACGTTGAAAGATGGCGAACGCGTCGATTTTATCGTGAGCGACGGGGACAAGGGCTTGCAGGCAGATGATGTGGTTCCAAGCTCTTAAACTCCTACTAGGTCGCTTTCAAACTGCTCTCCAGGACACTATAAATACCACCAAAAACATCTAATAGTGGGGCGGACGCTCATCAACAGGATTGTCACTAACACGAGCATCCCGCTCCCGGAGCCCTTCAATCTGTTCTTTGCAGTGCTTTAACTGCACTGCTAACTCCATGATTTGCAAGCCTTGCTTGGCGAGCACGTCATTTAGCTGCTGAAGAGTGTCTTCTTGGAAACTAAACTTCTCTTCTAATTTTACGACTCGGTTAGCGAGTTCTTCCTCTGCAAACTGGGCAGCCATACCTATTCCTTTTTGAGCTTGAGCAAAGCCTCGGTGTTTTGAAACATCGTAGCACTGTCCGACGCTTTTATTCATGTTAAAGTCCAATCATAGATAAGTGCTAAACAGGATTACCCTATGCAACAAGTGCAGCAACCGAAACAAGCCCGTCAAGAGAAGGCTCCTATCAACTGGACCAATATGATTCTTTTCACGGTAACCCCGGCACTGGCTATCACCTTAGTTCCAGCCTATGGTTGGATCAATGGCTACGATGCCTATGAGTGGACAGTGTTTGTTATCTTGATGGGTTTTTGCGGAATGTCTATCACCGCGGGCTACCATCGCCTCTGGTCACACAAGACCTATCAGGCTCACCCTGCCATCCGATTTATCTTCGCGCTGGGCGGAGCATGTGCTCTACAGAATGACGTCCTAAACTGGGCATCTGATCATCGCCGTCATCATCAGTTTGTCGATGACAATGACAATGACCCCTATTCCGCCGGTCGCGGTTTCTGGTTCTCACATATTGGCTGGATTCTACGCAATTACGAAAGCGCTAAAAATGATTTCAGTAACGTCAAAGATCTTCAGCGCGATCCTATCGTAATGTGGCAGAGCCGCCACTACCTCGCATTAGTACTCCTAATGAATATTGGTTTACCAGCATTACTCGGATACCTCCACGGAGACATAATTGCCGGACTTCTATTGGGCGGCCTCCTTCGCTTGGTGTTAAGCCAGCATTTTACGTATTTTATTAATTCTCTCGCACACATTTGGGGAAAGCGTCCTTACAGCGACAACAGCACTGCCCGCGACAATACGCTGCTCGCACTCATCACTTATGGCGAGGGCTACCATAATTACCACCACACCTTCCAATGGGACTACCGCAATGGTATTCGTTGGTGGCACTTCGACCCCACCAAATGGTTAATCAACACGCTTAGCCGACTCGGGCTCGCCAGCGGCTTAAAACGCTGCGACCCTGATAAAATTGAGCGCGCCAAGCTCGACAGGCAATATCAGCTCGCCACAGCACGATGCAAAAAGCTCGCCGTCACCGATGATTGGCATGAGCGACTCGAGCAGGAATACCAATCTATTCTGCAAACTGTTCAACTATGGGCGGAGCATAGACAGGCCTGGTACGAGGCGAAGGGCAAGGAATGGCAAGAACGCCTATCCCTTCTAGAAAGGCAACAACTCAGGGCGCACTACCTCGAAGTGAAATACAAATTGAAGTTACAGAAAAAGCGTTGGCAGACTGTGCTGAGAATGCTAACCACCCCTCAGCCTGCACTCGCCTAAGACCTGTAGGATCAATCACTGCTAGGGAAACTGGAGAATTTGATGAAATACTCACTCATTGCTAAAACAGGGATTCTATGTGCGGCTCTCCTTTTCGCAGCATCGAACGCTCTAGCCGTTCAAGAAGGTGAACAAGCACCCAGCTTCGATCTGCCCTCTATTTACGGAGACGGAACTCGCATCAGTCTAAAATCGTTGCAAGGAAAAGCTGTTTATGTCGACTTTTGGGCATCCTGGTGCGCCCCTTGCCTTCGTTCAATGCCCGCATATAACGAACTTTACGGGCGCTATAAAGACAAAGGGCTGGAATTTGTCGCGATCAATGTCGATAACCCCATCGAAGACGGCCTTGATTTCCTCATCGATACACCCCTCGACTTTCTGATCCCCTCCGATCCAGACGGAGAAACGGCAGAAGCGTTCGGTGTCATTGGAATGCCAACATCTTATCTCATCGATGCCAATGGAATCGTAAGGCTGGTGCATATGGGCTTCCGAGATGGAGACATGGAAGAAATCGAAGCGGCAATTGATGCCGTGCTAGCAGAGTAAATTCATAGCAATTGCAGGACGGGTTCATCGAGTAGTGCGAGCTGTTCGCGAAGCTCCAAGATATGCTCAGACCAATAGCGAGGCGTGTTGAACCAAGGAAAGCTGAGCGGGAACGCGGGGTCATTCCAGCGTCTAGCTAACCAAGCGCTGTAGTGCATCAACCGCAACGCCCGCAAACTCTCGATCAGACCCAATTCCTTTGGGGAAAACTCATAAAACTCGTTGTAACCTTCAACAAGCTCTAACAGTTGCCCCTGCTGCTGATCTCTATCTCCTGACAACATCATCCACAAATCTTGTATAGCCGGCCCCATCATCGTGTCATCGAAGTCGACGAAATGCGGCGTATCGTCCCGCCACAGCACATTACCCATATGGCAATCGCCATGAATCCTTATATTGGTTAACGCGGATTGCTCATCAAAGCGAGATTGCACAGCGCGGAGAAGATCGCTGCTAAGTGTTTCATAGGCTCTACTAAGGTCGGCGTCTAAAAAGTCATTTTCCAGCAAAAAACTTCGACTCTCTATTCCCAAACGATCTACATTAAGCGTCTGTCGATGCAGAAACTGAGAACGCGCACCAACCGCGTGGATTCTTCCAATGAACCGCCCCATGGCCAGTAGATCGTCGGGGTTTTCGAGATTCACCGCCCGTCCAGCCAGGCGCTCGAAGACTGAAAATCGGAAAGCATGGAAATTAAACAGTGTTTCACCATCGAATACGACCGGTGCACCCACGGGAATTTCAAGATCTCTAAGCTCCGCGATAAATGCGTGCTCCTCACGAATTTGAGCATCGCTCCAGCGTTCAGGTCGATAGAATTTAACAATGAGACTCCCGCCCCCCTCTATGCCCACCTGATACACGCGATTCTCATAACTGTTCAGTGCGAATACGCGCGCGTCTGCGCAGTAGCCAAGCGACTCGACTGCAGAGATGACAATATCTGGACTTAGGTTAGCAAATGGATGGGGTAAAGCTGATTCGCGCAAGGTGCTGGCCGCGCTAGGTGCGATATTGCCATCGACCTCCTGTTGAGACTCTTCGGCGTCCAAGACTAAGTGTCCTTAGGCTCGGACCTACCACCAACCAAAGAAATCGGGAACGGCGCAACATTATCGCCATTGGTGATTTTACTCACGCCCGACTTATCCACCTCATCGATGCGAATAATAGCCTGCATAGGGATGAAGCTGCGGCGCACTCCATTGAACTCACTCTTGAGGCGTTCCTCGGAAGGATCGACGACAACTTGGCTTCGCTCGTTGAAGACATAGTCCTCGACTTCGATAAAGCCATAGAGATCGCTTTGATAAACCTGCTTCACAAAGACCTCGTAGACCTTGCCCTGATTCAGGAACGTGACCTTGTAAATCTCAGCGGTATTATCCATTAAATTCATACTCTTATGATTACTTCTTAAGCTAACTACAGACCTTATTGGGCCTGACTATATACGGTTAAGCCCAATCTTGGGCTATTCCTCCAGAATTCAACGTATTATGCGTGAATTCCTAGTTAAGTACTGCAACTTTTTACTGCTATAATCGCATTCCTCGATTTCCCGACACACAATCAATCTATACACCCTCAGAAGCCACTGGCGTTTGAGGCTCTGGCAGTAGGAGTCCGCATGAGCGTACAGATCCATACCCCAAAGACCGCGTCCGACGATGCGGTCGACGCACTAACGCCAGCAGGCGAAGGGCTGCGATCGGGTAAAGGGCGTCGCGTTTTCATCAAGACCCATGGCTGCCAGATGAATGAATATGATTCTTCGCGCATGTTGGATTTATTAAAAGACAGCGAAGGTGCAACTCTGGTCGATGCACCCGAAGATGCCGATGTACTATTGCTCAACACCTGCTCGATCCGTGAAAAAGCACAAGAAAAAGTATTCCATCAACTTGGGCGCTGGCGCCTATTGAAAGAAAAAAATCCGGCGCTAAAAATAGCCGTAGGGGGTTGCGTGGCAAGCCAGGAAGGCGCAGCCATAGGTAAACGCGCTCCCTATGTCGATGTGGTGTTCGGACCGCAGACCTTGCACAAACTCCCCGAGATGTTGCACAACTCAATCCCGGGCGCGCCGCTGGTGGATGTCAGCTTTCCCGAAATTGAGAAATTCGACCACCTCCCCCAGCCTGAAGCTAGCTCGTGCCAGGCCTTCCTCTCCATCATGGAAGGCTGCAGCAAATACTGCAGCTTCTGCGTCGTACCCTACACTCGAGGTGAAGAGGTCAGCAGACCGCTCGATGACGTGCTCGCGGAAGCCGTGCATCTCGCCGAACAAGGTGTCCGCGAGATCAATTTGCTGGGACAAAATGTGAACGCCTATCGAGGTCTAAGCGATGATGGCGCGATTGCCGACCTAGGTCTGCTAATCAACTATATCGCCAGCATTGAGGGCATAGACCGCATACGTTTTACCACGTCACACCCCATCGAATTCGGCGACAGCCTCATTCAAACTTTTGCGCAGGTGCCGGAACTAGTCGACCACCTCCACCTTCCCGTTCAAAGCGGCTCCGATCGAATTCTCGCAGCCATGAAACGCGGGCACACGGCGCTCGAATACAAATCGATTATTCGTAAAATCAAAGCGATTCGACCCAATATCAGCCTGTCGTCAGATTTCATCGTCGGCTTTCCCGGCGAAACGAACCGTGATTTCGAAGATACCATGAAGCTCATCATGGACGTTGGTTTTGATACCTCATTCAGCTTTATCTACAGCGCAAGACCCGGCACACCGGCGGCCGAACTTAGGGACGATACTCCCGAACAAGAGAAGAAACATCGACTCGCCACCTTGCAGTCTCAAATACTCAAACAGGCGAATGCTATCAGTGAGGGCATGATCGGCACAGAGCAGCGAATTTTGGTCACTGGCCACTCCAAGAAAGATCCGCGCGACTTACAGGGTCGCACCGAGAACAATCGCGTAGTTAATTTTCGTTGCGATGATGCCGCACTCATTGGCGAATTTGTGACTGCGAAAATTACCGACGCATTACCCAATTCCCTACTGGGCGTACTCGTTTAATTCCGAGCATCGACAGAGATCACTCATCAACGCACCGTGCCCATCACAGATCAGGAACGAATGACAACTCCAGAATCGACAATCCAACACCTCACTCTAGTTCCCGACAGCGCAGTCCGCCTCGCAAATTTATGCGGCCGTCACGATGAACATATTCGACAGATCGAGACCCATCTCTCGGTAAAAATTCTACATCGCGGCAATGATTTTCAAGTGAGCGGCAGCGACTACGCCGTCTCGGCTGCCGTCTCCACGCTTAAGGCTTTGTATGACAGCACTAGCGATGGTGAAGCGCTCAACCCCAATGGCGTGCACTTGGCGCTTAGTGAGTACAATTCAGCGGCGAATCCCCAAAGTGATAGCTCTCTAGAAGCCACTTCAGAGACTCCGAATGCCTTTCTCATTAGGACTCCAAAATCGTCGGTGAAACCTCGTAGCCGTCACCAACGGGAATACGTTGAGAGCATTCGACGACATGATATCAATTTCGGCATAGGACCGGCCGGTACAGGGAAAACCTACCTAGCCGTCGCCTGCGCCGTCGAAGCACTCGTCAGTGAGCGCGTGAATCGTATATTGCTGGTTAGACCTGCAGTAGAAGCCGGCGAAAAACTCGGCTTCTTGCCCGGAGATTTGGCACAGAAGATAGACCCCTACTTGCGCCCTCTGTATGACGCCCTCTACGAAATGTTGGGATTTGAGCGCGTGGGACGCCTCATCGAAAAAAGCGTGATCGAAGTTGCTCCTCTAGCCTACATGCGAGGGCGCACCCTTAATAACTCTTTCATCATTCTCGATGAGAGCCAAAATACGACGACAGCGCAGATGAAGATGTTTCTCACGCGCATAGGTTTCGGATCGACAGCAGTGATCACCGGCGATGCCACTCAAATAGACTTACCAAAAGGCGAACGCTCAGGATTGATACAAGCCTCGCAAATTCTCGACGGTATCGACGGCATAGGCTTCAATCATTTCGATGCGAAGGACGTGGTGCGCCACCGGCTAGTGCAGAAGATTGTTGAAGCCTACGACGAGCACGACAGGAAAAACATCTCATCAATACCGCAACAAGACTCAATTCCGGATAAGACCAAACGTCATGATCGCGACTAATAGCTCAGATCAAACCCAACATGCTCACCAACCCTCAGCGGAAATCGAGGTTGCACTGAGCACCGAATGGGATGAGGCCCAGTCTTCGATCTTTTGGATGCCCGACGAGGCGTTCTGTGTCCGCTGTTTACAAACAGGCCTCGCACTCTTACATCAAGACGCCCCCTATGCGATCAGCATCCATTTATGCTCAGCAGCCGAGTCAGCGAATTTGAACCGACTCTATCGAGGCAAGGACAAGGCCACCAACGTCCTCTCATTCCCTGCGAAACATCAGGAAACTGAAGAGGCGCTCTGGCAGCCTCCCCATCACGCTGAACAGCAAGAGCTGCTCGGTGATTTAGTGTTATGCCCCGAAGTCGTGAACAGAGAGGCAGAGGAGCAAGGCAAGACCCTCGCAGACCATTGGACGCACATGCTGTTACACGGCTTATTTCATTTACTCGGCCACGATCATATTGAACCTAGCGATGCTGAAGAAATGGAGGCTCTCGAAATAGACGCCTTGCAAAAGCTTGGTATCAACAATCCGTATTTGATAGATTAAAACCCTGTAGGCGGGAAATAAACCACCTCACAACACTCTTATTGTTTAGGAGAAAGGAAGCAAAATGTCCGACGACCAATCTACCCTCGATCCGAGACCGAAGTCTTGGATCGATAAAATTGCGCAAGTCTTTTCAGACGAGCCCACAGACACCAAAAGCCTGCTGGAACTGATTCGAAATGCAGAGCAGGATAAGGTCCTTGATGCAGATGCCCTCAGCATTATTGAAGGCGCCCTCCTAGTTTCGAGCATGCAAGTTCGTGACATCATGATTCCTCGCACCCAAGTCGTTACGGTGGCATCCGAATTAAACCTCAATGAAATAATCGAGCTCATCACCAAAGCAGCCCACTCACGCTTCCCTGTCGTCGGAGATAACATCGACAGCGTGATCGGTATACTCCTCGCGAAAGACTTATTGCCTGCCACACTCAGTGGGAACCGGTTCGACATCAAGGACCTGGTTCGACCAGCGACATTCGTCCCAGAGAGTAAACGTCTCAACGTGCTCTTAAAAGAGTTTCGCGAGACCCGCCAGCACATGGCGATAGTTATCGATGAATATGGCAGCGTCAGCGGCGTAGTTACCATCGAAGATGTACTCGAACAAATTGTGGGTGAAATCGAAGATGAACATGATGTCGACGACGACAGCTTTATCAAGAAATTTGATGAGCACAACTACATTGTAAAAGCGCTCACCCCCATCGATGAATTCAATGAATATTTCAGTACTGATTTCAGCGATCAGGAAGCTTCAACCATCGGCGGTTTTGTCCTACAACGATTTGGACACATCCCTGAGCGCGACGAAAGCGCGACCGTGGGGCCATTCACGGTGACGGTACTGAATGCCGACAGCAGGCAGATAAAACTCCTTAAAGTCAGCACAAATACACCCTAATCACGCGCTCAGCCCTACCTGCATCGCAATGCCTGAGGTATCCTTAGAAATTGCCTCAGGTAAACGAGCGAGCAACCTATCGCAGCCCGAGATACAGCGAACCCACAGCGTAAAGAGAAGACGAAGACGGAATGAAGAGCATCGACGAGAATTACCCAGCCCAGGAAGTAGAAGCCTCGGCACAAGCCTATTGGAATGAGAACAATAGCTTTCGTGTGACCGAAGACTCCAATAGGGAAAAGTTCTACTGCCTTTCGATGTTCCCCTATCCCAGTGGCCACCTCCATATGGGGCACGTTCGCAATTACACGATCGGTGATGTGATCTCACGCTATCAACGCATGCTAGGAAAGAACGTCCTGCAGCCAATGGGTTGGGATGCGTTCGGATTGCCTGCGGAAAATGCGGCAATAAAAAACAATACCGCCCCCGCAAAGTGGACATATAGCAACATCAATTACATGCGGGACCAGCTGCAACGTCTCGGCTACGCCTATGATTGGCAACGCGAAATCGCAACGTGCCACCCTGATTACTACCGCTGGGAGCAATGGTTCTTCACTCGGCTTTTTAAACAGGGATTGGTCTATAAAAAAGAAGCAGAGGTCAATTGGGATCCCATCGATCAAACAGTGCTTGCCAATGAGCAAGTCGTCGACGGCCGTGGCTGGCGATCGGGTGCGCTCGTCGAGCGTCGCAACATTCCCCAGTGGTTCATTAAAATAACCGACTTCGGTGACGAACTGCTTGCTGACTTAGAAAAACTCGGCGGCTGGCCTGAAAAAGTAAGAACGATGCAGGCGAACTGGATAGGTAGATCTGAAGGCATTGAATTGGATTTTACCGTCGTCGATGAAAACGACAGCGAACTCCGCACCTTATCGGTTTATACGACCCGTCCGGACACTCTCATGGGGGTCAGCTACGTCGCCGTTGCTGCGCAACACCCATTAGCCCTAAAAGCAGCGAATAGTGACCCCAAGCTACAGAAATTTATCGATGAGCAGGGCAACATCAAAGTGGCCGAAGCCGACATGGCCACCATGGAAAAACTCGGAATGGACACTGGAAGGAAGGCCATCCATCCTATCACCGGCGATACAGTTCCGATTTTTGTAGCCAATTTCGTCTTGATGAATTACGGCTCAGGTGCCGTTATGGCAGTGCCTGCACACGATCAACGAGATTGGGAATTTGCGCAAAAATATTCTCTGCCAATCAAGCAAGTCATCACCCCTTCGGCAGACGAGGAGTGCGACCTGAGTACGGCGGCATACACCAACAAAGGCACACTGTGTAATTCAGGCGAATTTGATGGCCTCGACTTCGACGCGGCGTTTGCGGCGATAGAATCAAAGCTGAAAGTTCTCGGCAAAGGTAAAAAAGCGGTTAATTTCAGACTAAGAGACTGGGGCGTGTCGCGCCAACGTTATTGGGGCGCACCCATCCCAATAATACATTGCGAAAATTGCGGTGCGATTCCTGTGCCTGACGAGCAATTACCCGTGAGACTCCCTGAAGACATCGAGTTAGATGAGAGCGGCTCCCCTCTCGGAAAACTCGCCGAATTTGTCGACACCACCTGCCCCAAGTGTCAGGCCGCGGCGAAGCGCGAGACAGATACATTCGACACTTTCATGGAATCGTCCTGGTACTACGCGCGGTACGCTTGTCGTGATCAGGATACGGCCATGTTGGATGAACGAGCAGACTACTGGTTACCTGTCGATCAGTACATCGGCGGTATCGAACATGCAATTCTGCACCTGTTATACGCGCGCTTCTTCCATAAATTAATGCGCAATGCCGGCTTAGTGAAATCCGATGAGCCATTCTCGCAACTGCTAACCCAGGGCATGGTTCTAAAAGACGGCAGCAAGATGTCTAAGTCTAAGGGGAATACCGTCGATCCATTGCCATTGATCGAGCGTTATGGCGCAGATACCGTACGGATGTTTACCATGTTTGCCGCCCCACCCGATCAATCACTCGAATGGTCGGACAGCGGCGTGGAAGGAAGCCACCGCTTCCTGAAGAGACTATGGCGAATCGTCGCAAATCACAGCCCTGTTGAAACACCTGATTTTGCGACAGTTGATCTAAGCGCAGAACAAAAGGCATTGCGCCTAAAAACCCACCAGACATTAGAAAAGGTGAGCGACGACTACGGTCGTCGACATACGTTTAACACGGCAATCGCCGCGATCATGGAGCTACTCAATACTGTTTCGAAATACAGTGAGGGCAAGAAATCTGACCTAGACTCAGCAGTCATTCAGGAAGCGTTAGAGATTTCTATCGCCACGCTAGCGCCAGTAGTCCCCCACTTCTGTCATGCATTATGGGAATATCTTGGCGGCGAAGGTGCTGCGATCGATGCAGCCTGGCCACAAGTTGACGAATCAGCACTGGTGCAGAATACCGTCACCATGGTCATACAGGTGAATGGCAAATTGAGAAGCAAGATCGAAGTTGCCAAAGACGAGAGCAAAGATAAACTCGAAGCGCTCGCCCTCGCCGACGAAACTGTCCGGAAATTTACCGCTGACGGCACTGTGCGCAAAGTCATCGTGGTGCCAGGCAAGCTAATCAACATAGTCGTCTCCTAAGGATTCGACGAGGACTTTTGGAGGGTGCCACATGTTAGCCAACTCGCTTACGCTGCCGAGGCTTCATCTGCGCATTCTTCAATTCCTCCTCCTCCTAGCATTAGGCGGCTGCGGCTATAGCTTACGCAGCGCCGACGCGATAACTGGCGGACTGGAAACACTACGCCTTGTGATGACGGATCCGAACTCCGCACTAGCGCAAGAATTAATAGCCGTTCTGCCGGACATCGAAATCATCTCAGAGAATCTACAGCTCGATTCTAAGCAAAACCTTTCATTGTTGACTATCGAGCCTGAGCAATTGAACAGACGCCCGGTGACGGTAAACGCACGAGCGAGAGCGGCGCAATACGAACTGAGCCTAGCCACTGTCATCACCCTCAGCCGAGGTCAGACACTATTGCTTGATAGTGTCCAGATCTCCGTTCAGAGTGAGTATTTCGAAGAAATAGAAAACCTCAGCGGAACTCAAGACGAAGTCGCGTTGCTTACTCAGGAAATGCGTCGCAACCTGGTTCAGCAAATCATTCGACGCGTCGCTGCTGCTCAGCCCTGAGGCATTGACCATGCAAATCTACGCTCGCGATCTGGACAAACAACTAAAAGGCGATATCAAGCCGCTCTACTGGGTTGCTGGTGATGATCCTCTACTAGTTCAGGAAGCATGCGACTCAATCCGCTCGACTCTGCGCGCCAAGGGATTTACCGAACGCGAAGTTTTCCATGTTGAAACATCGTTCGATTGGAACCAGTTTCTCCAGCTCTCCAGCAGCCTATCTTTATTTGCCGAGCGACGGATTATCGAATTGCGCTTCAAGAATGCGAAGCCAGATGACGAGGGCAAGAAGGCTCTAGAGCGTTTCGTCGAAGATCCGGGAACTGATACCGCCGTCATTATTATCGCACCCAAATTAGAGAAGGCCGCCACCTCGACCAAATGGTTTGGGAAACTAGTCGCCGACGGCCTGTTTGTACAAGTATGGCCACTTAATCGTGAAGAGCTACCAAACTGGCTAAGCATCCGTTTGCAACGGGCAAATATTAAAGCGACTCCCGAAGCTCTAAAAATTCTTGCAGATAAAGTTGAGGGCAACCTGCTAGCGGCTGTGCAAGATATTGAAAAAATAAGATTGCTAAACGATGCCGAAGGGAATGCCGAGACACTCGATGCCGACCGCGTCATCGCCATGGTCGCCGATAATGCTCGAATAAATCAGTACAGCCTTGTAGATGCAGCACTGCAAGGGGACACAAGCCGTGCACAGAAAATTCTTGCAGGACTCAAGGCTGAAGGCGTGCATCCATTGCCGATTCTCAGCAGTATTAGCCGTGAACTGGATAGCCTGCTACCCATGCTAGCCCAGCGTGAGAAAGGGCAGGACGTTCGCACCATCATCAAAAATGCTCGCGTATGGAGCAACCGAGTACAACCGGTCTCGAGCGCATTGCAACGACTGAGCCGCCTTCAGGCTTGGCAACTACTCCACCAAGCCCGACGTATAGATGGTGCAATTAAAGGCCTAAACAATGCCAACCCCTGGGATGAACTGAGCTTGCTGACCCTGAGGTTAAGTGGGGTATCTCGGACTTAATCCAAGCCTCGACGGACCAATAGAGGTGTCACGTCGGCGTCACGACCACGGAAATCTCTAAATAAACTCATTGCCTCTCGACTACCACCTTTCGACAACAAAGTTTGTCGGAAATGATCGCCATTAGCACGCAGCAGGCCACCGTTTTCTTTAAACCATTCGACACTATCCGCATCAAGCACCTCGCTCCAGATATACGAATAATAACCTGCCGAATACCCCCCTAATATGTGTGAGAAATAGGTGCTGCGATAACGTGGTGGAACCTGTTCAACCGCCACGCCCGCCTTAGCCAATGCTGCGGCCTCAAACTCGACAATCTCCTCTGCTGTCGGGACTTCGCTTTCGGGAAGCTGATGCAAGGCTTGATCGAGCAACGAGGCCGCCAAGTATTCGGTCGTTGCGAAGCCTTGATTGAATTTTTGGGTAGCTAATACCTTTTCTAATAATTCCCTAGGCATTGGTTCGCCAGTTTCGAAATGCACCGCGTAATTGGCTAACACTTCTGGCCAAGTCGCCCACATTTCATTCACTTGCGAGGGATACTCCACGAAATCACGGGGCACTCGTGTGCCGGAGAAATACGGATACTCTACATCTGAAAACAAACCATGCAGCGCATGCCCAAATTCATGGAACATTGTGGTGACCTCATCGAATGTGAGAAGCGTCTCCACGCCTTCGGCAGGTTTTGTGATATTAAGATGGTTCGCTACTACAGCCTGCGTCTGCATTAGGTGACTCTGAGATACATAGGCATTCATCCATGCGCCACCTCGCTTCGATGGACGCGCGTAATAGTCTGCAATGTAAATCCCCAGCGTTGAGCCTGCCGCATCGAAAACGTCGAATACTCGGACGTCCTCTTGATAAATGGGAAGATCGAATCGCTCGACAAAAGTGATGCCATACAGTTTTTCCGCCGCAAAAAACACACCACGTTTCAGCACATTATCGAGCTCGAAATAAGGGCGCAGCTGTGATTCGTCGAATGAATAACGCTGTTGACGCAGTTGTTCGCTGTAATATTGCCAGTCCCAAGCGGCGAGCTCGAAGTCTCCCCCTTGCTCGTCAATGATATGTTGCAGATCCATGGCCTCGCGCCTTGCATTCGCAACGGATGGGGGGGCGAGTGAAGCGAGACGTGCATTTACGGCATCCACTGTCTGTGCTGTCGCATCTTCGAGCACATACTCAGCATGGCTAGCATAGCCAAGCAAGGCCGCCCTCTCTGCACGCAGCCGAAGCACCTGGGAAAGCACACGAGTATTATCGAACTCGCCCCCTTTCGAGCCTCGTGAGATAGAGGCATTATAGAGACGCTCTCGAACCGTGCGATTCTGCAGGCTACTCAACGCTGGCTGTCCGCTGGTATTGAGTAGTGGAATGACAAATTTTCCATCCAATCCTCGCGACTTCGCTTCGGTACTTGCCGCATCTATCAATGCAGCATCTAATCCGTAGAGCTCTTCTCGAGAATCGACAACTAGCGCAGATGCATTGACCTCATTTAAGACATTCTGACTGAATTGCGTCTGTAGCAAGGCTAGCTCAGCATTGATCTGTTTTAGGCGTGTCTGTTGCCCCGCACTCAGCGCGGCACCCGCACGAACAAAATCTGTATGGTATTGTTCGATTAGCCTGACACCCTCTTCATCTAAGCCCAAATCATGACGAGTCTCGAACAGCACTTTAATGCGCTCGTAGAGAGCCGGATTTAATACTATCGCGTCATCATGTGCTGCGAGTTCCGGCGCAATTTGCTGTTGTATTGCTTGAATCTCGTCGTTGGTATGAGCACTAGAAAGCGCAAAGAAAACACTACTCACTCGATTCAATAATTGACCGGAGACCTCTAGCGCGAGGATGGTGTTTTCGAAGCTGGGTGAGGCCTGCTGATTTGATATAGCATCTGCCTCCTGACGTTGCTCTGCCATGCCTGCTTTAAATGCAGGCAAGTAATGTTCATTGCGTATTACATCGAAGGGAGGGAACTGCAGCGGCAAATTGCTTTCGAGCGCGAAGGGGTTTTCCTCTTTGAATTCAATATGTTCCTGACCTCTTACGTGTGCAAAATTCATTGCCAATAATAATCCTAGTGACACGCGAATTGACTTTCTTATCATTGTGAATCCACCTCCTTTTCAAGGCCGTAAACTGAGTCGGTAAAAGTCTCCATGGTCACTTCAAGGCTCTTCAGCACATCGGCTAATGCTTGGTTATAAAAATGTGGCCCCATCGATTTAGCGAAAAAATCTAACAAAAATTCCGCGTCGAAGGCCCCGATGTCTTGATCGAGTTCATTCTTAAAATAGGACTGAATTTTCTCGACCAACTCCACTTTAAGCTGCCGGTCTAACTCTATAGCCGCCATGGAAGCCTCCGGTTTATAGCCTCAGTGAATAAAGCACATCAGGTGAACTGCTGAAGATAGACGAGAAGTATAGCGATCGGGCAGATGAAGCGTATGTAGAAAGGCCAGATTCGCCAGAAGAAACCACTCCCTGCCTCGGGCGAACCCTGTCTAATTTCGTCGAGTATGGTCGATCTATTCCATATCCATCCGGCGAAAATACAGAAGAAAAGTCCCAACAGAGGCTGACTCATCTCGGTTGTTAAGGTCACTACGGAATCAAATAAGACGTCGAAATTCGCAACAATCACCAGAGAGATGATTGCGATAACGCCACCGATGAAAACCGCCGCAGCAGGTCGACGCACGGCTTTCTTCTCGACAACAAAAGAGACAGGAACCTCGAGCATTGAAATTGAAGATGTAAGCGACGCAATGACCATCAATGCGAAGAATGCAGCTGCGACCACTCCGCCTATAATGCCCATGCTATCGAACAGCGCCGGTAACACCGAGATGATTAATCCCGGACCCGCGATCAACGCTCCACTATCGCTATAAATCTCTACGCCACTTGCCAACGCCACATACATGGCCGGCAAAATCAGCAGACCCGCAAGCACCGCAATTCCCACATCGAGTAATGCGACAAGACTTCCAATTAGCGGCAAGTTTTCACTCTTGCTGATATAGGAGCCATACACAAGCATCGTACCGACACCTAAAGACAAGGAGAAAAATGCTTGTCCCATCGCGCTCACAAGCAGGTTAGGTTGAGCGAGCGCTGCAAAGTTTGGAACGAGGTAGGCGCGAAGACCCTCGGTAGCTCCAGGAAGAGTCATCACATAGAAGATCAGGCAAAGCAGGATAAGCACTAAAGACGGCATGAGTCGAGTAGCCCACTTCTCAATGCCTTCCTTCACGCCTGCACTGATGATCAAAATCGTAAGCAGCATAAACACCACGACGAATAATGCGTTGCGCGTGACGCCATCGCTCACTAGCCAATTTGCAAAACCGTCTAGCCCTAACCATACGGCGAAAGGTTGAATCAGGAATGCTAACATCCAGCCGCTCACGATCGCGTAGAAGCTGAGGATGAAGCTTACGGTAATGATGCCGAGCACACCGACCATTGTGCCGAATGCCCTGCTCTTAGCACCGGTCGCAATAAGCTGCAATGCGGTGACACCATTTGCGCGTGCATGCCGCCCAATGATGAGCTCCGCCATTAGCGCAGGGTACGCTAGTGCGAATGCGAGCAATAGATACGCGAAGAGAAAGGCCGCGCCGCCATTCTCTGCCGCATTGGTCGGGAAGCCCCAGATATTGCCCAGTCCAACTGCCGAGCCGGCCGCTGCCATGAGAAAGCCAAATCGAGAGCTAAATTCACCACGCGGACTCGCCATTTTTATTATCCTTATTTTCGAATTCGCCAGCTTGCTTAGATGTCGTAGGACTCGAGAAGGAATCGAGCATTCGCGGCATCGATTAGTCTGAATACGACATTGTTAATGATGGATACGCTGCCATTCATATTGACTTCCAGCGAGGGAATCGTGAGCAGTCCGGCTGTGCTGTCATAATTTGCTATGCCATCGAAAGTCGCCTGCCTAGGTATCACACTCTCTGCATTAGCCTGTATGACAAATCCGAGATCTGAAGCCACCGAATTAAAATTGAGGCTTATTAGCTGAGCTCCCGCATCGATATTGACCGAGCTTATTAGCAGCCCGGTCGCACTTTCATAAACATGTGTCGCAGAGCTAAAACGCTGAGTCACTTCGGCGTTTAGGTAAACGAAAGTGAGCGGATTCGTATAGAAGTCTGAGAAATACGGAGCATTCGGCGCCTTCGCCCCTAGACTTACATAGGGCAAAGCATCGATAGCATCGAGCACTTCCATGCCGTCACCCAACACCGTTCCGAACACAGTGAACCCACCATTGTTTTCATCGAGGTTTGAGCTATTGTCTTGAAGGTTCACAAACCATTGATTTGTGGCACTATCCGGATCACCGTCCACCTTCGCCATCGCGACGGTACCACGCACATTCGACGCCCCAAATTCGTTTGCAACGGTGTTACCCACAGGTACGTCAATCGGACCCTCGTAAAGTTCGAATCTATAGGCGCCACCCTGCACCACAAAATTGTCGACAGCTCGATGGATATACGTGCCATTGAAGTCATTGCGTTCAACATAGCCCAGGAAGTTAGCGACCGTAAGCGGGGCAGATTCATCTAAGAGTTCAATAGAATAGTCTCCGACGCTAGTGCTAATACGCACGATAGTGCCCGCATAACTCGAGAAACTCGCCAAAGAGAGTGCCAATGTGGCCGCCGCGGCTAGGAAACCGGCGAAGAAACGCTTTTTCTGCTTACTTTCGATTACTGGCATAGCTTAATTCTTCTCTAACATCTAAGAATCGCATTGTAACTGTGGCATCGCCATGGCGCTACAGGCATGAATCGATCGCAAGCTCACGGGAAGGTAGAGCCTACAAGGCTGCTTATGCTATCGTCTCGCTCCGGCCCAATAGGCCACGAATAAAGCTTTATTTTGTAGGACAAGCACCGTGACTTCCAAGCAACACTCCCTCCAACGATCAATCCCTAATACCGAAAAACGTCTGGGAATCGGCGTCGACTACGGTACGAGCAATAGCGCCGCAGCGATTTTCGATGGCGAGCGAGTAACCATCATTAATCTCGAACAACATGCCAAAGTGATGCCGAGCGCAATCTACATAAACCGAGATTATCAGATCGTTACCGGACAAGAGGCTATCGAAGAATACGTCCGCAGCAATACCGGCAGAACAGTCGAGTTGAGCGCCGAGATATTGGGGGAAGGAAGGACTACAACTGGCCAAATAGGCGACCATGGATTACCCGAGGAGGCATCCACCTCTCTGATCTACGGACAATCGTTGGTCGATGGTGGGCAGCAGGGTCGTCTCTTTCGCGGCGTAAAGCGATTGCTTGGAAATAATGAGACACAGCGGCTCATGGTATTCGACAAGCCATTCCGCCTCGTAGCGCTCATTACCCCCCTACTCGTTCGAATACGATCGACGATAGCGGCTCAGCTCCCAATCAACCTGCAGCCTAGACCTTTTATCGATCATGCCTGCATCGGTCATCCGGTGAATTTTGAAGGCAGCCATAGCGATAAAAACCACGCTGCGCTATCGGCGTTATCCGAGAGCTACGGCTATGCGGAATTCAAACAACAAAGCTTCTTCCAAGAACCGAATGCGGCGGCACTAAGCTACTTGCACGCAAACCCTCAACTCCAATCCCGCACACTACTCGCGGTCGATTTCGGCGGCGGCACGCTAGATCTTTGCGTCATCAAACACACAAACGATGATTTTGAAGTCGTCGCCACACACGGCATAGGACTCGGCGGGGATCACATCGATCAACTCTTATTCCGAGAATTAATCTTTCCTTTACTCGGAAAGGGGGAACGATGGCGTCGCGCCGGTGAGGATCGGGAAATCGAAACAGCCTTTCCATTTGAAGAATATGAAGACCTACTCCTAAATTGGGCTGTAAGCTATATGCTCAATCAGAATAAGTACACGACTCCACTGCACCAACGCATCCTAGAAGGAGACGATGCCGCGGTAAAATTCCAACGACTCTACGACCTCATCAAGAATAATTATAGTTATTTAGTATTTCAGCTATTAAAGGACTTAAAGGCTGAACTATCTTATAAAGAGAGTGCCTTGCTCGATATTCCCGAGCTCGATATTGAGATCACACTGACTCGAGAGCATTTCGAACAAATCATCGCCGAACCGCTCATCAAATTGAACGCAGCTGTCGAAAAAACACTGGAATTGGCAGGGATTTCGGAACAAGAGATCGAGCTCGTTATTCGCACTGGAGGCTCATCGCTCATCCCCGCAGTCAAGGACATTCTCGATTCCAGATTTCCCAACAAAGTCGTTGAGCATGATCCATTCACCAGCGTCGCAGCTGGCCTTGCGATCGCGGAGTATCTCGGCGCGGCCGAATTAAAGCACTAAGGCAAGTCCACACTTATTGCATCGGCTCCGTCGGTAAAACTCACACTCTCGATTCGTCCGTCTCGCTCTAGGTTAACCAGATTCGCTTGGTCAGGCCACACATCGCGCAGAATGCTATTAATAATCCTCAGCCTCGTAAGCCCTTCGGGTGCATTCTCGAGAAAACCAACGGCCTCCTGGTAGATCCAGATATATTGCCCATCGATTTCTTCACCCAAATAATCTAACGAAACAGGGACTAAATCCTGCCCCTCGATATCGATCGCCACTGCGAATCTATTGGCCACATAACTGCCAAATAGTGCACGCGATTCTGCCGACTCAAAAAGATCCTGCTTCTCTCCGAAGACCACTGTCGCCGCATGTTCCGCATCATGCAAAAACAGCCGGTGCATCACTTCGAAATTTCCGCTATTACTATTAAATAGCAGCCGAGTTACAGCGGTTTTTTGTTGATGGGCTTGACTCGCTAGCGGCCAAATAAGTAGACAAGAGAGGACGAGACGCAAGAACGCGTCTCGTCCTCTAGAAAAATTAGCAGCTTTCGCTGTCGTCATCGTCTTCGCTCTTCAGCTCAGTCTTAATATCTTGCATCACATCACGTGCTACACGCTGGCTGCTTGATGAAGACTTAAAGCTCTCAATACGAGAAGGCACTATGCGGCGAGGGTAGTAGTTATTCTCTATATCCGCGTCCGCAGTTTCCATTTGTGGGTCTATTGTCAGTGAGACAATTTCACGTTCACTGACCAGGAGTTTTTTAACTGCCTTCGGTGAACGACGCCAAATCTCGGCGGGGTAACGAATTTGTTCTTTCGACCCATCAGCATATTCAACATCAAGGATTATCGGCATGACGAGACCACCCTTGTTTGCGAATTCGAGCAGATAGTAATTACGGTCTTCGCTCACCGCTTTATCGAGAACTGCACGCTCCCAATCTTCTAAGCCCTCGAGGAACGAGTTATAGGCGTTACGCTCTTTATTCGTGACAGTGAACTCATCGTTGTCATCGTAGAAGTCACGCACATCTGGATTGCGTTCCACCCAAGTGCGCATGCCCTCAGCGCGATTTGCCTCACTGAATACAGAGGGCGAGAAGGCCTTGTCATCCTCACGCTCGCGCGCGAAATCGATGTCAGGATTTTCAGTATTCATTCTCATCTGATAGACGCGCTCGAGCGAGATATCAACGTGATCGGTGGTGTAGAACCAACCTCGCCAGAACCAATCTAGATCGATTCCCGACGCTTCTTCCATAGTCCTGAAGAAGTCCGACGGAGTTGGACGCTTAAACTCCCAGCGTTTTGCGTATTCCTTGAAGGCGAAATCGAAGAGCTCGCGCCCCATAATTGTCTCGCGCAGAATATTCAACGCTGTCGCTGGTTTTGCATAAGCATTAGAACCCAAGCGCAGAACACTGTCTGACTGAGTCATTATTGGCACTTGATTGCTCGAAACCATGTAATCCACGATGTATCGAGGTTCGACGCCCCAAGGAATTTCGGCGTCCCACTCTCGACCAGCGACACCGTCGAGATAGCTGTTAATTCCCTCATCCATCCATGTCCATTGACGCTCATCCGAGTTCACGATCATGGGGAAGTAGAAATGGCCAACTTCGTGGATAACCACACCGAGAAGGAAACGCTTTTCCGCTAATGTATACGTGCGGCTGCCATCATCCTGCAGCGTAGTCCGAGGTCCGTTGAACGTGATCATGGGATATTCCATGCCGCCGACGAAACCGACGTTCACTGACTGCGCAGTCGGATAAGGAAAATCGAAGGAGAATCGGCTATAGACCTCAAGCGTATGGATTACGGCTTCAGTAGAGTACTTCGCCCACAAATCCCCGCCTTCCTTAGGCCAGAAGGACATTGCCAAGACAAAATCTTGCTCAGCACCTTCCTGTCTGTAGCCCTTCGCATCCCAAATATACTTGCGTGAAGAAGACCATGCGAAGTCGCGAACATTCTCGGCACTGAAGCGCCAAGTCTTCACCTCGTCCGTTCCTGCCTCCTCATTGGCGAGAGCCTCTTCCGGAGTCACGATAAACACCGGACGATCGGCCGTCGCCGCCTCTTTCAATCGATCACGTTGTTCACTCGTCAGCACTTGATTGGCATTTTGTAGCTCACCCGTGGCGGCTACAATATGGTCTGCAGGCACAGTCATGGCGACTTCGTAGTCACCGAATTCCAGCGTGAATTCACCCGAGCCTAGAAACTCTTTGTTCGTCCACCCTTCATAATCCGTGTACGCGACCAACCGAGGAAACCATTGCGCGAGCGCATAAATGGTATTCCCGTTTTCGCCTTCATCGGCGAAGTGCTCATAGCCCGCTCGCGGTCCGATCACATCACCATTCACGATGTTGTAGGCATAATCTATTTTTAACTCGACCGACGCGCCAGAGCGCAGCTCACGGGCGAGATCTATTCGCATCAATGTGCCCACAATTGTGTGCGTGAGTGCGTTGCCAGAGCCATCAACTACCGACTGGATGTCATACCCCAACGCGGCCTCTTCCATGTACTGGATTTCACGTAGTTGACCCAGGCTCACTCTGGCAGGTGTAGTTGGCTCGGGATTGGAGCGATTAAACGTCTGACTCAACTGTGCGATGGAATCATTGCGGAATCGATTCTGATCAAGCTGTAACCACAAATAGCTCAGTGTGTCCGGAGAATTGTTCTGGTAAGTGATCTCCTCACTACCCTGTATGCGATGGGCATCTTCATCGAGGGTCACCTCGATATCGTAATCTACCTTCTGTTGCCAGTATTGATGCCCAGGCTGTCCTGCCGCATTGCGGTAGACATTCGCTGTAGGCAACACTTCATCTAATTGGCGGAATTTGTCTTGGAAATCGCCTTTAGTCTGCTGGACACCCTGCGCCAAGGCTAATGAGCTGAGCATACTGGTCAGTATTCCTAGCATGCTCACGCGAACTAGCGCTGTACGTGGCGACTTATTGTATTTCGGATCTATCATCGGTAGATTCCTGTCTTTAATATGAAAAACGTAAAACTAAACGGCGCTCATAATACTCTGTCTGGATGACTTTTTGAATATTACGGCCAAAAACCCTGCGGATACTGCGCAGAAGCGTTCAAAGGCATCCCAGCTACTGCAATCGAGATAATTAGCGAGATAACTATGGATCTAATCGCTGTCGCAGTCCCCTTCTTCCTCCTACTTATCGCCGTAGAATTCAGCTACGGGTTACTACGCGGCCGCAACACCTACCGTGTCAATGACACGGTCAATAGCCTCTCTATGGGCACTTTGAGTTCGATAAACGGCCTAGTCATCGTCGGCTTCTCCGCGCTTATTTATGAGTACATCGTCGACACCTTACAGCTCACCCAATTGCCTGCAGATTCCGCCTTAGTATGGGTCATGACTTTCGTCCTCTACGACCTTGCCTATTACTGGAAACATCGTCTAGGGCATGAGGTAGCCCTCTTCTGGGGATCACATGTATCGCATCATCAAAGCGAGGACTACAATCTCAGCACAGCACTCCGGCAGACCAGTATCGATTTCCATGGTTTCCTCTTCTTGATTCCCTTTTTCCTTATTGGAGTGCCCGGCGAAATTATCGTCACCTCAGTGAGTCTCAACTTAATCTATCAATTCTGGGTTCACACCCAACACGTCCCTAAGCTGAGTTTTATCGAGTGGATTATGGTGACGCCCTCAAACCATCGAGTTCACCACGCGCGCAATGATCGTTACGTGGATAAAAATTACGGTGGCGTCTTTATAGTATGGGATCGAATCTTCGGCACATTTCAAGACGAACTCGATGATGAACCTGCTGTTTACGGACTGCGCAAACCGCTAAATAGCTGGAACCCTTTGTGGGCAAATATCCATGTTTACTGGCGACTGCTGGTCGATTTTGTGACATTAAAGGGAATTGGAAACAAATTTAAACTTTTGATTAAACCGCCTGGCTGGCTGCCCGAAAATCAGCTATCCAGCTGTAAGGCGAAACGCACTGTCGATCTAACTAGCAAATACGATCCGCCGCTGCATCCATTAACACGAATTTATGTGGCTTCCCAATTTATAGCGACGCTCAGTGTCAGCTTACCTTTGGCCGGCCTAGCGGAAAATGCAACTCAAATAGAACTGTGGGCAGCCGTCCTCTTCGTGGCGGGATCTCTATTCGTCCATGGCTATATTTTAGACCGAAGGAAGCACACACTACTCTGGGAGTGTGGAAGGTTAATTGCGGGAATTATGCTTGCACTACTCGTGCCACTCGGAGATCAACTATCAACGATCCTGCTGACGAGTAGCTGTGTAGCCTTGCTGCTAGTCTTCGGAAGCGTGCTATTCGGTCACAATCTATTAACACTCAAGCCCAAGGGGTCTGAAGAGTTAATAAGGAATGCTGAGAATCAAATCTCTATAACGCGATGAGGGCGACCTCATCGATGAGAGAACCGCTACCGGGTTCTCGCAATTCGAATTGGGCTTTCACAGCCTCCTTGAGCACTCGTGAGAATGAGCGTCCATCCTCTATATCACTGATTACGAATACGACTTTCCCCCGCCGAGTCGCTAATGGCGCGACGCTGATAGGATTAAATAAATAGTCGTCGCTCTCGCTCAACAATCCTTTCACTGACGCCTCGACGCTCAATGCCGAACCTGGAATTTCCTCTCTGACAGCACGATAGAGCGACGTTTCGCCTAGCGTATTTGTCAGACGCAGGAATACCTCAACGTCTCGAGTAAATAACTCGGCATTGGTGAACTCAATTGTCGGTGTATAAATCGGATTGCTAAAACCAATCTCAACAATCCCATTGCTAGACGCATCGGTAATCAAAGAACTCAGCAACTGCTCTCCGCGCACACCCTCACCTTCTCGTTGAGGCATCAACATTAGATAGTAAAGGAACACAAAGCCCAGCACAGGGATTACGATAAAGCTCAAAAAGATAGCCAGGCTTCTCATAAAAGCAGGCAACAATGGACGCGCCGCAAAGAGACCAAGAACAAATACTGGCGCGATAATAAAGCCTCTGACAGGCAATGCTAAGGTGCCAAAAAATAAATCATTCGCTTGTATGAGATAAGCGATCAACAACGCAACAATGGCGCACAAAACTGGGGTCAATCGAGACATTGCTTAACTTTTAACCTCAATTGCTTCACCTTGCGCCTGCTTATCGGCATGGTATGACGAGCGCACCAAGGGTCCGCTGGCAACGTGTTTAAACCCTAACTCTTCGCCGAATACGCGTAATTCTTCAAATTCATCCGGATGAACGAATCGTTCGACCTTGAGGTGATCCTTACTCGGCTGCAAATACTGCCCCAAGGTCACCATATCGACATCATGCGCAAACAAATCCCGCATCACTTCTTTCACTTCATCGAGAGTCTCACCTAGACCGAGCATTAAGCCAGATTTAGTGATCACCTCTGGTGTAAGCGCCTTATAGGATTTCAGCAGTTCTAACGACCACTGATAATCTGCTCCAGGCCGGGCTTTTTTGTAGAGCCTAGGCACAGTCTCAAGATTGTGATTAAACACGTCTGGTGGCGTTTGCTTGAGTATATCGAGAGCTATTTGCATGCGTCCGCGGAAATCTGGGACCAACACTTCTACACGGATTTCCGGGTTCACCTTGCGAGTCTCACTAATGCAGTTCGCGAAGTGCTGCGCGCCACTATCTTTCAAGTCATCACGATCAACCGAAGTGATGACGACATAGCTCAATCCCATCTCCCCGATAGCGTGCGCAAGCTCTGCGGGCTCGCTCTCATCGAGCGGCTTCGGCTTGCCATGAGCAACATCACAGAATGGACAGCGACGAGTACAAATCTCGCCCATAATCATGAATGTTGCAGTGCCATTACTGAAACATTCGCCCAAATTCGGACAGGAAGCTTCTTCGCAGACGGAGGCGAGCTTATGGTCGCGAAGTTTTTGCTTGATATGATTAATACGCGGTGACGCGGGAATTTTCACGCGTATCCAGTCTGGCTTCGTAGGAAGCTCGTCGGTCGGTATAACTTTTAAGGGAATGCGCCTCACCTTATCGGCTCCGCGCAGTTTTTCGCCTTCGACTAATACGTTGCGGCGTTTTCTCTCTGTCATGATTGTGCTCACTGTGCCGGCACGCACCGGCAATAGCTATGGGTCAAGCGAATATAGAATTAAGGCTGGTAACCAAGCCTCGTCTTTAACGCTGATGCGAGAGCAGAACTCACTTCCTGCATCAGGTTACGCTGCTCGCCAGTTTCCTCAATTAAGTCAGCTACCTGTGTAACCGCCAAATTTTCGAATCCACAGGGATTAATGCGAGCGAAGGGAGTCTGGTCCATCGCGATATTTAGGCTGAGGCCATGATAGCTCCAACCGTTCTTGATACGTAGCCCTAATGCCGCAATCTTGGCTCCATCGACATAAACACCCGGCGCATCGGCTTGTAGCTCACCTTCAATACCAAACCCCGCGAGCGTCTCGACGATAGCCTCTTCGATCAAATCGACCAGCTCTCGAACTCCTATTTTACGCCGCTTCACATTGATGAGCAGGTAAGCTACGAGCTGACCGGGGCCATGATAGGTCACCTGCCCGCCACGATCGATCTGCACGATAGGAATTCCACCCGGATTTAAAATATGTTCCGCTTTCCCTGCTTGCCCCTGGGTGAAAACCGGCTTGTGACTGAGCAACCAAATCTCGTCGTCACGCCCTTCTCGTGGATGTTCCGCCAGATAGCGCATCGCTTGCCAAATAGGCTCATAATCTTGCAAACCGAGACGGCGAACTTTCAATCCAATTTCGAGGGGTTTAGAAAGAGGTGACGCGGGCGCAGGCTCAGCCTGCTCCCACTTATAGGAGTCTAACCGCACCTTATAGCACCATTTTTACGTGCTCGATTAGCTTGAGCTCAGCAAAAATATTCTGAAGCTGGTCATGTCCGGTCGCGGCGATAGTAAACCGAACTGAGACATAACTCCCTTGCTTGCTGGGGTTTAGCTCGATCAGTTCTTCGTCAATTTTGCCTGTGTGTCGTTCCACCGCCTCGATCGCACGCTCTTTAAAATCAGGCACCGCCACACCTATCACCTTGATAGGATAAAGACAGGGAAATTCGATTTTCGGCGCCTCTTGATCGGCATCGAGGGGAATTTCGTTGATTATGACATCGCGAGTCATAGCGCCCCCGAACTAAGAGAACAAATTACTGAAGAACAACGTGAGCCAATCAATGAAACGCTTGAAAAGGCTGCCTTGCTGCACTTCCTGCATGGCCACCACGTCGCCACGATAAATGAGGTCGCTGTCTAGAGTGACGTTCACAACCCCCATGATCTGTCCTCCAGCCAGTGGCGCGGTAACTGCCTCTTCCACGTCAATAGCTGCGCTCAGGTTTTCACCCTGCCCTCTTGGAATCGTGACAAAAACGTCTTCAGTAACACCAAGATCGACCGCAGATTGCTCACCCGACCAGACCGGCACATTTGCAAGCACCTGACCCTCACTGTAGAGTTGATGAGTTTCAAAATAGCGGAAGCCATAGGTCAACAATTTCTGCGTCTCGACGGCACGAGCTTCAGTGCTGGCCGTTCCCATCACAACGGAAATTAACCGCATACCATCACGCTCTGCCGAAGCCACCAAGCAATAGCCCGCGGCATCCGTCCATCCCGTTTTTAGTCCATCAACATTGCGGTCGCGGAACAGCAGTGAATTCCTATTCGACTGCGTGATGCCGTTATAAGTGAATTCCCGCTCTGCGTAGATAGGGTAAAAATCCTTATGCTTCGTCACAGTCTCGCGCGCGATAATCGAAAGATCGCGAGCAGACATTGTGTTGTAATACTCTTCGGTATCGAGTCCGCTAGCATTCATGAAGAAGCTCTGTTGCATGCCCATTACTTCGGCGTATTGATTCATCATGTCTGCGAAGGCGTCTTCACTGCCCGCAATATGCTCAGCTATGGCGACACTCGCATCGTTCCCCGACTGGATAATGATGCCTCGCAGCAAATCTTCCGCTCGCACCATGGAATCGACATCGACAAAGGTCTTGGAGCCTTCCATGCGCCATGCTTTTTCACTGATATGCACCGGCGTATCGAGTTCCAAATGGCCATTGATAATCTCTTCGATAGCAATATAAGAGGTCATAATCTTGGTGAGGCTAGCGGGTGGCAATGCTTCGTCCGCGTTCTCCTCGATCAATACCTGACCAGTCTTAGCATCAATTAGAATATAGCTAGTAGCCGCGACATCTGGCGGTCGCGGGATGATGGCCGGGGCCGCGAATGCACGCAGCGCGGGAAACAAGCCAAGACAAAGCGCCACCAACAACACTCTGATAAGACTGGGTGTTCTGAGGGTGGCTTGCGTTTTACTGTTCATTGGACGCTCTTCTCTCTTCCGGGTCTGCTAATAAAATTAGTCTGATTCTGTCTTGGCGCTTAGCACAAGCACGATTATTGCTATTCTAAAGCTTACTCGCGCCAATGCCTATGCAATAAGGCTAATACCCGCATAATGACGCCGATTGGGCAGAGCTGCGCCACATTTTGGGCAGTTCTATGACTTTCTACCGCCAACATGAAGCCCTCACTGCTACCGACGATGTCTGGCGAGCTCTAATCAGTCACGAGATAAGGGCTGCCCAAATTCGCCGATGCTATTCGCTGCTTGAGCATATTGATCTCATCGGGGTCGCTGAGTGGCCCTACGCGCACTCTGTGCAGGCGACGCCCTTCCGACGTGCTGATCTCCTCGATCCGAACACCGCGGCGAGTTAGGCTGCTTAGGGTCGCGGCAACGTCTTCAGCCGCTGTAGATGCCGAGTAAGCGCCGACCTGGAGATATTGCTCAGTTATTGCCGCCTCTCCCACTCGAGCCAATGAGACCGGTCGCGCAGCACGCCTAGGCATATCCGCATTCACTACGATAGCCTCTAACTCAACCCTCGCCGTCCCCTTATCCGCATAACCTAACTTCACTGCAGCGGCGTAAGACAAATCTATGATGCGATCCCCATGGAAAGGACCACGATCGTTTACCCGAACTACGATACTGCGATTGTTATCGAGATTCGTTACCTTAAGAAAACTTGGGATGGGCAACGACTTATGGGCCGCAGAGGCCTGATACATGTCGAATATTTCGCCATTTGAGGTCTTGTGGCCATGAAACTTTTCGCCATACCAAGAAGCGACCCCTCGCTCAAAATACCCCTCTTCGGTAGGGAGCACCGTGTATCGTTTACCTAACACCTCATAAGGACTACGATTTCCCGCCATTGTCCTGTCGATTGGCGTGGGTATCACGTCAGGAATCTGCGCTGGATCCAGCTGCCTTGTCGGCGCGCGATCTTGGGATATCTGATAACGCCCAGCATTAGGCGATGGTGCTGGCGAATTGCTAGCACAGCCCACTAAAAACAATAGTAAAGAAGCAAAGACAAGCCGGTTGGGCGCTCTTAAGCTCACAATTTCTTGCACGTTTTGCGGAGCTGGATTGTTTGCTTGAGTGATCATCACTTCTCTCTCAATAAATGGTTCGATCATTGCTGACTCGATAGCGCATAGCGAGTAGATGTTAGTAGAGGGTAACGGTCAATTAAGGAAAAATATTAGAAGTTTACCAAGGTACGGCTAACGAGCAGAACGGCCGCCACTACGCATCTGAATCGACATCAACAGGCCAAAGCCAATAAACAAGGTCACTACGGCCGTTCCACCACGGGAAATTAGCGGCAATGGCAGGCCAATCACTGGAAGCAATCCGGTCACCATGCCCATGTTAACGAATAGGTAGAGGAAGAAAGTGAGCGTCAGACTACCGGCGAGGAGTCTGCCGAACATATCCGCTGCATTTAGTGCGATATTCGCTCCTCGGATGATCACGAACAGGTAGAGGGCTACCAATAGCAACACGCCAAGCAAACCGAATTCTTCAGCCAATACGGCTAGTATGAAATCGGTGTTGCTCTCCGGAATAAAATCGAGATGGGACTGCGCCCCATTGCCATAGCCCTTGCCGTAAAGACCGCCGGAACCGATCGCAATCTGTGACTGGATAATGTTGTATCCCGCTCCTGTAGGATCCAGATAAGGATCGAAGAACGTTAAAATGCGATTTTTCTGATGCGGCAATGCGAGGAAGAGGTACCACACAGGTGAGGCTATGATCGCCGCGACAAGGCCGGCAAAGACAATGCGCCAACGCAAGCCAGCGAGTAGCAACACAAAAATCCCAGACATCGTCACCATGAGAGCGGTGCCAGTATCATTCTGCAGAATAATGAGCCCTGCCGGAATCAGGGTTATCAACCCCGCCCAGAAAATATGCTTAAAGCTGGGGGGCATCGGTCGGCTCCCGAGATACCAAGCCACTAGCATAGGCACTATGAATTTCAATAATTCAGAGGGCTGAAAACTCGGCAACCCTGGGAGATCGAGCCAACTCCGTGCGCCATTTTTATCGACTCCGATTAGAAGTACTAGGCCGAGTACCACTAGACCCGCGACATAAGCCGATGGCGCCCAGCGACGGTAAAACTGAATGTTGAGCTGCGCCATTCCGGCCATGACTCCGAAGCCAACACACATTGCAATCGCCTGACGCCGCACGGTTTCCACATCCCCGTCCGTGGCGCTGTACAGGATAAATAAGCCATATAGGCACAGCAGCAGCAGACCGAGCAGGAGGACCGGGTCGATACGGATTACTTGCCAAAAACCACTTATCCTACGCTGCGGCGCAAGATCCAATTTTGATTGGCGGACAAAATCTCGACTATTGGTGAGACTAGTCATGGTCATGTCCCGCATGATCGAGGTCTTCGAAGACTTGCTCGCTGGTCAAGCTCAGCAGCGCGTCGGGATCCTCTTCGAATGCAGTAAAGTCTATTTGCAGGATGTCGAGCAGATAGGCGTCGATGACGGCTTTCGCTACCGGCCCCGCTACACTACTTCCATGCTGGCCATTCTCAACGAACACCGCCACCGCGATCTGCGGCTCGATGCTTGGATGCTGCGCCGGTCCATAAGCGATGAATAAAGCATGGTCTTTGTTGAGATCAGAAACATCGATATCCGTGCTCTGCAAAATATCCTGATCGATGCTAACCACTTGCGCTGAGCCTGATTTACCCGCCATCTTATAGGCCATGTCTCTATCGCTGCGCGCAATAGCCTCATAGGCAGTGCCGTAATCCCTGAATACGTCCGAATAAGGTCGGTGCACAACCATAGTCATCGAGTCTTCAATGTAGCGCCAGTTTTCCGCATCATCGATTTGTACATCGGGCATCAGCATAGACTCGCTCGGCTCAAATGGCACACCGTCGACCGCAGCTAACATTCGAGGCCGAACAACCTTGCCCTTATTCGCCACGATAGCCGTGGCTGTGGCTAGTTGCAGAGGAGTGGCCCACATATAGCCCTGCCCGATTGAAGAATTAATTGTGTCGCCCGGGTACCAAGGCTCATTGCGAGTCCGTTTCTTCCAATCTTTCGAAGGCAGTACACCTGTTCTCGCATAGCCGACGTCGAGCGCAAAATTTTGGCCAAAGCCGAACTGACTGAGGAAGGAATGGATAGTCTCAATACCCATGCGATACCCGAGGTCATAGAAAAATGTGTCACAGGACTGATAGATCGCTCGTTGTAAATTCGTTTCGCCGTGCCCGCCGCCAATCGCGGTTCGCAGGGTGTAATCACCCCATCGATAACGCACACCTGGTAGCCTGAAATAACCCGGATCTTGTATCACCGTATCTCGGTCAGTGAAGCCATGCTGCAAGCCCGCAAGTCCTATGAAGGGCTTGACCGTTGATGCAGGAGGGTAAGGATTAACGCTGCGATCAAATAGCGGCGTATTGATGTTATCCGTCACGAGAGCCGAATAGTCTTTACTACTGATTCCCGTGACAAAAAGATTCGGATCGAATCCCGGCTTGCTGACCATGGCGAGAATGCCGCCAGTGCTCGGATCTATCGCAACTACCGCTCCTCGGTGCTCTCCCAAAGCATCGTGCGCCACCTGCTGCAGTCGATTTTCTAGATACAGCGTCAGATTGTGCCCCGCCACCGGGTCAGTGCGCTCAAGTCGACGCATGACTTGGCCGCGATTATTCTTCTCAACAACCTCGTAGCCAACCTCTCCGTGAAGCAGTTCTTCGTAAGTGCGCTCGACACCCGATTTCCCTATATGGTTCGTGCCCCCATAATTTTCTCGCATTTCTTCGTCGAAGAGATCGAGCTCATCGCGATTGATTTCAGAAACATAGCCTAGCGCGTGAGCGTTAAGATCATCGAAGGGATAAGTGCGGACGAACTGCGGATCTATGCTCACTCCTGGCAGTCGATAAGCATTGACCGCGATGCGCGCCTTTTCGTCTTCACTCAACACGAATCGCAATGGGACTGAAGAGAATGGAACCCGTCGACGCAGCAGACGCTCCTTAAACTGAGACACCTCCTCCTCACTCAATTCTATGAGTGAAGCAATAAGTGCAAGCGTCTCATCCAAATCTTCAATGCGTTCCCTCACTATGCTGAGGTTGAAAATAGGTTGATTGTCGGCGAGGAGTTGACCACTGCGGTCGTAGATCAATCCACGTGCGGGTGGGACAAACTGCGAGTGCAAACGGTTGCCGTCGGCTCTCGAGGCGAAGTAGTCATATTGAGTGACTTGAAGATTGAAGAGTTTCAGCGTGAGCGCGACAAACAGCGAAGCCACGATGATCATGGCGATCAGCAATCGGTTCGCAAATAATCTACGCTCCTCTTCGCGATCTTTTAACTGCCATTTACCCGTCAACTTTCAACCCCGCAATCATTCTCGATGATAAGGATGTCCCTTGCTTAGACTATTGGCCCTATAGAGCTGCTCTAATAACAACACTCTCACTAAAGGATGTGGCAGCGTCAGAGCGGAAAGCGACCAGCTTTCATCTGCTCGACGGTCGCAAGCCGAAGAGAGCCCATCTGGGCCGCCGACCAACAGACTCACATTGCGCCCTTCTTGCTTAAAATAGTCGAGCCGCCGAGCGAGCGCTGCCGTATCGAGCGTCTTACCCTGCACTTCCAGACTAACCACATAATCGGCTTCTTGTAGGGAAGCTAAAATAGCCTCTCCTTCCTTCTCTCGGCATTGTTCCGCAGTCTGGGTCTTGCTGCGTTTCGCCATGGGTAATTCTACAAGGCTGAAATTCAAATCATTGACGATCCGCTTCCTGTACTCCTCCACACCCTCTTGCACCCAGCGCGGCATTTTCGTACCGATGCTGATCAGCCTAAATTTCATGCTAGCTCTCGCCCTCGGCTTCTTCTGCCTTCGGCGTGCGGAAGCTCCAGAGGTCCTCTAAATTATAGAGCGCCCGCATGGGTGCGATCATGATGTGAACCACAACATCGCCAAGGTCGACGAGCACCCATTCGGCCTGCATCTTACCTTCGATGCTCTTCACCGTTTGACCAGCCTCTTTTGCCGCCTTATCAACAGAATCTGAGAGCGCTTTCACGTGCGTGCTAGAGGTACCAGTAGCAATAACCATATAGTCGGTGATTGATGTGAGCTGGCTTACATTGATGCTGCGCACAAGTTGCCCTTTCATGTCCTCTAACGCGCTTACCGCGAGTTCCGCGAGCTGTTCGCTACTTAACGATTTCTTTTTAGGCACATTTAATCCTTATAAATAAATTAGTTAGGAATTTCAATTAATTTAAGTTCTACATTTAATAGAGTTTATGGCTAGCGATATAACGGCTTAGCGCTTCGAGTATCGGAGCATTAGCTTCTTCACTCCCCGACTTCAACGAGGCCCGCACCGCAGTTGACGACAAAGAATTTGCCATCCCATTAAGCATCAAGACCTTGCCCCGCCCAGCGGCGAAGAGCTCGTCAACGCTCACGACAGTTCGCTCAGCAATATTTAACTTAGCTGAGCTCTCAGTAGAGAGCTCGCTGCCTGGGCGCGCGAAGACAGCGAGCAAATTATCGTCCAGTAGTTCCTCCCAGCGCTCCCATTTAGGTAAGGACTCGAATGCATCGAGCCCGAGCAGGAAGACAAAGGAACAATCTGGATAAGCGGATCGCAACTGTGCCATCGTATCCACACTGTAGGAAACGCCTTCACGATCAAGTTCGATCGAGCACGGCTCTAGAGTCGGATCTTCCGCACAGGCCAGCGCCAACATAGCTAGGCGATGCTCTCCACTAACGAACGCGGTGTTTCGATGATTGGGAGTCTGACAGGGGACCATCAAGACTTTATCGAGCCCTAAAGCGGCAACAGCATAATGTGCAGCTTCGAGGTGTCCGGCATGAACGGGATCGAACATGCCGCCGAAGACGCCTATTTTGATCACGTGCGGATATGCCCATCGCCTAGCACGATGTATTTCTGAGAAGTCAGCCCTTCCAAACCAACCGGTCCGCGCGCGTGGAGTTTATCGGTCGAAATACCTATCTCAGCGCCTAGACCGTACTCGAAGCCATCAGCAAATCGAGTCGAGGCGTTGATCATCACCGAACTCGAATCGACTTCTCTCAGGAATCTCTGCGCCTTCGTGTAATTCTCAGTCACGATCGATTCAGTATGCCCAGAACTATAGCGGTTGATATGCGCGATCGCTTCGTCGAGATCGGCCACAATTTTCACCGACAATATAGGCGCGAGATATTCCTCGCCCCAATCGGCTTCAGTGGCTGCGACTGCGCTCGGCAGAATAGCGAGTGTCGCTGGACAGCCACGTAGTTCAACACCGTGCTCGGAATATTCCGCGGCGAGACGCGGCAATGCCTGAGCCGCAATAGCCTCATCCACCAACAAAGATTCTAAAGTACAGCAGGTGCCGTATCGCTGGGTTTTCGCATTGATGGCTACACGCTGCGCCTTATCTAGGTCGGCTGCCGATTCAATGTAAAGATGACAATTGCCATCGAGGTGTTTAATAACAGGCACACGCGCATCACGACTAATTCGTTCAATTAGCCCCTTGCCACCGCGTGGCACTATCACATCGACATATTCTGGCAATGTAATTAAATGGCCAACGGCTTCGCGATCGCTTCGATCGAGGACTTGCACAACGTCCCCGGGCAGACCGACATCTCGGAGTCCCGCCGAGATACAAGCGGCAATCGCTTGATTGGAGTTCAGTGCCTCGGAGCCACCCCTTAGGATCGTTGCATTTCCAGACTTCAGGCAAAGACTCGCCGCCTCGCAAGTCACATTAGGTCGGGATTCATAAATAATGCCTATCACACCCAGCGGCACCCGCATACGCCCGACTTGGATGCCGCTCGGACGTGGCTTCAATTCGGAGATCGCACCGACGGGATCGTCTAGAGCGGCCACTTGGCGCAAACCCTCGAGCATACCTTCGATACGGACGGGGGTGAGTTCAAGGCGATCGAGCAGGGCCGCATCCAGTCCCTTCTCACGTCCGGCATCCATATCTTGCTGATTTGCTGCCAGCAATTCCGCCCCGCTGGCTTCGATTCGAGCGGCGATGGCTAATAGTGCATCATTCTTCTGGCCACTACTCGCCTTGGCGATAGTCGCGGAAGCTGCTCGCGCTCGCTTACCCAGGTCTTCTACGTAGGCTTTTATGTCTGTCATCGATATTTCCACAGCTCTATTCGTCAAAGTGTGCAGTATACCCTAGCCGGCGTCTTCCCACACCGCGATTGGACAGGAAGCGCTACTCCGGCTTATTCTCCGACGCTTGGAAACACACAATCGGGAACGCATGACCGACATTCATCAAGACAGCCAATCACCCAGCATCCTTCAGGCTTTGCTTCCTGTTGTGGTCTTGGTAACCCTGCTCTCGCTTTCAGTTTATTTATTTGGGGAAGATGCGAGCTACGGACCAAATCAGATAGCACTATGCCTAGGCGCCGTTGTCGCAGCTGTCATCGGCAAACGTAACGGGCTCAGCTGGGACAGGACAGAAGAAGCGATTGTCGCAGGCATCACGATATCTCTGAAGCCAATCCTTATCCTATTCAGCGTCGGCGTTTTGATCGGAACGTGGATACTCTCGGGAACTGTCCCGACGATGATCTACTACAGCTTACTCATTCTTGATCCTTCGATTTTCTATGCCGCCAGCTGTATCATTTGCGGGTTGATCGCACTAAGCATTGGAAGTTCTTGGACTGTCGCCGGAACAATCGGCATAGCACTCATCGGTGCAGCTGCGGGTCTTGGGCTTTCACTCGAAATAACAGCCGGCGCAATTATCTCCGGCGCCTATTTCGGCGATAAAATGTCTCCCCTCTCCGAAACTACCAATCTTGCCCCCGCCGTGGCGGGGACGGATCTTTTCAGCCACATCGGCCACATGATTTGGACAACTATACCGAGCATACTCATCACGATCGTTCTTTACGCCATCATCGGCTTGAACATCGACACAATGGCAAGTGCAGACAACCTCGAAATAACCATGCGTCTTATCCAGGAAAATTTCACGATCAATCCAATCATGCTCCTCCCAGTCGGCGTCTTACTCTATATGGCCAATAAGCGCTTGCCGCCCATCCCGACGATTCTCGCAGGTGCTGCGATAGCGGTAGCGATAGCACTACTTTTCCAACAACCAGCCCTCGCCGCCATGGCGGGTGATACCCCCAATCTCGCACTGGGTGTTTTCAAGGGGATCTGGCAAACACTCTTCGATGGCTTCGCCCTGAACAGCGGCAATGCGACGCTTGACGACCTCATGACACGAGGCGGTATGAGTTCTATGTTGAATACGGTGTGGCTAATTTTATGTGCCATGGTATTCGGCGCAGCGATGGATTTTACCGGCTTACTTGCGCGACTCGTACAGTACACACTCTCATTCGTCCACAATACGGGAAGCCTCATAGCGACGACGATTGGCACATGCATCGGCGCCAATATCATCACTTCGGATCAGTACATCGCGATCGTATTGCCTGGGCGAATGTATAAGCAGGAATATGCGAATCGTCATCTAGATCCGAAAAATCTTTCGCGAACACTCGAAGATGCGGCAACGATGACTTCGCCACTGATACCTTGGAATACCTGTGGCGCCTATATGAGCGGCACACTAGGAGTCGCAACCTTCGCTTATCTCCCCTATTGTTTCTTCAATTTAATCTGCCCAGTCGTTGCCGTATTGTATGGCTTTATGAATTTCAAAATTACTCCGCTGGAAGAAGGCGACGATCCCGCACTTGCCGCTGACTCCTAGTCTTCCAAACCCAAGAATGACAATATTTCCGATTTCGAGCATGCCTGATCGATCAACGCCTCTTTGTCTCGCTTAGCGAGTTTTTTGACGCGATACTCAACTCTTGTCGCAAGAGAACGCGAACCGAGTTCAATAGCGAACGCAATACCCGCGAGCGCTTTCCCTCTCAAGCAGCGCGCCCCTTTACCGGATCGATGAGCCTCGAAGCGCCGCTCGACGTCGGTAGTGATGCCTGTATACAAGCCCCCATCCTCTCGTCGCAGCAGATACAAACTCCAGCACTGGATATCATGCTCTTGCATCAGCGCTTATCTCGCAATCCAGAGAGCAGATTCAAATCGCGCCAACCCTTCTTTCTCTAATTTAATCAAGTGCGCCGCCATGGTCTTCTTTGCCCAAGGAATCAAATGTTCTCCCACATCGTCGTATGCACTTCGGACTAGATCCTCGTCACTGCAGGGCGCTAACCGGCGGAGGCAAGCCAATATTTTCGCCTCTCGCTTGAGTCTATGTGCAATGAGATTTTCGATCTCAGTGAATGGCGCCATCATTATTTCGCCATGCGCAGGAGCCAGAGACACTAGGGGGAGCGAAAGCAATCGTTTAAGTGAGCTAAGGTAATCACTCATATCACCATCAGGCGGTAAAATCACAGGGGTGGTTCCTTGCAACACATGATCCCCAGTAAACAGAAGCCCTTCCTCACGCAGCAGAAAACACAAATGATTGGATACGTGGCCGGGGGTGTGAATCAGTTGCAACGTGAACTGAACATCGCCATCGACACAGTGCAGCAAATCCCCATCCCGACAATCTACATCGGAAACAAAGCTACGATCCTGTCCGGCGACATCCGGTGCATTCAAACCAAGCAATGTCGCCCCAGTGAGCCCAGCGAGTTGTTTCGCTGCAGGAGAGTGATCTCCGTGGGTATGCGTCACCAGAATCCGCTCTAGGCGTCCTTCGCCTATTGCAGCCAGGAAATTCTGTTGCTGCTTGGCGTCGATTGGTCCGGGGTCGATAAGCGTTAATGAGTGCGTACCCAATAAATAGCTATTTGTTCCCGGCCCCGTCATAGGACCAGGATTTAGACCAAGTATTCGCCGGACGCGTACCGAACCGGTGTCTAAGTCAACCGCCTTGCCTGGTACTAATTTTTGCATCATGCCGTACTGTTGCCTCCATTGAACTGCTTGCCATCAACCTATTACCACCCAAATGACTTCAGGAAGTTCAGAATCATAGCTCTATCACAGGAGACCCCCAAGCCACACAGAGCCCATTCGGACATTTTAAGCCAATACAGGCGTGTTAAATTGGCTCTACATCTGGAGTTCAACGCCAATTCGCTTCATAATCCGCTTGATTATAGGCACCGTGAAAAATCCGCCCAAGCCGGCCCCTCTCATCCACCGCGTTATAAACCGCGCCCTAGGATCTAGCGCAGGCTCGACGATTAGTCGCTATTGACGAAGCGCTGCTGCGAACTGCTTCTGGATAGGAACCCATGCACAATATAAAGACTTATAACCAAATCTCACCACTCGGACTCAACCGCTTCCCCAAATCAAGCTACCACGTCGCCGCTGATATAAGCGATGCAGACGCCATTCTGCTCAGAAGCCACAAGCTGGCCACCGAAGAACTAGGATCGGCGAGAGCTATTGCGCGCGCGGGCGCTGGCACGAATAACGTGCCGGTAGACGCATGCACAGAACAAGGCATTGTCGTTTTCAACACTCCGGGCGCCAATGCCAATGCGGTGAAAGAACTGGTGCTCTGCGGCCTGTTATTAGCCTCTCGCGGCATTCTGCCAGGCATTGACTTCGCGCAGTCACAGAATGACATCGATGACCACGCCGAACTCTCCAAATTAATGGAGCAAGAGAAAAAGCGCTTCGCTGGCAGTGAAATTGCGGGCAAGACCATAGGAGTCGTAGGGCTGGGTGCGATCGGCTCACTCGTCGCAGAAATGGCAATCAGCCTAGGCATGAAGGTTCAAGGCTTCGACCCCGCCCTTTCCGTCGAAGCGGCTTGGCGCCTGCCTAGCAAGGTGAAGCGCATCGAAAACCTCAACTCGCTCATGGCAAGCTCTGACTTCATCACATTACATCTGCCTGCTATTGATGCCACACGCGGCATGATCAATCGGGAAATCTTCGACGCCATGCGACCTGGCACTTGCCTTATCAATTTCGCACGCGACGAAATCGTCGATGCCGACGCTCTACTCGAGGCTCTCGAATCCAACAAGCTTGGACGCTATGTCTGCGACTTCCCCCGCAAGGAATTTATGGCTCGCAACGATGTCATAGCGATGCCTCATATCGGCGCCAGCACGAGAGAAGCGGAAGAAAATTGTGCAGTCATGGCAGCGGATCAACTCATGGACTTTCTGGAGAATGGAAATATCCGTAATTCCGTGAACTTCCCAGCGCTCGCTCTCGACCGTGTCGAAGGCGCCGCAAAAGGTACTCGACTCGCGATCAGCAATCGCAACGTGCCCAAGATGCTTGGGCAGATACTCGCGGTGCTCTCCGATCAAAACATCAACGTACTCGACATGATTAATAAGAGTCGAAACGATATTGCTTATAACTTAATCGATCTCGAGAGTGAGCCTTCGGCTGAATCACTCGCTGCCATTGCAGCGATTGAGAATGTCATTAAGGTTACCCTCATCTAACAGGCGTAATAGCAAAACAGCTTATTAATTTTTTATTTTTGGAAGCGAACCCATGACACAGGTATACAATTTCGGCGCAGGTCCTGCGATGCTACCCGCGGAAGTAATGAAAAAAGCACAGGCAGAGTTTTTGGATTATCAGGGCATGGGCGCCGGTGTGATCGAGATCAGTCACCGCTCTAAAGAATTCGACGCCATCCTCAATCGATGTGACGAACTCCTAATCGAACTAGCCAATATCCCTAGCAATTACAAAATTTTGTATGTGCATGGCGGCGCGCAAATGCAATTTTCTGCTGTCCCTCTGAATCTTCTGGGACGCAGCGCAAGCAAATCAGCGAGTTATATTGAAACTGGAACCTGGGGCGTTAAAGCACGCAAAGAAGCGGCTCGATTCGGCAATGCGACGACGGCGGCGAGCAGTGCGGACACAGGATTTGATCGCATTCCAGAATTCGACCCATCTGCCTTACCGGCTGATACAGCCTATGTCCATATAACTAGCAACAACACATTATATGGCACCCGCTGGCATGACTTCCCACAGACTGGCGACATCCCGCTGGTGGCAGACATGACCTCAGAATTCCTATCTCGCGAGATCGACATCAGCCAGTTCGGCATAATTTTCGCGGGCCTGCAGAAAAACTTAGGCCCCGCCGGACTCGCCGTGGTCATCATTCGAGAAGACCTGCTAGGAAACGCACTAGAAATCACGCCTGCGTTGCTGGACTACAGCGTCTACGCGGGCAGCCACTCGCTATCGAACACCAACAATACCTTCGCCATCTATATGATGGGTCTCGTCTTAGAATGGGTTAAAGAGCAAGGTGGTGTTGCGAAGCTCGAAGCACAAAATGAGCGCAAAGCGAAATTACTGTATGACGTAATCGATGAGAGCGATTTTTATCTTGGTGTGGCAGATCCTGCGCATCGCTCTATCATGAATGTCACATTCAATTTAGCGAAACCAGAACTACTCGACACCTTCGTCGATGAAGCTCTGGAAAATGGGCTATATGCTCTAAAAGGACACCGTGATGTCGGCGGCGCTCGAGCATCGATCTATAACGCCATGCCTGTCGCCGGCTGCGAAGCTCTCGCAACTTTCATGCGTGAATTCGAGCGCAAATACGCCTAGGTTCACCAACATGGAGCAGGAATCTGCAGTCTCGATGGACGCCGATGCAGCTCGCCAACGTAAAATAATACATTGCGACTGCGACTGCTTCTATGCCTCTATCGAGATGCGAGACAACCCTGCTCTACGGGGCCGCCCCATCGCTGTGGGCGGTTTACCGGACCGTCGTGGTGTAGTCGCCACCTGCAATTACGAAGCGCGCAAATATGGCATTCATTCGGCCATGGCCTCGGCAACCGCACGCAGACTTTGCCCCGATCTTATTATCATTCGCCCCGCCATGGATAAATATCGCGAGGCTTCTGCGCGTATCCATGCCATATTCAAACGCTATACCGACTTAATCGAACCGCTGTCACTCGACGAGGCTTACCTCGACGTGAGCAGCTGTGAAGCCTATGGCGGTAGCGCTACGCGTATAGCCCAAGCTATCCGAGATGAAGTCAGGGAGTCCGTTGGCATAACCATTTCTGCCGGTATCGCTCCTAACAAATTTCTCGCGAAGATCGCGAGCGACTGGGAGAAGCCCGACGGACAGTTTGTCGTTCTCCCGCGAGACGTGGCAGCATTTGTATCCGAACTCCCTGTCAAAAAATTGCATGGTGTCGGCAAGGTGACCGCCGCGAAAATGAAACGGCTAAACATATTCACCTGTAACGACTTACAAAAACTCAGCATCGAAGAACTCACCGAAAACTTCGGTAGCTTCGGAGAACGACTCTTCCATCTGAGCCGAGGAATTGATAATCGCCGCGTAACCACGGACCGAATACGCAAATCTGTCAGCGTTGAGAACACCTTCGACACCGACCTGCCCGACGTGCTCGCTTGCAAAGAAGCACTGTTAGATTTACTCCCTAAATTGGCGCTTCGATTGGAACGGCTCGATGGGCAGTACGCAATAAAAAAACAATTCGTTAAACTAAAATTCCATGACTTCGTGACCACGACCATTGAAACTCTCTCTAACAGCACTGACACCGAAAATTATTTACAACTTTGCGATCAGGGCTTTGCCCGTGGAGATCGTCCAGTAAGATTGCTAGGAGTTGGCGTTAGAGTAGATCCCATTGACAATGCGTCCTCGGAAGCGCAACTAGCCCTTGCATTGGGACAGGAAGCTGAGCACAGCGCATGAGCAGATACCGACCACCACAAAAAGCAAGTTCGAATTACATTACTGAGGAAGGTCGACGCGCGCTGAAAGATGAGGTCCATCAACTCTGGAAGGTCGAGCGCCCCATCGTCACTCAAGCTGTCTCCGAAGCCGCCGCTCAGGGCGATCGATCCGAGAATGCCGACTACATCTACGGCAAGCGTCGACTACGTGAAATAGACAGGCGTGTACGCTATCTCAGCAAACGCCTCGAGAATTTCATTGTTGTTGATCGCCCACCAGATGACACGAGTCGAGTTTTCTTTGCAGCTTTCGTCACGCTTGGCTATGAGAACAAACTGGGCGAATGGCAGGAGAGCAGATATCGCATCGTTGGCGCAGACGAGCTCGATCCATCACGCGGCTATATTAGTGTAGACTCACCTCTTGCCAGAGCGTTGCTTGGCAAACGAGTTGACGATGAAGTCAATGTAACCACCCCTACCGGCTCTACTGATTACTGTATTATCGCGATAGAGTACTAGCAGCTCCTTGCCCATAGATTGTGAGTCCTTGCCCAGATGATTAAAGTCACCCTCATCGCGCTTCCGGGCGCCCTAGGCTCTACGCTCAGCATTCCAATAGAAATGCTAAAGGCGGCGAGCGATGTCGTTCAGGCCAGGCACATCGAGGCTCCTTCCTTAGAGCTGCATATCGCCAGTCACAATCGCCTTCCGGTCGAACTCATGGGGGGGATTAGCATCATACCCGACAGCGCTTTGGAAGAGATCAATCACAGCGATGTCGTTTTTGTACCCGGATTTTGGGGTAATCCACGCGCGGCATTGCGGCGCAACAAACAGGTGGTGGAGTGGCTTAGCCAAACCAAACCTCCCCTCGTTTGCGCACTAACTACCGGCACTTACTTTCTCGCTGAAGCAGGTCTTCTGGATGGCAAAGAAGCAACAACGCATTGGCGCTTTTTTAACGATTTCGCCGCGCGCTACCCCCAAATAAAACTACAGCGAAGACGATTCATTACGCGCTCTTCAAATCACTACTGCACCGGCAGCGTGGATGCGGTGCGAGACGTGATGTTGCACCTAGTCAGCGAATTATTCGACCACTCTATTGCGACAGAGATAGCCCGCCAATTCACCCATGACGCCGGCCCTTCTGCCCAATCCGAATTTTTATCGGAGCAGCCGGAGCATACTCATCATGATGAATTAATCGCATCCATCCAAAATTGGATGCATTCGCACTACGCGCAAGAGTTAGATCTGACACAGCTAGCAAAGGATTCAAGGATCAGTACACGAAGTCTCACTCGAAGATTCAAGCAAGCAACCGGCAGCACGCCGGCAATCTATTTAAGAGGAATACGACTTGAAGAAGCGAAGGCATTACTTAGAAGCAGCGATGCAAGCATTGTCGAAATTTGCGGCTTAGTTGGGTATCACGACACAAGCTATTTTATCGAACTATTCAAACGGCACACCAATACCACGCCCGGCGGCTATCGCAAACTAGTGCGGGCGAAGATATTCTCGGCGAATGAAAACAATTCGAAATAGCGCCTCCCCGTTATTACTTAGGTCTCGCTTCGAAGGCTGCTAACTGTTCAGGAGTCGCCTGAGTCTGAAATTTATCCTTCCAATCGGAATAAGGCATCCCGTATATCACCTCACGCGCTTCATCGCTGGATAGCTGTATGCCTAACTCTTCCGCAGCTGCTTGATACCATTTCCCAAGACAGTTTCTGCAAAAGTTCGCCAGTATCATTAGCTCTATATTCTGTACATTTTTGTTGTCATCCAGGTGTTTCAACAAGCGCCTAAATGCAGCGGCTTCGATCTCGGTTTTTTGTTGCTCACTCATGTTCATTTTCACTTTCCTAAAAATTGTCGCGCCTGGGCGACTTCATTAACTATTTCAGTCCGAAAAAAACGCGCCGGCAAACTTTACACGGCGCGTTGATCGATGAGTAGGCGGGTTTAGGCGATGGCTATATCTTCTTGCTCTAAATCACCCTCTTCGGCATCACCGCTCACATCATTAACATCGAGTGCGTGAATTGGAGTAGCCCTGTGTTTCTTATCAACCGACCGTAATTGTCTCTCCGCAACATTGAAGGCATCACGAATGGCGACATAGAGATCCTCATGCGCTTGTTTGTCATGTTGATCCTGGTTCACACGCACCTCAATCTGAGGCGTGTGAATTTCAATACCGACCGAATAAACTTTTCCTTTGTGATGATGATTATGAGGAGAGTCGAGCACGATTCTGCCGTTGATGATTTGATCACAAAAGCGAGCAAGCTTTTCGATTCGCTTGCTTACAGCCTCTGTTAGGGCCTCAGTTTGCTCGATGTTATGGAAAACGATTTGGATATCATTAGTCATAGATAAACTATCTCCTATTTTTCCTGCGGTTTCTGCGCCCAAAAATTACACCGTTCAGTGGTGATATGGGGCTTGGGATGGAACAAAACAACTCGATCACCTTGCGGTACGAGGAATACGCTTGCGCGAATAAAGGAACGAAGGGGATGAGGATGTACGAAGATACTACGAGGCGCCTAGCGCAGCATTTGCACTTTGCAACCAAGGCGAAGAATAGACTACCGCCTTGGAGAATCGACACAGCTCGTGGCATTCTCCCTCCGTTTTGAACAATTACAGACTATCGCAGCATTTCCGTTTTGTCTAAGGTTTCTCAAGTAAAATAACACGGCCTAGATCAAAGCTTTTCCACAAAACACCAATGCCAAGGCTCATAGTCGATCTGAAAGGGATTACCACGCGGATAGCTCATGATAAAACCGAAGTGGCCGGCTCTCTTTTCTAACCAACGAAAGCAATTGCTGCTTTCAAATTCCACCTCGAGCGGCTTGACGCCACTCGTCGTGACGTCGACTGCACGCCCCGTGTGATGCTCACTAAATCCAGGTGCCGCGCTCACGCGCAAGATACTCTCCAAACTTTGTCCCGCTGCGAGTTTGCGAGAAATTAGGTCGCTCTGATAGTCGATACCACGATAAGCAGAGACTAATTGCAATTCAACTCCCTCAGACTCAGCTGCTTGACGCATTTCAGCCCAGGCCTTGGCTGCGGCTGGAGTTAGTCGCTGCTTACGACCAAACACGTCGGTGCCGACGCTTTCGAGTACTAGCGCCTCTTCGCACAAAGGCTGTGGATATTGTCCAGCGAGCGCTTCCTGAAGCAGTGTCGCGGGTATTCCCAATCGCTCATGACAACCCGATAACTGCGCTATGTAGTCCTTTTGTTTGTCCGTCACCGTATCTCTAACCCACCCAAGTTTTATGCGCTCATGCTAGGTCTGCAGCAAGCAGCTTGCAAGGCACAAACCTCCTCTTCGCCGCAGCAGAAAGGACTATGCACGCCTCACTATGTCTATTTTGTCATATTTTATGTCTATTTTACTGCATTGTTAGACTAAGGCTAAACGCATACTTGCCGCCAATAATGATCAATCAGCACTACTTAAGGTCGTAATCATGATCCCATTACCCGTAATCGTTGGCTTCGGTGGCATCAGCCCCGCCGGTCGCAGCTCTTCACACCACGGCTATGCGCGCCTTGTCGCCAACGCTCTCCCTGCCGAAGCACAGTCACGTATGCTTGCCAGCCTAGCGGCACTTTCATCGGCGGGCGGCGAGGCCGGAGATGCGGCGAGCTTATTGGATGGCACGCTAATTCGACCGCTTTCCGATGCCCTCTTCGATCCCAACAATTTGCTGAGCTATAAGCCCGCCAGCCTGAGTTCTCCCAACGGGGAATTGCAATTCACGATAAACCGACGACAAGCTCCGACCCCACTCCCCCAAGGCTGGCGTGTCGTCTCGGAGAGTGCCGAGGAGATCGAGATTAAGTGCCCTAGCGCCGAAGTGATGCTCGAGCAACCGTTCAACGCGAAAGTCACCAGCGCAGGACAACTCCCAAACGGCTTTGACCCTGCCGCCCTGTACCCTTCTCGAAGCCATCCCCGTGCTCTGCAGATGACGGTCTTCGGCGCTTCGGATGCTATTAACTCCCTCGGCATCGATTGGGAACTTATCCGCTCCACCGTCGCGCCTGACGCGATCAGCGTTTATGCAGGAAACTGCCTGGGACAAGTCGACCAGGCAGGTTTTGGTGGCATGTTCCAGTCTCGACTCATGGGCCGCAAAGTCACCTCCAAGCAGCTTCCGTTAGGCTTAATCGAGATGCCCGCGGATTTCATTAACGCTTACCTGCTCGGCAATATGGGGACGACTGGTACCAGCGTCGCGGCTTGCGCCACATTCCTGTACAACCTTCGTCAAGGCATTCTAGATATCCAATCGGGTGCATCTCGCGTTGCCATAGTCGGTACGAGTGAAGCCCCTCTAGCACCCGAGGTCTTCGAGGGTTTCGCCGCCATGGGCGCTCTCGCCGATGATGCGAAATTACGCGCGCTCGATGGCATAGCAGACAACGAGCCAATTAATTCGCGACGCGCTTGTCGTCCCTTCGGTGAAAACTGCGGATTCACCATGGCGGAATCCGCACAATTCGTAGTCTTAATGGATGACGCCCTCGCCATTGAACTTGGCGCATCGATTCTAGGCTCAGTCAGTAATGTCTTTATCAACGCAGACGGATACAAGAAATCGATCGCCGGCCCAGGTGTCGGCAACTACCTCACGGTGGCGAAGGCAGCGGCAGCAGCACGATCGATCCTAGGCGAGAAGAGCCTGCGCGAACGCAGCCTAATACAAGCGCACGGAACAGGCACTCCTCAAAATCGCGTGAGTGAATCGATGATCTTAGATCGAGTAGCGTCAGAGTTTGGTATAGACAATTGGAAGGTCAGCGCCGTCAAAGCCTTCGTCGGCCATTCGCTCGCATCATCCGGTGGAGACCAGCTCATGTCGACGTTAGGTTGTTGGCACCACAACATCATCCCTGGGATCGAGACGATCTCTTCGATCGCTGATGATGTAAGTAACAAGCACCTGGATTTCGTGCTCAAGCATCGAGAGGTCGAGCAGAATAGCATCGATGTCGCGCTACTCAACTCGAAAGGCTTCGGGGGTAATAACGCGACCGCAACTGTACTTGCCCCTCACGTGACCAATAAACTCTTGCGCGCAAGATTCGGTGAAAAAGCGATGCAAGCGCACACGAGTCGCAATGAAGCCGTCGCGATGGCGAGTCGTAATTATGATGACGCCGTAAACAAAGGCGAGCACAAGATCATCTATCACTTCGACCATAATGTGCTAGGAGAGGAAGCGCTGACTTTTACAGATTCAGCGCACGGACCTAGCGCGATGTCAGTTGGCAAAAATCGTCCCAGCGTGTCTCTCGACTTTTCGAGCCCGTATGCGGATATAAGCAATCAGGACGATTAATCACGACGACCAAGCTCGCTTGAGGTATAAGCTGCTCTCGCCGCACTTATACCTCGACAGCTATTTTATCTCGAGAGCATGCTCTTCGGCGATGCGTTGCTTCCATATTGCTGGCCCCGTGTCGTGCACCGACGTCCCATTCACATCGACTGCGACAGTCACAGGCATATCTTCAACCACAAACTCGTGAATCGCTTCCATCCCGAGATCTTCGAACGCGACCACCTTGGATTGACGAATCGCCTTCGACACCAGATACGCCGCTCCGCCTACGGCCATCAGATACACTGCTCGGTGCTTCTTGATAGCTTCCACGCCGGCTGAGCCTCGCTCGGCTTTGCCTATCATGCCGATAAGGCCAGTTTTCGCCAACATATCATCGGTGAATTTATCCATGCGCGTAGCTGTCGTCGGACCCGCCGGTCCAATGACTTCATCGCGCACCGCATCCACCGGCCCAACGTAATAAATAAACTTGTTCTTAAAGTCGACCCCTTCCGGCAAAGGTTCCCCGTTCGCTAACTGAGTAAGCAAACGTTTATGCGCCGCGTCACGCCCAGTCAGCATTGTCCCCGATAACAGCAATGTCTCACCCGGCTGCCACTTTGCAATCTCCTCCGGCGTCACCTCATCCAAATTCACACGACGCGTCGTAGGCCCGACGTCCCAAGTAATTTCCGGCCACTCAGAAAGACTTGGCGGTGTCAGCTCAGCCACTCCACTGCCATCGAGATGGAAGTGCGCATGACGTGTCGCAGCACAGTTGGGGATCATGGCAACCGGGAGCGAGGCTGCATGAGTGGGGTAGTCTTTAATCTTCACATCAAGCACAGTTGTCAGACCTCCTAATCCCTGAGCTCCGATGCCTAAATTATTTACGCGCTCCATGATCTCTAGACGTAATTCTTCGACTCGATTATTAGGACCTCGCGTCCTTAACTCGTGTATATCGATTGGATCCATAAGTGATTCTTTCGCGAGTAACATGGCTTTTTCTGCGGTACCTCCAATCCCAATGCCGAGCATACCAGGAGGACACCATCCCGCACCCATGGTAGGAACCGTTCGTTCCACCCACTCCACGATGCTATCGCTTGGATTCAACATTACGAGCTTAGACTTATTCTCAGATCCCCCGCCTTTCGCTGCGAGTTTCACTTCAACCGAATTGCCAGGCACTAATTCCATATGAATCACCGCGGGCGTGTTATCACCCGAGTTTTTCCGCAGCCCAGCCGGATCCAACAAAATCGATGCGCGCAGCACATTGTCAGGATGTGTGTAGGCGCGACGCACGCCTTCGTTCACCATGTCGGCAATCGACATAGAACCTTCCCATTTCACCTGCATGCCGACTTTTAGGAAAACACAGACGATACCAGTGTCCTGGCAGATGGGACGTTTACCTTCCGCGCAGAGCCGTGAATTAATTAAGATCTGCGCCATCGCATCTTTAGCCGCCGGCGATTCTTCCCGTTGGTAAGCCTCGTGCACAGCTCGAATAAAATCGATGGGATGGTAGTATGAGATGTATTGCAGCGCGTCGGCGATACTCTGAATTAAATCTTCATTGCGGATAAGTGTAGTCACGATAATACCTCGGCTGCCTGTGAGAAATTCGATGCGTTATAACAACGCTCAGCAACGCCTATGCCTTGCAATACAGCGAAGGCTAGCATACTGTTTCGTTTAAGAATTCTAACATTGCTTTAGCAACGTCGCGAGGCTGAAGCATCGCAAAACACCCGAACAACGGAAATCCTATCCATGCTTGAGTCCAGCAACACCCATATTGAATATAGCCTAGAATCCGGCGTGCTCACGATTAAGATAAATCGACCAGAAAAGAAAAATGCACTATTGCCAGAAATGTATGCCGCCTTAGCGAACGGAATTCAATGGGCCGATAATTCCGATGAGGTGCGTGCAGTGCTTATCCGCGGGACAGAGGACTGTTTCACGAGCGGCAATGATGTGAATGGCTTTGTGAAAAATAACGATGACGACGCAAGCGGCCGGCCATCCCACGCACTCATGATGGCGCTAAATGACAGCCGTAAGCCCATCGTCGCGGCAATTAGCGGCCTCGCCATTGGTATTGGCACTACGATGTTATTCCACTGCGATCTCGTGTATGCCTCACGCGACTGCTTCCTACAAATGCCTTTCACTCGCCTCGGCTTGTGCCCCGAAGCAGGTTCGAGTTATCTGCTGCCGCGCCAAATCGGTCATCAGCGAGCTTCTGAGATGCTGCTCCTCGGAGACAGAATGAGTGCCGAGCAGGCTAGAGACTACGGCATAGTGAATGAAGTCCTTGCTCAAAATGAATACCTCGAACATGCCTATAGTAAGGCGGTGCAGCTCGCAGCCTTACCAAGCGACTCGGTGCAGACCAGCAAGCGACTCATCAAAAAAGGCTCGCCCGAGGCTGCTCGCGCAGTCATCACCGAAGAACTCAAAGAATTTCAGCGCCTGCTTGAAACACCAGAAGCACAGGCTATCGTGCAGGCATTTTTAGCAAAATCAGCCGCTAAGTCTTAAGCGCTCAAGAGACTCATTCCAACAGAAAATCCTTCGCGGCATTCACTTTTTTGGCGAGATAGTCATTGCCTCCGCGATCGGGATGCAATTTACGCATAAGATCCCTGTGAGCGGCGATGATGTCCGCTCGCTCAGCACCTTCTTCTAAGCCGAGCACCTCTAGTGCGTGCGCACGTGTCATGTGCTCATAGTGTCCGTTCGAAGCAGCATTGGACCCCACATCTGCATAGTCCTCCCAACCTGGATATGTTCGACTCAGATATGCGCGCAGCAACTGCGCCGAATCTCCTTCGCCTTGACACTCTTGCAGCAATTTAAGCAATTCTTCTTTCGTCAGATTATCGAGCTGCCGGCCGGCAAACTCGCCTGTTAGCACCTCTCCTTTCATTTCTGCGCTTTCATGATCGAGCACCATGGAGAGATAACGAGTTCGAATAGTCGATTCTTGACCTGTGCTGCGCGGTCGCGAGGCATTGGCCTTGCCTCGTAAAAAATGCAACACGGGCAGCAACCGCAATAAAGAAGGAAGAAATCGAAACAGGGTGGTCGCCGCTAGGCCTAAGGGAGCTAGGATAAACTGAACTGGCACCCGCCCCATTGCTATCAGAATAGCAACCACCAACAATCCCGCGATGCTTATAATGAGCCAACGATATTGATTTCGGGATAGTGCCAGGCGGCGGGATATTTTCTGCGCAATCCAATAGGCTAGAATTGGCAATGCGATAATGAGCAAGAGTCTAATAATCATGATGGGATTTAACCGTGTATTTGTCGCTCGATCAAAGCTACGGCGGTAGATGCACTTGGATCACGCCTTCCCAAAGCTTTCAATGCACTAACACCACCTGCCGCGTATACGGCTACAGCCCTTAGCAAGCTCCGTAATTGTTCTACGCTCGCACTATCGAAGCGGCTATAAGCCCCACCAGATAAACGGGCAAGCTCCTTGAAGCCAGCGTGCGCAGCGGGATCCCCTCCTTCTTGGAATGCAAATATTGGCACTTTCAACAGCCCCAATTTACCGGCGAAATCTGCCAAGGTGTCTATGTCTTCTTCGAGACTGTCACCAATGTAGATTACACCACTCAATGGCTTCCGAGCGGTTTCGGCCAACGCATGCTTAAGCACCGCTTCAATCTGCGTACGACCAGCTTGACAGCTCAGCCCCTGCATTTTCTCCATGATCTCGGCCGCATCGGACTGCCACCCACTCGTATAGAAGTCTCCAAAACCTCGGAAATAACATAACTGCAGATTTAAGCCTCCAAGCGAATTAGCCTCGTTAAACATCTGCGCTTGTAGATGAGTAGCGGTATCCCATGTGGCTTGTCGACTGGCAGTCGCATCTAGGGCAAATATGAGACGACCCGCAGCGGCAGTCGCTGGCATCGCCGAGACTTTTTTGAGAAATTGATTTACCTCGTCCGACGTAGAGACCAAAGATCTATTAGGATTCTCAGGACGAGTCGCGGGCGCCGTCACCTTTGAAAGAAACTTGGCAATAATTCCCTTACTCATAAATACCCCCAGTGCCTGCAACGATAACCCATGACCAACAATGTTGGCGCTATAGTGTCGAATCCTACTCATTTATGGTCTTGATCTATCTAATCAGAGACGTATTTCCTCTCAATAACAACCAATCGTTCTAATGCTATTCGAAGATTGATATTCGATTTCAAAATACAGACGCCTTCTCTATTTCACTCGGCCCAACCATCCAGATTTCCGCAATTCAAGTGACAATATACTCAATTGCTTTTTTTGATGGCGCTGGGCAGTACAGAGCAAAACCATTATACTCAGAAACCTGAGTATGCATGGACCTAATGAATTGAAGTGAGATTACAATGCGTGACAGATATATCATAGTAGATGATTTTTACAGCAACCCAGACAAACTGGTTGAATCTGCGCTCGACTCAATTAAAAAAGAAAAGCTTCCTAGAGGGACTTATGCGGGCGTTATGACCACTAACTCCTACCTCGGTGAATCACTTAGGGACGTGTTTCAGAAGCTGACGATGGAACCATCCATAGATGCATCCACCAATGCTTGCGGCAGAGTTAGATTTACCCTCCCCGAAGATCCTTTTAATTTTCATATCCACTACGACGTGGATTTACAAACCAAGTGGGCGGGAGTGGTCTACCTCTCAAAGGATCATCCTGAGGGAATCGAAGGCACCGCGTTTTGGAAACACAAAAGAACCGGATTAGAAATCGCCCCAAATTCGCCTGAAACTTTCGCCAAATATGGCTGGAGCGATTTTATCGACCTGAGAACTTTCTTAGAGACCGAAGGCCTCGACGAATCCTTATGGGAGAAGACGCTTTCGATCCCCTACAAGTACAATCGATTAGTACTCTTCAGGCCCTGGTTACTCCATTCACCAGGGCCCGCATTCGGAAATACGATAGAAAATTCGAGAAAGGTGCAAACCATCTTTCTAGGAAACTAATCAGTTCGCTTTTAGACTGCCCGCCGCAATGGCAAGTTCATAGCGCAATCTTGCATTATCCATATTGCGCTCTGAATCTTGTAGGAAGGTGGTACGTACCGCGTAGCGACCGTTGAGCACTAATTGATCGCCAATTCTAATAGCCGTACGGGGATCACCACGAGCGACCAAATTCCCAAAACTCATCCCCAGAGCGCAATGACCGCCAACGAAAGGCAAGTATTTATTACGGCCATTCTCCTGAGTCGCCGCATTAAACGTCGTCAGATTTTTCGCACTCGAAAAGCACCAGGTCACACCCTGCACTTCGGATTGATAGGCGTCGCAATCCGCCTCTACAATAGTATGGTCGTCATAGGCAGACACGAGATCATAGGCAATCAAATCACCGTCAGCCATACGTGAAAAACCAATACCCTCGTTATTGATGATGGCGTCGGGCTTTTGTTGCGCTTGAGCGACTAGGCTTAGCGATGCCAATAGGACTATGCTGACCAACTGTGCAAATAGGCGAGTCTTCATTTCAACCTCCAGCTCGGATTAAGTGACATTATTAATATTGGACAGACGAGTGTATTACCACTATCGAGCTAGACTCAAGCGCAAGCCTGAAATATCCGAACCCGCGCTCCGACAGGTTAAGCAGTCTCCGACAGATTAAACAGTGCAGATTAGATAATGAAGAGGGGCAAAAAAATGGTGCGGACGGGGAGACTTGAACTCCCACACCTTTCGATACTAGAACCTAAATCTAGCGCGTCTACCAATTCCGCCACGTCCGCAGGGCTTGATGCGCTCTAGTCCGAGCACATCAGGGACGCGCATTATACCCGATAACCACCCATTGCCAAGCGCTAGTCAGCCCCATTCAAGAAACTTATACTCGAGAGACCCTAAGAATTAAAACAACAGAGGACCGACCATGGCCCACCTTGATCTCGCTGTCGTCGATGGCATAGCTACCCTGACTATGAACCGCCCAGAAGCCCGAAACGCGCTCAGCATGGAAATGCGTACCCAACTCATCGAGGCTTTACATGACATAGAGCACGACGATACGGTGCGCTGCGTTGTTCTGAAGGGTGCGGGCGAGCACTTCATGGCGGGGGGCGACGTGAAGGGGATGGGCGAATCTATCAAGAAAGAGCCAGCAGAAGTCAGGAAAGAGTTCCTACTTCGTATCCATGACCTGCACCCGATCATGTTCGCGATGCGACGCATGCCCAAGCCCGTCATTGCGAGCTGTCGCGGCGCATCGGCAGGCGCCGGCGTTAGCATGGCTCTTGCGTGCGATCTCGTCATCGCCTCTGAGGACGCATTCTTCACGCTTGCCTACTGCAAAATCGGAACCAGCCCGGATGGCTCTGCGTCTTTCCACCTACCTCGAGCAGTTGGGATAAAGAAGGCGATGGAAATAGCACTACTTGGGGACCGATTCAGCGCGCAAGAAGCTAAAGCGATAGGCATGATCAATTTTGTTGTCCCCACCGCGGAGCTAGATCGAGAGACCGACTCCCTCGCTCAGCGTCTCGCAGCAGGACCTACCCATGTTTACGGCAACACCAAGGCACTATTCTATCGCTCTCTGGAGAGCGAATTTGAAGCGCAGTTGCAAGCCGAAGCGGAATCCTTCGCTGACTGTGCCGCTCGCGCTGATTTCCGCGAGGGTGTTACTGCGTTCGTCGAGAAACGCAGTCCGATCTTCAGCGGCAAATAGCGACGGCCGCCGCCTCGTTCTATTGTGCGGGGCGTAAGGCTGATTGGAGAGATTCTACATTCTGCTGTAATCGGAAGAGGCTGTCATTAACCTGCAGGCGATAAGCATTGACCGATTCCATGGATTGCTCGACGTATTCTAAGCGACCAGCAAGGCCTAGGACGGTGCTGTCGCCGCTGTTAAGCTCCGCACGGATCGATTCGAGATCACCTCGCAAGCCGTCTAGCTGGCCTATTTCATTGTCGAGCTGATTCAACGCCGTCGTTGCGGCCGCGAGCTCGTTGGCCAGGCTATTCACCTTCGCCTCTACACCGACCAGAGTCTCACCCACGGCGGCAAATTGGGCTGCGTTTTGGGCGATAGACTCATCTTGTCCATCATTATTCAGCTTGAGCCGAGCTATTTCGCCCTTGAGGTCGTCGATATTGCCATTGATAACCCGACGCGCAGCCCACAGCTTATCTATTTCTGAGAAGTTAAAATCCATACGCTCGATCATTTTCAGCGTGGATTCTTCGGCGCTGTCTCCGACCAAATTGAGTCGGCGCTCTAAGTCGCTGATCCTCAGCTCCGCTTCCCGCGCGGTCGCATCGGCTTCCTTCTTATATAGGTAAGCGAATACACCACCACCGATCACCGCGAGAAATAAGCCTGCTACAGCCAATTTAAGCGGCGTTGAAACGCCCCCCTTCGGCATCGCAGACCGAGCCGGCATGACTATATCCTGGCCTTGGGCCTTACGAGTATTAAGATGACTGTCTACATCGTCACGCTCGGGCACCATCGGCGGCAGCCGACCTAGGTCGTCGTTGTCTCTCATGATTGCCCCACTAATCGATTGATGAATTCGCGTATTATCTACAAATTGTCCTAGGCGTGCCATCCCCACTCCGGGACTTCATGACGAACAGCTCGCAAGTGAAATCAAAATAGGCCGATACAGGTTTTATGGCGAGTCTGCAAAGGGCGGTGTTACACTGAGCGCAGCAAAGCCGTTCGCAAAAGCCTAGCAGTCCTGATAACTAGTAGTCCTAACTAGCAGTCCCAACAAAAATAAAGACAATGGAGCACTCTTATGGAACTCGACAATCTAGTCCCATTTCTCGTTCGCTGGATTCATCTCTTCGCCGGTGTTGTTTGGATCGGAATTCTCTATTATTTCAATTTTGTGCAAACTGAATATTTCAAAGTCGCAGACCCGGCTGCCAAAGCATCTGCTGTTTCGAAATTATTACCCAATGCACTGAAATGGTTTCGTTTTGGCGCGCTCTTCACGTTCCTCTCGGGGCTAGGCCTAGCAGCTTATTTGGCAGCCGCCATTAATTTCTATATTGAGCTCGGCATGCTCATGGGAACGTTAATGTTCTTGAACGTCTGGCTCATCATCTGGCCAAATCAGAAGATAGTTATGGCCTCGAACGAGCAAGTCATGAGTGGCGGGGCAGCGATTCCAGAAGCCGCCGGCGCTGCTGCAAAAGCGGGTCTCGCCTCTCGCACAAACACGCTATTTTCTCTACCCATGCTGTTCTTCATGGTGGCCTCTGGGCATCTGAATGGTATAGGAAGCCTTCCAATGGGAGCAGATCTAAAAGTGAGCAGCACTGCGATGGCTGTTTCCGTACTTATCATCGCCGCCATCGAACTCAACGCAATCAAGGGAAAGATGGGGCCAATGGCTAGCGTAACCGGCGTAGTCCACCTAGGAGTGGCTTTGGCGGCAGTATTATTGGCCACGGTGCAGTTTCTCTAACAAATTCTGTTAAACGCGAACTGATATTAATTAGCGAAAATTGAAGGGTCGGTTTGAGTCCTGCGCACAGCAGGTCTAAAATCGACCCTTCGCCGTAAATGGCCTTAATTCCTAACCACTAAGTAGTAACAGGAGCAATATAAGACTATGAGCCTACAACTCCCCGAACTCCCCTTCGCAAAAGACGCTTTAGCACCCCACATGTCGTCAGAAACACTCGATTTCCACCACGGTAAGCATCACAACGCCTATGTCGTTAAGGGCAACGAATTACTCGCAGAAGCGGGAATCAGCGGAAGTGATCTCGAGCAGCTAGTGCACGAGACATCGAAAGTCGGCGGCGCGCTCTACAACAATGTAGGCCAGTGCTACAACCACACCTTCTTCTGGAACAGCTTGAGCCCGAACGGTGGCGGCACCCCCACAGGTGATATCGCAACTCGCATAGATGCTGACTTCGGCAGCTTCGATGAATTCAAAGCGCAGTTTGTTGCAGGCGGCGTGGGACAGTTTGGTAGCGGCTGGGTATGGCTTGTAGAAAGAGATGGCAAGCTAGCTATCGAGAAATCTGCGAATGCTGAGACCCCTCTCACAAGCGGTGCGAAGCCGATCATTGTGTGCGATGTCTGGGAGCACGCCTATTACTTAGATTTCCAGAACCGTCGTCCAGATTTCTTAGGCTCGTTCTTAGACAACCTTGTCAATTGGGATTTTGCTAACGCAAATCTCACCAGCTAAAAAGACGCCCGACACACAGCCGCAACCGCGGCTGTGTGCACTCAAAAATAAATACAATGCTTTTCACTCTAGTCCTCGAGAAGCATAATAATTTTTCCCACAATATCGTCGGGAGACGATAGCGCATTAAGCCTCGCAACCATTTTTGGCGTAAGGCCAATATTCGTTCTCGCCGTTGGGTCAGCACCAGCATCAAGAAGAAGCTTAACCACCTTCGGCTCTCCATGCATGGCGGCACGATGGAGAGGTGTATATCCATGCTCATCGGCAATTGTCATATCGGCGCCATGCCTCAGCAAAACCTCAACGGCAGAGGCTGATTCTCGCTGCACAGCCAAGTCCAGTAGCGACACATCGGGTTGATAGGTACGCCGTTCGTTGACATCCGTTCCAGCGGCTAAATATGCCTCTAACTCCACGTAGCTTTCGCGTTTCAGCGCAGAATAGGCGGGGTATAGCTTTTGATCTTTCTCGAACTCGGTCGGTCCGCGACTTTCAACGGCATTTTGTATGCTTATTGAAGCGCTCGTTGCCACGTTATTCGCGAGCTCTTCACCGAGTTGTGCCGCGAGCCTCTCTTTAATATCAATATGAGTGTAAGTAAGCTCTAAGCTTTGCTTTGAGGTGAGTTCTCCCTCAACGAACATAAGATTTGCCTCGGCATTTTTCCTCAACATGGCAAGAATAAGCTCATACGCCATTGTGAACTCTTCCGCGCTGAGATCCGCTGCCCTCAAAGCTGGGCTCCAATGCGACTGCATCATTGATTGGGCATTTCGCTCGACACGCTCTGCTAGCGGACGCATTGGAGGCTGAAACAGTGAATTGGCTAATGCCAGCGCCGTGTCAAACACCGGAGTCGAAAACATAAAATCCATCAACCCAGCCATTTCACCAGCCTCAACTTTGCTCAAAATCTCTTCAACTTCCTCAGGCGACAGGATGCTTTCCGACTCTTCGATTTCCATAGCAACTGCTGGCTGCAGTTCTACTCCTTTATTGAGAGCGGGTAGCATCTGCTCTAGCACCTCACTCTCATCCACCTCGGTGATGACTGTATTACCTCTAAAATGCCAAAGGTATTGGCCCAGCCTAGACACGATTAACACCACTAGCACTGCGGCGAAACTGATTAGATAAGACCGGAGCCTAGCGCTCTTTTTATTATTAGTATTCATTGATGCCTCCTCACTGGGAGAAATAGCCTAACAACCCACCTGTTCAACCGATGTGTGCGTAATTGGCGAAGTTGGAATATTACCCAGTCCGAATGAATCCGCACCGGACTCGTAGTCGAATTGAATTGTTGATTCGGCTTGATCCAAATTCGCTAACTCCGCATCGGTTTGAATTCCTAATCGAACGCATCTCGATTGAGCATCTTCAAGTTCTCTTTCAATAAGCTGCATTCTTTCGTCGTATTGCGCATCTACCGCATTCACAAGAATCTCGTAGCCCACTGTGGCAAATGTCCCAATACCGGCTCCTAAGCCCGCGGTGATAGACGCCGCGGTGATAGTGCCTACCGTTCCAAGAACCATAGGTACTAACAAAAGATTTTTCTGAGTTGTATGCCATGCCTGCGCGCTATCGAAACTCCTTGTATAGTCCTCGTACGCACTTTTACGACAATCTTCCGCCACAATAGCGCCAACGCTTTCTTGTGCGTTGATCTCCCTAGGCGACAGACTCAACGTCCGCTTGTTATAAAAATCCTTTCTCCCTGCACTCAGGTCAAAAATGAAATTCACTATCAATAGTATTGAAAGTATCCCACCAATTTTTAATCTTAAATCCATCGCCATACCCACTGTATTGTGATTTGAGTTGCATGTGGTCGACATAACGAGTGACTTCCACACTTCTACAATTTGGTATAGCAGGCTTTCGCATTGGGTCTATTTTTTACAGAAAACAATTGAGCATCTTGCGATCTTCGTCTCACTTTACGAATTCATTTCCTATTTGATTGCAATAAATCGAAGACAAAAAAAACCGCGGATGAGCTAGAACTCACCGCGGTTTTAATCGCTAAACACCGTTTAGCTAGCGCATTTAATGGCTAGGCTTACATCATGCCGCCCATGCCACCCATTCCGCCCATACCACCCATATCAGGCATCGCAGGGGCCGCGCCCTTCTCTTCCGGCGCATCTGTAACCATCGCCTCAGTAGTGATCATCAGGCCTGCAACTGATCCAGCAGCCTGAATCGCTGTTCGAGTCACTTTCGCAGGATCTAGAATACCCATCTCTAACATGTCACCGTACTCGCCAGTCGCCGCGTTAAAGCCGTAGTTACCCTTACCAGCCGCCACCTTATCGAGGACTACTGACCCCTCGCCGCCGGCATTAGTCACGATTTGACGGAGAGGTGCTGTTACCGCCTTCAGCAGCAGGCTAATACCCACGTTCTGGTCTTCATTGTCACCCTTCAAACCCGTGACAGCTTGCAATGCACGTACGAGTGCCACACCACCACCAGGGACGACACCCTCTTCGACAGCAGCACGAGTTGAATGCAGCGCATCTTCCACGCGAGCCTTCTTCTCTTTCATCTCGATCTCAGTGCCTGCGCCCACTTTAATTACAGCGACACCACCTGCCAGCTTCGCAACACGCTCTTGGAGTTTTTCACGATCGTAGTCTGAAGAGGTTTCTTCGATCTGTGCACGAATCTGAGTAACACGGCCTTCGATCGCCTTAGCGTCGCCATTACCATCGATAATAGTAGTGTTCTCTTTCGTAATTTGGACTCGCTTCGCACTGCCCAAATCTTCGACCGTGGCGCCTTCGAGGCTGAGGCCTACTTCTTCTGAAATCACTGTACCGCCCGTGAGAACTGCGATGTCTTCTAGCATAGCTTTGCGACGATCGCCGAAACCCGGAGCCTTTACTGCGGCCACTTTAACAATGCCTCGCATATTGTTAACAACGAGCGTAGCAAGCGCTTCGCCTTCGACGTCTTCTGCGATAACCAATAGAGGTCGACCCGACTTCGCCACGCCCTCCAGCAGGCCTAGCATGTCGCGGATGTTTGAAACTTTCTTATCAACAAGCAGGATGAGAGGACTTTCTAAGTCGACCATCATGCTTTCTTGATTATTGATGAAGTAGGCGGAGAGATAGCCTCGATCGAATTGCATACCCTCGACGATGTCCAGCTCGTTCTCAAGACCAGATCCGTCTTCAACTGTGATAACGCCTTCTTTACCGACTTTATCCATCGCTTCTGCGATGATTTTTCCAACTTCTTCATCGGAGTTTGCAGAAATGGTGCCTACCTGCGCGATCGCTTTTGAATCAGTACAAGGTGTAGAAAGCTTTCCGACCTGCTCTACCAGAGCGGCAACAGCTTTATCTACGCCTCGCTTAAGGTCCATTGGATTCATGCCAGCCGCAACGGACTTGAGACCTTCGTTCAAAATTGATTGAGCGAGCACTGTCGCCGTTGTCGTTCCGTCACCGGCGACATCTGATGTTTGTGAAGCAACTTCCTTCACCATCTGCGCACCCATGTTTTCGAAACGATCAGCTAATTCGATTTCCTTCGCGACTGATACGCCATCTTTAGTGACGGTAGGCGCACCGAAAGATTTATCGAGGATCACATTTCGGCCCTTTGGACCAAGAGTCACTTTTACCGCGTCGGCGAGAATATTGACGCCGGCAAGTAGGCGCTGCCGCGCGGAATCGCCGAATTTTACTTCTTTAGCCATGTTAATTATTCCTTTCTAAATAATCGTTAATCTGTATAGCGCTATGCGCTGCTCGCTTAAGCTCACCCGAGGGAATCAGCTATAGCTTCAACCTTCGATGACGCCGTAGATTTCACTCTCGGATAAAATAAGTAGCTCTTCGTCACCAATTTTTACCGTGTTGCTCGCGTACTTACCGAAAACAACTGTGTCACCAACTTTTACGTCGACTGGCTGAGTCTCACCATTCTCTGAGCGTTTACCAGGACCAACCGCTATAACTTCGCCCTGCGCAGGCTTTTCGGTTGCAGAACCGGGCAGAACAATGCCTCCTGCGCTAGTAGTCTCTTCTTCCATGCGTCGGACAACGACGCGATCTTGTAATGGGCGGATATTCATCTTTCCTCACTCCTAAACCAAAGGTCTTGATTACCAGAACTGAAAACTAGACTGCCGTGGCATTCTGCCAACCGACAGTCCCTTACTTACCATTTCGCACCTTCCCGATTAAGCTATTAGCTCGTGTACCAGAAAGGCGGTTAGTAGATGCATGCAACATGGGGATCACGCTGAAAATTTCAATGGTGAACCGTGAAAATACTTCGGGATACGAAGCGCTGTGACTCTGAACGAGATAAAGCGGCGTAGATTGTATGATTCAGTCACTCGCAGCAAGTCAATTAGACCTCGACTAAACTTTACAAATATCAATCAACTCATTGAATTTACGCTATTTATCTTTCTCTTCGATAGTATGAAATTCCTCGACCACCTCGCCTTCAATAATATCGCCGCCCTCGGTCGAATCGGACTCAGAGCTAAACCCGCCACGCATAGTGAAGCCGCTTTGGAAGCCGAAGCGACTCGTTCCCGCCGCGCGCACCATGCCACTTCTGATCAGCCGCGCCGCGATCGATCGACGCAGAGGACCCGTGAGGAATAAGAAGCCTAGGGTGTCAGTAATAAATCCGGGCGTGAGCAGCAAGGCACCAGCCGAGGCGAGAAGCATGCCTTCAACGATTTCCTGTGCCGGCAACTCTCCCGAATTCAATCTCGCGTTGGCACGAGTCAGGGTCGCAAAGCCTTGCTGTTTTAATACCTGCACGCCAATGACTGCCGTTGCGACCACTAAACCTAGCGTCGAGAGGCCCCCGATTCGATCGCTAACCTCAAATAACAGCAGCATCTCTATAAGCGGGACCACAATAAAAATCAGAAATAAAAACCGCAAAATACTTCCTCTTTTAGACCATTTCTCACCTAAGCCAATCGCTTTCACATTCAGCGAACTTGGCTGGACAATGCGCCCATTCTACGCGATCGTATCGCACATTCACCTAATAAGCCCAAAGCCGTGTCACTGCGAGATGGGCGACAAACAATTCCTATGAATGACACGAGCCACCGACAGCGCCCAGACCCTCTAAATCCACAAGAGCGAATTTGGCAGATAATCTATCAGATCCCTCGAGGTCGCGTTGCGAGTTATGGACAAGTCGCCACCCTTGCTGGCTTGCCTGGTAGGGCGAGACTTGTCGGACATACCTTAAAAAACCTCCCTAAGCCCACCGCTCTGCCTTGGCATAGAGTCTGCAATTCGCAAGGTCGACTCTCTCTCCCTCTCGGCTCACCGAGCTATGCAGAACAGAAAAAACGGTTAGAAGAAGAAGGCATTTTATTCGTGAACGGACGTATCACGCTAAAAACTTATGGCTGGGAGGGCTGAGATTGATTCTCTCCATAGGCTGGCAACAATCGCCCTACCCAAACGAGTAACGCCAGACCTGGCACGACCATGAAAGTGGTCAGCACGAAGAATGTAGCCCAATCTCCGCCTAAGGCGTCGATAACGAAGCCACTACCTGCGGCGAGCGTGGTGCGCCCAAAATTCGAGATCGACGCGAGTAACGCGTATTGCGTGCCGGTATAGGTTCTGCTTGTAAAATAAGAAATGAAGGACACGAAGGCGACTGTCGCGAATGCTTGGAAGAAATTATCGACAAACAAAGCGAGCATTAACAGATTCGTGTTCGGACCGACGACTGCGATGAGCGCGAACATGAGATTTGCACTCGCCATCGCCACTCCCGCAATGAAAAGCCCTCGTATCACGCCAAAACGAGTATTCACGATCGCACCAATAATGGAAAAAACGACCGTGATTAAGCCACCGAAAAATTGCTGGTAGAGACTAATCTCATCTCGGGTAAAACCAACCTCGACATAGAACACTAGCGACATGCGGCCAAGCATAGCCTCACCGAGTCTGAAGAGCAGCAGGAACAGCAATACTGATAGCGCGAGACGAAACCCACAGCGGCGGAAAAATTCTGCGAAGGGTGCCACAACAGTAGCCCGCAACCAATCACCAAGATTCTTGGCCGCAAGCGCAATCTCTGAAGCCCTAGCCGCCTCTTCCTGCTCGCTCAGAGGTCTTGGCGTCAACGGAAGCAATAGCGCTAGGACGAGCAGCATTCCAGCGAGGACAACATAGACGTGATCCCAAGCCATTCCAATGGTTTCCCCCCCCAGCGCAATCGCGAGCGCGCCGCCTAGAAAGCCATAGCCTGCCCACCAACCCGCGGTGCTCATAGCGGCAGCATAGGGCATTTTCCTATCCATCTCTTCGCGGCTGAAGAGCGTGATTCGATAGGCATCCACACTAATATCTAAAGTCGCTGAAGCAATCGCGATACCCAATGCGAATAGACTAATGCGGAGAAGGCTATCATTGGGATCACTACTCGCCATACCAAGCACGAGTAGTGCCATGAGGAGTAGACACAACATTATCCAAGAGCGGCGCTGCCCTAATCGCTTACTGAGAAAAGGCAGAGGCACACGATCTACAAAAGGCGCCCACATCCAATTGAGCGCATAGACTGAAGCGATCGCGCCAAAGAAACCAATGGCGGAACGAGAAAGCCCAGACTCCTGCAGCCAGAGAGTGAGCACTGAGCCATGCAGAACCCATGGAAAGCCGCTGCAGAAGCCAAATAAGAGCACTGCAAGAAATCGAGAATCTCGTAGTTGTGAGAGTGACTCCCGAAAGGATAGCGGCGCGCCTTGAGATGCCTGCAAGATTAGTCCCTGAAATTATTAAACTGGAGAGGAATATCGAGTGGTAGCTCTCGTAAGAAAGCGATAACTTCTTGGAGATCGTCTCGCTTCTTACCACTGACTCTAAGCTTGTCACCTTGAATCGATGTCTGCACCTTGAGCTTTTTATCTTTAATTTGTTTCACCAACTTCCGAGCGACATCAGAGTCTATGCCCTGTTGGATTTTCACAGCAAGAATTGCTCGCTGACCACTGATCTGAACGTCTCCCTCACTTAAACTCTTAACATCAACGCCGCGTTTTACAAGCTTAGCACGCAATATCTCCAGCATTTGTTGAAGCTGGAAATCGACTTCGGCGGTTAGCGTTATTTCAGTCTCATTAGCTAGAGCGAAGGAGGCATCGACCCCTTTGAAGTCGAAACGCGTTCCCACTTCTTTGTTAGATTGCTCCATGGCATTACGCACTTCATGGATATCAACCTCTGAGACGATGTCGAATGTTGGCATTGCGAACTCTCCTATCTAAACCTTAATCAGTGCCGTAGTGCTGTGATCGGCAGAATGTTACCATCTAATTCACGATCAAGCCCCTCTCCTAATACCTGAATAACAGTTTACTTGAGCCCATGAGTCAACCGTGATCAACAGCCATCCAATTCGCCTCCTGACTCTTGCTTGCGCACTCGCTGCAGCGGCCATTCTCGCCTCATTGCTGAGCGGAAGCGTCGAACTCTCCGTGAGTGACCTCATACGCTATGCGGATGGCACACTGGATGGTATCGAACATCAGGTATTAAGTGAGCTACGCATTCCACGCACCGCTGCAGCGTTCGTGACCGGTTCGGCACTCGCACTCGCGGGCGTGCTTATGCAGGTATTACTGCGTAATCCATTGGCTGATCCTTATATTCTCGGCCTTTCAGGCGGAGCGGCTGTGGGTGCGCTGACCAGTATCATGCTCGGCCTCGGAGGATGGTGGCTCTCCGGCTCTGCGCTAACCGGCGCATTCGTTTCTGTTGTTCTCGTATTTGGTATAGCCAGCCGCTCCGGCAGATGGTCGACAACCCACCTCCTACTCACAGGTGTTGTCGTGTCGGCAGGTTGGGGGGCAATGATCAACCTCATGCTATCGACTAGCGCCAGCACCAGTGTTCAGGGCATGCTGTTTTGGCTCATGGGAGACCTCAGTCAGAGCCGTATCAGCCCAGCAGCCATCCTAGTCCTTGTGTTCGGTGTCGCATTTTCACTATCTGGCGCACGCACTCTCAATGTATTGGTGCGGGGAGACCTCCTCGCCGCGAGTCTCGGAGTCGAAGTTACAAAGACTCGGCTAGCACTGTTCTTCGGCGCATCCACGCTAACTGCAATGGCGGTCACCCTAGCGGGCAGCATCGGGTTTGTCGGACTCGTCGTCCCTCACATGCTGAGACTGTTAGGTGCACGAGATCATCGTCTCTTAATTCCCTTCTCCGTACTCTGTGGCGGCGGCTTCTTGGTTATTGCCGACACACTCGCGCGAACACTCGTGGCACCACAACAGCTTCCAGTCGGAGTCATCACCGCATTGATCGGCGTGCCAAGCTTCATCGCAATACTCAGAGGTACTCCGAGCCGATGACTGTATTAATGCACATCGAAGACCTCACCTTACGTACGGCTTCGCGCACTCTCCTAACGGCGCTCAGAGTCGACATCACGTCTGGCGAACGCTGGGGCTTGCTCGGGAAAAATGGCGCAGGAAAAACAACATTACTGCACACGCTCGCCAATCTACGCTTGCCGGCCGAAGGCCACATAACGATTCAAGGGAGCGATCTTTCGAAGCTCAAACAACGCGAAATCGCCCAAAGAATCGGGCTCCTGTTTCAGGATCAGATTGATGCATTACCTGCCAGCGTGTTGGAGACAGCTCTACTTGGGCGCCATCCGCACGCCCGCGGCAGGCTCTTCGATAACGAGGCCGACCTCGTTTCAGCTCGGGAGTCATTGAGCCGTCTAGGTCTACTCGAGCTCGAAACACGAGAAGTCTCCTCGCTCTCGGGCGGGGAGCGTCAGCGCCTCGCGCTCGCAACCTTGCTCGCGCAGAAACCAAATCTGCTTTTGTTAGACGAACCAAGCAACCATCTCGACCTTGGTTTCCAGACAAATTTAATTGAATTATTACGACGTGAAGTGAGTTCGGAAGAAGCTGCAGCGCAAGACCGAGCGTTAGTCGTCGCGACTCACGACATTAACTTGGCTGCACGCCTCTGCAACAAGATTATTCTTTTAGATGGAAAGGGCAATGCGCGAGTCGGTGCGACTCATGAAGTGCTAACTCGCGAAAATCTCAGCGCGGCTTACGACTGCGATATAGCAAAAATTGAGAGTGAGGATAGAACACTGTTCTATCCTCACTAATAGTGAACGAGCAAGCAAAGGCATCTAAGATTTAGAGCACCAAATTGCGGATATCACTCAATAGCTTCTCCAAGTGAGTCACAAATCGCCCACCATCTACCCCATTAACCGCCTTGTGATCATAAGACAAGGTGACCGGTAGAATCTGCCTAGGCTGGAATTCACCACCGATAAACTGAGGTTTGATTTGCGTTTTTGCGACTCCGAGAATAGCGACTTCCGGCGCGTTTACGACAGGAATAAACCCAGTTCCTCCGAGGGCGCCTAGGCTAGAAATAGTAAAGCATGCGCCCTGCATCTCTTCGCGCGAGAGTTTACGGTTCTTCGCTTTGTTCGATAACTCGATCACTTCAGCAGCCAATTCCCATAGACTCTTTTTGTCGACGTCTCGAATAACAGGCACAAGCAACCCCGCATCTGTCGCCACAGCTACGCCTATGTGGATATATTTTTTCTGAATCAGATATTCACCTGATGAATGCAGCGACACATTGAACTGGGGAAGTTCAGCAAGAGTATTCGCACAAGCCTTAAGCAAGAATGGCAGGAACGTCATCTTAATGCCTTTGCGTTCTGCCTCTCCCTTCAGGCTAGCGCGGAAGTCTTCCAAGTCACTAATATCAATCTCATTGAATTGGGCGACATGCGGGACCGTATTCCAATTCCTCTGCATATTATCAGCGGTGAGTTTATGCAGCTTGCTGCGTGGCACCTCTTCCACTTCACCGAACTGGCTGAAGTCGATATCGGGCACACTTGCGATGCCCACACCCATCTGAACGGTGGCAGGGGCATTTATTCGCGACTTCACAAATGCATGGATGTCTTCCTTCACAATGCGAGACTTCGCACCGCTCCCCGAGACGGCGGTCAGATCCACACCGAGTTCACGAGCGAGCTTGCGGACAGCCGGCCCTGCATAGACCTTCGCAGAATTCTCTCCTGGCACAGGGGCACTCGCAGGCGCTGGCACAGGAGCGGGCGCAACTTTCACTTCTTCGGGGGCGCTGGCTGCCGTAGGCTTACCAGCCTCAGGCGCTGGAGCCGGCTCAGAAGCTGCGACATCATTAGTCGTTAAGAGACGAACAACAGGTGTCCCTGTTTTTACTTTATCGCCCACACCGACCAGGATTTCCTGAACCTCACCTGCACGATCTACGGGCACGTCCATGGCGGCCTTATCTGACTCCAAGGTCATGAGCGTGTCATCTACGGCAAGCGTATCGCCCACCGAAATTTGAATCTCGATAATTTCAACTTCATCATCGGTTCCCAAATCAGGCACCAACACTTCCACGGAGCGAGGCTCGGCACTGCTTGCCACTGGTATATCGATTGGCTTCTCGACCGGCTTCTCGGCCACGGCTTCAACAACGGGCTCTGGTTCGCTCGCCGACTCACCCTGCGATGATTCTTCCACTTCCAGGGTTAGAATAAGGCTCCCGCTGCTTACCTTGTCACCGAGATTCACTTCGAGGCTCTTCACCTTTCCACTCTTGGGCGCTGGGATTTCCATCGCCGCCTTATCACTCTCGAGCACCAGCAGCGAATCTTCTTCTGCCACATCGTCCCCAACAGCGACGAGCAGCTCGATCACCTCTACGTCGCTCGCATCACCCAAGTCTGGTACTAGAATTTTTTCTATTGCCACCGTTTCGATACTCCCAAAATAATTCGATTCAAACGCCTAGTATTCGCTATTGCGCTAACGGGTTGGGTTTATTCGGATCGATGCCCTCTTTACGCATGAAGGCTGTAATTTGCTTAGCATCGACCAAGCCTCGTGCACGAAGCTCAGTCAGCGCAGCTAGCACGATGAATTTCGCATCAACTTCAAAGAAATGGCGCAGCTTCTCACGGCTATCACTGCGCCCAAATCCATCAGTACCTAGCACGCGGTAGGAATCAGGAACAAATTCTCTGATTTGGTCTGAATACGACATCATATAATCGGTCGTTGAAACAACAGGACCCTGTTGTGTCTCGAGCTGTTGCGTGACATAGGGCTTCTTAGGTGTCGCAGCAGGATTCAGCATATTTTCTCGAGACGTGGCGAGTGCTTCTCTGCGTAACTCGTTATAACTTGTCACGCTCCATACATCCACGTGCGCGCCGAAATCGTCGCGCAAAACTTGCGCCGCTTTACGGACTTCGCGAAGTATCGTTCCACTACCTAGGAGTCTCACTCGCATATCGCCGAAGTCTTTCTTCGGCTTAGCCGTTGCGTACTCTTTACTCGAAGCATCTTCTAGTAGGTACATGCCACGAATAATGCCTTCTTCTGAACCTTCGGGCATAGCCGGCTGCGCATAGTTTTCATTCATGGTGGTGATGTAATAGAACACCGACTCCATTTCGTCGTACATCCTGCGCAAACCATCTTGTACGATCACCGCTAGCTCATAAGCGTAGGTAGGATCGTAGGTCACACAGTTGGGAATAGTCCCGGCCAGAATATGACTGTGACCATCCTGATGTTGTAGGCCTTCACCATTGAGCGTAGTGCGTCCAGCGGTGGCACCGATGAGGAAGCCGCGAGCCTGTGAGTCGCCTGCCGCCCAACACAGGTCACCCACTCGCTGGAAGCCGAACATTGAGTAATAAATGTAGAACGGGATCAGCGGGTAATTACTCACGCTGTAAGAAGTTGCAGCAGCGAGCCATGCGGAGAACGCACCCGATTCACTGATACCCTCCTCCAACATCTGACCTTGCTTGTCTTCCCGATAAAACATGACCTGATTTGAATCTGCTGGGTCATAGAGTTGACCAACTGATGAGTAAATACCCATCTGGCGGAACATACCTTCCATGCCGAAGGTACGCGCCTCATCAGGCACGATTGGTACTACGCGCTGACCTATTTCCTTGTCCTTGCAGAGCGTCGACAGCATGCGAACGAAGGCCATCGTAGTCGATAGCTCACGCTCACCACTGCTCTTAAGCTGCGCATCGAAGCTACTCAGGGTTGGAATAGACAACGGTGTAGTAACACTACGGCGTTGTGGGACTGGCTTGCCCAATGACTCCCTCGTCTTGCGCATGTACTTAAGCTCAAGACTGTCCTCTGCCGGCCTGTAATAAGGCACTTCTTCGAGCTTTGAGTCATCGATAGGGATACCGAAACGATCACGGAATTTTTTCAACGCTTCGATATCAAGCTTCTTAACCGAGTGTGCATTGTTCTGTGCTTCAGCCGTATCTCCGAACGCATAGCCCTTCACTGTCTTCGCGAGGATTACGGTCGGCTTACCATTGCTCTTCACCGCTTCGGCGTAGGCCGCGTAAACTTTGTATGGATCATGGCCACCGCGATTCAACGCCATGATATCGTCATCCGATAAATGCTCTACCATCTTGAGCAATTCAGGACTCTTGCCGAAGAAATTTTCTCGTGTATAAGCACCACCGCGGGCAACGTAGTTTTGGTATTCACCATCAACTGCCTCGTCCATGCGTGCCTGGAGGATCCCATCTTTATCTGCTTGTAACAGAGGATCCCAATGACGCCCCCAGACGACCTTAATGACATTCCAGCCGGCTCCGCGGAAGACACCTTCTAGCTCTTGAATAATTTTGCCATTGCCGCGAACAGGGCCATCGAGACGCTGGAGATTACAGTTGATCACGAAAATCAGATTATCCAGTTTTTCTCGGCCCGCCTTGCTGATTGCACCCAATGATTCCGGCTCATCTGTTTCACCGTCACCCAGGAACGCCCAGATCTTACGACGTGAGTTGTCTAGCAGACCACGACTGGTCTGGTATTTAAGCAGGTGGGCTTGATAAATCGCCTGGATAGGCCCTAACCCCATAGAAACTGTGGGGAACTGCCAATAATCTGGCATGAGCCAAGGGTGGGGGTAAGAAGAGAGGCCATTTCCATCGACTTCTTGGCGGAAATTGTCGAGTTGCGCTTCGGTGATTCGGCCTTCTAGGAAGGATCGCGCATAGACTCCCGGGGATGAATGCCCTTGGAAGTAAATCAAGTCGCCTTCATCGTGCTCGTTCGGGCCACGGAAGAAATAGTTGAAACCGACATCGTAGAGCGTTGCAGCGGAAGAGAATGTAGAAATATGACCACCGACACTGGAATCGCGCATATTCGCCCGCATCACCATGGCCATCGCATTCCATCGCACGATTCCACGAATTTCTCGCTCCATGAACATATCACCCGGCATGCGCTCTTCGCTGCTCGGAGAGATTGTGTTGCGATAGGGTGTGTAAACTCGTGAGGCGTCCTCGCGAGGATCTACGATTGAGGTCCGCGCTGAAAGCGTGTTGAGTAGATAATGTGCACGCTCCGAGCCTTCTTCGTCGATGACCGAGTTTAGGGCATCGAGCCACTCTTTGGTTTCTTCGGGGTTAATATCCTGATGTTCGCTCATCTGTCTCTTCCTGACTGCTAAGGATTAGTAAAGCAAATACTAAATTAAATAGCTGTAATTTAGTTACACAATAATGAGATTCTAGAGTGATTCCCTAGAAATCTCCATTTTATTTATTAATTATTGTAGTAAAACTACATAATCAAGCACCTAGGATGGGAGCTTGAAGAATGGACCGAGTAATCGGGGCTAGGCAGTGATAAGGGTAATCAGGGCAACACTAACAAGCCAGACCAATTGACTCCTTTCCAGCAATCCACGCAATGATTCAATCTCATACGCCATCGCGCTCTCATTACAAGCCGCATCATCAGCCGCCTCACAGGGTGCACACCCTCCCGATTCGGCCAAGGCGCAACGAGCCCATCCTGCAAGCAGCTCAGAATTATTACCGTCGACATCGAACCGCCAAAATTGCTTCCGCAATTGCGAGAAACACTGACTGAAATCGCCCACGAGACAAAATGTGGTCGCGAGTAGCCGCAGCGGTATCCATTCGAACACGGCGATTATCAGATTTATTCGGGATGCTAAATCCTTATCCCCATCGCTGCAGAGCTCCGCCCGCAATTGATAGCTGACATAGGCAACCACTACGCCGCTCGGCCCAGCTAGCACATATAGCGTATACATCATGAACATACGCTCGAAGCTGCGATAGGCCAACAACCGCTTAAATTGACGCACCAAGCTTCCTCCCTGCTCTGGGCTGAGGGGCGCTTCGAGGTTCAACTCTTCATTTAGATAAGAAACACAGCCGCTGCGGTCTCCAGCATGCCACAGTGATAAAAAATCATTGGCCAACTTACCTGGCTGAATTCGGTCCATCGCAAACAGGAGAATGAGCAGATGAAGAGCCATCGTCACCAGACCATACAGCAAACCTTTTGCGAGCGAATCGAGAATAACTGTAAGCACTAATAAGCCTAGATACACGCACAGAATGCCAAGAGTGCTCCGCACTGGCTCATTCAGGCTCGTGCGAGCGACCAGTCCTCGCATCGCTTGCTGATAACGCGAAAACCACCCGTCGTCGAAGCGATCGACGTCTTTCAGCCAAGTGGCTGTCACGATCAATCCAAACAGAATGACAAGAAATGCCACCTTTACCTCCTATGCTGACGCGCTATGCGAGCTGCGAACCCGCTCTAACGCGAGTCGAACTCGCTGCCAATCGAACCCCGAACCGGGATCCGTTTTCCTACCTGGCGCAATATCACTATGTCCCACCACCCTAGAGATCCCCAGTGCCGGATACGCATCGACAAGGGCCGTAATGACGGCGACTAACGCATCGTACTGCACGTCCTCAAATACATCCTCGTCAGTCCCTTCTAATTCGATACCGATCGAGTAATCATTACATTCATCGCGATCTTCATAGCTAGATCTACCCGCGTGCCACGCCCTAGAATCGAAATTAACAAACTGCAATATATCGCCAGTTCTGCGAATTAGCAGATGTGCTGACACCGTTAGATCGGCTATTTCTGAGTAATACGGATGCTCATCACGAGATAGCTGGTTGCAGAAAAACCGCGGGATAGCATCTCCGCCATACTCACCTGGCGGCAAGCTAATACTGTGCACAACCACCAAATCGATCTGTGTGCCCGCCGGCCGGTCGCCAAAGTTCGGCGATGCCCACTGCTCAGCACCCCTTAACTGCCCGTTTTCGATTGTCATTTGCATACTTAGTTAACTGCTAATCTAGCCAAATCTAGAGGTGGCATCCCATTATTACCACTATTCCTATTCACTCTGCCTTACGCCATACTCACTGTCGTGATGATTTTCGCTCATTTTCCATCGTAGGATCGCTATGCCAAGCTCGAAACCCAAAGCTCACCCTCTTCCACCACATGAAGAAATCGCCAAAGTTGTAGCAGCCACGCTCGCTGAAGACCTCGGAGATGGCGACATGACGGCCGCACTAATCCCTGCCGGACGCGCTGCTTCGGCGCACATCATCAGCCGTGAGCAGGGTGTGATATGCGGAACAGCCTGGGTCGAGGAAATCTTTGCTCAGCTTACTCCAGTCTCTGGCGCTGTAGAACTACGCTGGCACGTCGCTGACGGTGATGAAGTGAGCGATGGCACACAGCTCGTCACCCTGTCGGGATCCGCTCGAAGCATCCTCACCGGCGAACGCAGCGCCTTAAATTTACTACAGACTTTATCGGCCACAGCAACGGTAAGCAGACACTATGCCCAACTCGTCGCCCACACCCCTGTTAAATTGCTAGACACCAGAAAGACGCTCCCTAGCCTCAGATTGGCGCAAAAATACGCCGTTCTTGTGGGCGGTTGCCACAATCACCGAATAGGTTTGTTCGATGCTTTCCTAATCAAAGAAAATCATATCGCCGCGTGCGGCGGCATAGCCGCAGCTGTGCAACGAGCACGCACCCTCAACGCATCGCTGCTCGTTGAAGTAGAAGTTCAGACTCTCGAGGAGTTAGATGAGGCAATCGCGGCTCAAGCGGATACCGTGATGCTGGATAATTTTGACCTCGAACAGACAGCACAGGCGGTTAAGCACACAAACAGACGACTAAAATTGGAAGCGTCGGGAAGCATTGACGACGCACGACTCGTCCGCATCGCTGAGACTGGTGTCGATTACATTTCGATTGGCGCACTCACAAAACATTGCCAGGCACTCGATCTGTCACTACTGTTCGATTGATTGAGGATCGAAATAACACCATCTTACCGAAGAGTTCAAGGAGACGTGGCCATGCTAAATCCGCTCAGACACTCTTTCATTAATGTGTATCGACTCATCGCCGCAGGATATTTTTTTGTCGGACTTCTCACTATCACCGTTTCCCCAAAAGCAGCTCAGGCACATGCGGGCAATATCGATATCAATGGCGGACACTACTATCTAAACTCCTATCACTGCCATATGACCGGCTGCGAAATGCCCGACACCTTCAATCGGCTTGGCCGTGACAGCTTGTTAATCAATCGCAGAGATAGGGAAAAGTTTTTCAATATCGATGATTGGTCTTACGAACAAGACTTCGACAACGACTGCCAGTCGACTCGACAAGAGATGCTCATCCTAACCAGCAGAAGCGAGCCTCAATTCACCAATCCACGAAACTGCGTTGTGCGTACGGGCGATTGGCTAGACGAATACACGGGCAAAACGTTCACCGTCGCGACAAAAATCGATCTCGATCATGTAATCCCACTCATGTATGCACACACCCATGGCGGCGACCGCTGGCCCGCGAACAAGAAACTGCAATTCGCGAATGACCCGATCAACCTAGTGCTGGTTGAGAAGCGTGAGATCAGACGCAAATCCAATCGAGGTCCCGGGCGCTATCTCCCACGAGAAGAATTCCAGTGTGAATATGTCCACTTATGGCAGGGAATTGCGAAGAAGTATGATCTCGATATCGATAACCGAGATCTGCAGGTCATCAAACGCCTAACTAACGAATGCGGTGACAACTAGGTGAATAAGGAGTTTCCTGCGGCTTTAGATAAACCGCAGGACCCCATTGATGTTAAGGGGCTACGACGTTGATATCGCCCATGTTTACATCCGGATCAAGCGTGATATCCCCAGCTGGGAAACCATTTTCCGAAAGAATGTAGGCAATGACGTCAGTGTACTCTTCGAGCATCAACGCACCAGGATTGTCCGCAGGCATCGTGCCCAAAATAGTCTCCCACAAGTACAGAATTGGCTGACCATCCCACGATTTCATGGCGTCTCTATAGAAGCGCATATCGTGACAGGTTTTGCAGCTGTCGTTATAGACCATTTCACCAGCATCGACCTGTGCCTGGGTAAATACGCCATCCTTGATGGTTTTTGCCTCGGCGAGCGCGGCTTGAGATGAGGCTAGAGCTGCAGCAAACACTGCTACTGAACACGCTGCTTTCATTGAATTTTTGATCCTATTTCTCATGTCACACCTCTTATTACTACCCATTGCATTGTTTTCCTTTACATTCTTTTGAGAGCACCGCGCATCGTTCGGATTGCAATATCAGCGCATTTCCGTGCCCCTCAAATCTGGTCGCAGACCTTAAACCACCTGAATGACGCAATCAAGCTCGCATGATGACAAGCTCGATAAGTCTGTCATTCACGCCACTAGCTTAGCTGAATTGGATTAATGACAGCTGAATCTCGCATTCGCGTGATCTGAAAGCTAAATATAAAAACACGCTGATAAATTTAAGGTTCTTATTATAGACAGGACGTCACTGGGAGAAACACATGAAGGCTCAAAATATTACAATTGGCGCTGATGCGAAGCGGGAGAATCATGGCTTCACGCTAATCGAGCTAATGATTGTGATTGCTATTATAGGTATCCTCGCACTTATCGCAGTGCCACAGTATCAAGCGTTCACCCAACGCGCCGAGTTCTCAGAGCTTATTTCCGCAGCAGCGCCTCAGCGCATCGCTCTAGAACTTGCCATCCAGACTCGCAATCCCGCGGCATTGACCGCCCTCGATGCGGGCGCGCTAGGCATCCCCACGACGGTCGAGGTCAGCAGTAGCGCCCATGGTTCCACCGTGAGTGATGGAGCCATCACTATGACTTGGATGGGTGATGGCTCCACCCTCGCCGGCCTCACCTACATTCTCACACCTAATGGCATCGTTCCCCCGGTAGATTGGACGGTGTCTGGCACCTGCGTTGCCCGTAATCTTTGTTAAATCGAACATTAATTATGGTTAATCAGCGTTGCCGCGGCTCGCTTGCTGCCACAATTTAGGAGACGAGCGCGGATGAGTGAAGCATTCACTCCAACTTTAGATGAACGGGGTTCCCTCATAAACCTCGTCGACAATGTCATTGAGAAGGCCATAGACGAAAGAGCCTCAGATATCCATCTGGAACCCTATGAATCGCACTACCGTATCAGGTTCCGCATAGACGGAATGCTGCATGAATTTGCCCGATTACCTATTAAGCTTAATAGCCGATTCAATGCGCGCGTCAAAGTGATGGCAGGCCTAGATGTCGCTGAGCACCGCCTACCGCAGGATGGGCGCATTCTCCACAAGCGCCCCACCGGAGATACCGTCAACCTGCGAGCCAACACCCTTGCAACGCTCTGGGGAGAAAAAGTCGTTCTCAGAATTCTTCAACCTCTCAGTGAATTGCCCGAACTTTCGGAATTAGGGATGAGTGCAAGCCAGCTTAATTGCTATCTGCAAGCACTCACACGACAACAAGGATTGGTCTTAGTCACAGGTCCCACAGGCAGCGGAAAAACCGTAACGCTCTATAGCGGTCTCAGCGTACTCAACACCACGAACCGAAATGTATCAGCGGCCGAAGATCCAGTAGAAATAGATTTCAAAGGTATCAATCAAATTTCCATAAACCCCGGAATAGGTTTGGATTTCGCCAAGGTGCTGCGCGCATTATTGCGTCAGGACCCTGACGTCATCATGGTTGGAGAGATACGCGACCTAGAAACGGCTCAGATGGCGATGAGAGCAGCACAAACTGGCCATCTAGTGCTTTCCACTCTCCACACGAATAGCGCAGCCGCTAGCCTCAGTAGGCTCTGTAATATGGGCGTGGCGACCTTCAATATCGCTCACTCTATCCGACTCATCATAGCCCAGAGACTCGTCCGAAGACTCTGCAACGAATGCAAAATCCCACTGAAACTTAGCGCGTCTGCTGCACGTGCAGAAGGTTTCACCGATGTTGCTACAACCGGGCTGAATCTCTTTACGGAATTAGGCTGCGAAGCATGCTCCGAGGGTTTTAGAGGTCGCGTAGGAGTCTATGAACTTTTACCAGCTAGCGAACAACTAAGCCGCTTGATTATCAACGGCGCCGATACTTTAGCGATCGAAGCCCACGCTCGTAGCGAGGGGTATCCGAGCCTGCGCACTGCGAGTTTACAAAAGGTCAGAGAAGGTACAACCAGTTTAAACGAAGCGAATAGGCTTGGTTAAAAATGAGCAAATCGCCCCAATCGCAACTCTTCAGATGGCATGGAGAAACCGCCCTAGGCACTTATCGTAAGGGCGAGATATTCGCGGAAAATAGTCAGCAAGCAAGAACCACTCTGCTGCAAGCAGGAATTCAAAATCTACGGCTGTCTCGCCATTCGAGGAAGCCTCTACTGTTTAGAAAAACAATTCCCTCTTCTGAAATTGCGCTTCTGACACGCCAGCTCGCAACCATGTTGAAAGCGGGTATTCCGCTCCTTCAAACGATCGACATCGTGATAGATGGACTCAAAGCAGCCAGGATGATTAGCATCACCACCGCATTGCGAAGCGAAATAGCGGCCGGCAGCAGCCTCAGCGAGAGCTTGAGACATCACCCTCTTGCCTTCGATGATCTGTATTGCTCGCTGGTCGATTTAGGGGAAATGTCAGGAACCCTTGACACCGTTCTTGAACGGCTCGCGCTTTTTCGAGAGAAGTCGGAGATACTCAAAGGAAAGGTTCACAAAGCGATGGTCTATCCCTCTGCAGTAATCCTCGTAGCAATCGTCACGACAACCATACTCTTGGTGAAGGTGGTGCCTGCACTCGCGGCAACATTTAACGACTTCGGGGCAGAATTACCCGCTTTCACGCGCATCGTAATCGGACTATCAGACTGGGCAAGCACACATTGGTGGAAAATACTGTTGTTGGGCTCATTAGTAACAGCTTCGTTTCAAATTAGCTGGAATACATCAATGAATTTTCGCCATCTAGTTGACCGCCTGAGTCTACGACTGCCGCCACTAAGTCGGGTCATCCACACTTCGTGTCAGGCGCGCTTTTGCCGTACGCTTGCGACGACTTACGCAGCCGGCGTACCTCTCGCCCTGGCGCTAGACTCTGTCGCTAGCGCAGCCGGTAACAGCGTCTATGAAAACGCAGTGAGGGAATTGCGCAGACGAGTGTCGAGTGGTCAGCCATTCCACTCTGCTATAAGCGAATCCACTCTTTTCCCCCTCATGCTCTGCCAACTGATGAAAATCGGCGAAGCCACCGGCACCCTAGAATCCATGCTAGAGCGAAGCGCAAATCATTTCGAATTGGAGGTCGATGACCTGGTAGACAACCTGACTTCTCTTCTTGAACCTGCCATTATAGTCATCGTCGGAAGTGTCGTGGGAAGCCTAATCATCGCCATGTATTTGCCGATTATCCAACTCGGATCGATAATTTAACGATTGCTCTAAGCGGCATGAAATGGAGCATGCGATACTGGCACCACTATGACTCTTGTGACGTTCTTAATTCAAAATCCTAGCTACTTGCTTGTGCTCACGGCCGTACTAGGCTTGCTGGTTGGCAGCTTCCTCAATGTGGTCGTCTACCGCTTGCCAATCATGCTAGAAAAATCATGGAAGGCTCACGCGTCAGAATTACTCGCAGCAACTGAGCCTCAACTAGAGTCGGCGCACTCCGATCAAACTTTTAACCTCGCGCTCCCGCTGTCACAGTGTCCACACTGCGCCCATTCTCTGAGTGCTTGGGAAAACATCCCGGTCGTCAGTTTCTTGCTTTTAAAGGGACGCTGTCACCACTGCGGACATCGCATTTCACTGCGCTATCCCGCCACTGAAATTACAACTGCTGTTGTGTCAATGCTGGTGGTCACCACCTTTGGCTTCACCTTAAGTTCACTCGCGTTACTGATTTTTAGCTGGTCACTCATAGCCATTGGCCTTATAGACTACGACCATCACATCATTCCTGACGACATCAGCCTACCCTTGTTATGGCTCGGACTTCTCGCCGCAACATTCGGCTTCGGGGCGCCTGAGGTATCGCTCTCCTCGTCCGTGCTAGGAGCTGCTGCAGGATATCTCTCCCTTTGGCTGATTTATTGGCTTTTCCTGCTCGCGACTGGGAAGCAGGGATTAGGGCACGGTGACTTCAAGTTACTCGCAGCCCTCGGTGCTTGGTTGGGATGGCAAGAATTATTGCCAGTGATTTTGCTTTCCTCGTTGAGCGGATCAATAATCGGCTTATTTCTAATCCTCATGCGTGGCCGAGAGCAATCGAAACCTATTCCGTTCGGCCCCTTTCTTGCCGGCGCTGGATTCGCGATGCTCTTATGGGGACCCGCACTCACTAATCTCTACCTGAAGATTTTTTAATGCTAGTGAAGGACGTTTAATCGACATGAGCAAGATGATCATCGGACTTACAGGCGGGATCGGCAGTGGCAAGAGCGCGGCCGCCACGCTCTTCGCTGCACAGGGTATAGATTTAGTGGATACCGATTTATTGTCGAGAGAAGTTGTCGAACCAGGAAGTTCAGCCCTTGGCCAAATCAGTGCACACTTTGGCGAAGAGATTCTCAATGATGATGGGAATTTGAATAGAGCCAAACTCCGCGAACAAATTTTCGCGAATCCAAGCGAAAAAGCGTGGCTAGAAGCGCTACTCCATCCGCTCATCAACGATCTCATGCGGCGCAGGTTGAATGCCTGTAAGAGCCCATACTGTTTACTCGTCTCACCACTTCTCCTCGAGACAGAACAGGCAAAGTTCGTTGACCGGATATTAGTCATCGACGTCAGTGAAGAGACCCAACTCTCTAGGACATTGCAACGAGATGGCAGCAGTAGAGACACGATTAAAGCCATTATCGCCAGTCAGATAAGCCGCAAGGAAAGGCTCGCGCGTGCTGACGACATCATTAGCAATGAAGACGGTCTAGACGCACTCGAAGAAGCTGTCATTGCGCAGCATAGGCGCTATTTAGCGAACATTGAGTGATTCAATCGAGGACTAGTCTGATGAAGAAAGTAGCGTGCCCCACCTGCCAGACACTCGTTGAGTGGAGCGAGAAAAATGAAGCTCGCCCTTTCTGCAGCGAGCGTTGTCGTCTAATTGATTTTGGCGAGTGGGCGAATGAGAGGCATAGCATTCCCGGCTCTCCCGATTACTCAGATGAATTTGATGAAAGCCTGCTTAATGAGGATGCATTTAACAGCTAACACTAAATTCTCTAATTCCTGCAATGCCAATTGCGCCGGACTGCTTCGCCAATTTTAGGTCGTCGCGAGTTACGCCACCCAACGCATAAATCGGTAGATTCACCTGCCGCGCGAGCTCCGCGAAACCTTCCCATTCCAGTAGAGTCCCATCCTCGTGCTTCAATTCACAAACGGGTGAGAGCATTGCGTAATCGACTCCTATTTTTTCCGCATGCTGTAATTCTGCGAGAGTGTGGCAAGAGGCGCCAAGTAAAACCTCACTGCCAACTGGACGACTAAGCTGCGTCAGGAGACGTGACGAGTTTAGGTGTAAACCGACACGCCTAGCATCAAATTCTGTGTTTAGTGTGCTAAACAATTGAGAACCGCAATTGAACACAAGACGTAGACCCACCTTCTCCGCCTCACACACTGCCACCTTGGCAAGCCGAACGAAATCCTCTTCATCTAATGAAGGCTGTCGTAGCTGAACCAATTCCACACCTTGCTGCGCATAATGTTCAAACTGCTTGCTGAGTGTGGATGTGGTAAGGGACGGTGGAGTTATGGCGAGTAGTGGAGGCAGGTGCAACGCGGCAATGATCGCATGATTAGCCGCTGGGAAATCCTCTTCTTTAAGTTCGCCTAGAGCCCGCCATGTGATGGGCTGCGACTCTAGTCCGCAAGGCTCTCCCCTAAATTCAAGCACTCGCCAGACGTCTAAGCGGACGCATTTATCTTCATATTGATAATCGAGCAACTTGAACGGGACGGCTCGTTGAACGTCTATCCCAAGCTCTTCTCTTAATTCTCTCCGCAGCGCTTCGTAGACCGACTCATTGCCTTCCAATTTACCACCAGGGAATTCCCATAAGCCGCCCTGATGCTGTTTAACATGCCGGCGCGACACAAGAATACGACCATCGGCGTCCTGTATGACGCCAACAGCAACATGAACCGGAAGGCTATTCACGCTTTTTAGCTACGATAGTCGGCGTTTATGCTCACATAATCGTGAGACAAGTCCGAAGTGAACAACGTTTCAGTATGATTACCACGCGCCAGATCAATCGCAATAACAATATCTGTCTTATCCATCTCCGCCTGCCCCAACTCTTCGGTATAAGCGGCGTCTCGACAGCCATTCGACACAATCGGCGTATCCCCTAATTTGACACCCACTGTATCGATGTCCAAATCGTCAAGCCCTGCTCGCCCAATCGCCATGAGAATCCTGCCCCAGTTGGGATCCGAAGCGAATAACGCGGTTTTGACCAATGGCGATTCTGCAACGGTATAACCCACCTTCAGACATTCCTCGCTATCTTTACCGCCACTGACTTCAACAGTCACAAATTTAGTCGCACCTTCCGCATCACGAATGACAGCAATCGCGAGTTCACGAAACACCTCTGCCAGGCCTTGCTCAAATAACGGATCACATGTGCCTTCGTCATCTTCGACCCTCGCCGACGATGCCGCGGTAGCAGTCAGCAAACAACAATCGTTGGTCGAAGTATCGCCATCTACAGTGATTCGATTGAAACTCTTATTGACCTGCTCGCGTAATAGTCGGTCCAGGGTAGCCTTACTCAGTTCCGCATCCGTGAACACATAGGACAGCATCGTCGCCATATTCGGCTTTATCATTCCAGCTCCCTTGGCGAAACCTGCGATCGTGACAATCTCCCCGTCGATAGAAACCTGTCTCGAGACGAGTTTAGGACGAGTATCAGTTGTCATGATGCCTCGCGAGGCTGCATCGAAGGACTCAGCATTGAGCGCCTCACATGCAGCAGGAATGCCAGCAATAATCTTCGCAACTGGAAGCGGTTCTCCAATAACGCCTGTAGAGAATGGGAGAACTTGTTCTATTGCCACTCCACACTCACGCGCGACGGCATCGCAGCTCGCGAGTGCGTCTCGAATACCCGCTTCTCCCGTCCCCGCGTTAGCATTTCCCGTATTGATCAGGAAGTAGCGAGGCGACACCGCGTTGAGATGGCGCCTTGCGATTGTCACAGGGGCTGCGCAGAAGGCATTAAGTGTGAAAACACCCGCACTCTCACTGCCTTCTGCAAGCTCGATCAGGACTAGATCCAATCTGTTCGCATAACGAATGCCACTTTCTACCGCCGCTAAACGGACGCCGGGAACGCTCAGTGTCTTCATGTCTATTTTGCCTTTCCTAAAGCAGTTATTTGGGCCGCGCAGCTTAAGCTATCTTGCCGTGACACGCCTTATATTTTCTTCCCGAGCCACAAGGACAAGGTTCGTTTCTACCCACCTTAGGAAGATCACGAACAAACGGAGCATCCTGGCGAAGCTTGCCTCCAACGGGAACGGTAGCACTCTGCGCTTCATTCGAATATTGCTGTGACTCAGACATGGCAGACGCCTGCTGGTGTTGCAAATTCAATTTCTGGGCAGCCAACTCCTGCGCTCGCTGACGCTCGATTTCCTCGGCCTGATCCTCTTGTCTGATGCGTACGTGACTCAATACCTTAATTACCTCTTGTTGGAGGTTAGTCATCAAATCTTGGAACAAGGCAAATGCTTCGCGCTTGTACTCCTGCTTAGGATTTTTACCGCCGTAGCTGCGTAAAAATATCCCCTGACGCAGGTGATCCATTGTCGCAAGATGCTCTTTCCAAAGCCCATCGAGAATCTGTAAGGTAATTTGCTTCTCGAACGCTCGCATCTTGTCGCCGACCGCCTCACACTTCTCTTCGTATTCCTGTGCGAGGTTTTCGATCACACGAGATTTAATCTGCTCTTCGTAAAGCTTCTCATCTGCATCCAACCACTCTTGGACAGGCTGCTCACTCGAAAACTCCGTCTTGAGCGCAAGCTCTAAGCCTTCAATATCCCATTGTTCGGGAACACTTTGTGGCGGAATAAACGTATCGACAAGTTGGTCAACGACTTCGCTACGCATATCCGCTAACAAATCGGAGATATCCTCGCTGGCCATGAGTTCATTGCGCTGTCGATACACGATGGTGCGCTGGTCGTTTGCCACATTGTCATACTCGAGGAGCTGCTTGCGTATATCGAAGTTACGACCCTCGACTTTACGCTGCGCTTTCTCGATCGCCCGTGTAACCATCCCATGCTCAATTGCTTCACCACGCTCCATGCCGAGTCTCTGCATGAAATTTTTCACCGCATCCGTCGCAAATATGCGCAATAAATTGTCTTCCATCGAGAGATAGAAGCGCGAGTAGCCAGGATCTCCCTGTCGACCCGCGCGGCCGCGCAGCTGATTATCGATACGACGCGATTCGTGACGCTCTGTACCGATAATGTGCAGACCACCTGCTGCTAAGACTTGCTCGTGGCGTTGCTGCCATGCCGTCTTTATTTCTTCAATTTTTTCCTGCGATGGATTATCCAAGCCATCAACTTCAACCTCCCAGTTACCGCCCAACACGATATCTGTTCCACGCCCTGCCATATTCGTTGCGATTGTCACAACGCCAGGACGTCCTGCTTGAGCAATAATCTGTGCTTCACGCTCATGAAATTTAGCATTTAGCACTTCATGCTGGATCTTATTCTGTGTGAGAAATTTCGAAATGATCTCTGACGTTTCGATCGATGCAGTACCTACTAAGACGGGTGCCCCAGCGTTACTAATTTCCGTTATGTCAGCGACTATGGCTTCCAACTTTTCTTCCATAGTCAGGAAAATCAAGTCATTCGCATCGATTCTGACCATAGGTTTATTGGTTGGAATCACCACGACATTTAGACCGTAGATTTGGCTAAACTCGAATGCTTCGGTGTCCGCAGTGCCGGTCATCCCCGCCAGTTTATTGTAAAGGCGGAAGTAATTTTGGAAAGTGGTCGAGGCCAATGTCTGGCTTTCGCTTTGAATTTCCACGCCCTCCTTCGCTTCTAGTGCCTGATGCAGACCTTCTGACAGACGGCGCCCTTCCATCGTCCTGCCGGTGTGCTCATCGATTAGAACAATGTGCTGGTCCTTAACGATATATTCGACATCACGGTGGAAAAGGTGATGCGCCTTCAATGCCGAGTGGACGTGATGCAGTAAAGAAAGATTAGTCGCTGAGTAGAGAGACTCTCCCTCTGCAAGCAGATTCTGCTTAATAAGCATCTCTTCGACAAATTCATGCCCCGCCTCTGTTAATTCTACTTGGCGAGATTTTTCGTCTACGCTGAAATGCCCTTGCTCTTCGGCGACGTAATTTTTATCCATCTGCTCCATCTTGGTTTTTTCAATTTTCTGACCAAGCTCCAATTGGGGAACTAGAGCATTAATCGCAAGATAGAGTTGTGAACTGTTTTCCGCAGCGCCTGAAATAATAAGCGGCGTGCGCGCCTCATCGATGAGAATCGAATCGACCTCATCGACGACCGCAAAGTTGAGTTCTCTTTGCATTTTATCGTCGACTCTAAAAGCCATGTTGTCACGAAGATAATCGAACCCAAATTCATTATTTGTGCCATAGGTAATCGAACATCCATACGCTGCCTTCTTTTCAGCGGGATGCTGTCCAGATTTAATGACGCCGACCGTTAATCCGAGAAATTCATAAAGCGGACGCATCCAGTTAGCGTCACGCTCTGCGAGATATTCGTTCACCGTGACAATATGGACACCTTTCCCACTCAGCGCATTGAGGTAGGCTGGCAGCGTCGCCATCAGTGTTTTACCTTCGCCCGTGCGCATCTCCGCGATGCTGCCTTCATTGAGCACCATGCCCCCAATGAATTGCACGTCGAAGTGCCGCATGCCTAGCACTCTAATACTCGCCTCACGCACAACTGCGAACGCTTCTACCAGAAGCGAATCGGTTGTCGCTCCTTCAGCGATTCGTGCTTCGAATTCAGCAGTCTTACCACGGAGCTCCTCATCCGAGAGTTGTTTAATACCCTCTTCGAGCGCGTTTATCTGCGCGACGCTACGACCGAGTTTCTTAAGCTTACGTGAATTGCTACTACCAAATATTTTGCTGAAAAGTTTCATAGTTATGTCTGTCTAATGTTTACTACTTTAGCCTTTGGATAAGGCGATGCTTGAATCAAAGCCCTAATCTTATGCGCGGAATGATGACTTATTCAGAGCTGAGAGTACGACTTTGGAGGTTTTTTTGAATTCCATGGCATGCATTCAGAGCACGCCAGTCGCCAACTAGCGGAGGGTCCTGCGGATATAGGAAGCTGGGTCGACTAGGCGACCATTCTTATAGACTTCAAAGTGGACGTGTGGTCCGGTCGACCGGCCGGTAGAGCCCACCAAAGCGACATTTTCACCGCGGTCGATGACATCACCCACTTCGACCAATAACTCTTGGGAGTGGGCATAGCGCGTGGCGAAGCCATTGCCATGGTTGACTTCAACCATCAAGCCATAGCCCGATCGTGGGCCGGCCCAAGTCACTACACCAGCTGCAACACTATGAATCTCCGCTCCCGCTTTGCCCGTGGTTAAATCGATACCACCATGGAAACTCATCTCTCCGGAGATCGGGTCAGGTCGTCGACCGTAAGGTGAAGCAATCCAAGCGTTCTCTATGGGTCGCCCAGCGACAAAACCCTCATCGTTCCAGCGTTTATCAATCAGTAGGTCTTCTATCGCGCCGAGTTGCTGCTGTCTATCACCGATTTGTCGTTCCAGCTGCGCAATCGCCAATTGGAAGTCCTGTCCCGTCTCAGTGGGAGAATCAGAAAGAGCGATCGCCGGACCACCTGCAGCATATGCCACCTGATTAGCAACAGTGGGATTGTCAATTTCAGCGAGATCCGCCACTCGCTCTCCGAGCGCGTCTAAACGTGAGAGCCGTGCCTGTAGCTTCGCCAGCTTTAACGTCAGTGCGTCAAGTTCTTGGGCGGAATTACTGCGGATGAGCTCTAATTGACGCGCTTGTAGCTCAAGCTCTTTCTGCCAATTTTCGGCCGACTGCTGATTGAAAACGAGCGAGCCCTGACCCTGACCTGCGGCCACCTGATACCCAAAATAACCCAGCCCGACCGGTGTCCCGAGGAGGCAAAGAGAGAGTAATGCTCGCAACCAGCCCTTAAGTTCGAGACATCGACTTTGGCCGTGTTTTTGATCGATAAAGATGAGTTTCATGTGTTGCGTAGCACGATGCTGTAATGCCACTGAAGGCAGGAAGATCGAGAGTAATTGACGGCGCTACTTGTTGCAAGCTTGAAGATGTCTCCCAAACAACGGGAGACTCTTAGGGAGGAGCAATAAAGACTGAAATATCAATCTGTTAGAGCGGGATGCGAACTAGGCGGCTAATACTGGCTTCATATAAGAAATCGGAACATTCGAATCTTCTTCGAAGCTAACAATCTCCCATGCGTCTTCATTGACCTCCAACATACGCAAGAGCGCGTTATTGAGGGCATGACCCGACTTATAACCTTTGAATTCACCGATGAGGCTATTTCCGAGGAGATAGAGGTCACCGATTGAATCGAGAATTTTGTGCTTAACGAACTCGTCCTCGTAACGCAAACCATCCTCGTTGAGCACCTTGTAGTCACCCACCGCGATGGCATTGTCCATACTGGCGCCTAATGCAAGGTTACGATTTCGAAGTTCTTCGAATTCATGCATGAAGCCAAATGTTCTAGCTCGACTCACCTCTTTCACAAACGAAGTGCTGCTGAAATCGATCGTCGCCTTCTTCGTATACTTTTTGTACACGGGATGATCGTAAAGCAAGGTATAGCTCACCTTGAAACCATCGAAGGGTTCGAGGCTGACAGTCTTGTCGCCCTGTTCTAAACGGAGTGGCTTAAGGATTTTGATGAAACGTTTCGGCTCAGACTGTTCTTCGATTCCAGCCGACTGAATGAGGAAAACGAACGGCCCGGCGCTGCCATCCATAATCGGCACCTCTGCGGCACTGACATCGATATAGGCATTGTCGATTCCGAGCCCGGAAAGCGCCGACATAAGATGTTCAACCGTCGAAATTTTAACGCCGTCCTGAACGAGCGTCGTCGACAAAGTAGTCTCTCCGACGTTGGTAGCTTTAGCTTGAATCTGAACAACAGGATCTAGGTCGACACGACAAAAAACAATACCCGTATTCACGGGTGCCGGCCGCAAGGTCAAATAGACTTTTTCCCCAGTGTGGAGTCCGACACCAGTAGCGCGGATAACGTTCTTTAGAGTGCGTTGACGTAGCATGATGCGGCCCTGCCAAGGAAGCCAAGGAAAGCGGCTTAGGTTTATTATTTTGGCCACCGGCGGTACTAAATGAAGCTGTCGGCCTAATTAGCGGGGAGTGTAGCAAAGGCCCGCGCTATTCCCAAGCATCATGCTGAGAAACTTGCCCCGCTACACTTTCCTCGTCCGGTTAATCCGCTTGATTACGCAAGAACGCCGGGATGTCGAGATAATCAAGGTCAGCATCCGCCTCCATTAATGGATCAAGCTTTTGAGCTGTATTGCCAGCGCCATTATCTGCGCGTGGAATAGGACGACGGATCGCGTCATAGGCAGGTGTGTTGTCCACAACTTTAGTGGGGCGGGCATTGCTTGTACCCAAGCCGGTAGCGACTACCGTCACATGAATTTCGTCATTGAGACTCGGATCGATTACTGTGCCGATGACGACTGTTGCGTCATCAGAAGCGAACTCTTCGATCGTATCACCAACCTCTGAGAACTCTCCCAAGGAAAGATTCTCGCCCGCAGTAATATTTACCAAGATGCCGCGCGCGCCTTCCAGATTAACGTCTTCGAGAAGAGGACTTCGAATCGCGGCTTCCGCGGCTTCGCGAGCTCGATCAGGGCCGGAAGCAAATCCCGTGCCCATCATGGCCATGCCCATTTCAGACATCACAGTCTTCACATCTGCGAAATCCACGTTAATCATGCCCGGATTCATAATCAGATCAGCGATGCCCTTGACCGCACCCAATAGAACGTCATTCGCGGCCTTGAAAGCATCTAGCAGAGAGGCGTCCTTCCCGAGAACGTCTAAGAGCTTCTCATTAGGAATAGTGATTAATGAGTCCACGTGCTGAGACAGCGCTTCGATTCCCTGTTGGGCGACAATAGAACGCTTACGACCTTCGAAGGGGAATGGTCGCGTTACAACAGCCACCGTTAGGATCCCTAGCTCGCGGGCCACCTCAGCGACGATAGGTGCCGCACCAGTGCCAGTGCCCCCGCCCATGCCCGCAGTGATGAACACCATATCAGCGCCTGCTAAAATCGCCGCAATCTCGTCTCGATCTTCTAATGCAGCTTGACGACCGACCTCGGGATTAGCGCCAGCGCCAAGTCCCTTAGTGATTCCCGACCCCATCTGCAGGATAGTCTTCGCGTCGATATTGTTCAGAGCCTGTGAGTCGGTGTTGGCACAGATGAACTCTACCCCATCGACTTGATTGCTTATCATGTGATGAACCGCGTTACCGCCACCTCCGCCAACGCCGATCACTTTGATCTCTGCTGTCTGTGCAACGTTTTCGACGAGTTCGAACATAATGCCCCCTGAATTTAGACTCTTTATAGTGCGCTTCTATGCGCTAGTTATTCCCTTGAAGCCAGCTCTTAACACGCCCAACAAGCGTGATCTTCGGCTCACCACTCGCGACAATGCCGCCGCGCTCCTGAAATTGCTTAAGACCGTATAACAACAAGCCCACACCCGTAGAATAGATCGGGTTTCGTACTATATCGGCGAGTCCCGCGACATTATGAGGCGCTCCGATGCGAACAGGCGCATGGAATATTTCCTCTGCCAACTCGACTACGCCTTCCATCTTGCTAGTCCCGCCAGTCAACACGATTCCGGCCGCCAACAAATGCTCGTAGCCACTACGTTGCAGCTCCTGTTGCACTAGGCTAAAGAGCTCCACATAACGTGGCTCCACCACCTCTGCTAAGGCTTGCCGCGATAGCTCTCGCGGAGGCCTATCACCAACACTAGGTACTTTTATACTGTCGGCACCATTAGCCAGCTGCGTGAGTGCACAGGCGTACTTTTTTTTGATTTCATCCGCGTCATCGGTCGGGGTGCGCAGTGCCATCGCAATATCATTCGTGACCTGGTCGCCGGCGATAGGAATGACGCCAGTGTGGCGAATCGCCCCTTCCGTGAAAATGGCGATATCACTCGTACCACCACCGATATCAACAATACAGACACCGAGCTCCTTCTCATCTTCGGTCAGAACCGAATAGGCTGACGCCAGCTGTTCGAGAATGATCTCGTCTACTTCTAGGTTGCATCGCCTAATGCATTTTTCGATATTCTGTGCGGCATTAATGGCGCAGGTGACTAAATGGACTTTCGCTTCGAGGCGCACGCCAGACATACCGAGGGGTTCTTTCACCCCTTCCTGCGAATCGATGAGATATTCCTGCGGCAAAATATGCAGTACTTTTTGGTCCGCAGGGATGGCGACGGCCTGCGCTGCATCGATGACCCGCTCGATGTCTGCACGCTCGACCTCTCCGTCGCGTATCGCGACGATACCGTGCGAGTTCATACTTCGGATATGACTACCAGCGATGCCAGCATAAACCGAATGAATCTGGCAGCCCGCCATCATCTCAGCTTCGGCGATGGCATGTTGAATCGAATCGACTGTAGATTCGATGTTAACGACCGTGCCCTTCTTGAGGCCTCGCGACCGATGGCTGCCGATACCGACGATATTCAGGCTTCCGTCTTCTACGATTTCGCCCACGATCGCCACGACCTTGGACGTGCCTATGTCGAGACCTACGATCATATTGTCGCTTGTCGCCGCATTCATACTTTCAAATCCTTCACTAGACCCTTTGCCGGCCGAGCTGCAAAAATGCAGCCAATATTCTAACTACTCTCTGCTTATCGCTGCGCCACATCGCTCAACGGTTCTTGCTTTAGCGTCCGCTTCTTCACTGCGATCCCATTGCCATACCGCAAATCAATCGATTCAAATTGCGCAGTTTCCGCAGTATCCAATTGCGCGTAAAAACGAGCGAAGCGCTGAGTCTTCGCAAGAATATCTCCGCGTCCAGCCTCCACCCGCATCGCATTGACCCGCATGCTCCAACTGCCTCGATGACTCAGCATGAGCCCCGTCAATCTCAACCCTGCCGGGGTAAGCACCTGGTTTAACTGCTTATATTGCTGCATCACCCGCCCCTGACTATCCTCAGGACCATCGAGTTTGGGTAGATCTGTGAAGTCAGACGCATTCGCCGGGGCGAACAGCTCACCGTACTGGTTAAGAAGTTTACCTTCTCCCCAATGAGCTATCGGCACTTCCTCCTTGAGATGAAGTGCTAAGGTGTCCGGCCATACTCGACGAAGTTCAACGCTGGAAACCCACGGCAGGAGTTCTAGCTCCGCACTGACTCCATCGACATCAAATTCAAAAAAACTAGCGCCAATGGAGCGTTGCAATATAGCGGTGACTTCGGACTCACTGACACGTTGCCATTGATTTTCAATACGCACCTTGGTGATCGGCTTGCTGACAAAATTCGCAAACTCCGCGCGCTTTGGCTCAAACTGGGGTAATGCGAGAAACAACAGAGCCGCCGAGGCGAAAGCCAGAAACGCGACGGACTTCGCCAAGCCGTGGCTTGATTTCACAGGCTCGACTGATTCAGTTTTGCGTACCGCGCGCGCCCCACGAATCACTGGAGTCGTTCGCCTTGGTTCAGCCCTCATTTGCGTCCCCTCGCAATCCCTGATCTATGATACGTAATACCAATTCATCAAAATCGATGCCCATTTCCGCTGCCGCTTTTGGAATAAAGCTATGGCTTGTCATACCGGGAAGCGTATTCAGTTCTAATAACTGGAATCGACCATCGACATCTCGCATCACATCGACCCTGGCAGTGCCACGACAACCCAACCCTCGATATGCTGCCATGGCCAACTCATCGAGCTCCGCCGCGTCGGAGCGAGATAGGTTCGCGGGGCATGTGTGATGAATCTCTTCGACGTATTTCTCGTCATAACCAAATATCTCTCCGCTAGCAGCGAGTTCTATACTCGGCAGCACGATATCGTCCAGTATTCCGACGGTATATTCTGGGCCTTGAACACAAGCCTCTGCCATTACTCGGGCACCTAAAGCTAACGCCTCTGCGTAGGCTGCTTCGATTTGCTCAGCACTTCGGGCCTTCGCGATACCCAGGCTCGAACCGCCATTCACTGGCTTCACAACGCAGGTTTCCAAGCGCGCATAAACCGCCCGCCAATCGGTAGCGGCACTAAGCAGCTCAAAATCCGGTGTAGCAAGACCTTGTTGGAGCCACAATTGTTTAGCGCGAATTTTATCCATCGCAAGCGCTGAGGCTAGGACACCAGAACCGCTATAGGGAACGCCGAGCAGGTCGAGGAAGCCCTGAATCACTCCATCCTCACCGATCTCGCCATGCAGCATATTGAGCACGAAATCAGGCTTGAGGGCGGGCAACGAGGTGATCACGCGAGCATCGACATCTAGCTTGCTTGCATTGACACCACTTCGTTGCAAGCTCGCGAAAACTGCTTCACCACTTAACAGGGATACCTCACGCTCGACAGAAGTTCCGCCCAAGAGCACTACCACATGCCCAGCCCTATCCATTACATGCTGCTTGTTAAATTCCCTAGTCATGCCTCTCTCGCCTTCAAGCTAGCTGCGAGGTTCTTTGCGAGCGCACCGACACTGCCTGCGCCCTGAGTAAGGACAATGTCACCCTCCACAACAATACCATCGAGTATCTCGGCTATATCGGCCTCATCCTGAATAAATATCGGATCAACTTTCCCTCGAAGACGAATACTCCTGCTTAGACTCCTCGAATCGGCACCTGCGATCTTCTTTTCACCCGCCGAGTAAACTTCAAGCAGCAGCAAGACATCGACCTCACTCAGGACATCCACAAAATCTTCATAAAGATCACTTGTTCTACTGTATCGATGCGGCTGAAACACCATAAGCAATCGCCGCTCAGGCCACCCTTCACGCAATGCACGAATTGTTGCGGCGACCTCGGTGGGATGATGACCGTAGTCATCGATCAACATTGCACGGTTCGTCCTTTCTTCAGCTTTAACGCCGAAGAGGAATTCACCCTGCACGTCGAAACGCCTGCCGACACCGGTAAATCCTTCTAAACCTCGCTTAATCGCCTCCAGATCTAAACCCTCGTCAACAGCAACAGCGAGTGCCGCCGTCGCGTTTAACGCATTATGACGACCTGGCATATTGAGCGTCATGGGAATTTCCTCGCCTGTCTCGCGGCGACTCACCGTAAATCGAGTTTGTGCGCCGGACTGCTGCAAATTCGAAATTCGAAAATCTGCATCTTCGGAAAAACCGTAGGTGAGCTTAGGCCGCGACACTTGTGGCAAAATTTCCCGCACGGCCTCATCGTCTATACACATGACCGCCAGGCCGTAGAAAGGCAGATTATGGAGAAAATTGATAAAGGTCTGTTTTAAACGTTCGAAATCTCCGCCATACGTGCTCATATGGTCGGCTTCGATATTGGTCACCACGGCCACCATCGGCTGCAAATGCATGAATGAGGCATCACTCTCATCCGCTTCGGCCACTAGATAGCGACTCTCTCCTAATCGCGCATTGGTGCCAGCACTATTGAGCAGGCCACCGATAATGAAGGTTGGATCGGTGCCGCTCGCGGCGAGAACTGATGCGAGGAGACTAGTGGTGGTAGTTTTTCCGTGTGTGCCGGCGATAGCGATGGAATGCCTATAGCGCATCAGCTCGGCCAGCATTTCTGCCCGTGCGAGAAGAGGAATATTCGCCTGTGATGCTGCGAGCATTTCTGGATTTTTCATCGTTACCGCACTGGAATAGACCACCACATCTGCGGCCGCCACGTTTTCTTCAGCATGCCCTATATAAATAGTCGCGCCGAGACTAGCTAGGCGTCGTGTATTCGCAGACTCCGCGATATCTGAACCCGATATAGCATAACCTTGATTCAATAACACTTCGGCAATACCGCACATGCCCGCGCCACCGATGCCGATGAAGTGTAGTGTCTTGATTCGGCGCATCTCCGGGATGCTATGTTGAGCACGTTTAGCTGGCATTCCTGTCTTCCATGATAATTTCTGCGAGTGTTGCATCTACGCCACGTAGCGCACAGTGATGGGCAGCCGTTGCCATAGCAAGCAACTGCGCGCGCTCGTCGTTTAACTTAGCCATTTGTTGCGCCAGCAATTCACCATTCAAAGAACTCTGTTTAATGATAATCGCCGCCCCATGACCCTCCAGCCATCTCGCATTATGTAATTGCTGCTGATCTTTATGATAGGGATACGGGACTAGTATCGACGCTTTGCCTGCTGCCGCAATCTCGCTCACCGTGCTCGCCCCTGCACGGCAGATCACTAGATCAGCCCACGAATAAGCCTCAGCCATGTTTTCGATAAATGCGGACACCTGAATGCGATCATCCAATTGCAGCTGTTCACGCTCATAGGCATGCAGAGTGTCTGTGAGCTGCGCCGCTCCTGTTTGGTGGCGTACTTCCGGCGACAAGCCTGAAGACTGTTTGGCTAGGATGGCGAGCGCATGAGGCAGCGTGTCGTTAAGTGCCTTCGCACCCTGACTGCCACCCAACACTAGCACCCTGAGTGACCGTGAATCATCTGCGAGTTCAGGCTTTCGTATTCCAACAGCCTCAATATCTGAGCGCACCGGATTGCCCACATGCTTCACCTTGGCACTGACTGGAAACGTGTTCGGAAAAGCCTCGAACACTTCGTCTGCGAGTTTTGCGAGCACTCTATTCGTTAAGCCTGCGACGGCATTTTGCTCATGCAAATAGAGCCGGCGACCACTGAGTTTCGCGGCTAAACCGCCTGGGCCGGAAACGTAACCCCCCATTCCTAGCACGCAATCTGGGCGCACTCGACGCATGATCACTAAGCTTTGCCAGAGAGAATGCAACAGCATCCAGGGAGCGGAAAGAAGGCGAACAATGCCTTTCCCCTTTAACCCCTTCGCCGCAATGCGATGCAGGGTGAAACCCGAATCTGCTAATAACTTATTTTCCATGCCGTTAGGAGTGCCGAGCCAAGACACGTCCACTCCTCTAGCCTCCAACTGACGCGCGATCGCGAGTGCTGGGAAGACGTGACCGCCAGTCCCCGCTGCCATGATTAATACGCGTTCAACAGTCATCTGGCACTCTTCATATCCACCGAGGGAAGACGCTCTACTTCAAATTGCACCCGAATCAATAGGGCGGCTATCACGCAACTAATAATTAGACTCGCTCCGCCATAACTCAGGAAAGGCAGCGTCAGGCCTTTAGTGGGCAACAGACCTATGTTGACGCCAATATTAATGAGCGCCTGCCCTGCAAAGAGGAGACCGATGCCGTACGCGAGATACGCAGCAAAAAAACTCTGTTTTGTTTCCGCTAGTCGGCCGATTGCGAATGCACGCACGACAAGAATGCAAAACAATCCCACCACGACACCAACGCCTACAAGACCAAATTCCTCGCCGATAATCGCGAGCACAAAATCGGTATGTGCTTCAGGGAGGAAATAAAGCTTTTGAATACTGTTCCCCAAGCCCATGCCGAACCACTCTCCACGCCCAAAGGCGATGAGCGCTTGCGCAAGCTGATAGCCATCTCCTGTCACATTTTCTGCAGTCCAAGGATCGAGAAACGAGTTAAATCGAGCAAGAACGTGAGGCTTCGTGATGGCTACGGCGGAAAAGGCCAGCACTGCCAGAACAACAAGTGAAACCACTCTCATTAGCTTCGCTCCTGCGAGAAACAAAAGGCAGAATGTCGTTGCCATGACGATAACCAGCGCACCATGATCCGGCTCCATCTGAAGAAGCCAAGAGGCGACCATGGCTATGCCAAGCGGTATAAAAAATTCACGCCATTTTTCCCGCACCTCAGCCTGATTCCTTTCAAGGAAATCTGCGAGGTACATCACTATGAACAATTTTGCGAGTTCAGAGGGTTGTAAATTGAAGAAGCCTAGATCGATCCAGCGCGCGCTCCCGTTCACTGAATGACCGATGCCAGGAATCAACACCGCGACAAGAAGCAGTCCGGAACCGAGTAATAATAGCAACGAAAATCGTCGCCAGAGTGAGAGCGGCAGAGCGAGAGTGACAGCGCCCGCGAACAATCCAACCACAGCAAAAACAGCCTGCCGCTTAAAATAATAAAAGGGGTCGCCTGTAGACGAGTTGGCAATCTCAACCGACGCCGATGTCATCATGAGTAAACCGATGCCCAGCAATGAGAGAACGACAAGCAGCACTGTGTTCAGTGAACGTCCAGAATCGCGAGCAAGGGGATCACTTATAACGCCTGCGTTAATTCTACTGATTGTTGCCATTTAATTTCCCACCCCTAAATCGCGCACACACGACGTGAAACATTCACCTCGGTGCTGAAAATTGTCGAACATATCGAAGCTCGCGCAGGCTGGCGACAACAACACGGCATCTCCTGCTTGCGCCTTGTCCCTCGCGAAAGCAACGGCTTCTTGCATATCCTGGGCGAACAATATCTCGCAGTCACCACATCCCGTCTCTATTGCTTCCGCTATGCGCGGCGCATCTTTACCTATTAAAACGATGCTCCGCGCATAGCATGCGAGCGCGGGAGCGAGTGGCGAAAAATCGGCGCCTTTCCCTTCTCCTCCTGCGATCAAATGCAACTTTGCAGCATCATCGTCCGCCGCGAGCCGACTACCAATACCCTCGATTGAGGCTAATGCCGCACCGACATTAGTTCCTTTGGAGTCGTTATAAAAATCAACACCTGCCAACTTCGCAACCCACTGACAGCGATGCGCCAACCCTGGAAATTCACGGATCCCGCTAGCGATAGCCTCAAGTGACACACCAACGGCCATCGCCAGCGCAGCAGCAGCCAAGCTATTCGCTACGTTGTGCTCGCCAATAAGCCGCATGTCATCGACAGACAAGAAAGGCGTCTCTTGCCAACAGAGGCTCCTTCGTCCAGTTACCTTGTCTCTGCCAACACCGAAACCAGCAGCCAAGAGCCCGCTCGGTTTATAGCTCAGCCGAGTCTGCACAGCTGCTGGCGCTTGAGTAAGTGGATCGTCGGCATTTATCACTGCGCACTGAGCGCCGTTAAAAATCTTCTGCTTTGCTGTGAGATAGGCTGTTTTGTCGACATACCTATCCATGTGATCTTCACTCAAATTCAATAGTGCCACCGCGGCAGCTCCTAGGGCGTCAGTCGTTTCCAACTGGAAACTAGACAACTCTAAGATATAGATGCCGTAGTCTTGCTCAAGCAACAAGTCCAATGCCGGCTTAAAATTTTCGCCATCCAAATTACCGCCGAGGCCGAATGAACGACCCTCGGCCCTCAAAATTGCTGCCAGCAATGCGACTACGGTACTTTTCCCGTTGGAACCTGTTACCGCGATTATCGGCGCCGAAACCCGGCGCGCAAACAATGCAATATCACCCAAAACTTCGACGCCATTGGCAATCTGTTCCTCGATAGCGGGCGTCGAGAGACTAATGCCAGGACTCACTATTAAGCGTTGTGCCGAAGCGAGCGTCGAAGGGCTAAATCCACCCAATTCAATTTTTGCTTCAGGAAAGATTCGCGTGAATTCATCGAGTAACGGCGGCCTTTCCCTAGAATCGACGAGCGCAAAATCCGCTCCGACTGAGGCTAAAAATCGAGCACAGGACAAACCCGTAGCTCCCATGCCGACGACGATCGACAAGCCCTGCAAGTCTTGATCGCCACTTGCCCCTGTTTTGCCAGACTGCATGAGAGTCACCCGCTTCCTAGATGGCTACCGCAACTTCAGTGTGGCTAAACCAATCATGACTAGCATGACGGTGATAATCCAAAATCGCACTATGACACGAGGCTCCGGCCAACCCATCAATTCAAAATGGTGATGTAGAGGTGCCATCTTGAACACTCGCTTTCCTCGTAGCTTGAACGAACCCACCTGCAAGATGACCGAGACTGTCTCCATCACAAATACACCGCCCATGATGACTAGTACGAGTTCATGACGAGCGATGATAGCCATCGTCCCCAAGGCGGCTCCCAGCGCGAGTGCTCCTACGTCACCCATGAAGATTTGCGCAGGATATGTGTTGAACCAGAGAAAGCCTAAGCCAGCACCTAGCAATCCGCCTGCGAAAATGACGAGCTCACCTGAGCCAGCCACGTAGGGAATCTGTAGGTAGCTGGAGAACTCTATATGTCCTGCGAGATAAGCGATCGCCCCCAACGCACCGCCCACGAGGACAGAAGGAAGTATCGCTAAGCCATCTAATCCATCGGTTAAATTCACAGCATTGCTGAAACCGACAATGAAAAAATAGCTGATAATGATATAAAAAATACCAAGATCGAGTGCGACGCTTTTGAAGAATGGGATGATGTAATTGGTTTCTGCAGGGCCTAGTGCCGTCTCGTACAATGCGACGGCCGCGGCGAGGCCAACAACGGATTGCCAGAAATACTTCCAACGCGCTGGCAGACCTATTGGATTCTTACGAAACACCTTTCGATAGTCATCCACCCAACCAATCGCGCCAAATGCCAGCGTGACCAATAGAAGAATCCACACATAGTGATTTGTCAGGTCTGACCAGAGTAAGGTACTCGCCGTAATGCCTACCAAGATGAGAGCACCCCCCATGGTTGGCGTTCCCGCCTTACTCAGATGACTTTGAGGACCATCATCACGAACAACCTGCCCAATCTGATTGGCTCGCAAAGCACGGATAAGAATGGGGCCCACTAATAAAGATACGCCCAGTGCGGTGAGCACTGAAAAAATGCCGCGGACGGTAATATACTGCAGCACGGCGAATGCGCTATTGAACTGCATTAAATAATCCGAAAGCATGACCAGCATTGAGTGACGTTCCTCTAGTTTTATTGGACAGCGAGTAAATCGCTGACTACCTTATCCATGCGAGTACCACGCGACCCTTTCACTAAAAATACGCGGTCTTCGCTTAGCAATTCTTCACACGCGGCAGCGAGCTCGGCATGATGTTCACATCGTATTGCCTGCGCACCGCCGGCTTCTAAGAAAGCATCTACTAGCGGTTCACATTCTGGTCCCAATGCCAGCAGGAGGGGCACTCCTTTTTCCGCGGCATACCGACCTACAGCGCGATGCGCCTCCTCACTCATAGCGCCCAGCTCTCTCATGCCACCTGCTACCAATACCTTTTCACCTTCGCTGCTCATGAGCACATCGATAGCGGCTTTATAGGAATCAGGACTCGCGTTATAGCTATCATCTAATAGTCGGCATCCTGCTCGACCTATTGAGGGAAATAGTCGCCCCGGGACTGGCTGCGCCATCTCCAGGCCTTCTCGAACAGAATCCAGACTCAACCCTGCTTCTAACGCGCAAGCGGCAGCAGCGAGTGCATTTTCAGCGTTGTGACCGCCTAATAACTGCAATGCCACCTCGACGTCACCCTGTGGGGTAATTAGTCGAAACGAAGTTCGACCCTCCACAGTCAAAACACTCTCGGAGCAGCGGTAGTCCGCCGACCCAACCATGCCCCCATAACTGAACAGGCGTACACGTCGATTCCCTGCCCGAGCAATCCATTGATCACAATTCGGATCGTTTGCATTAAGGATGGCTATGCCGTTAGCACCTAGCCCATCGAGAATCTCACCCTTGGCCTCTACAACCCCCTGCAATGATCCGAAGCCTTCAATGTGCGCTGCGTTAGCTTTCGAGATCAACACGATGTCAGGATCTGCAGCGGCCACACTAAATGCAATCTCTCCAGCCGCATTCGCACCCATTTCTATCACAGCGAAGCGATGCTCCTCCTGCAACTCCAAAAGCGTCAACGGGACACCAATCGTGTTATTGAGATTGGCCTTCGTCACGAGTGTACTCGCCACTCTTCCGAAAATCGTGCCGAGCATTTCTTTTATAGAGGTCTTGCCCTGACTTCCAGTCAATGCCACCACGGTGGCCCGACTTTTGTGCCTGTTGAGTTTCGCACTCGCCGCGAGCGCGGACAGCGTATCGGTCACGACCAATTGCGGGACTGATAACTCAGGTATCTCTCTACTGAGAATCGCCGCTACTGCACCACACCTAACAGCTTCTTCAGCGAAATCATTACCATCGAAATATTCACCCACGAGCCCCACGTAAAGATCACCCTCTTCGATGTGACGAGAATCTGTCGAGATTCGCGAGAACCTTACATCGACTTCAGGTAAGGGCACGTCGAGCTCGGAAGCAATTTGCGATAAACGCATCTCCCCAATCATTAGCTCACCCCTAACTTCTGACGTTTATCTAAGCTGGCTCTAGCTTTCTCAACATCATCGAAGGGTTGGCGGATGCCGTTCGCGTCCTGATATTTTTCATGCCCTTTCCCTGCGACAAGAATCACATCGCCAGGGTTGGCGCTGAGGATGCATTCTTCAATAGCCACGCCTCGATCTCTGATATGCGGAACGGCCTCTGACGAAGCAAATCCGGAACGAATTTGATCGATAATTTCATCACCGTCCTCCATGCGAGGGTTATCATCCGTCAGCAAGACATAATCAGCATATTGCTCTGCAATCTCTCCCATTAGGGGACGCTTCCCTACATCGCGATTGCCACCGGCGCCAAACAAACAACCCAATCGACCATTGAAATGCTCGCGCATTCCAACTAATACACTCCGCAATGCATCCGGCGTATGCGCATAATCCACGACCACAGCAATATCTGCAGTCCCTACACTCGGCTGGACTATTTCCATGCGACCAGGCACCGGCTTCAGCGCATGTAAAGCTGTTGCCAACTGAGCGAAACTGAACGCACCGCTCTGATCTGTTGTGCTAGATTTCTGCGCGACGAGGGTTGCCGCGACTGCCAATAAATTACTGACATTAAAACTACCGAGAAGTCCCACCGAGATCTTGCCACACCCAATCGGTGTAACCAGGTCTATGACGATTCCGGTGGATGTCAGCTTCTGCCCCCGAGTATAGACATCAGCCTCCGCACGGCTTTGGCTATATGTGGTTAATGCAACACTCGCGGAGATGTCATTAATCAGCGATAGCGCGTAGGGATCATCGAGATTGATCACTGCGCGACGAAGTTTCGGCATCATGAACAATTTTTTCTTGTTCGCGCCGTACGCTTCCATCGTACCGTGATAATCGAGGTGGTCACGCGTGAGATTTGTGAACAGCGCCGTATCGAATTGAACTCCCGACACGCGACGCTGATGGAGACCGACCGACGAAACTTCAATAATGACCGAATCTACACCGTTGCCAACGAGCTCAGCTAAGGCGCGTTGAGTAAAAACAGCATCGGGAGTTGTCAGCGCGGTGGTCGAGAGATGTCCTGGACGACCGTAACCCAACGTACCTATAGTCGCGGAATCTGACCCCAATACTGCAAGGGCCTGCGCAAGAAATGTCGCGCAACTTGTCTTACCGTTGGTGCCAGTAATGCCAGTAACACACACTCGCTCACTTGGATTAGAGTAAAATCTGTCAGCGATTGCGCTGACTTTGCCTGAAAGTGAATCTACTGCGATGACTGGCACTTGTTCTATAAATTGAATGCCGCGCCATTCTCCGCCTGCTTCCACCAACACGGCGGCGACGCCGTTTTCAATTGCCGATGGAATAAATTCGCGCGCGTCGTAATTCCGCCCGAACAATGCGATAAAAAGATCCCCGGGGCTTAAGAGGCGACTGTCTAACTGAATGCCTGTTACTGTAGCGCTAAGTGAAGAAAGAGTTTCAGACGAACGAACGAATCCCGCGACAAGCTCGCTGACAAGAATCGGAACCTGCTGGGGATCGCTTTTCGCGCTCATCTTAACTATTCGTCTCCTCCACTGGCTAAAAGTGTTTGACCAACAGGCAGATCATCCGGCGGGACATTGAGTAGGCGCATTGCACCGGATGCAACGCGGGAGAATACTGGCGCGGCGACCTGACCACCATAGTGCTCATCACCCTTCGGCTCATTTATCACCACAACGACAACGATCTTCGGATCGCTAGCAGGGATCATACCTGCGAAAAGAGAGTTATGCAGATTGTCTTCGTAACCTCGTTCACCCACCACGTGCGCCGTACCGGTTTTCCCTGCTACTTTGAAGAAAGGCACCCTCGCTTCACGGGCGGACCCACCACGTTGTGGGTCCACTACGGTTTCGAGCATTTCTTTCAGCTGCGATGAGATGGAAGCGGAAAGCACTCGCTCTCGAGGCAACGCATCAACGTCTTCTTCGCTCAATCGGACGAGCGACACTGGTTTCCGTATGCCCCCATCGGCAATCACCGAATATGCCTGAGCGAGTTGCAGCGCCGTGACCGACAAACCATATCCATAAGACAGTGTTGCCGTTTCAATCGCGCTCCAACGACGAGGACTAGGCAATAGTCCTGCCCGCTCACCTGGGAAACCCGTTCCCGTATCTCGGCCAAAGCCAACTCTATCCAACACATCCCGAATCGGTTCCGGTCCAATCTCTAACGCGATCTTACTGGTGCCCACGTTGCTAGACTTCGTAATCACTTTACCGACCGTGAGCGTGCCGTAATTATGGATATCCTGAATGGTATGACCACGAACCATCCACCACCCTGGACTGGTCTCGACAATGGTGTCTGCCTCGAATACGCCACTCTCGAGCGCCGCCGCGATCGTGAAAGCTTTTACCGTCGAACCAGGCTCGAAGACATCGGTTACAGCCCTATTTCTTAACACGCCAAAATCACTGATATTGCTCTTGTTGTTGGGGTTATAAGAAGGCTGATTGGCCATAGCCAACACTTCCCCTGTCTCAACATCTAGCATCACCAGAGTGGCAGATTTCGCTCGACGCTTAATGAATTCCGCCTTCAACTCTTTGTAGGCTAGATTTTGCAGTCTAAAATCTATGCTCAAATTGACATTACCGCCATCCGACGCAGTCTGAATGGTTCGGATTTCTTCGATAATATTCTGGCGTCGGTCTTGAATAATCTGACGCTTGCCTGGGACGCCTTGGAGATGCTCCTCATAGGTGAGCTCCATCCCCTCCTGTCCCACATTGTCGATGTTACTAAACCCGACTAAATGAGCAGCAACCTCTCCTTGCGGGTAGAAGCGTTGGTATTCTGGTATCAGTGTCACGTGCGGGATGCGCATCGCTTTGACCGGTGCTGCCTCAGCAGGTGCCAGTCTGCGTTTTACATAATAGAAAGAACTCCCTTTCTTATTTTCAATTGTAGAAATCAATGCATCTGGATTCATGTCCAGCGCGTTGGCGAGCCGGCGAATATCATTTGGATTTTCGACAATCTTAGACGGGTTAACGGTGATTGAGATTACCGGCGTACTGACTGCGAGTGGCTCGCCATTGCGATCGAAGATCAGCCCCCTGCTAGCCTCGATAGGTAGAGTGCGAATAGCCCTATTGTCGCCTTGATCTTGCAAGAAATCGCGCTGAGTTAGTTGCAGCAATCCAACCTTCCAGCCAATTGCAACGACACAGAGACTGAGGCCGAATAAAATGATCCCGAGACGCCAGGTCTCTTTCACATACATACGAAAACGCGTAAAAGCAGTCGACGCTGAAGCACGACTCTTCGTATTCGTGATTTTCCGCGTCGCACTCATTTCCGCCCCCTGGTAGTAGTCGCCGCCATGACTTAATTCAATTCTCTTATGCGTTCTTTTTAAGTGACAATTTTAGGTATAAGTCGCCTTCTACTAGGACACCTTTTATTGAAACTCTCGTCACTGAGCGACCATGACTATCTGTCCGAAATCGGGTATTCGCATATCCAACTTCTCAATCGCCTTCTGCTCAATTCGTCCTTCAACTCCGAAGGTGCTCTGCTCGATCAATAGCTGGCCCCATTCGACATTCAATTCGTTTGCTTCGCTTTTCAGTTCTTGCAGACGATTGAATTCATATCGGTTTTCATGCGTAGTCCTCACGACTGCTAGGCCACTTACTAGCAGCATCAGCATCAACAGCAACACGATCACAGAGCGCTTCTCACCAAGGCCAAGCCATACCAACAATGGACTATTCGTGTTCATCCCTTGATCGACGTTTGATCTAATTCGCCGCATGATCCTTTCCTATTTCCCAATTCCGTTACAGCTTCACCGCGATTCGCATTACTGCGCTCCGCGCGCGTGGATTGGCATCTATTTCTGCCTTACTCGGCTTCATCGCCTTACCGAGGGCTCGTAACTTAGGGTTTAATTGCGACTGCGCTACCGGCAGCCCCCTAGGAAAATCATCGCCCTTCGCGTGTTTCGCGATAAACCGTTTTGCAATTCTGTCTTCAAGTGAATGAAAACTTATGATCACTAAGCGCCCCCCGGGTTTTAACACCTCGAGCGCCTGATCCAAGGCCAGTTCTAGCTGCTCCAATTCTCGATTGATGAACAGCCTTATCCCCTGAAAAGCGCGTGTCGCCGGATGCTTGTCACGCTCCCAAGAGGGATTCGCCTCTTTTATCATTTCCGCGAGTTCGCCCGTTCTCGTAATTCTCTTCTCTGCCCTCTCGGCGACGATTCTTCGTGCCATGCGACGCGAGTGTCGCTCTTCTCCATACTGGTACAGCACATCGGCTATGTCAGATTCACTCGCTGAGTTAATCCATTCCTCCGCGCTTATACCGGTCGTGGTATCCATACGCATATCGAGCGGACCATCTCGCAAAAAACTAAAACCTCGCTCGGCATCATCTAATTGAGGAGACGACACACCAAGATCGAGCAAAATCCCATCGACCTTACCCACGAGACCCAAGCCACCCAGCACGCGTTCCAATTCACCGAATGCGCTATGCTGCGGCTGCAGGCGCCCGTCTCTTTGCTGCATCTGTCGAGCGACCTCGATCGCCTCGGGATCTCGGTCGAACGCGATAAGTCGACTCGATGCATCAAGCTCGTTCAAAATCGCTCGCGAATGCCCGCCGCGCCCAAACGTGGCATCGACATACACACAACTTTCACGACAAGGCTTGTCCGCTTTTAACAGCGCAGAGACAGCCTCGTTTAACAACACAGTTTGGTGGACAGATTCCGCTGCCATGTAGGCCCTCCTCACCTTTGTGCGCTCAATTAAAGCGCAAGGGTCCGCAGTTTCTCTGGCAACTCTTCTCCGCCCACCGACTCCGCAAACCAGAGTTCTCGCTGAGCGCTCCACGCATCCTGATCCCAAATTTCTAATTTCTTGCCCTGCCCGACTAAACAGATGTGTTTGTTTAGAGCTGCGTACTGCCTAAGCTCTTGGGGCAGCAAAATTCGGCCATTGCCATCGAGCTCAAGATCAGTAGCGTGGCCTATCAAAAGATGCTTTACACGCTGCGACATCGGATCGAAGCTCGACAGACCTTCAATCTCGCGCTCGATCTGCTCCCACTCCGGTAATGGATACAGCAAGAGACAACGATGATTCGTATCAATCGTCACCACGAGATGGCCCGAACAGGCGGCAAGCAGCTGTTCTCGGTAACGCGACGGCATAGCCATGCGTCCCTTGGCATCGAGGTTGATTGAATTGATTCCGCGAAACACGCAGCCTCTCCAAATTTTAACTTGTTGAATTTATTGATTTAAATTTCTTATGGCTAGCAGAGCGCACCCTTTTGCCAGCGAATAGCTGCAACTATGCCACAAGAACCCACTAAATCACAAAAATATCCACTTTTTGCCACTTAACGCCACTATAAGCACGACACAAGTCCCGCGCAAGTACTAATTTGCATCAAAACCGTGCAGTCGAAAGGGGAGCGCAAGCGCAAGATGGCAGGGGCTGCAATAGCTTGAGTCATTACGACTAAGCTTGAGAAACGGTGACGCCCCACGGAGGCACAGTAGAAATACTCCCTAAGGAGAGCTAGGGAGGAGGATAAGAAAAGCGAGTCAGCCTATAAGCCGGGTTCTGTCGAGGACAATCATTCATCTGCAACCTGCGTCACCGCAGGCTTGTAGCGGCCTACCCGAATCCAATGCGAGCAACATCGACGGATTCCTATTTGGCCTTGCTCCGAGTGGGGTTTACACTGCCACGAACTGTTACCAGTCGCGCGGTGCGCTCTTACCGCACCTTTTCACCCTTACCGGTCTAGGCGACCCCGAAGGGACTGCACGCATATCCGGCGGTATATTTTCTGCTGCACTAGCCGTAGGCTCGCGCCTCCCAGGTGTTACCTGGCACCCTGCTCTTTGGAGCCCGGACTTTCCTCTGCCTCCGACCTCGAGCGACGCACTAAGCGACGAACGAAGAACTAGTGACAGCGATTGCCCAGCTGACTCGCGCGCAGCTTAGTCGAGATGATGCGCGCACACAAGAACAAACTAGTCTTCATCTTCGAGCATTAGCGTGTATAGGGCATTTTTACGAACGCCGGTGATCTCGGCTGCGAGCGCCACTGCGCGCTTAGTCGAAAGGTCTTGCAGCAGGAGCCTAGCCACCGCACGTGCGCGGCGCAATTCCGCGACTTTCTCATCATCGCCTGCCTGCTGCGCGCCCTCCAAGACTAAAACGAATTCGCCTCGAGAGTTATTATCATCAGCCTGCACCCAAGCGATGGATTCATCAACACTCCCTAAGAAGTGCGACTCGAACTTCTTCGTCAGCTCGCGCGCAATGAAAATTCGCCTGCTCGAAGAATCTGTTAATACACTCGCCATGTCGGCTAGACTCGCGGCTATGCGATGCGGAGACTCATAAAATACCAGCGTAGACGACTCCACCGCGAGTTGCTGCAATCTCTTGCAACGTTGACTGCTTTTTGCCGGCAAAAATCCTTCGAATCGAAAACTATCACAAGCGATACCCGCCACGCTCAAGGCGGCAATGACCGCACTTGGCCCAGGCACTGGCAAAACTTGAATGCCCAGAGCGCGAGCTTTCGCGACCAGCGGGTAGCCAGGATCAGATATCAACGGCGTTCCCGCGTCTGATATCAAGGCGATAGATTTGCCTGCAGCCAGCTCATCGAGGAGCCGCTGGATTTCCGTGTCGCTGCTAAAATCATGATGAGAAGTGAGCGGTGTAGTGATTGCGAAATGCTGCATTAGCTTAGCGCTATGTCGTGTATCCTCCGCCGCAACGAGATCGACCTCGCGCAACACAGCAATCGCCCTGGCACTAATATCTTCTAAATTGCCTATCGGAGTAGCGACAATATAAAGCTTCGCCTCTTTATCCATAATTCACATCCTTGATGGGTCTTGCACTCACGGCATAGCAATTGGCTGAGCACCTTGAGCATGCGTCAATCTTAAAGATTAATGTGTTGTAAAATTCATGCTAAAAATTGCGGCTAGATAGTAAGTGGTTTAGTCTAAGGGAACAGTGATTTAAGCGTAGCCAGCGACGCCAGTGTGCCGCTAGATTCTTCCATTATTTCCAAGGTTTCATCGACGATGCCTGCTTCTCGACTTTGCTGGTCACCACTGATACTCCAAATTTTCGCGCCTGCCTTCAGTCTTCTTCGCAAGCGTTTCAGGGTGAGCATATTTTACCTAATCACCACCTTACTCTTGGCGAGCTGCCAAAGCTCAATATCCGATCGTCCATCTAATGAGCAGGACACGGCTAACAACGCCTCCATTGAAAGCCTGCTCCGCGCAGCCGACACCGCAGATAGTATTTCTGGCGCGCAGTATAGATTACGCGCTATTGACCTGCTTATCATTAATCACGATCTCAGCCGCGCTAAGCTCGAACTGGATCGACTCCCCTCCCCCGAGGCATTACCTGCTAATTTACAGTCTCTGCTAGCAATCACAGGCGCACGCCTAGCCCTCGCTAGCTCGAACCCAAAAGAGGCTAACATCTGGTTAGCAATAGTCAGCCCAGATGCGCTCGAAGAACTCTCCAGTAGTGAGCGGATTGAGTTTCTCATTATGGTGGCCGAAACTCATAATGCACTGGCTAACTCTGAACAAGCAGCAAACATTCTACTAGGCAGCGACATAGACGAGTCGGCGTTAGCAAAAGAACTCACCCAAAGACTCAGCGACATCACTTGGTCAACGCTTAATAATTTGAGTATCCCACAGCTAGACAGCTTGGCACTCAACGACCCGAGCTACAATGCGAGGGGCTGGGTTGAGCTCAATCGATCTGTGCGATCTGACGATTTCAGTTTACGCGGACAACTCGATGCCATCGCTCGCTGGCAACGCGTTTGGACACAACACTTCGCTGCATCTTATCTTCCACAAGCCCTACTTGGTATCGCGGCAGAATGGGATAGGCGTCCTCGGCATATAGCCCTAATTCTCCCGCTACAACAAGCGGCTGGTCGCGCTTTGCAGGAAGGTTTCGTGGCCGCTTATTACCAATCACTTGCCATTTCGCGGGAAGTGCCGCGCATCAGTCTAATTGACAGCAGCGGTGCAAATGACGCGCATTACTTGTATGACGAAGCGGTGGCACTGGGCGCAGATCTCATTGTCGGCCCACTCGACAAAGCGCTAGTCAATGAACTCGCGCAATTTTCGCAGCTCCCCGTGTTGACGCTCGCGCTCAATTATCTCGACAGTAATATTGAAGCAAGCAACGACATCATTCAATTTGGCCTCGCTCCGGAGGATGAAATAAACCAGATAATCAACCTCGCCAAGGAACGGAACTTCGAAAGAGCGGCAGTGGTAACACCAGAAGACAGCAATTACGTCCGCCTCAGTGAAGAGTTCCGCTCACGCTGGGAAGCTGTGGGAGGCGATGTCGTCACGCAAAGAACCTTCGGCAACAACGATGACTTTAGCGCCGTTGTTAAAGGTCTGCTTGCCATCGATGCGAGCGAAGACAGAGCCCGTAGATTAAGAGCCACCTTGCCACGCAATAATATCGAATTCACGCCGCAACGCCGCACCGATATAGATTTTGTGTTCCTCATAGCGAATCCTCGCCAAGGCCGCCAACTCGTCCCAACTCTGGCTTTCTACTACGCACAGGATCTCCCGCTCTACGCTCTCCCATCCATTTACGATGGGGCAAGCGAAAGCAATACCCGCGACCTCGATGGCCTCATATTCAACGATGGGCCCTGGATGGTCGCACCAAACGAATTGAGAAACGCAGTAGATGCCAGCCTGGAGCCTGCACTAGGAGCGAGCCAGCGCTTACGAGCCATGGGCGTCGATAGCTTTTACTTAGCGATGCAACTCAAACAACTTCAGGAAAATCCAAACAAAAAACTCCAGGGAGTCACCGGCGCTCTGCAACTACAGGAAGCAGGCAGAGTGAGCCGCGAACTACTCACGGTTCGCTTCGAGGACGGGAAGCCAAAGGCATTTCAACAACCGACTCGATAGCTCGCTTCTCGTCTACTTAACCCCGAGCAGAAACGTCAATGAGCAAAGCCTGGTCGACTCTCAAAAAGGGTCACGCTTATGAGGGCATCGCCGCACAGCACCTCATCAAGCATCACTATCGTCTCGTTGAGAAAAACTATCGTTGTCGCGCAGGTGAGATTGATCTCATCGCTCTCGATGAACGCAACAACTTAGTGTTTGTCGAAGTGCGGTACCGCGCAAGCGCGGAATTCGGCGGCGCTCTCGCTTCAGTGACCGCAACAAAACAGCGTCGCTTAAGACGAGCAGCTCAATTCTATCTCCTTACCCATTCTCAATACCGCCAGCATTACTGTCGTTTCGATGTTATCGGCATCAGCCATGGCGGCCGAGCCCAAAATACTCCCACTATCGATTGGATTCGCGCCGCGTTTAACTAATCAGTTTCAGTGAAAAGTCTGTGAATTAACCCTAATAAAGACAGGCCTGATGGCCGATAACTAATCACTAGAATTGGAGATAATTATGATGGACTTACACCACCTCGTAGCAGCCCATTTTGCCGAGAGTATCGAGGCGAAGCGCCAGGCCGCCGAAGTCATCGGCCCATCGATCCATGCCGCCGCTGAGTCCATGCTCGAGTGTTTGCTGGCAGGGGGCAAAATCCTCAGCTGCGGTAATGGCGGATCAGCGGGCGACGCTCAACATTTTTCAGCGGAGTTACTTAATCGCTTCGAGAAAGAGCGCCCCGGGCTCCCTGCAATTGCTATAAGCACCGACACATCCACTCTGACAGCGATCGCGAACGACTACGACTACAACGAGATATTTTCGAAGCAAGTGAGTGCGCTAGGTAACGCAGGGGACATTTTACTGGCGATCTCGACGAGCGGTAACTCTAAAAACGTTATTGCCGCCATCGAAGCCGCACACAGCCGTGGGATGCGTGTCGTCGCAATGACCGGAAAAGATGGCGGCCAAATCGCACCGATTCTTTCAGAGTCAGACACAGAGATTCGCGTGCCGTCTACACGTACCGCACGTATTCAAGAGGTCCATCTCGTCGTTATTCACTGTTTATGCGACCTCATAGATACCCACCTATTTGGAGGAGAATAGTCATGTTATTCCAGCACAAAGCCGCCCTAGCCCGTTTCTGTTTATTGACCGCTCTCCTCTTTTCGCTAGTTCGCTGTACCACTGTACTCGTCACAACGACTGGAGACGAAGGCATGGTAGAGGATCCCACCGAGCGTACTACCGGTGCTTTAATTGAAGATCAATCGATTGAGACTAAGGTCAAAGTCAACTTGAGAAAACTCGAGCCCGAGTTAAAAAGCGCGAATATCGATGTGATTAGTCATAATGGTGTCGTGTTACTGGTAGGCCAAGTCGGTAACGAAACACTAAAAGCACGCGCAACTGCGATAACCGCAGATTCAAGTACCAAAATTAAGCGAATCCACAACGAACTAGAAGTCGCCGGTAAAACCAGCTTTCTCGCTCGCAGCAATGACAATTGGATTGCAACCAAGGTGCGCACTTTAATGCTCGCTAATAGCAGAGTACCGTCAGGCCAAATTAGAGTGATCACGGAAAACGGCGTCGTGTTTTTGATGGGAATCGTATCCCAAGAGGATGCTCAGGAGGCGACCGATCTATCTCGCAATGTATCCGGCGTGACGCGAGTCGTTAAGGTCTTTGAATATCTAGACTAGCCGGTATTATTTCACGATCCGAAGAGTCGGTTTTTTCGCTTGAGGCTTGCCTGCCTCTTTAGATTTACCTGAACCCTGAGTTTCAGGTGTATCTGAAGGAGCAGGGGAATTCGGTGAGCTTGGCGATTCTTCAAACATCATGCCCTGCCCATTCTCTCGCGCATAAATGCCAAGCAAGGCCGGGATCGGCACAAGAATGTCACGGGGGACCCCCCCGAAGCGACCATTAAAACTAAGGGTGTGATCGTCTATATGGAGGGCTTGCACTGCAACGGGAGAAATATTGAGCACAATCTGCCCGTCTTTGACGTACTCCTGGGGAACCTCCACTCCATCGAATAACGCATTTACAACGATATGAGGAGTACAAGCATTTTCTAAAATCCACTCGTAGAGAGCTCGCACTAAGTAAGGCCTACTGGACGTCATCGCATTCGACATCTTACTACCCTCTTAGCTTCAAACCATTTCCTTTTCTTGCTCTGAGAGACTCAATTGCACTGATTCACGCTCGAATAGTCGTTCGCGATATTCCAGCAAAGGTTTCACCGCCTTCGTCTTCGGCAGTTCAATACCCATTGCAGGCAAGCGCCATAAAATAGGCATGACACAGCAATCGACTATCGTGAATTCATCACTCATGAAGAAAGGCTTTTCAGCAAAAATTGGCGCAATAGAAATCAAGCTATCTCGCAATTCTTTACGAGCCTTCTCTAGCTGAGATGGGGTGCCATCTTTCGCCATTAGCTTATCAACTAATGGACACCAGTCCTGCTTAATACGGTATATCCAGAGGCGGCTCAGCGCTCGAGCCACCGGATAGACTGGAAAGAGAGGAGGATGCGGGAAGCGCTCATCCAAATACTCCATCATGATGTCTGCCTCATATAAGACGAGATCACGGTCGACAAGCGTCGGCAAAGAGTTGTAAGGATTTAGACTCGCGAGGTCTTCAGGCTTGTTCTCTGGATCGACATCGAGCGTCTCGACAGTAACACCCTTCTCCGCAAGCACAATGCGCACACGATGACTGTACTGGCTAGAGCCATCCGAATAGAAGGTCATTGACGATCGCTTAGCAACCACACCCATAGTATTTCCTCTCAATCCTTAAATTATAAATTCGCGCTTTAAAGCCTACGAATTAATGGTAGTCCTTACTGAACTCGCGACTCATGAGGAAGACGAGGCCGTAGAGTACGCCAAGGAACAGCAATACCCATACACCAATCGACTGTCGCTTCGCACGCACAGGCTCACCAATGTAGTAGAGGAAATTCACAAGATCTGCGACGGTTTTATCGAACTCTTGCGACGACATGCTTCCTGTGCCGTCAACATGACTCAGCTCACACTGAGTCGGGTCGCCCGCGCCATGATCATTACAGATCACGTCGCCTTGTAAACCGTGCAATACGTTCGGCATACCGACATTTGCGAACAACTTGTTGTTCGCACCCAGGGGGCGTGAGGAGTCGTTGTAGAACGATTTCATATAGGTGTACAGCCACTCAGGACTACGGACCCGACCGATGAGAGTCAGATCGGGAGGCGCTGCACCAAACCAGACTTTCGCATCATCTTCAGTCATAGCATTGGTCATCAAATCACCAATAGACGTGTCATCGAAGATCAAGTTTTCTTCAACAACTTGCGCGTCGAGACCGAGATCATCGGCAGTGCGCTGATAGCGCGCATAACCCAACTCATGACAGCCAGCGCAATAGTTCATGTAAGTACCCCAGCCTCGTTGCAGCGATGCCTTATCGTCGAAGCTCGTCTCAACATGCTCCAACGCAACATTACTAGACTCGGACGCATGCGCCGTATTAGTCATCATGAGCGGGATAATAACCATCGCGGCAATCAGCAGTATTGTGCCAATGAACTGCGGGATAGTAATAAAGCGACCAGTTAAACGCTCCGGTGGAGTCGCCGTGGTCTCAGCACGCGTGTACCAAGGCATCGCGATAAAGTAGCCGAAGTAAACCACTGTCATTAGCTGCGCTAAGAGAGTCTTTGCAGGGCTTACTGACTGTGTACCAAGCACGCCCAAAATCAGGAATGCGACAGTGAAGAGCAGCAATGCGATGCGGCTGAACTTACCTTTATAGCGAATAGACCTCACTGGGCTCTTATCCAGCCAAGGCAGAACGAAGAGGATTGCGATCGCACCGAACATGACCAGCATGCCCCAGAATTTGGCGTCGATGCCGAAGAGCGGGTACGTCACAGCGCGCAACATTGAGTAGAACGGCGTGTAATACCAAACTGGTGGAACATGTTCTGGCGTCTTCAACGAGTCTGCTTCTTGGAAGTTTGCAACTTCTAAGAAATACCCACCCATCTCTGGCGCAAAGAATATGATCGCGCAGAATACGAAGAGGAACAGAATGATACCACCTAGGTCATGGTACATAGTGTAGTACGGGTGGAAAGGCACGCCGTCTAGTGGCACACCATCAGGACCCTTGTTCTTCTTAATTTCAACGCCGTCAGGATTGTTTGAACCCACTTCGTGGAGCGCAAGAATGTGTAAAACGACGAGTGCTATTAGCACGATAGGCAGAGCCACTACGTGCAATGCGAAGAATCGGTTAAGTGTCGCACCTGAGATCAGGTAATCACCACGGACCCACACCAGCAAGTCATCACCAATGACCGGAATAGCACCGGCAAGTGAAACGATAACGTTTGCACCCCAGTAAGACATTTGGCCCCATGGCAATACGTAGCCGAGGAAGCCTTCCATCATTAGTACTAGGTAGATAGCCATACCGAATACCCAGATAAGCTCGCGTGGCTTCTGATAGGAGCCGTACATCATTCCGCGGAACATATGGATATACACGACGGCGAAGAATGCCGACGCTCCGGTGGAATGCATATAGCGCAGAATCCAACCGTAATCGACGTCACGCATGATGTATTCGACAGAGGCGAATGCCGCTTCGGCGCTAGCCGTGTAGTTCATCGTGAGCCAGATGCCTGTGAGCAACTGAATCACCAATACAACCATCGACAGCACGCCGAAGAAGTACCAGAAATTAAAATTATTAGGAGCGTAATACTCGCTCATGTGCTTCTTCCAGGCTGACACGATAGGCAGTCTGGCATCGGTCCAATCTCGGAGTCCGATTAATGCTCCTACTAGGAGACCTGGCTTGTTAGTGTCGCTCATGCTGCTGTCTCCTCGTCGATACCTATGACTAGAACATTGTCGCCTTCAAAAGAATAAGGAGGAACTTCCATATTGCGTGATGAAGGTGAGCCGCTGTAGACACGACCCGCTAAGTCAAAGCGTGAGCCGTGGCAAGGGCAGAAGAAACCGCCGCGCCATTCTTCATCAAAGGGTTGCGGCTTTAGTTCGATATGAGGGGTTGGAGAACAGAACAGGTGCGGGCACAAACCAACAAGCACCATAATTTCGGGTCGACGCGCACGAAACTCGTTTTGCGCGTAGGTAGGCTGCTCTGGCTCGACTGAATCGGGGTCAGTCAATCTACCGGGATCTTCGTTGAGCGCCGACAACAAGGCTTCACTGCGCTTGATGACAAAAATGGGACGTCCACGCCATGCTGGAATTGGTCCGAGCATTTCACCTTCTTGAAGACGGCTGATATCGATACGTACTGGCGCACCGGCGGCTCGAGCCTTTGCGCTAGGGTTCCATGAACCCACAAAAGGCACCGCAGCGCCTACTACTCCAGCGGCACCGACCGCTGTTGTCGAACCTACTAAGAACCGTCTACGGCCAACATTCGCACTGTTGTCAGTCACCGTTTTTCTCCTCGAGAGCTAGCTAAAAATAGAATGTGTCGCGCCCGCCTCGCGATCGTTTAATACCACCGAGAGCCAGGCTCTCGTCTGTGTATGGTTCGAAATGGGGCGAGAATTCTGTCGATTTGGATGCAGCGTTCATTGCCGGTTAGCAAACCGTCGCAATCATAGACAAAGTCTAGGGTTATTTCAAGAGGCAAGCCTAGGAATAACGCCATAACTGATTGAAATCAATATGAAATAAATATTTTTAGAGACAAAAAAAACGCCGAACCCTGAGACGAGTTCGGCGTCATTTTGCTGCGAGTACTTAGCTTCAGCAGCAGCTCTAATTTAACGCTTAGAGAATTGTGGCTTCTTACGCGCCTTGCGTAGACCCACTTTCTTGCGCTCAACTTCACGAGCATCACGAGTAACGAAACCAGCCTTGCGTAAAGTAGGCTTGAGTTCTTCATCGTACTCCATGAGTGCGCGCGTGATTCCGTGGCGAATCGCACCAGCTTGGCCGAAGCTACCACCACCACGAACAGTCACGTTAATGTCGAATTTTTCGATCATCTCGACGAGCTCTAATGGCTGACGCACAATCATGCGAGCCACTTCACGACCGAAATAGCCGTCTAGAGGTCGCTTATTGACAGTGATCGCACCACTGCCGCTCTTGAGATAAACCCTCGCAGTCGAGGTTTTACGACGACCAGTTCCGTAGTATTGCGTAGTAGACATAGAACTAAGCTAACCTCTTAAAATTGAACGGCTTGCGGCTGTTGTGCACCGTGTGGGTGCTCGCTGCCTGCGTAGACTTTTAATTTCTTGAACATGGCACGACCTAGTGCATTCTTAGGCAGCATACCTTTCACTGCGCTCTGAATGACGCGCTCTGGTGCACGCTCAATAAGCTTTTCGAAAGAAATCGACGTGAGACCACCCGGATAGCCTGAGTGGGCATGGTAGATTTTATCTTTCGCCTTGTTGCCAGTCACTTTCACTTTTTCAGCATTCACAACGACGATGAAATCGCCGGTATCAATGTGTGAGGTGAACTCGGGCTTGTGCTTGCCGCGAAGGCGCAGAGCTATCTCAGCCGCCATTCTGCCTAGTGTTTGGCCTTCGGCATCGACCAGGAGCCATGCCTGATCAACTTCATTTGTTTTTGCGCTGTAAGTCTTCATCGATTAATCATCGGTCATTACTTTAGGGAGGGCGAATACTACCGGAGGGACTTCTATCTTTCAAGAAAAATTAGAAGGATTTAGTCAGCCCAGGCCTTATTCATTCAGGATCAGCCCCTATGGGCTGCAGCGAGGTAGTCTTTGGACTGCATTTCCAACAATCTCGAGGCGGTACGCTCGAATTCAAAACTCAACAAATTTCCCTGATAGAGCCGTAATATGGGCTCTTCAG
>JALQUB010000085.1 GCA_023268635.1 Pseudomonadales bacterium
GATTGCCGCGTGGATAAAATTGGCGAAATGATGCTGAAGTCTGAATTTGTTAAGAAGGCGAATGCCTAGGTTGCCACTCAATTTACCTGCTATTGCTAGGCTCGGCGAAATCGGCAAGTAAGCTGTTTGTACTATCTTAAGGAGTAATGAGATGACCAATATCGATATAGGCTTATCGGAAGCTAATAGGGAAAAAGTGGCGCAAGGGCTAAAACATTTGTTAGCAGATTCATATACGCTGTATCTGCAGACGCACAATTTCCATTGGAATGTCACTGGCCCGCAATTCAGAGAGCTGCACTTGATGTTCGAAGAGCACTATAACGAGCTGGCGTTGGCGGTCGACGAAGTCGCCGAAAGGATTCGCACATTGGGTGTTGCCGCACCAGGGACCTACAAGGCTTTCGCGCAATTGAGCTCCATCGCCGAAGTGGATGGTGTGCCTGCGGCAGGCGAAATGATCACTCTGTTAACGAAAGGTCACGAGCAGGTGGTGAAGACATGCCGAGAAGCACTCGTCTCAGCTCAGGACGCGAATGATGAGTCTTCCGCAGCATTGATATCTGATCGCATGCGAATCCACGAAAAAACTGCGTGGATGCTAAGGGCTATGCTCTGATGACGTTCATTAATTATTCGTGAACAACTTGGATTGCTTACCATTACTACAGAAAGAGGCTAACGCTATGAGATCCCACGCCATTATCCTCGGTGCATCACTGGTGTTGTCAGGTTATTCGTCAGTGTTTGCGCAAGAGCAGGAATTAGCGCTGTCCGGTGCCGACAGTTTGTTGTTCCTATCTCAAGAAAATCGTCAGACGGCCTTCGGCAATATCGCTGTTATGTCGACGACACGCACAGTCTCGACTGGTGATGATTACTTGGAATTGGCTTCAGAGCCACGTGACTGGAATGAGTTTAGTTATGTGGTCGATGGCGTGTCGTACACCCTAGACGATTATTTTTCTCGGCCGGCTTCGCGAGGATTGCTTGTAGTCCAAGATGGCAAGGTGCTGCTTGAACGATACGCTGAGGGTAACGATGAAGAAACCCGGTGGGTTTCCTTTTCAGTGACTAAATCGGTCACTTCTTTGCTCATAGGTGCTGCGATAAAAGATGGATACATTGCGAACGTTGATGAGCTAGTTTCGGACTATATTCCTCGCCTTAAGGAAACCTCCTATGGCGACGTGCGAATCAAAGATGTGTTGCACATGGCCTCTGGAGTCGGTTGGGATGAAGATTATGCGAGCCAGGTATCCGATGTGGCGATAGCGGGGGCATACAATGGTGTGCAGCTCGTCAATTATCTTGCTGATTTGCCAAAGGTTGCTGAGCCTGGTGAAAAATTCAATTACAACACGGGTGAAACTAATTTGGCGGGCGAATTGCTGCGTTCAGCGATAGGGAACAATGCGTCGACGTATCTAGAGCATAAAATATGGAAGCCCTTCGGAATGGAACATGATGCCTATTGGCTGATTTCAGGTGAGGGCGGAGTGGAGACTGGGGGCTGCTGCATCAATGCGACGCTGCGAGACTATGCACGCATAGGTCTCTTCGTGTTAGCCGATGGTAAGTTGTCCGATGGCACACGCGTAGTCCCGGAGGGCTGGATCGAAGAATCGACTTCGCCCTCGGAAGGCAGCGACAGCTACGGCTATCTCTGGTGGCTATACGATGAGGGTGCATTCAGTGCGCGCGGTATATTCCAGCAACGAATTTTTATCGATCCAGCTAGAAATGCGGTCATCGCAACACATGGCAATGCACTCAATGCAGTAGGCGATGAAGATGCGGCGCACACCGATGCCATTATCATGGCTTTGCGCAAAGCGATCTAATGCTAAATCTTATCTAAGCCTTCCGTAAGCTCGACGTAAGTTCCCCAAGGGTCGGTGAAGAAGGCGATCGCAATTCCTAGCGCGGCTATCTCGGTATAGCCGCGATCTAACTTGATGCCCTTCGCTTCAAGTTCGTCGCAGAATGCTTTGAGATTTTCTATCTCGAATCCAATATGGTCTAAAGCAGTGCCTTTCGTCGGTAATGGCTGGGTCTCGCTCGGTGCAAATGTCAGGTTGACGTTGGGTAGCTGACCCGCCGGCTGACCGATTCGCGACCCAAATTCGGCGCCGAAGTGTTCGACGTACCATGCGCGCATTGCCTCCCCTTCAGTTGTAGCCCAGTGGATGTGGTGCATCTGAATAGGGTAGTCGATCTGCCTATTTTCGATTAACTCTACTTTAATGTCGTCAGGGCCTAGTACGTATGCGATCGTATTGCCCGCGACGCGTTTGCCGATGCCGTCGACTACTTCGTAAGTATCGGGGAGCTCTTCACGAGTGATCATTGGGTAGCCCATGGCTTTTAGCCGATTTACATCTGCGACAATGTCTTGGGTCTCGAATCCGACGTGATTGACCATGGTGCCGCGTGTCCCCATAGTCGGTTCAGATTCAGTGAGCAGGACCAGAACATCGGGGAATGCTATCAATTCGCGCCCGCTGCTACCCCAGGGAGCAATCTTGCCCCCCAAGCCTTCTATCCAGAATCGCTGCTGCGCTGCAATATCGGTGGTATTCACATGATGGTGACCATAAATAACACGCCCCTTGTCGGCGGAGTAGAGCTGAGCCGAGACGGTGTTGGAGAGTAGAAGTAGTGAGAGCAATGGAATAAGTAGTCGTTTCATAGTCGTTACTCGAGAGGCTTGTGTTATCGAAGGACAGAAGGTATCAATAGAAAAATTCTTATCAGCAACGTTCAAAAATACAGGGTCGTTATGGATATGTCGAGAAGTTGGATGAGAACAAAAAGCAGGGTCACACTTGGAGCATGCTCTGCGTTTATGCTGTTCATGTCGCTTGTCTTGTCACAAGCCAATGCGGCGGGCTTAGAGTTAACCGCGCTCGATCGTTACGTGCGAGCACCTGACTCCAACTATTCCTATGAGGTTGTTGATGTCGTCGAGGGTGAGTTCGCGGGAGTCGCCTACAGAACTTTCATGGTGAACATGGTGAGTCAGCAATGGCTGAGTGAAGAGGAGGTAAACTTACCGATCTGGGAGCATCAGATGGCAATCACTGTGCCTGAGGAAGTGCTCAGTGATATTGGTTTTCTCTATATCACTGGCGGTAATAATGACCGAGCGATGCGTACAGAGGCGGAGCAGGGAGATATTCGACGCGCCGTGCTCACTGGCACTGTGGTGTCATCGCTCTACGGCGTACCGAGTCAGCCACTCATTTTTAGCGATGACGACGGGCGCCAGCGAAGTGAAGATGGAATTATCGCCTACACATGGGATAAATATCTCAGGACGGGAGAGGAGAAGTGGCCGCTAAGATTGCCGATGACTAAGGCTGCGGTGCGTGCGATGGATACCGTGACGTCATTGATGGCGAGCGAGCGGGGCGGTGGTGTAGAGGTTGATCAGTTCGTTGTCGCGGGCGGTTCGAAGCGAGGTTGGACCACATGGACAACAGCGATCGTTGATGATCGAGTTGTCGCCATCGCGCCAATCGTGATCGATTTATTGAATGTGGTAGAGAGCTTTAAGCATCACTTCGACGTCTATGGCGCCTATTCCTTGGCTGTGAGTGATTATGTCCTCAATGGCAATATTGCCTGGATAGGGACTCCCGAATTTGATGCGTTGATGGATATCGTAGAACCCTATGAATATCGCGATCGCCTAGAACTGTAACCTTTCACCAGGGTAGATTATATTTTGGTGGATCTAAATCTAGACCTAATACTTTGTTTGCATCTAGAGTTGCAAGATTTTTTGATTTTAATCCTGGTGAAACATTAGACGATGATGCTATTGAAGTTACTTTGGCTACCGATAGTGTTAATGCTATAACAGGAATGTTTGCTGGTAGAGACTTGCAAATCTTTACTAAAGGTGGTGAATTTTTTATTTCTCAGGCATCACTAGATCCTATTACACCAAACAATTTAGTTGTAAGCACAGCAACTAGAAGAGGATCTAAAGAAGGCATTAAACCAGTTGGTGCTGAGAGTGGAACTTTA
>JALQUB010000009.1 GCA_023268635.1 Pseudomonadales bacterium
TATGGACCTAAGCGAGTTTGACCGGGCTCGAGCTCACGACCATCTCCCGGATACCCGTAGGGGTCTTCGAGAACTTGATGGTTCATCAAGATCGTGTTGTTCTGCTTCGAGAAATTAAACTCGATGGAGACGAGCGCGTTCCGCGCCAAAGTTTGAGGGAGCAATTTGAAGGCCGATATGCCCGAATTATTAATGCCATCTACGATCAGCATCTTATTTCCTCCGCCACTCGACGAAGGAAGACAACGGTCCCCCGACCCTACACTACAAATCCCCGTCGCCGCTTCGGTCGTAGTTTGTACATTATAAAATCCATAATCGGTATACCGGTAAAGCCGCGACCCTTTCACACAATAACTAATAGGATCTTCTACCAAAAAAAGTCGGTTGTTCGGCGAAGGATCACTGAAGCGGTGACTAGAAGCCAAAGTGACCAGACTTTGTTGTGTAGAACTCGGCGACGTATCCTGAATCGACGAGAGTGTATTTATTGGTCCGGTATTAGGGAAACCCGTGCCGCTACCAGTCTCGGCATTATAAATTTGGTTCACCTGCGTTGGATAAATAGCGATGTATCCGGAGGTTGTCCCTTCTCGCGTGGGATTGAATTCAACCACATTAAAACTACTACCAGCCGCATCGAGGGGTGGATTGATATAGCTTGTAGTCGCAACGACAGGCACGAATTCAATACACTGATCACCCCCCGCCGTCGCAGTACTCACTCGAAAGGAATTCGGTAAGGCGTTGTGCAGCTCGACGCTGAGCCGGTCAATTGCAATGCGGCCATCTTGTGCCAACTTATTCCGTTCAGCCGCTGTGTCATAGCCGACGACCGAATCACCGACATACGAGATAATTCCTGCTACCAGTATTCCACTCACCGCGATGGCGACCACCATCTCAATTAACGTGAAACCGGCTACTTCTCGCGGTTTTATGTGTGAACGAAGCTCAAACATTCAGTTCTCAGTAGTGCGATTCAATAATTCGATTTATAGGCACTGAACACAATGCCCTGACTAAGACCGCGATGCGATACGGTTACGCTCACCAATTTCGCATCTTGTGCATCATCCAACTCATTAGCTATAGCCAAACCCGCTTCAGTCTCGCCAGCACCAACCGCGATTGCCCTCACGGCGACGGTGACTCGAAAATTATCGAAGCCGGTGCGCACATTGCCGAGGGCATCACGTAGAGTTGCGTTACTCGCCCCTAGCCCCTCATCTAGCCCATTATAGTCATCAACGTCGTCAAAGGACGCGCGTGTTTCCCCTGCCTCAGGGCCAAAGGTTGATGAACACGCGCGCGGAGATCCTACATTATTACGACAAGGTGGAACGCCTCTGTCTCGCGTATTTTCATCGAAGCGCTTACCGATGATCTCGTCGAGATAAGCCTGCCCAAGTGCAACAGCTCTGACTTCCAACAGGGTGTCTGAGCTATTCGATAGGCTGCCTCCAAGCATCACCGTCACCCCTGTCAGCGCAATCGCCAAGATCGAAATGCTAATCACCATTTCGATCAGCGTAATACCTCGCGCAAATCTACTCATCGCAGCTACCTATATAGGCGTAACCCGAGGGCGAGAAACAAACCGACATGGCCGGATTGGAGTTAATGCAGATTCTCGCCGCCGAACTCCCAGTCGGCGAGAGCGGTCAGTCGTTTTTTTCCGCGTCCAGGATCAGCGCGCCCGCGATGTATTTCGTCTGAAACGACTCGAAGATCGGCCAAAGCTCCAGCAGTGCGTCGATGCCGTCATGCGAGATCGCCATTGGCTTGCCGTCTTCATCGCCCACGCCGTCCCAATCCTTCACGACGATGCGGGCCACGGCCTTGGCGACGATGCGCGCAAGGTCGTCGTTGGAGGTGCCGGTTTCGGCATCACCGGCGGCAGCGACGATCGTTGGATCGCTGCGCGCG
>JALQUB010000013.1 GCA_023268635.1 Pseudomonadales bacterium
TTAGCTCCAAATGAATGAATTAAGCCTTGTAAAGGTAGTAGCTTCGACGCGAAGAATCAATCAGTTTTGCCAGCCCCCACAAGGTATTGGGGCATGCATTCCCTGCAACATAAAAACTCGTCCATAAAAAAACCCAGCGCACTCTGTGAGCTGGGTTTTCTCTTGCTAAGCACTCACCCTTCCCGCTGACTCAACTCAAAAGAGCGGAAGCAGCGAGGGGTGATGAGCCGATCTTAGAGATCGAACTGCATACGCGCATAGATTGTGCGACCCATTGGGTCTTGCAGACCACCGAGTACACCGGCGAACTCAGGTGAACGCTGTGCTTCACGGTCGAACACGTTACGTGCACCGATGGTGAAGCTAGCATCGCTACCTAACAGTTCAAGACCACGGCGAGTGTAGGCCATGTCGAGATCTGTCCATGCGAGTACACCAGTCTCGGCGATATTGCCTGGACGGTTGGTGTTCGCGAAGTAGTCGAGGTGTGTGAACAACGGACCGTCATAAGGCATGTCGTCTACGTAGTGAGCAGTACTGGTGACCGAGTGATCGCCTTTGCTCCATACCATGCGGAGGTTAGCCTTCAGCTGTGGCAGCTCAGGAGCCGCACCAGTGCCGTCGTTGTACTTGCCTGCCGCTTCTACGATTGGCTTAGTTGGGTCCTCTTGATACAAGAAGGAATCAATGTAAGTCGCTTGTAGGTTGAAGCGGAGGTCACCAAGACGGTTGAAGCTCACACGGTAGTTAGCCTGCATATCGTAAGCTGTTACTTCTACCGAAGACGCATTCGAGCTACCCGTGTTTACTTGGAGAATCGTGTAGATATCGCCTGGATCACGGATGATGCGTGGATCAGATAGACCCGACGCTAACCATGCAGCTAGCTGACCCGCAGCCGGCTGGTTCGCAGCGCCAACACCGCTACCAGAGAATCCTGACCAATCCTTATAGGCTTGGAAATCGATTTCCGCTACCTGCTGACCAGTCGTGTTCACAATACGGTTTTGGAACTCAGTGTTGTTCCAAGTCATGTGAAGATCCCAATTCTCGAACACTAAGTCGAAGCCCGCAGACGAAGTCGTTGCAGTTTCGTTCTTAAGGAGTGCGTTACCACCCGAACACGCAGTCGTGAACGCAGAGTAAGGGCCGAAACGGTCAGTGACTGTTGAGAGACCACATGAAACTGGATCGTAGAGCTGAGACAGAGTTGGTGCGATGAACGCATCACCTGTTGTACCACGAACAGTTAACCAATCAGTTGGTGCAAATGTCACACCAATTTTAGGGTCTGTAGAGCTCTGACCAGTGCTGAATTCTTCACGACGAACCGCTGCTTCGATCTCGAGGTTATCGAGAACAGGAATCGCGAGTTCTGCGAAGAATGAATCAACATCACGGCTACCTGAAGTAATCACTTCTGGCTCAGTGCCGCCGATCCACGTATCACCCATCAGCTCAACTGCAGAAGGAATGTTCGTGAATGAATCTTGACGAAGCTGGTAACCCACCGCAGCACCGATCGCGCCACCTGGGAGTTCGAAACCACCAAGAGGCAGCTCACCGTTTAACACGATGTCAACAGTCGTCAACTCGTCATATGACCACTCAGAGTCACGAGCGGCGATGTCGTTCATCACGTGGATGCTAGTGAGGTTGCTTGGGTCAGTCACGAAGAACGGGTTGTAACAAGCGTCACGGTCGTTGACGACGTCACAGCGCAAGCCTTTCTTCATCGCTTCGATGTCGTAGTTCTGGTTTGACATCTGCTGGAATCGAGACTGGCTCTGAGTCCATGACGCCATACCTTCCCAACCTTCGATGAAAGGTACTTCGAAGTCAGCTTGGAATGACACACGTGAAACCGTGTCGAGGTATTCCGCTAGGTTATCGTAGTCGTATGAGTGACCAGATGGGATAGTATTAGTCTTGTTAATTGGACGCAGTGTACGAGCCTGAACGTCTTCGTGTAGAGCAATACCATTATTAGTCGTGCCTGAAATCAGGTAGTCCATGAGACCATCGTTATTGAGGTCTTGTGTGCCACGATCTGGTAAGCCATCGCCGTTTGCGTCGATACCGTATAACTGGTTACCAGACGCATCTTTCGCCATGAACGGGTTACCTGGCAATTCACCGCGGATTCCGCCGAGCTCGCCGATGCGAGAGTTACCAGGGTTTGAAGTTGACGTGTAAGACAACTGACTCTGACGAGCACGGTAAGCCTGTGCGCTCAGAGTCAGGGCATCATCTACTTCCCAAGTCATATTTGTGTAAAGCTTCGTGTTATCAGTTGGCTCGCGATAGCTACGCGTGTCACCGAATTCGAAGTAACAGTTTGAACCAAGCACCATACCGTATGGGCTAGCGACTTGGTTAGTCAGGAACTCATCACGCTCTGAGCGGCTGCCACAAGCAGGATCCACTGCTGATTTACGTGTACCAGTATATTGACCGTCTGCGCCACGAACAGGCACATACCAGTTACCCGGTGAGTTACTTGAAATAGTCAGACCTGAGTTGGCAAGCACGGGGCGCTCATCCCAACCTAGGCGTGAATTAGAGCGGAACTGGCCGGCTAGCACGACGTCTAAGTCGCCGATGTCGCCACCCCAAAGCATTTGTACTGAATGCTCGTCGTAGTCGCCACGATCGTCGCCTTCAGCATAGGTTTCGATGCGAAGACCATCGTATGACTTGTAAGGGACGAAGTTTACAACGCCTGCCACAGCCTCGTTACCGTAAAGTGCCGCAGCACCGTCAGCAACGATATCTAGACGCTGGATAGCGATCGTAGGAATTTGCGTGTTGACGTTCTCGTTAGCAAGACGCTTGCCGTCGAGCAATGTCAATGTAGAACGTGGACCTAGGCCGCGCAGGTCGATGTTAGAGCTGCGGTCTGAAGTTCCCTGAATGGTGTTCGTAATGGCTGATGACGCACCGTTTACGAAAGAAAGGTTTTGGATAACCTCACCAAGGTTTAGCGTACCTTCTGCCTCGAGGTCTTCGGCAGAAATTTGAGTGGCTTGTGAAGCTGACTGGAAGCCTTCACTGCGACGAATAAATGAACCCGTTACGACGACTTCTTCAATGCCGTCCTGGGCAAATGATGCACCTGCTAAAGGTAGCAAAGACATCGATACTGCTGCACACAGCAAGCTGCGCTTGTGGGGGATGTTTTTGTTGCTGAAACTCATAGTGTCTCTCCGGAGATAAATGCTTACGGACTCAGCGCCACGAAATGCGGTCGCATTGGCCTGCAACTATTCTTATGCGTGCTAGCGATGGTCGACGCCATTAGCAGCGAAATCCCACAAATCCAGAGGGAAATCACTCCTAATTCTTAGCAATGCGGAGAAAAACTACAATAAAACCAAATGCATGGAGACATTACACCTCCAAATAGTCTAATTATTAACTCGCTTGTCTAACTATTATTCTTTCGAGCCTATCGCTAGACGCCGTCGATATTCTCAAATGTTTTAAATCAACGACTGTCCGATGCTATTTGCTTCCGAGAGCCGTGTCAAACCCCATGTTCACTGCAAAATTCGCCACTAATTGCCCCCAAACAGCTAACTTCCAATGGCTTGCAATTGCATTGAGGTGTAATGGAGCTGCGCAGTGACACAAAAAAGGGCAGCCCTAGGGCTGCCCTTTTCCACATTCTCTAGCACTCTATGATGTCACTTGATTACGTGCTCACGAGTACGAAAGACCGAATCGAATTACATCTCGTAAGTGATTCGTGCATAGACCATACGACCCGTTGGGTCGTACATGATCGACTCGTTACCACCCAGCATTGGCACTTTTTGTGGCAGTCGGTCAAATAGGTTACGGGCACCTATAGTAAACGATAGCTCACCGCCCATAGCTTCTAGTTGACGGTAGTTATACGCAGCATTCGCGATTGTCGAAGCCTTCAGCACATCAACGTTTTCATAGGTTGAGAATGGAAGAAATCGCTGGAAGCTGAACTTATTCGCGTCAAAAATCACAGAATCGATGTAGTCAGCAGACAGACTGAAGCTGTGCTGTCCTTTCACCCAACCGATACGGACATTACCTTTCCACTCAGGGATCGGCGGCGTCGCACCTGTGAGGTCGTTCTGCTTACCTTTTGCATCGACCACAGCGCGATCAGCTGATAGTTGATACGTATAGTCGTCGATATAAGTCGCGTTAACAGCGAAATTCATCGAGCCAAGGTCACTAGCGCCAAGGAGACCGCCAAGACCGAAGCCATCACCTAAGTCAAACTGATAGTTGAACTTGATGTCGACCGCTTGCACCAACATAGATGAAGCATTCGTCTCACCTTGAGTCACACGATCGATCTGCTCAATGTTGCCAGCGTTGCGAACGATACGCTTGTCGGAACGCGGATCCGCGACCCATGCTCGCACTTGATCGAGTGAAGGCAATTGGCCGGCAGGCACGTCACCGTATGCTTGCTCGAAGTTGTAGAAATCGAGAGCGAGGATGTCGGCTGTTGTGGAGTCAACAATGCGGTCAGTAAAGTCTGTTTCACTGTAGTCAATATCGAGCACCATGCCGTCCATGATGTCCCAAGTCACACCGAACGCCATTGTGTCGGCTGATTCAGGTGTCAGAAGTGGGTTGCCCGATGAACAGCTCGCAGTGAATGCTGCGAACACAGTGAATGGATCTGAGACGTTAGTCAGGCCGCAAGACTCGGGAGCATTAAGCTGATCGAGTGATGGAGCAATGAACGACGTACCCTTGCTCGCGCGTAGCGTGAGGAAGTCAGTTGGGCTGTAAACCAGACCGTACTTAGGATCGGTAGAGCTTTGTCCCGTGCTGTAATCTTCGTTGCGAACCGCAACTTGGAACTCGAGGTTATCCAGAATAGGAGCAGAGAGCTCGAGGAAGTAGGAGTCAACAGTACGTCCATCTGCGACCGGAACGAGCTGGGCGCCGATGAACTGATCGTTCGCCAAGCTGTGCGCTGAAGGAATGTTGTTGAACTTCTCATCACGACGCTGGTAACCGATTGCAGCACCGATTGTACCGCCAGGAAGCTCGAAGCCACCCATTGGGACCTCACCGTTTACCACAAGGTCAAAGGTCTGCAGAGTCTCTGTGTCATCGCTACGATTTTGAACGACGAGAGAGTCAGCAACTGCTTGAGTGTTATAGGTGTTAGGCTGCCCTGGAATCGGCGCGAATGGATTGAAACACGCTGCTGCATCATTCACCACGTCACAGTTCAAGCCTTGAGTGATTGCGCTAAAGCTGAAGTTGTTTTGACGGTTGTTCGCGTTACGACGATTGTAGAGGTAGCTTGCACGACCTTCCCAACCTTCAACGACAGGAACGACAAAATCGAGGTCGAACGCTGCACGGTAACCTGTGATGTCTGTATCACCTACGATCGCACCGTCGTCAGCAAGCTGGCTTGGCATTGTCTGTGAAATACCCAATGGACGCCATGCGCCGAAGAGCACATCTTCGTTGAAAGCGATGCCAGCAGGATCGAGGATCACTACGCCATTCGCGTTACGGTCAGGGACACCATTGCCGTCTGCGTCTGCAGCGAATAATGGATTGCCATTCGCATCAACTGCGCGGTAAGGGTTGCCTGGCAGCTCGCCGCGAATGACGGGCAATTCTGACGTGCGCCCACCTGGGTTTGAAGGAGAGCCACGGTTTTGTGACTTACGGTTATAAAACCCGAACTGAGCGTTCCAAGAAAGCTCGGGGCCGACATCGTAGCTGAAGTTTGCGAAAGCGCTGCCTTGCTGCTGCGCTGCACGGTAATCCCAGAACTGACCAAAGTCGAACCAGCAGTTACCACCGAAAGTGAAACCGTTAGGGTTGGCTAAATCTTCGTAGGGATATTGACGAGCGCCGCCACAGTTTGGATCGCTAGTATTGCCTGAATAAGAACCCGTGAGTTCGCCATTCGCGTCGCGCTGAGGAATACGGAAGCGGCCTGGGTTTGGTGTGCTGGAAGAAGTGAGACCCGCAGCCACTTGATTCGGGCGGTCATTCATTTCAAGGCTGTCGTTGCTACGGAAATCACCGGCGAGAACAATGTTCAGACCATTCCAGTCGGTACCGAATAATGCGCTGAATTGCGTATCACCGTAGTCACCACGGTCGTCGCCTTGATGCATAGTTTCAAACTTAAAACCATCGTAAGACTTCATAGGGACGAAGTTCACAACGCCCGCTACCGCTTGCGAACCGTAGAGTGCCGCGGCGCCGTCAGTCACGATATCGAGACGTTGGATAGCAATCTGTGGCAGGAACGTGTTGACGTTAGTATCCACTGTGCGCTTGCCATCGATTAGCGTCAACGTCGCACCTTCACCGAGGCCCCGCAGGTTGATGCTTGTCGATTGGCTAGAAGCGCCCGTGAAAGAATTCTGTGTGATTGACGAGCCTTGGTTAAAGCTCAGATTATGGATGACATCACCCATATTTGGCGTGCCTGCCGCTGCAATATCTTCAACACCGATCTGCGTGATTGGCGAAGCATTTCGGAAACCTTCCGTGCGACGGATATATGAGCCTGTAACTACCACTTCTTCAACTGCGGTATCTTGCGCGAAGCTAGCTCCAGCAAAAGGCAGTAGCGTCAACGAAATTGCCGCGCTTAGCACCTTCCTCTTGGTCATGAGTGTTTTCATTTGTCTCTCCACAATAGTACAAAACGACGAGCAGTTACTGCGCGTACAAAATGCACGCTACCGCCGCTCGTTCTTTTTAAAGGCGAGAGATTAATAGGACCGGAAGATCAGGTCTGACTACCATGTTAAAAATTCGCGGCTCACGCGCGCGAAGATAACCAGCGTTACACACCGAATCCGTTATCCGAAAAGTCGTATGCTTGTTATGTCAAAAAACCCGCGCGTACGAGAAGACCCCGAGACGTTGGTATTGTTCGTTGAGCAAAAACTACAAACTTCTAATGCTTTAAAGGAATTGGTAATACGAGACTTAAACTACGTTGATTATTATTAAACCTCACCAACCCCAATGGTACGAGTGCGTTGAGATGGTGTCAATTAGGTAAAATAAGCACTGCGGCAGGGAATTTGCCTAGTCTAGTCGTAGCGTTTGAGGAGACTCGAAGTATCCAAACGTCCTCCTCCATCCGATTGAATTTCTTCATAAAATTTATCTACGAGCCGAACCAATGGCAACTCAGCGCCATTGCGCTCAGACTCAGCGAGCGCAATGCCTAGGTCCTTCCTCATCCAGTCGACGGCGAAACCGAAGTCATATTTACCCGCTAGCATGGTTTGGTAACGGTTTTCCATCTGCCACGAGCCTGCAGCCCCTTTGGAAATCGTCTCGATCAATGCCTCGCCATCGAGTCCTGCCCGACGCGCGAAACTCAAGCCTTCGGCTAGGCCTTCAACCACACCCGCGATGCAAATCTGATTGACCATCTTCGCTAATTGTCCGCTGCCCGCAGGACCGAGCAATTTGCTGAATCGTGCATAGCAGCCGATGATGGGTTCCGCCTTGGCGAAGACGTGCTCTTCACCACCGACCATGACCGTGAGCTGGCCGTTTTCTGCGCCGACCTGCCCACCTGACACCGGCGCATCGAGGAAACTAATTCCTCGGGCGTCTGCAGCCTCGTTTAATTCTCGCGCGAGTTCCGCGGAGGCCGTCGTATGATCAACGAGCACCGCGCCAGGTTTCATCGCTGCTAGTGCACCGGAATCTCCCAGCACGACTTCACGCACATCGTCGTCATTCCCGACACACACAAAAACGAAATCACAATCCGAGGCCGCGAGCGCCGGCGTAGCAGCAGTATCGCCACCATACTCCTCGGCCCACAAGACAGCCTTCGTCGCATTGCGGTTATACACACACACGCTGTGCCCCGCCTTCGCGAGGTGGCCGGCCATGGGAAAGCCCATGACACCCAAGCCTAAAAATGCGACTCGCACGGAACCTGCCGCAGAAATTTCCTTCACCATTCCTAAGCCTCCCAGGCTGTGCACGCTGGCACTACGCACAACTTATTGATTTTTGAACACTGTTAGGCCCCGCGAAATCGTCTCGACGATAGGAATCTCGGCGAGCTCATTCTTCGGCACCTCAAGGGGGTCTCTGGCGAGTATGACAAAATCCGCTCGCTTGCCTACCTCGATCGACCCCTTCTCAGCCTCTTCGAAATATTGATACGCCGCACCCAAGGTCACTGCGTGCAGAGCCTCCATGACACTCACTCGCTGATCCGGCCCGAGCACGTAACCACTACGTGTCTCACGGTTCACCGCGATCGAAACAAGACGCATGATGTCGGGAGGGACGATCGGAGAATCATTGTGAATCGTAACTGGAATGCCTCGGTCCAACGCGGCGCGCATGGGGCTAATAAAACGCGCACGCTCCTCGCCGAAACTCAGGCGATGCCAATCACCCCAGAAAAAAGGATGCACCGAATAGAACGATGGCACCACGCCCAAGTCTCGCATCCGGTCGAGTTGATCTTCCCGTGTCAGTTGCGCATGTATCGCCACCGTGCGGTGATCTGACAGTGGCACCCGTTCGTTTGCCGCCGCCAAGCCGTCGAGCAGCAGATCAATCGCCGCATCGCCATTCACGTGAACGAGAGTAGGGACTCCCCTCTCGATTACGCCAGGAATGCGCCGCATAAATTCACTGGGCTCATAACTCGGGTAGGCCACATAATCTGCATCCGCTCCCGGAGGGCCTTCATCATAAGGCTCAGTGAGCCACGCTGTGCGCCCTTGCGGAGAGCCATCCAAGGTGAATTTTAATCCACCGAGTCTAAAGCCATTCTCATACTGACTGTCTGCGACGACGGCTGCCAATTCAGAATCAGGCATGGGATTAGCCATGGCGTAAGCGACGATGTCTACCGGATAAGGTTTCTTCGCAGCCTCTTCTCGAAGCAGACCTACGTAAGAAAGAGAGAGATTGCTGTCTTGTATTGTGGTGATGCCGTAGGCGGCATAGATGTCTATTGCCTTGCGACGAAGTTCATCGAAGCGCTCTGGCGTCAAACCGGTAGAAGAGTCTGCAAGCAGGCCTCTCGCCGTTTCCTCCATCACACCATCGGGTTCACCATTTGGCAAACGGCGCACGACTCCGCCAATGGGATCAGCTGTTTCGGCATTCACCCCCGCCTCAGCCAAGGCTAAGGAATTGCCGACCACTAAATGACCAGAGACGTGACGGATAATAATAGGATGCTCCGTAGACACTCGATCTAAATCCGCACGGGTGGGGTGACGACGCTCAGCCAACAAGGAATCGTCGTAACCGAAACCGAAAACGGATGTCCCTGGGGGAATTTGCTGGCGTTCAATTGCGAGCCTCAACGATCGAACAATGTCGTCGATCGACTCAACTCCACCCACCGGCGGAGAAGAAAGGTCTACCTGGTCCGCCGAACGCGCGAGAGAAGAAAAATGGCCATGCGCATCGATGAAGCCCGGCAACAAGGCATGCTCACCAAGCCTCTCAACCCGGGTTTCCGTGCCAATGTACTGCGCAAGTTCCTGCTCGGTTCCCAGCGCAATAATCCGGTCCGCACGCACGGCGACGGCTGTTGGCGGCGTACTACCCTCTGCAGCCATCGTTAAGATGTGGTCACCTATAAAAACGAGATCAGCCACCTCGCCGTGCAGCGAATCGGCTTCAGTCAGCGGCTCTTCAAGGTCTTGACCACAATGACTAAGAATCAAGCCCAACGAAGCAAGTACAAGTCCCTTACACACCAGAGTGAAATATTGCCCATGCTTGTCCCTCGCCATGCCAGCCCCCTTGTCTTTTTCTTATTTTTACTGGTTTGAATTAGCCCCGCCGCTTCGTGAGTCTCTGAACTCGACGGTTTAGCGCGTCAATTCGGAACGCCAATCTTGATGCAATAATCGAATAACTTGAGACATGCTGCCATAGCGGTCCGCAGGCGCTTTCTCTAAACAACGCATCGCTATAGTTTCCAACAGCTGCGGCACGGGCTGCTTACTGATCTCGGAAGGAAGCTCAGGCTTATCGTTGAGGACACTGCTTATGATGTGGTGCATCTTCTCCCCCACAGGCGGTGCCTGACCGCAGAGCACCTCATAGAGTACGGCACCGAGGCTATAGATATCGGTGCGATGATCAATTGAGGGATCGAGGTTGATCTGTTCGGGAGACATATAATGAGCTGTCCCCTGCGCCTTGCCCTGCCCTGTTAGCGTGATGTCTTCTATCTCGATCGATTCGACCTCAGCCGCTTCGTCGGCAGCAACAGCATCTTCATCCTGCAGCTTACCCGCGCGCAGCATCTTCGCTCCTTGACCCTCAGGATTCCAGACCTTCGCCAATCCCCAGTCTAGTAGCAGCACCTCGCCGAACGGACCCGCCAGAATATTTTCCGGTTTGATGTCGCGATGCGCGACGCCATGGTTATGTGCATATTCGAGCGCGTAGGCAACCTGCATCACAACTTCCATAAGCTGGGTCAGATCATAACGCTCACGGAAATCCAAAATCTCTCGGAGCGTATAGCCATGCACCAGTTTCATCGTGAAATAAGGATTGCCCCTCGGATCACGCGACAACTCATAGGTGGGCACCGTATTCGGGTGTTGTAACATTGCCGTCACCCGCGCCTCGCGAATCAGTCTTTTCTGCTCGATCTCATTGTCGGCAAATTCCGGCTTCAGCGTTTTGTAGCAGACGAAACGAGAAAGGTGCAGGTCCTTGCAAGACTTGATGAGTGACTTCCCACCGGTCGCGATCGTGCTGAAGAACGCATAGCGTGTTCGCGGATCGATCTTCAGCGGTAACGGCTTGTCGGTTTCCTCAAGGAAGACTGAGCTATAGCTTTTGGGTGGCTCTGGAAAATTCAGCATGACCTTCTTTCACACTCTTTCAACTAAGCCGACAGGAACCTCGGCGTAGGGATGACTTTGGGGTATCCTATCGCGAAGGCTAACGCGCAGGCTAGCGAAGAACTAAAGCAAACTCGAAGGCACGCCATGACTACTAAGACCGACGATACGGATCGCTATGAAGCGGTCGCCGAATTCCCAGTCCGCTACGCGGAAACCGATGCCATGGCGGTGGTGCACCATGCTAGCTATATCGTTTATTTCGAGGAGGCTCGCTGTCACTATATGCGCGCACAAGGGAGCGAATACGCGCTTATCGAAGCCGATGGCTACCGACTCCCCGTCACCGATGTGCAGGTACGCTATGTGGGCAGTCTAGTCTACGGCGACCGTGTCCGCGTTCGCACATGGATAGCCGAGAACAAGAGCCGCAAGCTCACCTTTCAATATGAAATCACCAATGAGAAATCGGATCGCGTGCTAGTCACAGGCAGCACACAGCACATCTGGACCGACCTCGAAGGCCGAGTGACCCGTGCTCCTGAACAATGGAAGCTTAAGTAAGCGGGAACTGCTCTCAATTCAAGGCGTTTAATATCTGGGCGAAGTTCTCGTTGTCGGGATAGTGTCCTGCGGTCCAACCGAGACGGACGATCACGACATCGGCACTAGGCACCACCATCACTAGCTGCTGACGATTACCCATCGCCGAATAACTATCGGACGGCAAGTCTGGCCATGATAATGCCTCATTGCCCGCATTCAACCACCACAGATAACCGTATGCCGGGTAGTTCGATGAATTATTCGGCGCCGTCGCCCGCGCTACCCAATCTTCCGCAAACACCCGCTGACCGTTTATCTCTCCGTTGTTGAGCATTAGTTGGCCGAGCCTTGCCCAGTCGCGCGCCGATGCATAGAGGTAAGAGCTGCCGACGAAGGTGCCGGAAGCATCTGTTTCAAATATCGCATGTTGAAAGCCGAGCACGGCAGCGATGTTCTCCTCATAATCGGTGCGCGCCGCGGTTTCGTTGCCGAGTGTTAGCTGATAGAGACGAGAAAGAAGGTTCGCGGTACCCGAACTGTAATTATGGAAAGTCCCCGGTTTATGCAGGAGAGGCTTGTCCAACACATAGTCGGCGGCCGAGGGCGCATCGAACAGCATCGCCGTGGCGTCATCACCTGGATTGTATTCTTCTGAAAAAGCGAGGCCGTCAGTCATCGTGAGTAAATCGACTACACGGATACTCGCTCTCTCATCACTACTCTCCTTCCGCCAACCGGCGAACGCGGCCGGAGCAGACAAGTCTAGCAGTCCGCGGTATTCCAAGTTCGCGAGCATGACCGCTGTCAGACTTTTCGCCATCGACCAGCCGAGCAACGGAGTCTCCGCGGTGGCGCCCTGTGCATACGCCTCGCCTACTATTTCACCAGCCTTCACGACCAGCAACGCCCGCGTGTTCAGCCCTAGGGCATTGTCTTGGGCGACGATGCCCTCGACCAACAATTGAAGTTTGGGATCAATCGAGGAAACCGTATCCCCCAACGGCCAAGCAGCCGCATTCGTTTGCGTCTGTTTCACCAAAGGGGAAAGCGTCGCTCGCACGTTATAGGATTCGTAATCGATCGCACAACCAATCCCTGGGACAAACGTGGCACTCTTCCCTCCGAAGCCGAAAAGCGCAGCGTCCACCCGTTTGCGTTCGTCGTCGTAGTCGATGCTTAACTGCTCAAGAATTCCGGAGTACTGCACTAGATCGTCAAAGGACTGCGCCTCCGAGAATCCACTAACATAACGCGAGCTGCAAAGCAGCTTCGCACCAATGCCCGTTGCGACGGCTGGCGCACTCATTACATAGGCTGGCGTAATCCCTAGCGTACGCAGGCCTAGAATCGAGAGTAAGAACAAGCCCATCAATAGAGCGAGGCTGTAGCTAAGAATACGCTTCATTGTGGCTCCTCTTGCTACGTCGAAGTTCGATCTAACTTAACAGGACCGCCTAATGTGAATAAGACAAACCCCAAGGCTCCGGCAGCTGCTGCAAATAAATACGCGCTACCATAATGATTATCACTCAAAGCGAAAACGTAGCCCATGACTGCAGGACCAGCCGCTGTACCCCATGACGACATTAGATTCGCCACCGAAAAGATGCGCGCATATGCGCGTAGTCCAAACGCTTCGGCGATGAGCAACGGTTGCAACATGATCATGTTGCCAACCGTGCACCCGAATAGCGCAAGCCCTACGCAGAGTGCCACAGGCCCTGCGCCTAATGACAGCAATGTCAGGGCGATGACTTGAAGCCCCATGATGAAAAAAGCGAAGTGTCGGATATCAACTTTGTCGACGACCCAACCTCCAATCAACCGACCGACGATACTCATGATCGGGAGTATTGCCACGGCCAGAGCCGTCTGCGATTCAGTCAGCGTTTCTCGCGAGAGCCCGAACTGATGTGCAATTCCACCGACCTGCGCCATCAATAAAAAGACGTACGCGGGTGCGATGCCCCAGAAGAATCGAGTGCGGCGTGCCTCCCTAAAACTCAGACCATCTTCTATTGGAGCAGTATTTCTAGGGTTACGCGGCACTGCTTTTTCCGGCTTCACTTCGGCGACGTGTTCTTGGTCCGGTTCCTGTTCCGGTTCATCGCCGTCCGTGCGCAGGCCCATCGACTCGGGACTCGGCCGCAACCAAATCCACGCCACCGGGAGAACCCCGACCACATAGATCAGCCCCATGATCGGCGCCGCTATTTGGAAACTGAGACGATCCATCAGCAACGCACACACCGGCGTCAACACTATGCCACCCAAGGAGAGACCGGTCGAAGCAATCGAGAGCGCCATCGCGCGACGACGTTTGAACCAACGCGCGACAAGCGTCGTTGCAGGGAGCAAGTTTGAACCGGCGAAGCCGATGCCGAACAGGCAATACACCGTATAGAGCTGCGGCACAGTCTCAACGAAACCGAGCGCACTCAATGCCAGCGCAGAAACTATCGCTCCCGCACTGATCGCATAACGAGGATCGAACCGATGAATCATTCGCGCGACTAAGAGTCCGCCAATGCCACCACTAAAAAAGAACAGAGATACTGCAAGCGACGCCGTTTCGACGCTGAACGCCGGCTTAGAGGCGAGGGCATTGAGATAAAGTGAATGGTTGTAAAAGCTGAGCCCGCTCGAAAATGTGAGCGTGAATAGCGATGCGGCGACGATTTTCCAGCCATAAAAAATAGGTTTTCTTAACTCTCGGGACATCTAACTGACTACCGCTTATTCGTTGTGAAATCGAGCTTACTCTGTGTCGACCCTCTGGTCGAGGATCTCACCAAACGATTGCGGATAGTAAGTGAAGTAGCCGCTAAACATTTCCTCCCAGCTTTCAAGCCCCCAAGGGATTTCGAGGTCGGGATCAGGGTTGGTTGGATTCGACACCGAATTATCCAAAGCTCCTTCTACACGGAGGACACTACCGGCAGCAATTGGGATAGGCTCATCTAAGAGATAATGCGGCTGCCAACCGTAGTTATACGCGGGGATGCTGAACAGCGTCGTCACTTTAGAGTCAGCGTCCTCGACGACGAAACGCATCTTCTTGCCGCGATAACTCATGCGCGCCCTCACTCCAACCACGACAATGTCTTCTTGGATCTCGGTCTCTGCAGTCAAGGGGAAGTCCGGCGTATTCGGCGGTAGCACGAACCTAGAAGAGACAGCTAGTGCCCGACGTTCCGCAAGGTCCGCCTCCATCGGCGCAAAATAAAGCCCAAGTGAGGTATCGTCGACCGTAGACTGACCGTTGGTCACATAGTGGAACTGTAAGGACAACTTATAGCCTTTGGGTATAAGTACTCCAGTACCGGCCTCAAACTCAATTGCTCGGTGCGGACCTGGTGCGTAACCTTCGACGAAGCGACGGGACGTGATCTCTTGCTCCCGTTCTGTTCCCCAGAAATTTTCGCCCGGGCCGGTCACGAATATCATCAAATGATGCAACACCGATTCATCACCCGGTCGCGTCTCGATCGCTCGCAGCCAGCGATCCTCATCAAAGAACAACGGCACATCTTCGTAAAGATAGTCCATCACCCCCGTCGAGGGTATCGAATGACTAGGGCTGTCGACTATCAAATCAGGCTCACCCAATTGCCATACGAATGCCGAGTCGGCGCCTTGCGCTTTACCATATTCCTCTAGAGGATCAACGGCACCCTCCCCTCTCGGCGCGCGAGCATCTATCCAATTTACTAATGCTTTAATTTCCTGATCATTCAAATACCGCGCCATTTTGGAATGACCATAATAAGGATCGACTTGAGCTGGCGGCATACGCTTATTTAAGACCACTTCACGGATCATGGGCGACCAGCCTAACAACATCAGGTAGCTGTCCATAGCGAAGGGTCCCACACCACCTCGTCTATGACACTCAACGCAATTGTCGAGAATTATCGGTGCAATCTCTTGGGTGTAATCAGGGATTGTACTGATTATCGATCTATCCAACGCGCATCCATTCGCGACCCCTATCAAGGTGTCAGTAGGAGGACTCGTGCTCAAATTGTCGAGCACTGAAGTAAATTCGTCGACGCTAGTCCCTCTAAAAAAAATGTTCAACCTTTCCGGATTAAGCAAAATTATTTCATCGTTGCTCCGCGCACCTAATAACTCACCAATGAGCTGCGGCCCGTCTTCTAACAATGGTAGTGACACAGACAAATCTGCAGCCTGCGCCAAAAGTTGCTCTCTTTTCATCCCCGCGGTATCGAGTAATGCGAAGCTAATGCCGATGTCTTCGTATCGTTCTTTTAGAGCCGAGAATTGCTCAATATTGCGTTGTTCGGAACAACGTGCATCGAAGGTCATTAATGCAAGCGCCGACCTATGTTTATAGCGACTCAGCTGATGAAACTCACCCGACGCATCTAACAAGGCGAAGTCTCCGACCCGTTCCAATGCCGCGAAAGCCGGCAAACACTGTAAAACAAGCGCTAAAAAGCTCCCTGCCCGCAGCAAGGTGCTCCGTCTTAATTGCCTAAGGCACTTAACAGCCGAAAATAAAAACATGCACTCCCCTTACCTACAACACGCTTTATCCCATTCAAATTATAGAGAAATAACTACAGAGCAGATCGTCTCATCTAATGCTCAGTTAGACAATTATCACGAATTTAACCACCGAATTGCGGAAGGTATTAACTTAACGCTGTTACACTTTGTTGTAAAAAACACCCCGTTTTGACCTCTAACATTCGTTGACGTTGCTAGACGCGCACAGAATAGGGGGGTAGTCTTGCGCACTGCTAGCGCCCCGAAATTCTCGGCGCTCCCGTTTACTACTAAATAAACGTTCTAAATTTTCTTGGGAGAGAACAGATGCGACAAATGAAAACACTCATAGCAGCAGCGGCATTTAGCGCCCTGACTGCAGCTAGTTCAGGCGCAATGGCGCAAGCCGCAGACGGCAGATTCTTAAGCCTAACGCCTCCCGAAGGGTTATCGATCGTACCTGTCATGGAAGGCTGGGTGGCGAACGAGGATGGCTCCGTTTCTTTTTCAATGGGCTTCCACAATAAAAACAAAGTGGGAATAGACGTACCACTCGGTCCAAACAATTACATTGAACCCGCAAAATACGACGGCTTACAGCCAAGCTATTTCCCACCGGGTCGAGGCACTGGCGCATTCGCAGTTACCGTCCCTGCCTCCGAGAAAGAAGAAGACATCTGGTGGCACATCCGCACCGGTGACGGCGAAATGCTCAAGGTACCAGGCCGTTTTGGTCAGGCCGCTTACGAGCTCGATTTTGTTCGCCCTCGCCCTCAAGGATCGCTGCAGCCATTGGTTGGACTCGGCGAGAATGGTCAGCAAGCCGCAGGCCTGAGCGCGATGACTGGCGAGTACGAAGGCACTGTGAAAGTCGGCCAGCAGATCGAGCTCACGGTCAATGTCCGCGACCCCTCTATGCGTGATCCGAACGACCAACGTTTCAAAGAAGCGCTTCCTGTCGGCGTTCACTTCAACAAATATCAGGGACCTGGCGCCGTTGAATTTGCTCGACATGAGTCTACGCCCGAAGTGAAAAATCCCTACACCGAAGACAACCCCCGCTTCCGATTCTTCCGTGCGCCAGGCGTCAATGAGGTCTCGGTCAAAGGCGGCACTGGGGTAGCGAAAGTGTTAGCTACTTTCTCAGCCCCCGGGGAATACCTGATCCACGTGAAGGCAGAAAACTTCACCGCGCCCGATAGCTCAGATGGCGATCAGTGCTGTTGGACTAATGTCCTCCAGAAAGTCGTAGTGACTGAGTAAAGTCTTCGAATTAGGCGTGCGAGCCACGCCAGCGTAATAACAACCCCCGAGCGGGAAGCTGCTCGGGGGTTGTTCGTTTTGGCCACTTAAATCGTGATATTTGACTCAGATCATAAGCTAAGTCACACTGTTTTGAGCTTGATCAATATTTCAATTAATCACATTTGCTGCTGTTTTCCCAAGACCAATTGGAGTAGCCTGCAATAGTTACTCTGGAAAGATGATTTATCCGCTAGACAAGAATTTATAATTTAAATGAAATCAGGTCCTTAGCCGGATCTTGAGGAGAAACCAATGAAACTTAAGACCAGCATTTTAGGCTTGGCAGGTCTTGTGACTCTTGGCGTTCAAGCCCAGGCACAGACTCACAATGCAGAAGACCTCGCGTATAACGGTGAAGTCGGTAGAATCATCAACGAAAACTGCGTGGTCTGTCACCGCGAGGGCGGTATCGGCCCGATGCAGTTCGAAACTTACGAACAAGTTCGTCCATGGGCTCCTCTCATCCAGATGCGGGTCGCTAACCGAGAAATGCCTCCCTATGCCTACGACCACGGCATCGGCGTGCAGGATCTGCAGGGCGACTGGCGTCTAGAGCAATCTGAAATCGACACATTGGTAGCTTGGGTTAATGCCGGCGCACCACAAGGTGATCCTGACAAAGCCCCCCCGCCTGCAGCATTGAACGATCCTGATGCATGGAATTTCGAAGGACAGTTTGGCGCGCCGAACTTGATCATCCCTTCGGTGGCAATCGACATCCCTGCAAACGGCAATGACCTCTGGCACAAGCATCTCGTTCCAAGCGGTGTCACTGAAGATCGATGCATCCGCGCTGTTCAGGTGAAGCCCCGCGGCGATGCAAAGGCTGTTGTCCACCACGCGAATTCTTCAATCCTCAGCGAAACCGGCCGTGAAGGCATGCTTACTGAGTACGCGATGGGCAAATGGGGTGAAATCGTTCCCGAAGGTGTCTGCCGTACGCTTCCAGCTAACTCTCAAGTCTCTTGGGATATCCATATGTTCCCAGGCGGCCTAGGTGCAATGGCTCCCGGCACGATCATCGAAGACAACGTCGTAGAGATCGGGCTCTGGCTCTACTCGGAAGAAGAAAGCAAAGCGCTTAAGTACAAGCAAGACTTGTCGCTCTACCGCCTTGGGGATCAAGGGGATCTTATCGTTCCTCCTCACGGCTACGCGATGACGCAAGGCTTCCACTCATTCGACCACCCCGTGCGCCTAGACAGCTTTCAGCCTCATGGTCACCTGCGCATGAACGCGGCGTCTCTGGAAATTTTCTATCCAGAAACTGGTCGCACTGAGCAGGTCAGCCAGATCTCAAAGTGGAGTGCGACTTGGCACCACAGCCACCTGTACGAACCTGATGCAGCACCACTGCTCCCAGCGGGTGCGGTAATCATCCTCAAACAGTGGTACGACAACACCGAAAATAATCCTAATAATCCTGACCCTGATCTGTATGTAATGGGCGGATCACGTACAGGTGACGAGATGACTCACGCATGGCTAGCCATCACTCACCTCGACGACGAAGGCTATGACAGGCTTGTAGCAGAGCGCGCCGAAAAAGAAGCTCGCTCCATGGCTTCTGCCAACGACTAAGCTTCGCTAATACTCTTAACGAAAAGGCTGGTTAAGAAATTAACCGGCCTTTTTTATCTCTTCCTCCCTACTACTCCTGTGCGACGATTTTCTTCTCGATCTGACGAATCCTTTTACTGTCGACTTTCAATCCATTGAGGCGACCCAGCTCAGCAGCCTTTTCCAAATACTCCCTAGCGTATTTAGGTTTGCCGTTTGAGACATGTAATTCAGCTAGACTCACTAAATACTCCCACCGAGTGGCTATACCAATGCTCTCCCCATCACGTAGCTTCAGCGAAGAACGGCTGCCGCGGTCACGAACGCCGCTTGGGCGTGACTGAAACAATCGTTCAAATTCTGACAAAGAAGTCTTAAACCATTCAGCATCCAGATGGAATAGCTTAGCAATCCTCTGCAATTGCCGCGGAGGGACACAATCAGCCCTGTGGCTCTCAGAGCCATTTATCCACTTATTGATATTTTGCCGTGCGATACCGAGTTGTTTCGCCAGTGTACTGTGGCTATTTATTTCCGGTTGCAGTTCGCTTTCGTACAATAAAATTAATTTCTCTCTCAAATTTGGATGCATTCCCATAGTTGCGGTCCCAGGATAGAGACTCCTACACCTAGTCTCTCGATCTAATTTTACTGGCCAGCCATGAAAAGCTTGGTCACCCTAGGATACTTGCAAATTTTTCATATCCCACGACAAACCTAATATAACCGCCAAATTCCTAGCAAGGAGTTCCGTGGGAGACCGCTGGGGGAGGTCTAAAATTTCTACCCTGATTTTCCCCAAATTTCTTGCAACTTTTTCCCATGCCGCCGGTCATCCTAGGACTTATTCGAGGGAATTCGAATGCCGCCTCGTCCGTAGTATGATTCGACTCTCACTCACAGAAGTATGTTGGAGATTAATATGAATTCTTTATTCGATCGCAGCGCCTTATGGACCCGTGCCCTACTCAGCGCAGCAGCCCTGGCGAGCTCAACCACCGCCCTCGCTCAAGATTTCATCGCAGGCGAGCCCATTGGATCGGTCAATGAAGCCGGCGTACGCAAGTTAATGTCCTCCAATGTTAAGGTTTACGGGTCTTTTCACTTCTCCGAGAGCTGCACTTTCGATCCGGCACGCAACCTCATCCTCGCAATGAACAATGGTAATCGCGGAGACGGCACCGAGAATGATGGCTTCGTGTCATTGATCAACCCTGACGGCAGCGTCCATACGCCCAAATGGATCGGCGTTAGCCGTGCCGGCTTAGAACTGCATCATCCATTGGGCAGTGCGGTAAGCAATGGTGCGCTTTATACCGTCGACGTAGGTTTTGTCAGGGTGTTCGATCTCGCAACGGGACAGCCTCTTCGCAATATTGAAATTCCGGGTTCAACAATTCTGAATGGCATCGCCGTAACAGAAGATGGGACCATCTACACCTCAAACACGCGCGCTCCCGAAAGAATTTACAAGATCTCTACGTCAGGCGAAGTGTCAACATTCGTCGATGGCGCCCCACTAGCCGCTCCTAACGGCGTTGCCATCGATGGGGCAGGTAATATAGTCGTGGTCAATGTAGGCAATAACGCGGTGCTGACGTTCAATAACGAAGGCGAGTTGATCAACACCGAGTATGCAGTGGAAGGCGGCAACGATGGCGTCGTTGTCCTGGAGGATGGGACTAAATACGTCAGCAGCGTGCGCTACGGCAGTGTGTCACGCATTCGCCCAGGCGAAGAAGCGGAGATAATAGCGGAAGGAATCCCGAGCGCCGCATCGATGTGTTACGACTCAATTCAACACCAGCTCGTCATACCACTCAATGCGAATTTCGCGCTCGCCTTCATCAAGTTATAACAGAAGGTGATCCCTTTGCGGCAGCTCTACGACGATTCATCGGAGAGCTGCCTTTTCGAACCGCAATGCATTTCGTGAATCTAGTCGCTTGCACCAGTTTCATGCGGCGTATCTTCGATATAGTTAATGGCGGCTCTAATAGCATCGATGCGGCGCTCGAAATAGCTATCGTCCTTAATGCAGCAATCTGCACTCAAGCCCGTCAATACCGCCTTCACTTTGTCATTCATGCCAAAAATAAACACGCGTTTGCCCGCCGACTCAGCGTCGCAACCAATCGTCTCCACGGCTCGAGCGGCCGACACATCGACGAAGGGAACCGAGCTAAAGTCTAGGATTAAGGCTTGCCCGCGTCCCTTCGATCGCTCCCTCACTTGATGCCCCAAATCTGCGGCTGCACCGAAGCTAAGCGGACCACCGAAGTCGAACAGGGTGATGCGATTCTTGGAACGTTTGAAAAGCGTCTCCTCTTCTTCAGAGTACTCAACTTGGCTGGCCTCTCGCGAAGCACTCAATCGCGTGAGCTGAGCATCCGCCATCTGTTTCACGAATGCGAGGGCTCCCATCACCACGCCAACTGCAACTGCCGTTATGAGATCGACAAACACCGTTAGCAAGAGCACGATTACCATCAATGCTAAATCCCAACGTGGCCCGCGATGCGCGTTCTTCAGATAAGAAAAATCGATAATATCCCAACCCACTTTCACTAAGATGCCCGCGAGCACAGCGTGGGGAATCTGCGACGCCAAGGGTGCGAGCACCAGTACGGTGGCAAGCAATAATAGGCTGTGCACGATGCCAGATATTTTCGTCTGGCCCCCTGTGCGGATATTCACTACCGTGCGCATAGTCGCCCCTGCGCCCGGTATTCCTCCGAAAAATCCTGCCATCATATTACCGATGCCCTGACCGACGAGCTCTCGATTCGAGTCATGTTTCGTCCGCGTCATATTATCCGCTACCAGCGACGTCAACAGGCTGTCTATCGCGCCGAGCAGAGCCAGAATGATGGCGGCTTCCATAATGATAAAGAGTGAATCCTGATTCACAGCCGGAATTATGAAGCTCGGGAGACCAGTAGGGATGTCTCCTAGAATCGGAGCCCCGGGTAAAAACAAACTCACTACGGTGGCAATAATTAATGCCGCGAGCGGCGCCGGCACGAACGTGGACCAGACCTTTGGCCACTTGAACACGATCAGCAGTGTCAGCAACCCAACTCCCAAAGCGACAATATTTGGGTCCATCACCGCACCAGGGATTGCAGTAAGCGCGGGAATCGTTCCCCCACCCTCAGGTTCGTGCCCAAACATGCGACTCGCCTGAAGCGCAATGATGATGCATCCAATGCCACTCATAAAACCGGAGATCACGGGATACGGGACTAGGCGGATATACTGCCCGAGTCTCATCACACCAAATAATATCTGGAACAAACCTGCCAAAATGACCGTCGCAAAAACGAGTGAAGCGTCACCGTTCAGGGTGGCATAAACACCCGCGAAGACGACGATCATAGGTCCTGTTGGTCCCGAAATCTGCGAACCCGTTCCGCCAAACAAGGCGGCAAAAAAACCGACGAAGATTGCACCATACAATCCGGCTATCGGTCCCGCACCTGAGGCTTCACCAAACGCCAACGCCAATGGCAATGCGACGATTCCCGCAGTCAGACCTCCGAATAAATCGCCGCGCACATTGTCTTTCCTGAAATTCAACATCTCTAATTTCCTCGTCCTCTCGTCACCAGTAATCGCTAACGAGAACTTCTATCCGTGATTAAACAGACGCCTTCTTGTCGGCGGCGATGAGGGCGGCATAGCGCTCTTCAATAGACACAAATTCATCTTTCGTCTCGTCATAGGCGGCTACCGTTCCATGCTCGATGTCGTAAACCCAGCCGTGCATGTCCACCTGACCATTACCTAATCTTGAAGCCACCGCGGGATGAGTTCTTAAATGATCGAGTTGCAACAGAACATTTTGTTTCGTGACTTCATCGAGTTCAGACAGCGTCGTCTTGCCATGTCGAGCGCGAACCGTTTCTACCGCCGCTCTCGTATGATCTAACCACTCTTTCACGTGGGGTAAATCCGACAGAGCTTCAGTGTTTAGCGCCCCTTTCATCGCGCCACAGTCTGAATGACCGCACACCACAATATGCTTAATACCCAATGCTGCGATCGCATACTCGATCGACGCAGTAACACCACCCGCGGTTCGAGCGTGGGGAGGTACAATATTGCCGGCGTTACGAATAATGAATAGTTCGCCCGGCTCAGTTTGGGTGACGAGGTTAGGGTCGATCCGCGAATCCGCGCACGTAATGAACAGCACCTCTGGGCTCTGTCCGTTCGCCAACTCGGCGAACAACGCTTTCCTATCCTCGTACGACGATGATTTGAACTGCACCAGACCCGAAATAACTTTTTCCATTCGATCACTCCTGAGTGATTAGCACTTGTTTTGTAACGATGCTTGGAATGATAACGACTCGTAGTGATAATAATTAGTCAGTTAATTCTATTTTGTGATAGATTTATACTATATAGCGCGTACTCACTACTGAAAGTAGACACCTAAACGATTCAGGAGAAGATCAGCATGGATTCGATCGATAGACTCAGCCTCAAACAAATCCGATACTTCTCGTCGATAGCAGAACACGGGAGTTTCCGTCAGGCAGCTCTTCGGCTCAATGTGACACAACCTACCCTGAGTAGCCAGATTGCAAGCTTAGAGGAATTGCTCGATGTTCAGTTATTCGAAAGGACTCGCAGCGGAACTAATCTGACCATTCAAGGCCGTGAGCTATTGGGCAACGCTCGGCGAATTCTTGAAGAAGCGCGAGGTTTCGCAACAAGAGCCGGCTCGTTATCAGGCGGGGGGGCGGGCACCTACAGACTTGGAGTCACACCGACTTTGGGACCGTATTTACTGCCACACATACTCTCACCGATTCACGCAAAATATACCGACCTCAAGCTCTATGTCAGGGAAGATGCCCCCAGCGATCTCGAATACGGACTGCTCAACTCACAGCACGATTTGATCCTGAGCACACTTCCGATCATGTCGAGCAGCCTCGTTGTGGCGCCCTTGTTTCGGGAGCCTCTCAAGCTCGCCATCTCGCGGGATCACAAGCTTGCCAATAAGAAGAAAATCAATCGATCGGACTTACTAGGGGAGCAGGTTCTCACTATCGGAGAACACCATCTCTTCCATCGTCAAATAACCGAACTCTGTGAAAAAGTGGGCGCCGAAGTTCGCCGCGATTATGAAGGCACCTCATTAGACACCTTGAGGCAAATGGTAGTGATGGGTATGGGGATAGCGTTCTTGCCGGCCCTCTATGCCAAATCGGAAATTCGAGATGAAAAGGAATTGCGGGTTGCCGAGGTCGAGGGAGTCAATGTCATGCGCAATCACGCATTAGCGTGGAGAGCCACGTCGCCACAAAGACATTTCTATAGGGAGTTGGCAACGGATATTCAGGAGATTATTCGCAGCGATCTCAGTGAATTCGTCATCCCCATCAATTAGCTCAAAAAAAAACGCCCCTCATCATCAGTCTTGGGAGAGCTGTGAAGAGGGGCGATTTGTAAAGCTAGAATGCTTACTCGGTAACAGTCACCGGTACATAAGCATTAGACCAGCAGCACTGGTTGTCGAACTGGCTGTCATCGGACTCAAAGTTATCCACTCGCAGACGTATTACGTAATCACCGGGAGTTGAAAACGTTGCTTCGGTAGACACTTCACTCCAACCACTAGAGCCTTGTTCACCAGTCTCTTCAACGCGTTCTTTGCCTGTGATCTCAGCTTGCGAGAATTCCGGAACTGCAGGACCTTGATGAAGAATCCATGCAGAACCAAGTTGGTATTGCATCACTTTGTTTTCATAGTACTTAGCACGAGTAGGACCTCGGTCTTCAATTTGAGCACTCAGTGTGACAGGTTTACCGACTTTCGCCATCACCCTGTCCGCATAGATACCTTCGCGAGTAACCGACTCTGGACCCGATTGTTTGAAACGGATCGCCGGGTTAGTAGAGCCCAGTGCGCCACCAATATCACTCATCTGATAAGCGACCGAACCAGATTTGCCAGGCGCCGAATATGTGTAACCGTTCGCACTAAGATGCCACGTCACTCCCTTCGCAGCCACGTCGGCTGGAACCGTGATGGCGAAAATGCCACGCTCTTGAATACCCACGAAGCCACGACGTGTGTACGATGGGAAATGCGTGGGCTGCACGCCATCATACTCAGCCGGTTCGATGTAGTTATTAGGACCTAATGGAACATCGAGCACTTGCTCAGAGTTTTTGTTCGCGAAACCGTAGATCAATCTTACCGTGCCATCTCCATTGTCGACCCAACCGTTGAACATCGGCGCGATTGCATCTCCACTCGCCCTGCGTGAGGCGAGTGGGAAATTGCGTAAATGTTCAGGTAGCTGCGCACTCGCTACGCCGGCGTAAAACACCGACGCAACTAATGTAGCGGCAACCGTCGGTAAAAGAGTCAAAGTGCGACTCATTGAGCACCTCCTGCGACCATTGCTTCAGATTCTAGAAGCTTCTTTTGCTTAGCTAACATGTCATCGTAGCCTTCTTGGTCGAGGTGAGTAATAGCTATCCAGGCGTGTGACATTTCGTCAGTAGTACGCTGGCCAGCACCTACCCATACATTGGGATCAGGGTTACGAGGGTTGTTTGCAGTGTTGTCATACCATGCTGTCAAAATCAGAGTTGAACCCGCTGGTACGAGTGGCTGATAACCGTCTTCATACGTATGGCTGTGGTTCCATCCTGCATTCCAGCTAGACGCTTGGCTAAGCACTTCACGTCGGCCAGTCTTTGGATCGAACACTTCCAATGACATTGCAACACCTCGAAGGTGCATATGTGGCTGCCAGCTATCGATGCGTACTGGGTGATCGAATGAATGGAAACCCTGGGTCATCAGTGTGCCATTAGGTGGAATCAAGAAGTCACCGCCGCCGTTCAGGTTATAGGCGCGGAGGTCTTGACGGTATGCTGAATCTTCGTCGAAGTTATCTTCTTCGTCGTGATACCAGATACCCACAGTCACTTGGTCGTTTGGAACCGCATTGCCATCTGGGTAGTAGTGAACTTCCCAACCCACTTTTGAGCCAGCCGGTACTTTACGACAGGCACCTTCAGGCACCATTTCGCCGAGCTTACCGAACGCGAATTCAGAGAGTCGGTCACCGCGTACCCACTCACCATCTTCGTTCTGTACTACGAAGTGAGAGTTTGCGTGGTGCGTAGAACCGTGCGCCGCTTTAGAAGGCAGAGTCTCAACCGCTTTAATACAACGGCTCTCTGTGAGTCCCGCGTCTACTTCAGGACGCCACCACAGGTCTTGGCCTTCTGCAGGAACATCCCAAGGAGAAGTTTTTACCGTATGGTCAGGTGGGCCTAACTCAGCAGCCAGACGCCATTCGCCGACTTCTGGGAAAACAACTTCAGGAGGCAGGTCTTCGGCATTACCAAATGGAGCGCCCTGATCTACCCATGCAACGATCGTGTCGATGTCTTTCTGATCTAAACGCCAATCGCCTTTCAGGTGCTGAACACCTACATCCTTGTCGTACTGATATGGAGGCATTTCACGGTTCTTCACTCGAAGCTGAATCAGTGGCGCCCAGGGACGGACTTCTTCATAGCTCATGAAAGACATTGGGCCGATCTGGCCTGGTTGGTGACACCCCTGACAGTTCTCTTGGATGATTCGCGAGACTTCCTTTGCATAGGTAATCTCACCGTGAGATTCCTGCGCAGCGGCGGCGCCAGACATCAATGCCAGCGCTCCGATCAAACCTCCGACTTTTGCAAGCTCCATGGTCCACTCCTTTGTTCTTATCTAGATAGTGTTAAATACTGTGTTTAGATAGTGTTTCTAGAAACGACATCTAAGGTTAAATCGGACGTAAAACTAAGAATTGATCTAGGTCAGGAAAATTTATCTCGAAGCACTAAAGCTACAATTTGACAAAGTTCCACTCACACGGGCCCTATTACAAATATCGGCCCAAGATCAGCATATTCCACGCCCTCTTGATCCTAATATTACCTATCCCACGGGACCCGTGCCACAATCATATTGCGACACATTGTGACTAATTTCCCTGCTGCAAATCTCCTCCCCTAGGCACCGACAATAAATATAACTTAATGATTTTATTGACTAACTTAAGATTCCCCGATGCATCTCCTGGATATCTCTCTGTGGCGGGCAGGCTCCTCGACGACTATTTCCCTTCAAGTAATTGTCCTTTTGGCCAACCCTCTGCCCAAAACATCCACTTGGTGCGTCCAGTGTAAGCAAGCACTAACCTAGCAAAACACTTCGGAACAAACATCACGCAGACTGCATAGAGTCTAAAATATAGGTCTCCGCCCCGCACCCAAATTTAAAATCAGTGTACTAACACTGCATTTAAGCCCTTAGAAAAACTGCATTGCCCTAACAGCAACCGAGGCACTCAAACCGCCTGATTTGTCACAAAAAGTTATGAAAAGGCCATCCAAGCAAATTGCCTGCTTGTGATAGTCTTCGTTTCTTATTTTTTAAGAGAAGTAGGTTATGAAATCAATAAGAAAACCGTCCCTGCAGCGAAAGCTATTACCCATCGCTTGCAGCCTTTTTGGCGCCACACTAGCCTTCCAAACGTCAATAGCAGTTGCTCAAGATCAAGCAGAGAATTCTAACGATTCTTCGACGGTGGTCTATCAAGCCGACTTCTTCGATCAATACCAACCCTATTCTGTGAACGACATGCTCGCCCGTATCCCAGGCATCGACCTCGCACGCGGCGGGAGCAACGGCGGCCAACGCGGACTTGGCGGCGGCGGCAATCAAGTGCTCATCAACGGCCGCAGGATTGCAGGCAAAGGCAACGAAGGTAATGCACAGCTCGCCCGCATCCCGGCGAGCGAAGTCGAATATATCGAAATTATCCGCGGTACTTCTGGCGACCTCGATGTCCGTGGTGGTAGCCAGGTCATTAACGTTGTCCTCAAGCAAACTCAAGCCAGCAGATCCTATGCCTATGAAATCAACATGGATCATTACCATGACGGTAAATATCAACCGGGCGCCAAGTTCTCTGTTACCGGTCAAGATGGGCGTTTAAATTACTTCCTTAGCGCTGAACAAGAGCCTCGCTGGGAATTTAGAGATGGCTTCGAACAAGCCTATGCCGTAGACGGCACTCTGGTTAACACGGTAGATCGAGACGAGGGCCGAGATGCATGGCCAACGACACTGCAGGCGAACCTCGGCTACGAAATCAGCGATCAAGATATTGCAAACCTCAATCTGCAATGGATAAATAATGAATTCGATGCCTACGCTGACCGTGTTCTCACCGACTTAACGACAAACCCTGCGAGCAGCACAGTAGAACATGATGACACCCCGACTGAGCAGGGCTCGTGGGAGATCGGCGGTGACTACATGCATACGTTCGATGGGGGCAATCGTTGGAAAACACTGTTCATCGTCAATGACCGGGACAACAACAGCGTCCGACGTCGTTATCAGGTTGACGGCAGCACAAAAGAATTAGACCTGTATCTATCGAATGTCGAGCGCACACGTGAACGCATTGTTCGTTCTTCGTATATTGCCAACCTCTCCGACACACAAGCCATTGAGGCTGGCGTGGAACGCGCGCAGACGATTCTCGACACCTCTCTCCAGCTTGGGCTCCTCGGCTCGAGTTCTAGTGGCGACCGATTCGGTGGCTTGGGAGCGATCACTGATTCCGTGGGCACCGTAGAAGAAATGCGCTATGAGTACTTCGCCATTCACAACTGGCAGCTCAATGATCGCATGAGCCTCGAGAGCACAATGTTGTTCGAAGACAGCACCATCTCTCAAACTGGTTCAGCCAATCGCTCGCGCAGCTTTACCTTCCTGCGTCCTCGTTTCGACTACCGTTTTGACCTCACCAGCTCAGTGCAATTCCGTGCGATTGCCGAGAAACAAGTGATGCAACTCAGCTTCCGAGATTTTACGGCCGGCATCGACTCTGGGGATGATGAACAAAATGCGTTCGAGGGTAATTCTGAGCTGAGGCAACAGCAGCTATGGCACTACGAGGCGAATCTCGAATATCGCTTGCCGCAGGATGCCGGTGTTTTAAACACCAACGTCTTCTTCGAAAACCATGAAGACATCATTGACAACATCGACGTTTCGACGCCAACCGAGATACTCTCCGCTCGTGGTAATGCGGGAGATGGGGAACGTTACGGCTTGAAGCTGGATGGTAGCCTGCGCTTAAACTTCATTAATCAACCCCAAGTCCTCGTGACAGCGGGTTTGACTCTAGAAGAGTCAAGCATGATCGACCCTTTCCTGGGCATAAAAAGAGAACGCGCTATACGCGGTGGCGCCAGCAGCTATAACTTCGGTTTCCGCCACGATATCCCTTCTTTCCACAGCATGAACTACGGCGTTAACTACCGCCGCGAGTTTTACAACGACTTCTTGATCTACGATATCGACAAAACCGAGGCCTATCCGAAGATTGGTTTCTACTCGGCTTGGGTTGAAGGCCAAGGTCTTGGTGGATTGACGTATCGATTCGAGGCACGCGATGCACGCCAACGTTGCCGCTTACGCACTCGTTACGTCGGTGGCACTATAGCAACTGGTTATATCGATGAGATCGAAGACTCTTGTTCAGAAGCGGGCGCCGTTTTAGCGATTAAAATTCGCGG
>JALQUB010000064.1 GCA_023268635.1 Pseudomonadales bacterium
TCTAGCTCGCCGCCTGCGTCCGGCCGAAAAGGGCGACATCATCGCGCAATTGAGCGCAAAAGTCATCTACTGTCATCACCCCTAAGTCCTCACCCGAGCGCGTACGAACCGCCACAGAGCCGGTTTCCAGCTCTTTGTCACCAACAACGAGAAGATATGGAACCTTCTGCATGGCATGCTCACGTATTTTGAAGCCCACTTTCTCATTGCGTAGGTCGGCACTAATACGGAAACCTTCATCAGTCAGTCGAGCTTCAACTTCTCGGGCATAGTCAGCATGCTTATCTGTAATACCCATAATCACAACTTGCTCTGGTGCTAACCAAGTCGGCATGGCTCCGGCATAGTGTTCGATCAATACACCGATGAATCGTTCGAATGAGCCAAGAATTGCTCGGTGGAGCATGACCGGTTCTTTCCGGCTGCTGTCCTCAGCGACATAGCTCGCGCCCAATCGTCCTGGCGTGTTGAAATCGACCTGTATGGTGCCGCATTGCATAATGCGTCCCATACAATCCTTTAATGAACATTCGATCTTCGGACCGTAAAACGCTCCCTCTCCAGGCACCAGCTCCCAAGGCAAACCGGTCGCATTCAAGGCATCTTTGAGAGACTGTTCAGATTGATCCCAAATTTCATCAGAACCCACACGCTTTTCAGGTCGCGTTGACAGTCGGAGGATGACCTCATCGAAGCCAAAATCGCGATACACAGCGAAGAGTAGATTCATAAAGTCGGCAACTTCAGACTGAATTTGTTCTTCAGTACAGAATATGTGGCCATCGTCTTGCACGAAGGCGCGCACACGCATCAATCCATGCATACTGCCCGAAGGCTCATAGCGATGACAGGAACCGAATTCGGCCAATCTCATAGGCAAATCACGGTAACTCTTCAAGCCTTGATTGAACACCTGAATATGGCAAGGACAGTTCATTGGCTTGATAGCATAAAGACGACTTTCCGACTCAACACTAAACATCTCATCTGAGAACTTGGAAGCATGACCAGAGCGCTCCCATAGCGTGTAATCCACGAGCTGCGGGGTGTTAATCTCTAGGTAACCATTCTCATTCTGAACCCTGCGCATGTATTGCTGCACAGCTTGATAGACACCCCAACCCTTCGGATGCCAGAACACCATGCCTGGCGCCTCTTCTTGAAAATGAAATAAATTTAGTTGCTTACCTAACTTACGGTGATCGCGCTTCTCAGCCTCTTCAATTCGCTGCAAGTATTGCTTGAGGTCTTTAGGTGAGGCCCAAGCCGTGCCGTAAACACGCTGCAACATTGCATTGTTGGAATCGCCTCGCCAATAAGCGCCGGCAACCGAGGTCAGCTTGAACGCTTTGAATTTATTCGTATTGGGCACATGTGGGCCACGGCATAAATCGATAAAATCACCTTGCCGATAGAACGAGAGATCTTCATCGCCGGGTATGCTTTCAATAATTTCGACTTTATAGTCTTCGCCCATTTCACGGAACATGGCGATCGCTTCATCGCGCTTCATCACGGAGCGCTCAACCTCAAGCCCCTCTTTGACGATGTCGCTCATCACCTTCTCAATCGCCTCTAGATCCTCTGGAGTGAAAGCTCGCTCAAAGGCGAAATCGTAGAAGAAGCCATCTTCGATGACAGGTCCGATCGTGACTTGTGCTTTGGGGAATAATCTCTGAACGGCCTGCGCCATGAGATGAGCACAGCTATGGCGAATAATCTCTAGACCATCAGTATCTCGCTCGGTGATGATCGCAACTTCTGCGTCACGATCTACTAGCGTAGATAAGTCGACCAATTCACCATCTATTCGGCCGGCGAGAGCGGCCTTGGCAAGGCCTGCCCCTATAGATTCTGCGATTTGTCCGACGCTTAGCGCGGCGTCATATTGACGCTTACTGCCATCTGGCAGAGTAACTTCAGGCATGGGATTCACTTTTGGAAAGAGTTGTTCTTTGATTCTCTCTTCATAGGGATATTCCTATCGATATCTCTTAGGGAAGAGTCTGTAGAATGGTAGGCACGACCAGATTCGAACTGGTGACCTCTACCATGTCAAGGTAGCGCTCTAACCAACTGAGCTACGCGCCTATTTCACCCTACAGAAAGGAAGGCGATTATACGGAACGTCTTACCGCTCTGTCGATGGTTTTCTAAGCTTTATCAGGGATTTTGCTAGGAAATCAGTCGACTCTTCAGCTCTGAGATGCGATCCCGTATTTGAGCAGCTTCTTCGAAGGCAAGGTTTTTTGCCTGCTCATACATTTGCCCTTCAAGGGTGGCAATCTCTTTCGCTATCGCGGCAGGGTCGTTGAAATCCAATTTTGCATAAGCTCCCGCCTTTTCAGCCACTCCGCGGCCCTTCGTTCGCTCACGGGTCGCCGGATTGGCGTAGGCTCCCTCCATCACATCAAGGATACGCTTATTGACTCCGGACGGAGTAATCCCATGCTCCTCATTAAAGGCGATCTGCACCGAGCGTCTCCGATCAGACTCTTCCATAGCACGCTGCATCGAACCCGTCACATTGTCAGCGTAGAGGATCGCTTTACCATGAAGATTCCGCGCGGCTCGACCAATCGTCTGTATTAGAGATCGATCTGAGCGCAAGAAGCCCTCCTTATCAGCATCTAGGATGGCGACTAGTGCCACTTCGGGTATATCCAATCCCTCTCTCAGCAGATTAATACCGACCAACACATCGAAATTCCCAAGCCGTAGATCCCGCAAAATTTCAGAGCGCTCTACGGTATCGATATCCGAATGTAAATAGCGTACACGGACCCCATGCTCGGCGAGATAGTCGGTCAGGTCTTCTGCCATACGCTTGGTTAGTACCGTCACTAATACTCGCTCGCCATCCCCAGTCACTCGTGTGACTTCCGAGAGCAAATCATCGACCTGGCTCACAGCAGGACGAACTTCAAGCTCAGGGTCGAGCAGACCGGTAGGCCTCACTACCTGCTCTACCCTACTCCCCTCGTGTTCCTCTTCATATTTCCCTGGCGTAGCAGAAACGAAGATGATCTGAGGCGTGAGATTTTCCCACTCTTCGAAACGAAGAGGCCTATTATCAAGCGCTGAAGGAAGGCGAAATCCGTATTCAACCAGCGTCTCCTTACGCGATCGGTCGCCTTTATACATGGCACCTAACTGAGGTATAGAAACATGAGATTCATCTGCGACCACGATAGCGTTTTCTGGCAAATAATCGTAGAGAGTGGGAGGCGGCTGTCCCGCGGGACGACCTGACAGATAGCGAGAATAATTCTCTATGCCATTGCAATAACCCAGTTCTTGGATCATCTCCAAGTCGAACTTGGTGCGCTGTTCCAATCGCTGCGCCTCCACGAGGCGGTTATTGGAATGCAAGAGTTCTAAACGTTCCTTAAGCTCTAACTTAATGCTATCTAAAGCATTCAATAGCGTATCGCGAGGTGTCACATAATGGGATTTGGGGAACACAGTAAGCCTGGGAACTTCTTTCAATAGCGCTCCAGTAAGAGGATCGAAATACGAGAGCTTCTCAATTTCATCATCGAATAATTGTATCCGTATAGCATCTCTCTCAGATTCAGCGGGATAAATATCTATCACATCACCGCGCACTCGATAGGTCGCTCGCTTCAGCTCCATGTCATTGCGTGTGTATTGCAGTTCGGCGAGCCGCTTCAATAATGTTCGTTGATCGATTCGATCGCCCCGATCGAGATGGACGACCATTTGTAAATAAGCTGCAGGATCGCCGAGACCATAAATAGCGGAGACCGTGGCGACTACAATCACATCCTCACGCTCCATCAACGCCTTCGTGGCTGAGAGACGCATCTGTTCGATATGATCGTTGATGGAAGAATCTTTTTCGATAAAAAGGTCGGATGCGGGGACGTAAGCTTCCGGCTGATAATAGTCATAGTAAGAGACAAAATATTCGACAGCGTTGTTTGGAAAGAACTCCTTAAACTCGCCGTATAGCTGTGCTGCGAGGGTCTTATTGGGCGCCATAATCAGCGCCGGTCTTTGCGACTTTTCTATGACGTTAGCAATAGTGAAGGTTTTCCCTGATCCCGTTACGCCGAGCAGCGTCTGAGCCCTCAATCCATCCTCAAGCCCCTCCAATAAACCCTCTATTGCTTGGGGCTGATGGCCAGCGGGGTTGAACTGGGAGTGAATTTTGAATTTCTGAGCCATAGGAGCGCTGCCTATAAAATTGCCTGAGTTGGCAACTATTGCGGAAATAGCCGCGTAGGGTACACTAGATGCGTATCTAGTGTGTAGGGAGTGTTGACCCCCGAAGCTTTTGTCATTAGTATACGCTCCGTTCGCCGCTACGGGATTCCCGTTTAGCGCACAGATGTTGCCCAATAGCTCAATGGTAGAGTAGTTGACTGTTAATCAATTGGTTCCTGGTTCGAGTCCAGGTTGGGCAGCCATTTTCTGCAAGACTCCAGCACATTCACTCGTTATTCCCTTTAAGTCTTCGCAATATACTTGCAGCCATCACCACGCTGCCCTGATTACGCCATGCTGGTTTCAATGACTCATCTATTTTGAATAAATTCGAGTTAGGCTATAGTTGAATGCCAGTCCGATCCCATTATTCAATATCAATCCACCCACAGGAGACCATGATGCGATCACGCATTTACCCACTATTCAACGCATTCCTGAATAACCCCGCGAAACCATTTTTCGTTGCGCTCACGATCTTCCTTGGCTCTTTGACGCTGCCAAGTTTGGCGAACGCCCAAGACAACCCTGTTGTCGCCATCGAAACCAATAAAGGCATGATTAAAATTGAGTTATGGGCTGATAGAGCACCAATTTCAGCGGCGAACTTCCTGCGCTACACCGATGCGGGTTACTACGATGGGCTCATTTTCCACCGAGTTATTGATGGCTTCATGATTCAGGGGGGAGGGTTTGATCAAGACATGGTCCAAAAATCCACGTTCGAACAAATTAAAAATGAAGCGAGCGCCGCACTACCCAACAAACGTGGAACGCTCGCGATGGCGAGGACCAACGTTGTGGACAGCGCAACCAGTCAATTCTTCATCAATCTCGTGGACAATGACTTCCTGAACCACTCTGACGAAACACCACGAGGCTTTGGCTACGCAGTATTCGGTGCAGTGATAGAGGGCATGGACATAGTCGATTCCATTGCCAAGGTGGCGACCGGGAATGCACGTGGCCACCAGAATGTGCCTGTAGAACCAGTCATTATGTTGAGCGTTAAACGCGAACAATAGACCGAGCTATGGCGCTCACCGCCCTTTCGTTGAGCGTGAAGAAAACAGCGGCGTTACTTTGGAATCATCCACTGACGCCGCTGCATTAGCAGCTAAATCACGCGCCTTTTCTTCCGCCACGGTGAGCTCCAATTCCAGGGAATCTGGATCGAAGCCCGCGACTGCAGCCATCAACACACGTCTTATTTCATCACTATCAGCCCGCTCACAAGCATCCGTCAAACGATCAAGCAATACAGTAAGCTCTCCCCACCCCAACGTTTCTTCTTCCGCACGCATAATTTTGGGATGGTCCGTTCCAGTGACTGATTCACCGATCAGCAACTCTTCATAGAGCTTCTCACCGGGCCTAAGACCCGTATACTCGATTGCAATATCACCGCGATAAGAATTCTCATCCCGAACATCATAGCCCATCAAATGAACCATCTTCTTGGCAAGATCCACAATGCGTATAGGGTCGTGCATATCGAGGACGAAAACGTCTCCCCCCGTCGCCATAGATCCCGCTTGAATAACTAACTGCGCAGCCTCTTGAACAGTCATGAAATATCGCGTCACCTCGGGGTGAGTTACGGTCACAGGGCCCCCGCGACTAATCTGACGACGGAACAAGGGAACAACAGAGCCAGAGGAGCCCAACACATTACCAAAACGCACCATACTGAAACGGGTCTTGGTTCCGCGTCCGGACATCGCCTGTAATACTTGTTCAGCGAAACGCTTGGTAGCCCCCATATAATTCGTTGGACGCACCGCCTTGTCGGTTGAAATGAAGACAAAATCGCTTACCAAAGAATCCTGTGCGGCTTGAGCAGTTGTTAGTGTGCCAAAAATATTATTGCGGACGCCTTCGACGACATTATTCTCCACCATGGGCACCTGTTTATAGGCCGCAACATGATAAACAGTTTCAATGCCGTAACGCCGCATCACATCTTTCATGAAGCTCGCATTGGTGACCGAACCCAGTGCGGCGATCAGCTCAACATCGCAGTCCTTACCTTGTTCTACACTAATCAACTCGAGCTTAGCCAGAAGATCGCCCTCGAGTTCGTAAAGTCCGTACTCGAAGGAATCGAGAATGATTAGTCGCGCAGGATGGATGGCGAGTATCTGTCGACACAGCTCTGAACCAATAGATCCGGCGGCGCCGGTAACCAGCACCGAACGCCCCTTGATGCATGCATCAAGCAATTGAGGATCGGGCGGGACTATGTCCCTGCCGAGTAAATCTTCGATATCAATATCGCGAATTTCGTCGACACCCACTTTGCCTGAAACCATATCAAACAAATCAGGAACCGTTTTAACGTGTACAGGGAGATGCTCCAACTTATTGAGTATCTCCTTACGCTCAGCATGAGTGGCAGAGGGTATTGCGAGCAATATTTGTCGAACAGAAAAAGATTCGACTAATTCGTAAAGTGAGTTTGGGCCATAGACCCTAACGCCATGCACTGTACTGCCAAGCATCTTATGGCCATCATCAACGAATGCGACAGGCAGATATTGATCCCCACTTTGAAGTGCCGCAAGAAGCTGCATCCCGGAGCTTCCTGCACCATAAATAATAACCGGTTCTTTCGGGCGAAAGTTTTGAATGAGGCTGACAATGATTAGTTTCCCGAGCAGCCGCGACCCACCCATGAAAAACAAAGCGAGCAACCAAAAAATGGGTAATATCGCTACCCTAGCCTCCCCCGCTGCAGATGAAAGGCCATAGGCAGCCGCAAGCAAACAGGTAGCGATGGTGACGCATTGTGCGATTAGAAGGCTAGATTGCAGCCCCATATAGAGTACTAAAACGCGATAGAGACCTAGCCTCACAAAGGCCAACAGGCTTAAAAGTAACGCGAAACCCAGAAAAATTAGAGTGCGCTGCTCCTGCTGGAATAGCTCATCGCCGGACAAGGCGAACGAGAATAGCAGTGCAAAGCTTAGCAACACGGCATCCCAACACCCAGTGATCGCGCGCTTCAATGGTCGAGAAATAGGTATCGAATAAACCTGCATTAACGTTCCTATAACAAAATAATGTTAAGGCTACTTAGGACTGTAGCTCACACCGATCCGAACCCTGATTATCGTGCTCCAAACGTCCCGCACCCAGATAAACCGCATAGACCGACAATGGTAATAAACCAATAATGGCGAATACTACACCTAATTGAGGAAAACTGCCCGCCAGCCACGCAAGAGGTAAAAGCCAAAAAATATCAATCAAGAGAACTCGTAGCACCACACGAGCGTGACTGCCCAGCGCACGAGACAGTATTTGATAGGCGTGTTGAGAATGGCCTTCATACCAGCGCGATCCATTCAACACCCTCGTAGCAAGAGTCACACCTGTATCGACAATAAACACGCCCATCAACAGCAACCATGACCAGAGAGTAAGGCTGTTTACTGTTATCGTTTCGAGCGCGAGTAGCCCTATGGCAAAACCAATAAAGCCACTCCCAGAATCCCCCATAAACAACCTTGACGGCGCCCAATTCCAAAGCAGAAAACCTAATGCCGATCCTGCTAACACAACACTCAATAAAATTACGAAGCGCTTGGCATCCTGACTCATGTTCAGACTAGCATTGCCTTCAGAATACAGAAGCAATACTGCGCAACCCAGCGCAACGAATAGCAACTGAACAGCCGCCAAGCCATCAATGCCATCCATAAAGTTAGTGAGATTTACGAGCCAAACCAGTGACAAGGTCGCTAACAGGGAAAGCAGGAATGGATTAGAGATATTCCAAAATCCTAGTTCGATAACCGACGGCTTGTAGACCGCGACGGCCATCGCAGCAGCCAGAAAGTGCAACGGCAGACGAGCTCGCAATGAAAGAGATCGTGCATCATCAACAAATCCCACAATCAGCACGAATAAACAAGACGCAAAAGCTGGCCACATATCGATAGCATCGCCAGCTAGCATCCAAAAAATAGCGGTGAAGAAAAAAGGCACTGACAAGGCAATGCCTCCTCCAAGAGGTTTCGGGTGTTGATGGGCGCTGCGGGCGACTGGCGTATCGAGTAATCCAAACTTAGCCGCCATCATAACTATAAAGGCAGTAAGTGAGGCAACAGCTGTAAAGCTCAGTAGCATGGCTATGAGTAACATGACATCAAGCCTCCCTGATCATCGCCCGCACAGCAGCGCTAAAACTGACACCCATAGTCACTGCCATAAAGATTATTTGCTCTTCAGTTTATGCTCAGATTCTTGCTGCGTGGATAGCACTATGCGATGCCTATTTTTTTCAACAGTCGCCATACCAACACCCTTCACATCAGCTAACTCTTCTATCGCCACAAAATCCCCAAACATCTCACGATATCGAACGATTTCTTGTGCTTTAACCAGCCCTATTCCTAGCAATCCCGCAGCGAGAGTATCAGCGTCTGCTGAATTGATATTCAGTATTACAGGCGTTGTTTCGGCTGGATCACTCGCGTCGTTTTCTTGAGCCCACAGAGTGTTCAACCACAGGCCAGACAGCAACACTAAAAGCGCGCCCACTCGTCTGACAACGACCGAATAGGGCAACATCATTTGCACGTTCGTCATACCATTCTCCTTATCACTAAACTTTTAAGCAGTGAATTTTGATATTCACCACGAGGCGGTGAATACTGCCTCTGTCTTAAAAGTCTAGCAGGAGGTCGACTAGGCGCTAGAAACTGCCTCATTAAATTCCAATAGAGAGGCCAATGGATCAGCAGATGCCGTAATAGGACGCCCTACAACCAGATAATCGCTTCCATTGCTAATCGCTTCAGCAGGGCCTACAACACGTTTCTGATCTCCCAATGCATCTTCAGCCCGCCTAATCCCGGGCGTAACCAAGACAAAGTCTTCACCCAGCTGACTTCGAAGTGCAGCGGTTTCGGCAGCGGAACAAACCACACCATCGAGTCCCGCATCCGCGGTGAGTTGTGCCAGACTAGACACCTGCTCTGCTGGGGCTCTATTAATACCGACTGCGGCCAAATCATCCGTCGACATACTCGTAAGTACTGTCACGGCAATTAGCAGAGGGCGCTCGTTCTCTGAATAATTGGCGAGTGAATTCTTCGCCGCCATGAGCATATCTCTACCACCCGACGCGTGCACATTCGTCATCCAAACTCCTAATTCAGCGGCGGCGGCGACAGCCTTCGCTACCGTATTAGGTATGTCATGAAATTTTAGATCCAGAAATACATCGAAGCCCCGCTCACCCAAGCCTCGCACGAGCTGAGGCCCGCAACGTGTAAAAAGCTCCTTCCCCACTTTGACTCGACACTGCTCCGGATCGAGCTGATCCACCAGACTCAAAGCCTTCGCCTCGGCGTCAAAGTCCAATGCCACGATAATTCTACTCTTCAATGTTGACTCCTTGCTCCGAGCAAATTCTCAATCTTATTTACTCTGATTTTCTTGGCCCGTTTGTACCTTCTCTAGCTTGGCCAACTTATTACGCAGACGTGAGATCTCAACTTTATTCAATAAACTAGTGAAGAGCCGCAGGCCTACCAACAGCCCCATCGCACAACCCAGCACAAATGCCGATACAATCCAGAGACCTAGTGACTGCTCATTAGACACCCAGCGTCCAAAGGTGAGACTCACAGGTGAGCTATTAGCGCGCAAGAAAACAAGACTCAACACCAAGACGGCGAGTAAGAATAGTCCTGTCAGCAAATGTATGAGCTTGCGCATGACAGCTCCCTTATTAACCTGTGTTTATTGTTAAGCCTATCGGCTATTCAGGCTGGCTCCTGAACAACGTCCAAGCCCTATTTAATGGTTCGATCAGGCAAAAAAAACGGCTAAATCTAGATGATTTTAGCCGTTTTTATCTGCTTAAGCATGGGCAATCAGAATTCTAATACCCTTCTTGCATGCCTTTATTGACACGATCGCGTAATTCTTTGCCTGGCTTGAAATGGGGTACGTGCTTACCGCTTAGCGCAACAGGGGCACCCGTCTTGGGGTTGCGTCCGATGCGCGGAACACGATAATGCAGCGAGAAACTTCCGAAACCACGAATCTCGATTCGCCCACCATCGGACAGAACCTGAGACATAGTCTCGAGTATGCCTTTTACAGCCAGTTCAACATCTTTCGAAGAAAGTTGTGTTTGTTTACTCGCGATTCGTTCGATGAGTTCTGATTTAGTCATAGCCACACCTTAGTCACAAAATCTTATTCGAGCTTAGAATTATTATTTTCTTACACTGAATCCGTAAATTGGGGATACAAAATCCCTGGCTCCCTCTCAGATAACATCACGCTATTACGCGCCAGCCTGAGAGGGAACAACTCGGATTAAGCTTAGCTTTTTTCCATCTGAGCTTTGATCAGATCACCGATAGTGCCTGGTGAAACGTCAGCAGCTTCCTGGTTTTTGTGATCTTTAATCGCTGCACGTTCGTCATCGATTTCAATCGCTTTAACCGAAAGGCTGAGATTGCGCGTCTTGCGATCAACGTTCACGATCTTCGCTTCGACCTCATCACCTTCTTTGAGGACAGTGCGAGCATCTTCGACTTTTTCGCGGCCTAATTCAGAACCACGGAGATAGCCTTCGATGCCGTCAGCGATAGCAACAGAAGCGCCTTTAGCGTCAACCGCTGTTACCGTACCTTTGACAACACTGCCACGCTCGTAATCAGAAGTGAAACTTGCGAATGGATCTTCGCTGAGTTGTTTAATACCCAAAGAAATACGCTCACGCTCTGAGTCTATAGACAGAATGACAGTCTCGATCTCATCGCCTTTCTTGTATTCGCGTACTGCTTCTTCGCCAGTCTCGTCCCAAGAAATATCAGACAAGTGGACGAGGCCATCAATATTGCCGTCAAGGCCAATGAAGATACCAAAATCAGTGATCGACTTGATAACACCAGAAATCTTATCGCCCTTCTGGAATTTCTCAGCAAAACCATCCCAAGGATTCTGGAAGCATTGCTTAATACCTAATGAAATGCGACGGCGCTCTTCGTCGATATCCAGTACCATGACATCAATTTCTTGACCAAGCTGTACAACTTTTGATGGGTGGATATTTTTATTCGTCCAATCCATTTCAGAAACGTGAACCAGCCCTTCAACACCTTCTTCCAGCTCTGCGAAACAACCGTAATCTGTCAGATTAGTCACGACTGCCTTCACACGAGCGTTCTGAGGGTAACGACCTTTAATCGCCAACCATGGATCTTCACCCAATTGCTTGAGACCTAGTGATACACGGTTACGGTCGCGATCGTACTTAAGTACTTTAACGTCAATCTCGTCACCCACGTTTACGATTTCGCTTGGGTGCTTAATGCGCTTCCAAGACATATCTGTAATGTGGAGGAGACCATCAACGCCGCCTAGATCAACGAATGCGCCGTAGTCTGTAAGGTTTTTAACGATGCCTTTAACTGCCATACCTTCTTGAAGCTTGGCGAGCAACGCATCACGCTCTTCAGTGCTCACTGATTCGAGAACCGCGCGACGAGAAACGACTACATTGTTACGCTTCTGATCGAGTTTAATGAGACGGAACTCAAGCTGCTGCCCTTCGAGATGTAGAGTGTCACGAACCGGTCGAACATCAACCAACGAGCCTGGTAAGAAGGCACGGATGTTGTTGAGATCAACAGTGAAGCCGCCCTTAACCTTGCCATTAATAACACCAGTGACGATGTCATTCTTTTCGTAGGCCGCTTCAAGCTCCATCCAAGACTCGGCACGCTTCGCTTTTTCACGTGAAAGCTTAGTAGCACCGAAACCATCTTCTACCGTTTCAAGTGCAACCTTAACGACGTTACCTACTTCGAGGGTGAAATTACCTTGCTCGTCTAGAAATTCTGACTTTGCGATGACGCCTTCTGACTTGAGGCCAGCGTGAACTGTCACCCAATCGGAGTCTATGTCAATGACAGTGCCCGCGACGATGGCGCCAGGATTCATGTCTATTTCACTTAGACTCGCTTCAAATAATTCTGCAAAACTTTCGCTCATTTTCTATTCCAAGATTGTGCTCATCGCCGGCCCAGCTCTCTGCGTGGGACCTCGATTCGCTACTCCGTATCCCAGCAACACGGGGCTATTACTAGATCCGACCCACTCGGCACCAATTCTGGTGATATACCAAGAGTCGACTAAAACAAACTAATTCAATTAGTTACTTAACTTTTCTCGCGTCAAACCTAGCACCTGAGACATAACATCCTCGATACTTAAATCTGTCGAGTCGATAATGATCGCATCTTCGGCAGGCTTTAACGGCGAAACGCTACGCTGCATGTCGCGCTCATCGCGTTCTTGCAGCTCGCGCAAAAGGGCGGGAAGAATAGCATCAATACCCTTAGCTATCAACTGCTTATATCGCCTCTCGGCACGCGCTTCTACGCTAGCAGTAAGATAGATTTTAAGGGGGGAATTAGGGAAAACCGTAGTCCCCATGTCGCGACCATCCGCCACCAGTCCTTCGCCCTGCAGAAAATCCCGCTGACGCTGGAGGAGATTTGTACGAACGGCGGGGATGGCGGCGACTTGGGAGGCCAGTGCACTCGCTTCATCTGTGCGAATTTGCAGACTCACATCATCCCCTGCGAGCCAAACCGACCCTTCTTGCCACGGCGCGGAATCATCGGGGCGTCCGAAGCTAATGGGCAAATCGAGAGCCAACTGTGCGATGGCGTCAAAATCTTGCTCAGGATCCAAACCAGCGCGCTGCGACGCCAAACCCAAAACTCGATACAAAGCACCGCTATCCAGCAACGAATAACCCAACTCTTTCGCTAGGCGAGCGGCGATAGTCCCCTTCCCAGAGCCAGAAGGCCCATCAATGGCAATGACGCGCTCACTCAACCCGAATCTCCAATCCTAACTGCGCACTTAGCTCGACAAAGTTAGGGAAAGAGGTAGCGACATTCGCACAATCGCGAATAACAATAGGTTCAGAAGCTCGCAAACTCGCTACTGCGAATGCCATGGCAATACGGTGATCACCTTCAGATTGAATTTCCGCACCACGGAACACTGCGGATGGATCACCAACTATTCGAATGCCATCACTAAATATCTCACTCTCAACACCGATGCTGTCTAATCCAGCCGCCATCGCAGCCAAGCGATCACTCTCCTTTACTCTAAGCTCTTCGGCTCCACGGAGTAAGGTTTCCCCTTCAGCGACAGCGGCGGCGACGAATAATGCGGGAAACTCGTCGATTGCGAGGGGTATCTGATCTTCGGGAATCTCCACCCCTTTTAATTGGGCGAAGCGAATCTGTAGATCGGCGACTGGTTCTCCGCCGACGACTCGCTCATTTAGCACTTCTAAATCGGCGCCCATCATGCGCAAAATATTGATCACACCGATTCGCGTAGGATTAATTCCTACATGTTCGAGCAAGAGATCTGATCCGGGACTGATTGCGGCCGCGACAAGGAAAAAAGTTGCCGAGCTAATATCACTCGGTACATCGATAGTCGTTGCTTTAAGCGAATGGCCACCACTCAAGCTCACAGTTTTGCCATCCGCGCTGCGCTCGATAGGATAGCCGAAACCCTCCAGCATCCGCTCGGTGTGATCACGACATACCGCAGGCTCGCTTATTGTCGTCACTCCGTCCGCATAAAGACCTGCCAATAACAGGCAAGACTTCACTTGCGCGCTTGCCATCGGCATTTCGTAGCTGATGCCTTTTAAACTAGCGGAAGAAATTTTGAGTGGCGGTGTTCCACCTGATTCACTCTCAATTTCCGCACCCATCTTGCAAAGTGGCTCAACCACCCTAGCCATCGGGCGCTTGCTGAGTGACTCATCGCCCATTAATTCACTATTGAAATCCTGAGCAGAGAGTAGGCCGGCGAGAAGCCGCATAGCCGTGCCTGAATTACCCATATCCAGAGCCTTACGCGGCGCAGTTAGTCCATTTCGGCCCACACCTATAATGCTGAGCTTACCCTGCTCCGGCCCAACTATAGTAACTCCTAGCTCGCGGAAAGCAGCGACCGTTTTGAGCGCATCTTCTCCTTCCAGAAAACCACTGACTTCTGTGCGACCATCGGCAATCGCCCCCAATATAATCGAACGATGAGAGATAGATTTATCACCGGGCACTCTCACCCTGCCAGCCACCTTAGGTATAGCTGCTCCGTGAGCTCCCGCTACGAATGTAACCGAATTTTGACTCATTTTTTTGTTCGCATCTAAATTATAATGATTGTTTAAGAACGCCTCACGCGTCGACTTTGCACCGCTAAATTGCGCTTCCAGCCCAGCTGCCAAAGAACTTGGAGAGTCACCATCTAATCGTGTTTTCAGCGCTTGCAATGCTTCGATCATCGCCTGCAAGACGCGCGAGCTCGACGCCCTATTCGCCACAAAAATTTCGGCCCACATTTGCGGATCGCTTGAAGCCAAACGACTAAAATCTGCGAAGCCGCCAGCTGCGTATCGGAATATGTCATCACTCGTTTCTTGCTTCGCTAAAACATCAACTATAGAGAAAGCGAGCAAATGAGGTAAATGGCTAGTGGCAGCCAAAACTTCATCGTGTCGAGTTACGGACATGGCCAACAAATTTGCGCCAAGCGCTCTCCACATAGCTGTGACAAGCCCCACTGAACATGCCGAATTTGTAGCCAAGGGCGTGAGAATCACATTCCGGCCTAAAAACAGCTGCGGCGTAGACGCCTCATAGCCACTCTTCTCAGATCCTGCTATAGGATGACCAGGCACAAAACGTGAGGAAAAACTGTCAGCAAGGCTTTCTGCACTCGCTTGCACATTGCCTTTGACACTAGCCACGTCGGTTACGATAGCATTCTCATTACAAAGCTGCGCGATAGTCGGCAATAATTCAGCTGTCGCCAATGACGGCAAGGCCAACACAATGAGATCGGCTTCTGCACACAATTCAGACAGCTCGCCTATAGAATCAACGTCACCCGCTTCCTTCGCTGCTAGGAGCTGGGCATGATTGAGGTCGGATGCAATTATTCTCTGCGAGGGAATTTCGCGCTTAAGTCCTCGAGCAATCGATCCGCCGATAAGACCAAGCCCTACTATCAAAATAGTCTTCGATGCCAGTAGCGATGAAGCTGTCATCATGAACCCTCAGAAGCACTAGGCTGTCGCGCTGTCGCATAAGTCCCCAACACCCTTAATGAGGAAGTCTCCTCGCGCAACTTGGTCATTAAATTCTGAATGAGTGCATCATTAGAGAGATCGAGGCCACCTCGAATAAAATCAATAAAGAAAACGTATTCCCACGCTCGTTGTTTCGAGGGGCGCGCCTCTATTTTAGATAGATCGATCTCTAGGGCATTGAACGGTTCAAGAATCCGGAATAATGCGCCGGGCTTATTATCCGTCGCAATCAAGATACTAGTCTTCAATTTGGAAGAACCTGCATTAGCTCTATCGGGCAAGCCTTGTCCGGGTTGCGACAGAATTAGAAACCGTGTGCTGTTATGGCTGTGATCTTGAATCGAAGAGACAAGCACTTCTAGGCCATAAGTCTGTGCCGCGAATTCGCCTGCTATCGCCGCAACACCCTCTTCTTTCGTCGCGAGCACAGCTGCCTGTGCATTGCTCACACATTCTTTCAATGTGAGCGCGGGTAAATGCTTAGCGATCCATTGCCTACACTGAGCCAATGACTGCTTATGAGAGGCTATGGTAGTTAGGCTGGAAAGCTTCGTACCTGGGGCAGCAAGCAGATTATGCTCAATCGGGATGACAATCTCTCCGACTATCTCAACCGCAGCCTCGAGAAGGCAGTCTTGCGTATTGTTAACTGCACCTTCAGTAGAGTTTTCGACAGGAACGACACCGAATCGAACGTCGCCTCGCTCAACACTCGCGAAGACATCTTCAATACTCGAATAGGATCGCATTTCCCAGGGCGTCTGCGAAGAAGTCTTGTGCGCAGCAAAGAATGTAATCGCAGCAGCATGTGAAAATGTGCCTTTAGGACCAAGAAATGCGACAGTTGAATCAATCGGCATCGTTCACGTCGGCAGCATTCACTTCTTCAGAGCCAATCTCTCCAGAAGCCTCCTGCGAAGCCTGTTCCGTTAAGTCAGTATCACGCGTTGGTTCGTCTGCTGGCTCATCGACACGCTCGAGACCCACCAACTTTTCGCCTTCCTTGAGTCGAATCAGACGAACGCCCTGCGTATTACGACCTTGGACGGACACTTCCTCAACACGCGTACGAACCATCGTGCCCTTGCTTGAAATGAGCATGATTTCATCGCTGTCTGTTACTTGAACAGAACCCACCACAGCACCATTGCGCTCACTCGCCTGTATACCGATGACACCCTGACCACCTCGCCCACGCAACGGGAAGTCACTCGACTTGGTGCGCTTGCCGTAACCATTCTCACTCACAGTGAGGACCTGTTTATCGTCATCCGCAACCATCAAGGACACCATGCGCTGTCCTTCTTGTAATCGAATGCCACGGACACCTCGCGCAGTTCGACCCATCGCTCGCACATCAGTCTCAGCAAAGCGAATGGTCTTGCCTGAACTACTCATCAGAATCAGATCACGAGCGCCATCTGTTAATGCGGTGCCGACTAACTCATCGTTTTCGTCCAACTCGATTGCTCTAAGACCCACACTGCGTTGTCGCGCAAAATTTGCAAGAGGAGTCTTCTTCACCGTACCACTCGCGGTAGCCATAAACACGAACCAACCCTCGGTGTATTCTTTGACTGGGAGCATGCTCGTTATGCGCTCACCTTCTTCGAGAGGTAGGATATTCACAACAGGCTTACCGCGAGATGAACGGCTCGCAACAGGTATCATATAAACTTTCAGCCAATAGACCTTACCCTGACTGGTAAAGCACAGCAGCGTGTCGTGCGTGCTCGCAACCAATAGGTGTTCAACTAGATCCTCGTCCTTCACCGCTGCAGCTGCTTTACCCATGCCGCCGCGACGCTGCGCCGCATAGTCTGATAGCGGTTGCGTCTTCGCATAGCCTGTCTTTGAGATCGTGACCACACGATCTTCCTCGGTAATGAGATCTTCCACAGTAAGATCCTGCTGCGTACCAACAATCTCAGTGCGACGCTCATCGCCATATTCGTTACGAACCTGCTCGAGCTCTTCTCGTACCACGCTTATTAAACGCGCTTGATTGCCGAGTATGTCGAGGTAATCAGCGATTTGCTCGAGCAATGCCTTGTAGTCATTGATAAGTTTTTCATGCTCCAAGCCGGTCAAGCGATGCAATCGCAATTCAAGTATCGCCTGCGCCTGTTCCTCGGAAAGACGATAATCTGCACCTTGCAATCCGTATTTCTCATCTAGCCCATCAGGTCGGCATGCATCCGCACCCACCTCACCTAACATCGCTAACACGCTATCGGACTTCCAAGTGCGTTCAAGCAATTTGACCTTCGCCTCTGCTGAGCTCGGAGACGTTTTGATCAGCTCGATGACGGCATCGATGTTCGCGAGAGCTACCGCCAAGCCTTCCAAGATATGGCCACGATCACGCGCCTTACGAAGCAAGTAAGTGGTACGCCTAGAAACAACTTCGCGTCGATGACGAATAAATGCGTCGAGAATCTCACGCAGCGTCAATAATCGTGGCTGCCCATCAACCAAGGCAACCATATTTATACCGAACACATTCTGCATCTGAGTCTGGGCATAAAGATTGTTTAAAACCACATCTCCCATCTCGCCCCGACGGAGTTCAATTACAATTCGCAGCCCATCTTTGTCCGACTCGTCGCGGAGTTCACTAATGCCTTCGATCTTCTTTTCTTTGACAAGCTCGGCGATTTTTTCGATCAGACGAGCTTTGTTCACTTGATACGGGATCTCGGAGACCACAATTGTTTGCTTCTGAGTTTTTTCATCAGTGAGCACTTCAGCTCGAGCGCGCATATAAATGCGCCCACGGCCGGTTTGGTAAGCCTGAATTATCCCAGCCTTGCCATTGATAATTCCCGCGGTGGGGAAATCTGGTCCTGAAATGTGCTCCATCAAGCCTTCAATGCCAATTTCAGGGTCATCAAGCAGGGCAATCGCCCCGCCTACGACTTCGGTCAGGTTGTGAGGGGGTATATTCGTCGCCATGCCCACGGCGATCCCGCTAGATCCGTTCACCAATAAATTTGGAATTTGCGCAGGCAATACATCAGGAATTTGTTCTGTGCCGTCGTAATTAGGCGAAAAATCTACGGTCTCTTTATCTAAGTCAGCGAGAAGATCGTGAGCGATCTTCTCCATGCGAATTTCCGTGTAGCGCATGGCCGCCGCAGAATCGCCATCGATAGAACCGAAGTTGCCTTGGCCATCGATCAATGGATAGCGCAGGGAAAAATCTTGAGCCATACGGACGATCGTGTCATAGACTGCAGTATCGCCATGAGGATGATATTTACCGATGACATCACCGACAATTCTCGCGGATTTTTTATAGGGTTTGTTGTAATCATTAGACAGGATATTCATGGCAAACAGAACGCGTCGATGGACGGGCTTGAGCCCATCTCGCACGTCAGGCAAGGCGCGCCCAACGATGACACTCATCGCATACGCGAGATACGATTCACGCATCTCACTCTCTAGCGCTACGGGTAGGACCTGTTTCGCGAACTCGCTCATAAACTCGGCTTTCCTGCTCTGATTTTTTACTTATTTAGCTGCTTTCGATAACCCTTTATAGCGGCCATCTTCGGAATAGTTGTAAGACCTTTTCGCAAGCTATCAAGAGCTTGCGATTATAGCACAAGCACAGCCCTAAATGCCGACAATTAGCCCAATTCAAGCCTGAAAAAAGAAGCATCAAAGCGACAGCACTGCTGGCAGCGGTTATACTCCCGACTCGCCAAGCAATAGAGTTGAATTGAATGAGTCCCCAAGAACGAATCACACCGGATCTCGCCATCTTCGCACGCTGGATAATCCCCGTTTACCCGACTCAGACCGTGCTGCAAGATCATGCCATTTTTGTGATAAATGGCCGCATCAGCCACCTACTACCCGCAGACCAGGCTAGAGAGCTGTTGGCCCCCGAAGCTGCCGACTCAACGATTGAGCTCAGCCAGCACGCCCTGATTCCAGGCCTCATCAATGCCCACGGGCATGCCGCGATGTCACTATTACGCGGAATAGGTGACGACATGCCGCTAAAAGCTTGGCTTGAAGAGCGCATTTGGCCATTAGAGGGCAGCTTAGCCGACAAAGACTTTGTCAATGCCGGCGCCCGACTCGCCGCTGCCGAGATGATTTTCTCTGGGACAACTTGCTTCTCCGACAACTATTTCTTCCCCGAAGAAACCGCCAAAGTGGTCTTAGAGAGTAAGCTTCGCGTACAACTGGCCTGTCCCGTATTAGATTTCCCCACTCAATGGGCGCAGAACGCCGATGAGTACATCGAAAAGACAACGGCACTGCATGATGAATATCGCCACGACGACAGGATCCATGTCGCTTTCGGCCCACATTCTCCCTACTCTGTAGCGGATGCCGCACTACAAAGAATCGCTTCGTTAGCCGAAGAGCTGGATCTGGTCATCCATATGCACGTCCATGAAACCCAAGCCGAAGTGGACGCCGCTGAGGCGCAAGATGGCATTCGCCCTATCGCTAGATTGCATAAATTGGGTCTTTTATCACCGCGCTTCTTCTGTACTCACATGACCGCCCTCACTGAAGAGGAAATGTCACTGATAGGTGAATCCGGCACCCACGTCGCCCACTGTCCAGAGTCAAACCTTAAGTTAGCAAGCGGCTTCTGCGAGGTAGAGAAATTGCGAAATAAAGGGGTCAACATAGCACTAGGCACAGATGGTTGTGCCAGCAATAATGACCTAGACATGTTTTCCGAGATGCGAACCGCAGCCCAACTGGCGAAGGCTGTTGCCAAGGATGCTACCGCCCTACCCGCGCACGCCGCTCTGGAAATGGCGACTCTTAATGGCGCCCGCGCCCTTGGCCTCGATACACTAATCGGGAGTCTCGAGGTTGGAAAGTTTGCCGACATGGCGGCAGTCGATCTGAGCGCTATCAATAGCCAGCCTCTCTACGACGTCGTGTCGCACTTGGTATATTCGACACAGGCCAGCCAGGTGAGCGATGTATGGAGCGGCGGGCAAGCGCTTCTCCGTAACAGGAAGCTAATGACACTGAACCAAAGCGAAATAGAAGAATCTACAAAGAGCTGGCAACGACGAATCCATGCACACAGCCAAACTCAAGAGGCAGGCGCTTAGCATATGCAGCAGGACACACAGATGAACAATGTTGATGAACTCGAAATCAAAAAGTTTGAAGCGCTCGCTGCGCGCTGGTGGGATCCAAATAGCGAATTCAAACCATTGCATGAAATCAACCCGTTGCGAATGCGATTCTTAACGGAAAACGTGAATCTAGCAGGCAAACGTGTCGTCGATATTGGCTGCGGCGGAGGAATTCTCGCTGAAGCCATGGCTCGACAAGGCGCCAATGTTGTCGCTATAGACATGGCGGAAGCGTCACTTTCCGTCGCCCGATTACACCAACTAGAGAGCAAGCTCGACATTGATTACCGAAGAATTCCCGCTGAAGAGCTAGCAAAAGCAGAAGCCGGACAATTCGATGTGGTTACTTGTCTCGAAATGTTAGAGCACGTCCCAGATCCAAGCGCTATTGTGAGCGCCTGTTACCAACTGGTAAAACCTGGGGGGCATGTGCTCTTCTCTACTATTAACCGCAATCCAAAGTCTTATTTATTTGCCGTATTAGGTGCGGAATACATTCTTAATCTATTGCCACGTGGAACCCACGATTACGCAAAATTTATTCGCCCATCCGAGCTCGCTAGTTGGGCTCGTGACGCAGGGCTCGAATTACTACAGCAGCGAGGTATGAGCTACAACCTACTCAGCAAGCGCTATTCGTTGGGCAGTGATCTGGACGTAAATTACCTAGCCTATTATCGACGTCCGACACTTGAAGAAGAGACAACGCAGACCAAGAGCAGCGGCGAATGAGTGAAGTTTTAGACACCTCAATTGAGTGCGCTTTATTCGATCTGGATGGAACGCTAATTGATACAGCACCCGATTTTGTAATTGCGCTCAATAAGCTCCGTGCGGAGCAGGCACAAGCTCCAATCAATGAAGGCGTCATCACACGAACGGTTTCAGATGGAGCCAAGGCGCTCGTTAAACTCGGTTTCGACCACGAGGAAGATTCGGCTGAGTTCAATGAACTCCATTCGCGCCTGCTCACTCTCTATTTAGAACAAATCGAAGAGACCCAATCACGCCTCTATCCAGGCATTGACTCTCTCTTGGACGCTTTAGATTCGGCAGAAATCCCTTGGGGAATCGTCACAAACAAACCTCGTTTGTACGCAGTCGCTCTACTTTCTCGACTCGGCCTTCTAGAGCGCTGCCCAGTACTCGTGTGCCCCGATGACGTCACCGATAAGAAACCACATCCAGAATCTCTCTTAGTCGCCCTACAAACCCTAGATCGAGACACTGAACGCTGTGTTTACTTCGGGGATCACTTACGTGACATGCAAGCAGCTAAGAATGCGGACGTAATAGCCATCGCCGCAACTTATGGTTATCTCGCCGAAGGAGTCGAGCCAGCATCGTGGCCCGCTGACTTCATCCTCAGTCAACCTCAGCAGGCCATCAGCTTGCTCAACTTATTGAAATTCAGCCAATGACCTTTGATTTAAATCCCGCAAACGACTGCCTCGCAGGCAAAACCATCCTCATCACTGGCGCCAGCGATGGCATTGGCCGAGCACTCACAAAAGGCTTTTGCGAACACGGGGCCCACGTCATAGCACTCGGTCGCTCACAAGAGAAGCTAGAGGCCTTATTCGATGAAATCGAGGCTTGCAGACCTGAAGCAATAACCATCCATCCTCTTGACCTCGCCACAGCACAAACTGAGGATTACAAACTTTTGGCCAATGCGCTTGATGAGCAATTCAGCTCTCTAGATGGGCTCATACACAATGCCGCGTTGTTGGGCGCTCGCAGCCCTATCGAATTCTATCCTGACGGCGATTGGACGACGCTCATGCAAGTGAATGTCACTGCTGCCTTTGGGCTGACAAAGGCCCTGCTGCCCGCACTCGCGCGCTCAGAAGATTCGAGGCTCATATTTACCTCTTCGAGCGTGGGCCGCAAAGGCAGAGCATTCTGGGGCGCCTACGGAATTAGCAAATTTGCGGTTGAGGGCTTGATGCAGACGATAGCCGAAGAGGTTGGCAACATTAGCAACATCAAGGTAATGAGTATTAATCCTGGGGGCACTCGGACTGCCATGCGCCGAGATGCTTACCCCGCAGAGGATCCGCAAACTCAGCCTACGGCGGAATCACTTCTCCCGGCATACCTCGCCCTTTTCAGTGCTGAGGGTCAAAAATTTCATGGGCAAGCTCTGGACGCGAGGAATCTCGAAGCTTAGCGAGGTGCGGGTTCAGCCTCGCGTGGCTTTTCAATTTTCGGATAAGCCACTTTTAAGAGCTTCTCAAGATCTTTCTTGGATAGCTCCTGATACCGACCTTTCGTGACGGTACTAGGAATAAATAAGGGGCCGAACCGCACGCGCTTCAAACGACTCACCTTCACACCTTGGGATTCCCATAGTTTTCGCACTTCGCGATTACGACCTTCCATCACCACGACGTGATACCACTGATTCACACCTTCTCCGCCGAAATGCTGAATATCGGTGAAGCGGCATAAATTACCATCAATGATTACCCCTTCGTGCATGCGAGCAACCATTTCCTTAGTAACATCGCCTAAGACTCTGACCGCATACTCGCGCTCTATCTGCGTGCTTGGATGCATCAATCGATTCGCGAGCTCACCATCAGTGGTAAACAACAGGAGTCCGCTGGTATTGATATCGAGACGACCGATAGCAACCCATCGACCGTGCTTAATAGGTGGCAAACGATCAAAAACCGTGGGCCTGCCTTCTGGATCCTTACGAGTACAGACTTGATCTTCCGGCTTATTATAAAGAATGACACGCCGCTCATGGCTTGCCTTAGTCTGCGCAGCCACTTTTTTCCCATCGACAACAATTTTGTCTTCATTGGTGACGCGGTCGCCAATTTTCGCAACTACCCCATTGACCTTGACGCGTCCCAGCTGAATCCAAGTTTCAGCCTCTCGACGCGAGGCAAATCCCGCCCGCGCCATAACTTTCTGGAGCTTTTCCGAATGATTGTCGTGGCTGTGTCCGGCCATGTTATTTACCTTTTGTTGGCGTCATCTGCGACGGCTAAATTGAAAGAGACAAGGCACTACTCAGAATGAACGACTTCCTGTTCATCATCCTCATCATGGCGACCATTCAGATCGCGTTCGAGCGCTTCTAATGCATCATCTATTGCGGAAAGCTCTTCATCCACTACCGGCTCGTCTTCGAATTCTTCCTCATCATCCGTTGGCAAACCGTCGGGGTGGAGAATTTCATCGAGCGGCTTTTGAGAAAGAGCGATCGCTTCTTCTTCGGCTAACAGTTCGGCCTTCTCAGCATCGGTGAGTTCTGTGCTAGCCTCATCGACCGCCTCTTCGGGCAATTCCAAGACCCGCGCCGCTGCGAGCTCCGCTTCGAAACCCAAGTCCTTAGCGCCACCGTCGATGTCTTTAATTTCCGCGAGTGCAGGCAACTGCTGCAGGCTCTCTAAATTAAAATAATCGAGAAATTGCTTTGTCGTCGCAAACATCGCTGGGCGACCGGGAACGTCGCGATGCCCAACAACTCGAATCCACTCTCTATCCATCAATGTGCGAATGATATTCGAGCTAACAGCAACGCCTCGAATCTCTTCTATGTCGCCACGAGTTATTGGCTGCCTGTAAGCTATGAGACCGAGTGTCTCAAGCAATGCCCTGGTATAGCGCGGCGGTCGCTCTTCCCAAAGCTTTCCGATCCACTCCGAAAGCTCCTGCTTAACTTGGAATCGGTATCCAGAAGCCACCTTTACCAATTCGAAACCTCGGTCATTACAATCTGCATCGATTCGCTCAAGCACCGAGAGCAGTTCTTCACTATCGGGTCGCTCATCATCAGAGAATACTGCAGCAATACTGTCGAGTGACAACGGTCGACCCGCCGCCAACAACAATCCCTCGATGATCATTTTTACTTTGTTATCTACGTCACTCATGCTTGCCGCGTTCCCATCGGTCTAGTTGCCAGCCCTGTCCGGACTAGTTAATCAAATTCGCTTTCCTGAATCTCACCACCGGATTGCAGTGCTCGCTCGGAAGCTCCCCGAGCTTTAATATGGATGGGCGCGAAAGGTTCAGCTTGAACGATCTCTATCATGCTTGCCTTTAACAACTCCATCATAGCGAGGAATGTAACAACCACACCCAGCCTACCCTCTTCGCGCAAAAGCAGCGAAATTAGCGGGACAAATTTCTGATCATTAATTCGCGCCAATAGCTCAGACATTTTCTCTCGAGTAGAAAGTGTTTCTAGCTGCACTTGGTGACTACCAAACATATCAGCACGTCTTAATACCTGAGCCAAGCTAATCAAGACGTCTTGAAGATCAACATCCGGATCCGCCGACACCCTCTCGAGCTTAGGTGGCGCGGCAACTGCGCGATGGAAATCACGATCCATGCGTGGAATCTCATCTAAATCTTCTGCAGCTTTTTTGAATCGTTCGTATTCTTGGAGTCGGCGTATCAGCTCCATACGCGGATCCGCTTCTTCCGACTCCGCTTCCTCTTGACGAGGCAGAAGGATTTTCGACTTGATCTCAGCGAGCATCGCCGCCATTACCAGATATTCTGCAGCGAGCTCGAATTGGCTAGACTCCATCAAATCAACATAAGCCATGTACTGATCCGTTATCTCAGCAACATTAATGTTGAGAATATCGATATTCTGGCGCTTGATCAGATAGAGTAATAAATCGAGCGGACCCTGAAAGCTGTCGATTAAGATCTTTAGCGCGTCGGGTGGAATATAGAGATCTTTGGGGATTTCATTAAACGCTTCCCCATCCACTAAGGCGAAAGGGATCTGCTCTTTCAAGTTAGCACGAACCGCTTCCTCTGCGAGCAAGACGTCCTGATCGGTCACCGCTGTTTGGCTCGAGTCAACATCAGAGTCCATAGTCGAGTCGCCATCTAGCTGGCCATGCGTCGCTTGATTATTTGAGTTCTGGGTCAAACTTAGTGCTTCCTTATTAATACGATGAGCATAACCCATCGACCGATCGCCTAATTACCAACTCGTCAGGCCCATGGCGCTTCTTACATCGTGGAGTGTTTCTCTGGCAGACTCTCGCGCGGCTTCACAGCCCTCCGCGATAATCGACCGTACAACATCCGGATCTTTCTCATATTGCGCTGCACGCTGCTGTATTGGCTCGAGTTCAGCGGTAATCGCATTGCTTACAGGCTTTTTGCATTCTAAACAGCCGATGCCCGCACTCCGACACCCGGCGCTAGCCCACTCTTTCGTCTCCTCGTCAGAATAGACTTCATGAAGCTGCCATACCGGGCACTTGGCAGGATCACCCGGATCTGTCAGGCGCACTCTCGCCGGATCAGTTGGCATCGTACTAATTTTCTTTTCGATCAGCTCGAGAGGCTCGCGCAAGGTAATCGTATTTTCATAGGACTTAGACATTTTTTGCCCATCAAGGCCTGGCATCTTCGACGCCGGCGTGAGCAACGCTTGAGGTTCTGCCAGAATCATCTTCCCGCCCCCCTCAAGATAACCAAACAGACGTTCGCGATCGCCTAAGGAGATATTCTGTTGTTCCTTGAGCAAGGCTTGCGCTTTTTCTAAAGCCTCATGGTCACCCTGCTCCTGGAAAGCCGTTCGGAGATTCGAATAGAGTCTGGCAGATTTTTTGCCCATTTTGGCAATAGCTGCTTCTGCAGCTTCTTCGAATCCAGGCTCGCGACCATAGATGTGATTGAATCGACGCGCCGTCTCCCGTGTAAGCTCAACGTGAGCTACTTGGTCGGCACCAACGGGCACCAGTCCCGCACGGTAAATCAAAATATCCGCTGCCTGCAGTAACGGGTATCCTAAGAAACCATAGGTGTCTAATTCTTTCTCATGAAGTTTTTCTTGCTGGTCTTTATAACTGGGCACTCTCTCTAACCAGCCCAGCGGGGTCAACATAGAAAGCAGCAAGTGTAATTCCGCGTGCTCCGGCACTCGCGACTGAACAAATAATGAAGCCGAACCCGGATTTACCCCCACGGCGAGCCAATCAATGACCATGTCCAGGACATTACTTTCAAAAATAGTGGCATCGCCATAATGGGTGGTCAGCGCATGCCAATCTGCAACGAAAAAGAAGCATTCGTACTCATGTTGCAACTTAACCCAGTTATTGAGCACACCGTGCATATGCCCTAAATGAAGCCGACCTGTGGGGCGCATGCCTGAAAGCACGCGTTGTTGAGAATCTACAGTGGACAATCCGCTCTCCAATTCAACCAATAGTGACGCTGAGTATACCGTTTCACACTTACACTAGGAACTCGCTCGCGTCGCCACGACCTTCCCGCATCAGTACAGGCACACCCTCTGTCAGATCAAGCATGGTGGTTGCTGTATCACTACAGCTCCCACCATCGACGATGAGGTCCACCTGTTTACCTATCCGCTCTCGCATCTCATAGGGGTCTAACATCGGCGACTCCTCACCCGGAAGGATAAGGCTTGTCGTGAGCAATGGCTCGCCCATCTCAGCGAGGATAGCGATCGCAACGGGATTATCCGGCACTCGCAGACCGATAGTACGACGCTTGGGATGCATCAATCGCTTCGGCACTTCCGGACTAGCCTTCAATACGAAGGTAAAAGCGCCTGGCGTAAGCGCCTTGAGTATCCTGAAAGCGCTGTTGTTGACCTGTGCATAGACTGCTAATTCGGAGAGATCATTACACATCAGCGTGAAGTTGTGCTTGTCAGATAGCCCCCGAAGACGCCGAATCCTCTCCAGCGCGGCCTTGTCTCCGAGATGACAACCCACCGCATACGTAGAGTCAGTCGGGTAGACGACCACCGCACCACCACGCAAGGCCTCGACTATGCGTCGAATTGACCTGCGATCGGGGTTTATGGGGTGAACTTCTAGGTATTCGCTCATTCATCTCACTCTTCAAATGGCAATTCTACGCGATATGCAGCACTTTGCGGAAACCTTTCTCGAAATGCTTTAACATCATCGTCCTCGTTCAGCGCCAGGAATTCCGCAGCCCAATGAAACAGTTTTTCGACTACATCCCTCTTATAGTCTTTTTTGTCGTTTGGAGTCTGGATCCGCGAGTTATTCAATTTGCGGGAATCGAGCATAGTGTAGGCGGCATTTTCAGCGCGGCAGAATTTCTTCTGGCAACCTCCGTCTTGGTCTACGGCGCCCTTCTCGTTCAGCAAAGACGCCTCGACAAATTCCAGTGGATCACTTTCGCGGCTGTTGTGCTCTTCTGCATACCAACACTAATCTTTCGCAACATCGAATTTCTAAAGTGGAAAGCGCCCATCGTAAATTGGATTTTCGCGAGCGTCTTTCTAGGTTCACGATACTTCGGTGAGAAGCCTGCGATAGAACATATGATGGGGCATGCTATTCCAGCTCCGCGAGCAGTATGGCAGCGCCTAAACATTATCTGGGTTATCTACTTCATCATTCTCGGCGCGGTAAATCTGGCAGTCGCCCTGTTACTCAGCGAAGCACTGTGGATCAAATTCAAAGTATTTGGAAACCTAATCCTCACCTTTGGCTTCGTCTTCGCTCAGATGCCCATATTGGCTAAATATGTCGAAGCGCCTGACAAGGAAGCCGACAATACGCACTCCTAATAATCCCACCATTTAGATTGAGGTCACATCATGTTGTACAGCATAGTCAGTGAAGACATCGATAACAGCACGGAACGTCGAATGAGCGTTCGTCCCGCGCACTTGGAAAGACTTCAGGCCCTAGCCGATGCAGGGCGACTCATAGTTGCCGGCCCGAACCCTCTCGACCCAGCCGGTGGCATGGACGCAGGCTTCAGCGGTAGCATCGTCATCGCGGATTTTGAATCGCTGGACGCCGCCCAGGCATGGGCGGAAGCAGACCCTTATGTCGCCGCAGGCGTTTACGCCAATGTAAGCGTCAAAGCATTCAAGAAAGTTTTCTAGGTTCTAATTAAAGACAGGCGCAGCTTGCAAGTCGGGGAACTCCTGGTCCAACACAGTATTCCATTCCTGCAACTGCGTCGCCTTCCGCTGGAACAGTTTAGAATAGTCGCCCTCGATCCGTATAGACTCAATGACATCCTTGCGGCGTAAACTTTGCACAACCGGCATCCCCTCGATCACTTTGCCGAACACAGAATGCTTACCATTTAAATGTGCCGTTGCCAGGTGCGTGATAAAGAACTGACTCCCATCAGTACCCGGTCCTGAGTTTGCCATGGAAAGTATACCCGGCTGATTGTGTCGCAAGATGACCTCGCCCCTAAATCGGTAACCAGGCCCGCCGGTGCCGTCACCCAATGGGTCTCCTCCCTGCACCATAAAATTCTGCTCCCAACGATGAAAGGTGAGACCATCGTAAAAACCACGCTCCGCAAGGTTTACAAAATTAGCTACCGTGGTCGGCGCAGCTCGGGCATTGAGCTCCGCAACAACAGTCCCCTTCGAAGTCGTTATGGTAGCCGTTAGCGTTTGTGCGCTAACCACCGATGCGAATAACAACGCGATCAATGCAACACTCACTCTAATCAAAATTTTCTCCTGTATTGCCGCATGGCATTAAAAAGCGCTCAAATAGCGTAATCGAGAATAACTGGCGCATGGTCTGAGAAATTCTCATCACGATAGATGGATGCGCTCTGTGTTTTACTCGCCAGTTCAGGCGAGACAACATGATAGTCGAGTCGCCAGCCGACGTTTTTGGCTCGCGCCTGCCCTCGGTTCGACCACCAAGAATATTCATCAGGCGATTGATTTACACACCTGAATGCATCGACAAAGCCCACCTCGTCGAATAGCTCATCTAACCAGGCACGCTCTTCCGGTAGAAAGCCCGAATTTTTCTGATTAGCCTTCCAATTACGAATATCTATCTCTTTATGGCATATGTTCCAGTCACCACACACAATGTAACGCCGCGAGTCCTGCGCAAGCTCCCTCATATAGCCCATAAAATACTCAAGGAATCTCATCTTACGTGCCTGTCTTTCATCGCCGCTGGAGCCCGACGGAAGATACAGCGATATAACGCTCAGATCGCCAAAGTCAGCTTGGATATAACGCCCTTCTGTATCAGCAATATCCAAGCCGATACCCTTGTGAATGCGATCGGGCTCCACTCGACTATAGATAGCAGTTCCCGAATACCCCTTCTTCTCAGCATCGAAATAATAGCAATGGTAGCCCTCAGGGCTAAACATCGGGTCAGTTAACTGATCGATTTGTGCCTTAGTCTCCTGCAGGCAAACCACATCAGCCGCCGTCGTAGGCAGCCAATCAAAAAAGCCCTTGCGCGCAGCTGCGCGAATGCCATTACAGTTCAGGGAAATAATTCTCATTAATTAAAAATCTCTCGGCGCCTTAATTTTCCACCCTTCGCGTTGAAACTCCAATCGCACTGTAGACAGGAACAAAGGGGTATTTGGGCGAAGTGTTACCTTGTGACTCAGGTCACATTATCTCGTTTTAACAGTGTGTTAGCAGCTTTATTTCGAAAATTTGCCCATGCACCGACTCAAAACTGACACTTTCCAATAATTCTAATATTATCTAACATATTGATTTTAAATGTAATTATTATTGACCGACTGGATTTCAGCACCAAAGGTAACAAAAACAAAATAAATACAAAAAAGTGTTACCAATTTCCCCGGATTGTGTTACTATTCTTTTCGTTGCTGGATATGGAGGCGTTGGGCCCCACACTAAAGCAACACATCTGATCCAGGAGTAAGTCATGAGCAACGCACTCAAAAGAGCGCGCCCTGTAGTTGAAGCCACAGTAGTCAGCGTCGCGTTAATCGTCGCCGCCATCTCTGTGCCTGCGGCCATCGTGCTCACCAGCGTCTAAACGCTGGAAACCTAATTACCGCTCGCGAGCCGATAGCTCGAGAGCAATTGAATTTGTTCGACCCCCTGCAAGTGTTTTTCTGTGCATCTTCAACACCAAATCCTCTCCGGATTTGGTGTTTTTTTTTGGCTAAAATTAAAGCTTATCAGCAAAATTACAGGGCTTATGCGCGCTGTCTAGCTGCTCGGCAATAATCTTGTCCCACCCCGTAACACAGGCCCCAGGAGAGCCCGGCAAGCAAAATACGATCGTGCTATTAGCTATGCCCGCGAAGGCTCGTGATTGCACCGTTGAAGTCCCTATTTCGGCATACGAAAGTTGACGGAACAATTCCCCGAATCCGTCGATATCGACATCGAATAACAGCTTAATCGCCTTCTGAGTGTTATCCCTCGCAGTAAACCCAGTGCCACCAGTCAACAGAATTCCCTGAACTTCAGAATCGGCTATTAAGCGAGAAACTTCCGCGCGAAGTACGTAAACGTCATCAGGGACGATAGATTTATGAACGAGTCGATGGCCTGCAGCCACGAGCCTGTCTACTAAGACTTTGCCTGACTTATCCGTCTCTTCCGTTCGAGTATCCGACACCGTGATGACGGCAAGTTTTAGTTGTTTCGATTTCTCAGTCATTCTCTAAACCGCCCTAATTCAAGCTAAACAGCCGCATTACCCTAGCCGCCCGTCATATTCATCAATCGCACGGGCTGCACACGATCTTTCTCATAGAAATAATGTCGCTCGGGTTTTAGTGCCATGGCCGCTACAATGGCGTCCCGCAACTTCGCTTCGGAGAAATCTTCAGAGCGAAGAATCGCGCGCAAATCCATCGAATGCTCATTCCCCAAACAAAGCAATAAGCGCCCCTCCACGGTTACCCTCACGCGATTGCAATCTTCACAAAAATTATGAGTGACCGGCGAGATGAACGCGATCCGCGAACGATAGCCTTTGACGTCTGAGTAACGCGATGGGCCAGCAGTCTTGGCTTCGCTATCAACAAGATCAAAATGCTCCGCCAACACACTACGAACCCATTCATTGCTGCAGGTAGTGTCTTCTCTAGCCTGATTTGAAGTTTCACCGAGGGGCATTTCTTCGATAAACGCGATATCGATATCACGTTCTAGCGCATAGGTGGCGAGATCGATGACCTCGTCTTCGTTATACCCACGCATAATGACAGAATTAAGTTTAATCCTATCGAAGCCGGCGGCAATTGCAGCATCAATCCCAGACAAAACCCGATCCAACTTCCCCACCCGTGAAATTCGAAGGAAGCGATCCGGATCTAAACTATCAATACTGACATTGATGCGATTGACACCCGCTTCACGGAGAGCGATCGCAAACTTATCGAGTTGCGCCCCATTCGTGGTCAGAAGCAGCTCCTCTAAACCTGGCATCGCACCAAGCTCTTGAATCAGCTTCATGACGTCCTTACGCACCAAAGGCTCACCTCCGGTGAGCCTAATCTTGTTTACACCTAGGTCGACGAAGGCTTTGCCAACTAGATAAAGCTCTTCAAGACTCAACACGTCAGCCCGAGGGAGAAATGTCATGTCTTCCGTCATGCAATAAACACAGCGAAAATCACAACGATCCGTGACAGACAGGCGAATGTAATCCACCTTGCGTCCGAATTTATCGATTAAGGCTGGGCTAGCATCTTGTTCACTGCCTATTTGTAATTCATCGCTCATTGAAAGCACTCATTAGGCCAATCAATCCCTGATTCCATCAACCATGGGTTCGCACCGCTGGCACGCCCACTATACTCTATCTCGAGCTGCCATTGCAGGCACTTGCCAACTCCGCTAGGTGCTTCAAAACACTTCCACGATTAATAGCTGGACCGCGAGCCCTATCAATATAAAACCCATCACAGCATCGACTATCGGAGCTGCATTCCGCACCCGATCACGAATAGACTCTCGATCTATGAATAGCGACAGCCCTGCGAACCAAAGAAATGTCGCTAAGACAAGATAGCTTGCATAGAAGAGCTGTGCAGACAAAGGCGTTTGCGGATCAATGAGCACCGTAAACAATGCCAGGAAGAATAATGTGGCTTTAGGGTTCAAACCATTTGTCATAAAGCCGAGCAAGAACGCTTTATGCACAGCCATGCTCCCGAAGGCGACCTCAGCCACAGACAACTCATCGCCTCCTGCTCGAGGCTTCCGCTCACGCCAAATCACACGAGCACCACGCAGCGATTGCACTCCCAGATATAGCAGTAAGCAAGCCGCAACAATCTGCAAGACAGTTAGCGCCTCGGCGGAGCTCTTAATAAGCACCGCCACCCCGAGTAAACAGTAGCTGATATGCAAAGCTATGCCTGCGCCCACGCCAGCGCTTGTCCAAATCCCCGTCCTACTGCCAAAACGCAAGGTCTGCCTTAGCACGATCGCGAAATCAGGACCCGGGGATGCCACTGCCAAAAAATGAGCAATAGCAATCACTGTAAATTCGGGCCAGTTCATGGAGCCTAATCGACGAGATCAGAGATGATGAGATTGATCTCAGCGTGCTGCCCGTTATGAGCGAATTTATCAGAGACCACTCGATAATCACCGGTTGCTGGGCTTGCCACTCCAGACCGAGAAACAAGGGCGGAAACAGATACCACCTCGGCTGAACTGAGATTGAAAGGGCCCACTGCTGAGTCATTATCCAGACTAATCATGATCGGAAGATCCCCGACCCGGAGATCCAGCGCTGCGAGTGGAGGCATGCCCTCACGCTCAGCATTACGTACCGCAACAAAGACTCGCCAATCCGGATCTAGCTGGAGTCCTTCGGCGATCGCCAAATGGACATCGATCACCGGACCAGCAATCTCCTCACCATTTTCCTCGCGCAGTAGACGTTGCGCATTCGCAATTTCCGCCCGTAGAGCATCAGCCTCAGCAGAATTAGGATCGCTCTGAATGAGCAGCCTCCAATTCGAAATCGCCGTGGCATAATCACCTCGATTTTGCGCATCCGCCGCCAACAATTGAATGACCGCGATTTCGTTCGGATTAATCGCTTGAGCTTTAGCGATAATCTCTTCCAACTCGGTGCTAAATTCGAACTCGCTCTTAATATAAAGAGCAAGCGCTGCCCGACCTAAGGCCAGAGCCTCATCGGGTTGACCTTGCAACCTTTCAGCAGCTTGCAAATAAGCTATTTGTGCTTCATTAAACATTCCGAGGGTCGCAAAATTTTCGCCCAGAAAATACCAAGCCCAAGGCTTTTCGGTGTCTTCACGAACAACATTGCCTATGTCTACCACCAACTCAGAAGCAGCCTCTGCATTACCTTGAACCGCCAATGTGCGTTGGAATAATTCCATCAATTCCACATCTTCGATATAGCCCCATCGCTGATACAAGCTAACGGCAATAAGCGGTATGGCGATCGCTATACCTAGCGCAAGCAATTTGGTCATCGAGCTCAACTTAGTTGACGAGATAGAGTTTCTTCGCTCCAGATCGACATTGTCCAACAAGCTCTGCTGCAATTCTCGTAGGAGCGCTGAATGCTCCTGATCCGTGATAAATCCAGATCGCAGCTCCGTGGCTAATTCCTGTTCCCGCTCCGCAAAAACGCGGATGTTCTCTGCTCGTTGCGAATCGATCTCACTATGATCGAATCCCCGCGTCCGCAACAGAGGGACGAGAACAAAAGCAATTGCAATGCTGGCGAGCGAAATCGCCAATATCCAAAACAACATAGTAGTCCTATTGCACGCCTATCTATAAGCCGCGCTAATTTTTGTCTTCAGTTTGATCGGTTGCCGATTGTTGCGCTCTGCTTTCGGCGAGGAGATTTTCTAGGCGACGCCGGTCATCCCCATCCAGCTCATCACTGACTTGTACACTATTTAGCTTGCCCGCCTTGCGCCAAATATTGATGAGCACGATGGCACCTAGCAGTAAAAACAGGAGAGGTCCGAACCAGAGCAAAACCGTCTGACTCGTTAATCTGGGCTTATAAAAAATAAAATCCCCATAACGGTCAAACATAAACTGCTCAATCTCTTCGTCGCTCATCCCTTCAACAATCATCCGATGAACTTCACGCCGCAGATCTTCAGCGACACCACCTGTTGATCCCGACAAACTGGTGTTCTGACACATGGGACAACGGAATTCATCCGAAAGCTTCCGGAAGCGTTTCTGCTGTTCGGCACTCTCGAATTCAAAAGTATCGACCTGCGCATAGGCATCGGGTAGGCCCATACCAATGAATGCCACCAGAGATAGAAACAGGATTGTGCGAGGCGCTATCTGTTTCAGAAGACTCATCGCGCAGCCTCTTCCGAGCGCAACTCAGCAATCGCAGGCTCGAATACTTCGCGCCAGACTTGCTCATCAAGCACGCTCACATGACGATATCGGATTACGCCATTGCTATCGACGAGATAGGTCTCAGGCGCACCATAAACGCCGAGATCTATACCAAACCGCCCAGATTCGTCGAGAATACTAAATTCAAAAGGATTGCCATTGTCTTCGAGCCAATTCAGAGCGAGCTGCTGCTGATCGCGATAATTTACCCCTACTATGGGTATTTCACCGCTTTCCTTTAATCGCATGAACGTTGGATGCTCCACCAAACAAGGGAGGCAGTAGCTACCCCAAACATTCAATAGGAACGGCTCTTTAGGCAGCAACTCATTGTTTACCGAAACATCATCAACTGTCGTCAACTCGAACGCTGGCATGGGTTTATCAATAAGCATCGATGGCAATTCTTTGCTATCGAGATAAAGCCCACGCCACATTACGACTGCGAGAATGAGAAATGCCGCCACGGGCAAAAAAGCCATTAACCTGTTCACTAGTTGGCCTCCCCTACTAACGCAGAATTATTCTTATCGCCTTCCTGCATATAACTCGAAGTCGATTCCACTTTCGCGACTCGACGGTATCGCCTATCGGCAGCTGAAATAAAACCAGCGAAGAGCATCATGAGTGCGCCGAGCCAAACCCATCGAACAAAGGGTTTGACATAAATTGTCATCGACCAGGCATCATTGCCGCGCTCCTCTCCCAATGTCACGAACAAGTCTCGCAGGAACCCAGCATCAATCGCCATTTCTGTCGACGGCGTGCCACTCGCGATATAAAGTCTTCGCTCCGGATGCAGCTCCTTAAAAAACTCACCGTCGTGGTATACCTGAATCGTCACCTCCACACCTCGGAAATTTTGACCAGAAATCGCTTCCGCTCCGATGAATTCAAATTCGTAGGCGCCGAGTGATGTTCGCTCTCCTGGCCCAAGCAGCACGCTCTTCTCTTGAGAGTAAATAGTAGTTAGCGCAGCACCAATCACGATCACGGCCACGCCCAGGTGTGCCAACTGCATGCCGTAATAGCTGAAAGTTAAACTGCGCAACCCCGCTGCAATCGTTTTCTTATTTGCGATCTTATTGTGAACATCTTTCATAGCCGCAAGCACAATCCAGACAGCTAACGCCACGGCCAGGGTAGCGCTTAAGCTGAATTCGAAAGTGAGCAATAATGGTAAGAGGACGCCCAAAATGACACTCGCAATCGCGACCAGCCCTAGTTGCTTAACGAGATACATCCCTGATGTTTTTTTCCAGCGAGATATGGGACCGATAGCCAAGACAAGTACTAACAATGACATGAGAGGAACAAATATCGCATTGAAATACGGCGGTCCAATTGAAATCAGATCGTCAGTGATTGCCTGATAGACCATCGGGAATAATGTCCCGAGAAACACAGAGGCAGCGGCAACAACCAGAATAAGATTATTTACCAGCAACAACATCTCTCGTGACAATATTCCAAAGCCAAACCGACCACGAAGCAATGGCGCTCTAATTGCATAAAGCAATAAAGAGCCACCTATCGATAGAGTCAGTATGCCTAAGATGAATATACCTCGCTCTGGATCAGTCGCAAATGCGTGCACCGAAGTCAACAAACCAGAACGCGTGATGAAGGTGCCCAGCAAACTCCCAGCAAACGCGAGAATAGCGAGCATGACAGTCCAACTCTTGAAAATGCCACGCTTCTCGGTAACTGCCAGCGAATGGATTAACGCTGTTCCAAACAACCAAGTGATTAGGGGCGGATTTTCAACGGGGTCCCAGGCCCACCAGCCACCCCAACCCAACTCGTAATATGCCCACCAGCTACCTAAAGCGATACCTAAAGTTAAGATACCCCAAGCCACATTCGCCCACGGCCGACACCAGCGTGCCCAGGCGGCGTCCAAGCGACCACTTAACAAGGCGGCCATCGCAAACGCAAAAACCACAGAGAAACCTACATACCCCATATACAGAGTCGGCGGGTGCACAATAAAACCGAAATCCTGGAGCGCGGAATTAAGATCCGCACCGTCTGCTGGAGGCAGCGGAACTGTGCGGTCGAACGGATTTGAAGTGGCCAACAAAAACAGCAAATAACCAACGCAGAGCAATCCTAAGACTGCGAGGACACGAGCGACAAATTCTATAGGCATGCTTCGACTATAGAAGGCGACTGTGAGCATCCAGCCCGACAGCATGAACGTCCATAGAAGAAATGACCCCTCATGACCACCCCACACCGCGGTTAATTTATAGCGAAGCGGTAATAAACTATTCGAGTGCTGCTGCACATAGCTTACGGAAAAATCATCGACTGCGAACGAATAGGTCAGCAACACATAAGCAAGACAGATGAACACAAAAATGCCCGCCACTAAGGGACGGGCAAGATTCATGAACCTAAGATCGCCTTTTGCTGCGCCTACCAAAGGCAAAACGCCTAGCAGCATGCAGAGACAAAGTGCGAGTATGAGGGCGAAATGGCCTAGTTCGGGAAGCAATGTTTCCTACCTCGGTGTCAAGCACCTTAATCAATTTCGCTGTAGGTAAATGCGCGACTTATCGCCCGCCGCCTTCACCCAATGACATATGATTCTCTGCACTGGCACCCGAGGCATCTAGTGCAGCTTTCACTTCAGGCGACATGTAATTTTCGTCATGTTTCGCTAAGACCTTGCTGGCCTGAAAAACACCTCGATCATCCACGATACCTTCGGCAACTATTCCTTGCCCCTCTCGAAACAGGTCGGGGAGGATGCCGACGTAATGTATCGGCACCTCACTGGCGAAGTCTGTAGTGACAAAATTAACGCTTAGCGTGCCATCCTCTCGCACAATAGAACCATCTTTTACCATACCACCGATCCGGAAATGCTGACCATCTGGCACTTCGCCCTCAGCAACCTGAGTTGGGGTAAAAAACATATTAATATTCTGCGAAAGCGCGTAGAGCGTTAGCCCCACAGCTACACTTAAGCCGAACGCGATGAAAAGAATAATGCCTAGCCTTTTTCGTCGATGCGGTTTCATGAATTCCCCTCCGCCTCTTCCAATTTGTGGCGCCCAGCAGAATTCACTTCAGCACCATGCGCTTGTTCCGCTAGAGTCTGTCGACGCTTTAAGTCTCTGATTAAAGACTTTCTTCGCAGCACGGGGACATAAAGATTCACCGTGATAAACACGACAAACAATCCATAGACTGCCCAGACGTTAAAAGAATATCCGCCCATGTCCAGAAACTCAGCAAAACTGTCGAACTGGATCCCGCTGATCAAGTCCATAACTATCCTCTTCCCGATTTAGTGTCAGCCAGCAACTCTTGCACCCACAGCGCCTTGCGCTCTCGCTGCAAAATCTCATTACGCGTGGACAGAATTAGACTGACGCTTAGGAATAAATAAACACCTAAAATCATGAGAGCGGTAGCAATCCAAAATTCAGGGCCATTCGCGCTACCCGACTCCATAGACACAGGGCTAGCGGGCTGATGCAGGGTATTCCACCATTCGACGGAATATTTAATAACCACCACATTGATACATCCCACTATGGAGAGCAATGCACAAGCTTTTGCGGCCTTCTCACTGTCTTCGAGTGCTGACCGCAAAGAAACCACCCCGAGCAATAGGAAAAACTGAAATAGCATAGAAACAAGCCGGCTATCGCTCCATTCCCACCAAGTACCCCAGCTAACGCTTCCCCAGAGAGAGCCTGTCGCCAATGTGATGAACGAGAACCACGCGCCCAGCGCTGCCGCATTCTTCGCAACCATGTCGGCGAGCTTCATTTTCCAGACCAGCGTGATCGTTCCGGCAACGGCCATTAACGGGAAGAACGCCAGTGACGTACCAGCTACCGCCACATGCACCACCAAGATTCGCGAGGTATAGCCTTGCTGATAATCAGGCGGAAGGTAAAGCAACGCCCAAATCGTAGCGACACCGAGGGTGAGTACCATCGCAGCGGTTAGCCAAGGCAACCACTTCGTGGAGAGCTCATAGAACCACTTAGGTGAGCCTAATTTTGCAAACCATAACCACATTCTTACTATCCTTAAAGCGCTTCAGCAACTTCAGTGCCAAATGCCGGCATCTATGACCATTATTTACCGCGTACTATACCATGCGCAATGCGCGCAAGGCGCGGCATTACTCGCTAAATAGTGATTAGTTGTCACATCATAGGTGGCCGCTAACTACGTAATTGGACCCGTGGTAAACCCGCTTAACTTACGCTAATTCGCAAGGCTGCTGCTGACGTGAGCGGTGCCAAACTGAGAGACCCCGCCAAAATGGCCAACATCAATGCCAAATAGCCCCCTGCAGGTAGGCCCGCGGCGCTCGATTGCACAGCAAGCGTGCCAAATATGAGTACCGGCACGCTAAATGGCAGAGTTATCACAGCCAATATCAATCCCCGACTACCAAGCCCAACGGTTAACGCAACGGCAATCGAACCGATAAGGCTCAACGTGGGCGTCCCTATCAGAAGCGACAGGAGCAGCGTCAAATAGGAATCTCCAGGGAGCTTTAACATATAAGCCAGCAGGGGCGAGGCAATCACCACTGGCAAGCCGCTCACTATCCAGTGAGCGATGTTTTTGGCTAGCACCAAGAAAAACAGAGGATGGGGGCTGAGTAACAACATCTCCAAGGAGCCGTCTTCGAAGTCAGCCCGAAACAGACTATCCATAGACAGCATTGCGGACAATAACACCGCGATCCAAATCACTCCCGCAGCAATCTCGGCCAACTTCGTAGGTTCCGGGCTAATCGCAAGCGGAAATAAGGAGACGACAATGACGAAGAACATGAATGGATTCACAATGTCGTTTTTGCGCTTAAATGCGATCAGCAAATCACGTTTCAGGGTCAGTGCGAACGCCGACCACGTGGAGGGTTTGTTCAGAGCCGTTGAGTCCATGGTCTGCTACCCTAATGTGAGTCGCTGAAGCTTGGGCAATTCAAGCTTATGATGTGTTGTCACGATGACTGCCCCACCCTTCTCCGCGTGATCGGCCAAGGTCTGCTCGAGCCTCGCCACCGCATCGACATCGAGCGTGGTAAACGGCTCATCGAGAACCCAAAGCGTCGCAGGACTCAGTCGCAATCTGGCAAGCGACACCCGTTGCTGCTGGCCCGCGCTCAATGTGTAACAGGGGGATTCTTCAAATCCTCGCAGGCCTACATCGGACAATGCCTTCATTAACTCCGCTTCGCTCACCTTGACTTGCAAGCCAGCAGACCAACGCAAATTTTCCAGGGGGCTCAACACCTTATTCACGCCGACGCGATGCCCCAAATACAGCAAGTCTGCTGCAAAAGCCTCTGACTGCTCACTCCGATCAAATCCGCGCCAACGGATCTGCCCTTCGAAACCATCATTCAAGCCGCAAATAATTCTCAACAGGGTAGTCTTGCCGCTGCCATTACTGCCAGCGATCTGCAAAGCGCTACCGGGATTTATGGCGAAAGATAGCGCAGAAAACAACAACCGCTCATCACGCTCACAACGAAGGTTGCACACCTCGAAGAGAGGCGAATTATCGGGGGTATGCTGGAAGCTAGTGTCTGTCATCATCTGTCTCACCACGCGGGCGGGCAGCATAGCGCGGCAAGACGCTATTGCCAAATTCGACGCGAATACCGCCCCAGCGATAAGTTCAGATTAACGCCAATCAGCGAGACGAGAACGCAGACGCATGGCGGCCTGACTGTGGATCTGACTGACTCGGCTCTCGCTAACCCCGATTACTTCGCCTATCTCCTTTAGATTAAGCTCTTCATCATAGTAGAGTGCGAGAACCAGCTTCTCTCTCGGAGGGAGATTATCGATAGCTCGAGCAAGATGTTCTTTGAAGGTCGCACGCTGAAGTCCATCACAAGGACCTGGAAGCTCCCCTGCAGCGAGCTCGATCGCTGAGTCGTCGCCTTCCATAATGTCATCGAAGCTGAATAAACGACTGCCGCTGGCATCCTGCAAAATTGCATAATAAGAATTTAGATCAATGTCCATTTCTTTTGCGATGTCTTGATCTTTGGCATCTTTACCGGTTCGCGCTTCAATAGCTTTGATGGCTTCGGCGACCTTCCGAGATTTTCGGTGTACAGAACGCGGCGCCCAATCCCCCTTGCGAACCTCATCGAGCATAGAGCCCCGGATACGTATGCCTGCGTACGTTTCAAAACTCGCGCCTTTAGAGATGTCGTATTTTTTTGCCGCCTCCAACAAACCGATCATGCCTGACTGCACCAAATCGTCTACCAATACGCTGGCCGGCATGCGCAGCAACAAGTGATGGGCTATGCGCTTCACAAGCGGAGCATATTTCTCGACTACCGCGCTCATATTGGCGTCGCTGGCTTCCCCGTTCGGAAGCACATCCTCAAAAACTTTGGCCTCTGTGCCTTCAGACATTCCTAACCCCACCCCTGATTTATTATTCTGCTGTGTTACTTCTGACTAGCTAAACTTCTTCCCAATTCAGGCGATGACACTCCTGTTGGGCCAAGCAATGTCTTCTACTTGCCTAGTGAGGGAGAAGGAGCAAATAGCGTGCCAAACTCAAAATTTTTCTAAGGATTTCTCTGCCGTAGTTGATTAGGCAGATTGCTATTGAGGCATATCCAGTGCTAGCAACAGCGTATTAGGCGCTTTAGCTTAGGGGTAAGACAGCGCTTCGCTTTCGCAACTCGATCTTCAATGGAAATAAATGCGAAGAAAAGTCGCAAACAAGACAATAGATCACAGTAGTTAGTTAAAGTGGTTTCTAGATAGTGGTAGACCCAGGGCGAGCCAATCACCATCAATTCAACAATGAAATACTCGCTAAGCAGAGCGAGATCAATGGGTTTACAGGCGAGACGAAAATAAAATTGCCGACCACCGCGATCTCACGCGGATCGAGACTGCTGCGACAACTTCCCGTCAAAATATCGGTTTATCGTCAAGTCTTCGCATAGGGTTTGTCAAAAATCCGTTATGCCCGAGGTGGAGTGACACCGGTCTGCCCCATGTATTTACCCCCTCGCTGTTTATAGGTGGTCTCGCACTGTTCATCTGATTGATAGAACAGCATTTGTGCCACCCCTTCGTTCGCGTAAATTTTGGCGGGAAGAGTCGTGGTATTTGAAAATTCGAGGGTCACATGACCCTCCCACTCAGGCTCGAGCGGGGTCACATTCACGATAATGCCGCACCGGGCATAGGTTGATTTACCCAAACAAATAGTGAGCACATCTTTGGGGATGCGGAAATATTCTACCGTGCGAGCCAACGCGAATGAGTTCGGGGGTATGATGCAATAAGGCTCGTCAATTGAAACGAAACTCGATTCATCAAAATTCTTAGGGTCGACAACGCTTGTCGTGTGAACGTTGGTAAATATCTTAAACTCTGTCGCACAACGCACGTCATAACCATAACTCGACGTACCATAAGAAATCACCTTCTGCTCGCCCACATATCGGACTTGCTCAGGTTCAAATGGCTCAATCATGCCCTGCTCTCGGGCCATCTGGCGAATCCACCTGTCCGATTTAATACTCATGAAGTCAAATCCTGCGCTCTAATTGATTAATATTTGACGGCACACTCGCGCTGCCTCTAGCGACCAAACCTAATTCGTATCGGCCGGCGCCGATGATAGCTGAACCCCTCATCCACGCAAGCTAAACACATGTCTTACGCTAGGATGTGCTGAAAGTCGGCAGGTTTTCGCGTATGCTTAGCGGCTTATTTCACACGAGCAAAGCTGAAAATTCAATCGAGCTCGAAGACTTGGCCGATGGCGGCAGATATAGATATTAGAGGAGCAGTCATGCGGAAGTGGCAGTGTTTAGTCTGTAGTTTTGTCTATGAGGAAGCACTTGGCTTACCCGACGATGGCATCGCGCCAGGAACTAGTTGGGACGACATCCCTGACGACTGGATGTGCCCTGAATGCGGAGTAGGGAAAGAAGACTTCGAAATGGTCGAAATCTAAGCAGTGCTCGACATCTAAATCAGTCGCACAATCTACCACATCAATCGAAAAGGAATACCAGGTGAACCCACGCAAGATCCTCGTCACTAGCGCTCTCCCCTATGCGAACGGGGACCTACATCTAGGACACCTGCTTGAGGCGGTCCAAACGGATATTTGGGTGCGCCTCCAAAAAATGCGCGGCCACGACTGCGTCTACGTGTGCGCAGACGATGCGCACGGTACCGCAATAATGCTCAGCGCAGAACGTCAGGGAATTAGCCCGGAGCAACTTATCGATAAAGTAAACGCAGCGCACCAAGCTGATTACGCAGGATTTCACATTGCGTTCGATAATTTCCATTCCACACACTCCGCCGAAAACCAAAAATTCTCTGAGTCGATTTACCAAGCGTTGGAAGCAAACGGTCATATAGAACGCCGCAGCATCAGACAGCTTTTTGACCCAGAAAAAGAGCTATTCTTAGCCGACCGCTACGTCAAAGGGACTTGCCCCAAGTGCAAAACTCCAGAGCAATACGGTGATAATTGCGAAAGCTGTGGTTCCACATACAGCCCCTCCGAATTGATAGATCCAACATCCACCATTTCTGGGGCCACACCGATCGAGAAAGAATCGGAACATTTTTTCTTCGATCTTCCACAGTTTAAAGACATGCTAAAGCAATGGACACGAAGCGGAACATTGCAGGACGCGGTCGCCAATAAGCTATCAGAGTGGCTCGATGACGAATTGCAACAATGGGATATCAGTCGGGACGCGCCTTATTTTGGCTTCGAAATCCCAGGAGCCCCAGGCAAATACTTCTACGTTTGGCTTGATGCTCCAATTGGGTATATGGCGAGCTTTGACAATCTCTGCGCTCGCACCAAATACGACTTCAATGATTATTGGGACAAAGACTCAAGCGCCGAACTCTACCACTTCATAGGCAAGGACATCGTAAACTTTCATACGCTGTTCTGGCCCGCCATGTTGACTAGTGCCGGCTATCGTACACCTACCGCAGTTTTCGTACACGGATTTCTTACCGTCGATGGCACCAAGATGTCTAAGTCTCGAGGAACGTTCATTAACGCCCGTACCTATTTAGACAATCTTGATCCTGAATATCTTCGATATTATCTGGCGGCTAAGCTTTCGAATGGAGTCGACGATCTCGACCTTAATTTCGAAGATTTCACCGCCCGTGTTAATTCGGATCTAGTCGGCAAAGTCGTCAATATTGCGAGTCGCTGCTCTGGGTTTATCAGCAAAGGCTTCGAGGGAATGTTAGCGAATGAGTTGGATGACCCTGCGCTGCTGGTCTCGATGCAGGCAGCGAGCGAAGAGATTGCAGCGCACTTTGAGAAGCGCGAATACTCTAAAGCGATCCGCCTCATCATGACACTTGCCGATGCCGCGAATCAGTACATCAACGATAAACAGCCATGGGTGGTCGCAAAGTCAGAGCCAGGCTCAGATACACTTCAACAAATTTGCACAACAGGCATCAACGCGTTCCGAATACTGATCTGCTATTTAAAGCCAGTACTCCCCGCCATGGCCAAGAAAGCAGAACAATTCTTAAATATAGAACCGCTCAGCTGGGAGGGCTCTCAATCAGTCCTACTCAAGCATCAAATTTCTGTCTTCAAGCCACTAATGACTCGTGTTGAACCGGAAAAAATCACCGCAATGGTTGAAAGCACTCGAGCCGCCTATGAGGCATCCATCTCATCAGAAAACGAGACAAGTCCAGTGAGTACACAAGAAAACGAATCTCCTTTTGCGCCAGAAATCCAGTTCGCTGATTTCGCCAAGGTCGATCTACGCATCGCGCGTATCGCAACTGCCGAGCACGTTGAGGGCGCAGATAAATTACTAAAGCTCACCTTAGACCTAGGCAAAGATTCCGCTAACCAGCCCATAGTGCGCACCGTATTCTCAGGCATCAAATCAGCGTATAAGCCCGAAGATTTAGAAGGCATGCTCACCGTCGTCGTCGCCAATCTCGCCCCACGCAAGATGAAATTTGGTTTATCGGAAGGCATGGTGTTGGCAGCAGGACCGGGTAAAGACGAGCTGTGGCTACTCGAACCGCACACTGGCGCCCAGCCTGGCATGCAGGTCACTTAATTCAGGACAGCGACAGAGCCAAGAGGATTACTATGCGACTCCCAATCAGCTCACTCTGTGAGATCAAGAAGTTTAATAGCCGCATCATTGCTTTGCTCATCTTGATCGGCGGCACACTAGTTAGCGTGCCGAGCAGCGCTCAACGCGCGGAGCTGGAGGCCATCCAGGATTCCGTCGTTAAGATCTATACAACTCAAGCGGAGCCCGATTATTTCACGCCGTGGCGCCTACTCACGCCACGACAATCGAGCGGATCTGGCTCGGTGATTTCCGGTAATCGAATTCTCACCAACGCCCATGTCGTCGCCAATGCTAGTTATATTCAAGCGCAAAAACACAATGATCCCAAGCGTTACCTCGCTCACGTCGAGTTTGTATCCCATGAAGCCGACCTCGCTTTAATCAGCGTCGACGACAATACTTTCTTCGACGATCTAGAACCCCTAGCCATCGCCGACTTACCCGAACCACAGCAAGAAGTGTCTGTGTACGGTTATCCGATGGGTGGCAAATCACTCAGCATCACCAAAGGCATACTGTCGCGAGTCGAGCAGCAGGTCTATGCACACGCAGGCTCTTATTTATTAGCCGGCCAAATAGATGCCGCGATCAATCCAGGAAACAGCGGCGGCCCCGTTATCGTTGATAGAGAAATCATCGGCGTGGTTATGCAGGCGAACAGCGGCGGTAGGTCTGAAAACTTGGGCTATTTCGTTCCTCCCAGCATCATTCGCCACGTATTGACCGATGCAGACGATGGCAGACATGACGGCTTTCCCGACCTAGGTTTTCGCACGCAAACTCTCGATAGTCCTGCCGCGAAGTCCGCCTACAAACTGAGCGAAGATCAAGATGGCGTATTGGTGATCAAGGTATTCGATGATTCACCCGCATACGGCGTCATTCGCGAAGACGATGTCATTGTTCGAATCGATGACTACGACATCGCCGAGGATGGCAGCATAAAGTTATCCGAAGACCTACAGACTGACTACAAGCACGCGATTGACCTGCATCATGTTGGTGAAAGCGTGAGCCTTCTTCTCGTGCGTCAGGGCAAGTTATTAGACATCAAAATAGATGCACAACAGGCTAGGGACAGTTACAGCCTAGTCACTGGCGAACGTTTCGATAGAGTTCCAGAGTACGTGATTTATGGCGGCGTATTATTCGTGCCACTGAATATGAACTTGATTAAGCGCTGGGGTAACGATTGGAGCCGTTCAGCGCCCGTAAGTTTACTGCAGGCACGTAATGAGTGGAGCTCACCAGAACGAAGCCAACTGGTAGTTGCACTGCAAGTCCTCGCGGCCGACGTAAATCTCGGCTATCACGAATGGCGCAACTGGATTGTTGACTCAATTAACGGAATGCCTATTCGCGACTTCGCACACTTTGCCGAATTGCTCTCTCAGAACAACAAAGAAGATGTCATCTTTGAAAATAAAAACGGATATCAGATGGTCATCAACCACGCCGCAGCTCTGGCTGCCGAAGAGGAAATCCTGCGCCGTTACCGTATTCCTTCCGCGCGCTCAGAGGCCATGACGACGGAGAGCCTTGCCCCATGAATCTACTGCTAACGAGTTGCGGCATTGCTGCTATCGTCGTTGGCCTGATCCGTTCGAGCGCGTCGCGAAACTTGGTGCATCTTATCGGCCCCTATTACGCGGCACTAATCGGCGCAGGCTTAATAGGCGCTACGATAAGCAGTAGCTCTCCTCTTCTGTTGTCACTCATTGTCAGTACAATCTCGATATTCGTTGTTCAGCATCTATTCCTTCGTTCACTGCGGGCTAAACCCTTACAGCTTCGCCAATTACGGCACGAGCATTTAGCGTCAACAGTGGTCGCGTTGATTGCCACACTGGGCAGCACGATTACCAACAATTGGCCAAATTCCTTTCTACTCAGCATCATTTTTTGCATCGCCTCATCGCTCACATTTTATTTACTCGTGTTAGGGCTCGCCGTGTTCCGAGAAGAGTCTCGATTGCGCTATGCAGCCGCACAAACTCTTCGCCGCGACACTTGGCGTACTGATCTTTTTGACAATGCGAGGACGCTGCTCGCCCTCTCCATTGTTGCACTCTGCTTAGCAGCGCTCTCGGGAGTACTGCAGTAATGTTCAAGGTATTCGCAATGCAGTCTAAACAGGAAGCTGCAATCGAAGAGATCAACGCACTACTGCCTCAGACCCAATGCGGGCAATGTGGATACTTAGGCTGCCGCCCCTATGCAGAGGCAATGCTTAACGGCGAATTGACTAATTTGTGCCCTCCCGGGGGAGAAATCACTGGCCGTCGGCTTGCGCGTCTTCTGAATGAAAACTACCTCCCGCTCAATCCGGCACATGCCACAGCCCTCTCTCTTTCTGTTGCGGTGATTCGAGAAGCCGAGTGTATTGGTTGCACCAAATGCATCCAGGCCTGCCCCACCGATGCCATCATGGGTGCATCGAAGCGCATGCACAGTATTATCGAAAGTGAATGCAACGGTTGCGATCTCTGCATCGAACCTTGCCCTGTGGACTGTATCGAGCTAGCACCGCGGATCGACCAGGATGCAAACAAGATGCGAAAACTCGGAGGTCGACCTTGAGCACTTCGATGCAACAAAGCGACACCGACGGCATAGGCTGCACTTATTGCCGTCGTTGCGATGAAGCATGCCCTAAAGCCTTAGAGACCGGCAGGCTAATCTCACTCATCACTCTCGTTGGCACACCCTCGAATTGGAGCACAACGCAAGCAGAGCGACTGGATGATTTGCAAGCCTCTGAATTAGATCAGTGTGACGACTGCGGGGCTTGCACCTTGGTTTGCCCGAGTCGATTAGCGCTCGATAGTATCTTACAAACGGGCAAGGCATTGCTGGCCGCAGAATCGGAGGAACGCAATTCAAGCAGCTATTGGAGACATCGTTTCGAGAGAAGACAGCTGCGTGTTGCGAAAGCGCGACTCGAGAAAAGAGTGAGACCTAACGCCGAAAAGCATGTGACAAAAATCGCCACAGCTAAACCCGACAGCACTGGCTTTTCTCGAGCTTCCGCGCAGCAGGACATCGCAGCCGCCGTAGCACGCGTCAAGGCAAAGCGGGCATCACTGACAACTTCAGATCGAGTTGGAGAGAAAAAATAGTGCGACACGGAAATCATTTAGCTCATAGCCGACAAATGGCGCTTGCGATGACAATTCCGTGTATCGTATTGGCCCTGCGGCTCGGAGATCAACTGAATATAGTGGCACTGGGCTTCTTTGCAAGCCTTGTTATCTCGCAATTAAGCCACCTGGCGCGCTTCTTTTTTTTGCAATCCGGCGAATCATTGCCGATGATCGATATCCGAAAACTATTCTATGCATCGCTCATTAGCGTAGTCATCATACTGATCGTCGGCGCGGAGTTTAACGCAATGACGACAGCACTGCTCTGTACACTGAGCAGCCTACTCGCCTTCCTCTGCATCCAACCCCTGTTCGGGAACATAAATTCAGGGACGCTCAGCTTGGCGCCGGCCGCCATTGTGCTTAGTCTCTCGTTAATAAAAATCGTCGGCATCGAAATGCCTATTGCCAAACCCACATCGAGTTTTGACACTGGGCAGTTAATTCAAGCATTCGCTTTAGCAATGGCGTCAACATGGCTTTGCTATATCGGCTTGCTGCGTTGGCGCGTAATCGCCGGCTTTTTAGTGACTGCTGTTCCCGTGCTAACGCTGCTTTTCATGCTTTCTCCTTCGCATCAAAGCGGCGACGCCTATTCCGCATGGCTAGTCGCTCAATTATACGCGCTCGCTTTAATGCCCATTTTATTAGCAATCATCGACACCGCCCCCGCCGACAAATCTCAGGCGTGGTTCTCAGGTTTCTTCGCAGGCCTACTACACGCCCCGTTGAGCTTCGACTACAACCCAATCTTCGCCCTGCTCATAGCAACGCTCATTATTGGCTTTACCACGCCGCTCAATGAGCATGTAAAGAGAAAATATAAACGAATTAGCAGGCCAGATTACTGGTCTATCCGGTCCGACATCATTGCGACTACGCTTATCCATGGCGCATTGGTTGCAATTAGTTTCGGCACATTTTTCTCGACGCCTCCCTTCTTGACTGGCTCAAGAAGCATCAGCCATTTGCTGCTAATGAGCTGCGCGTTGCTCACCGCGTCGATACTTAACATGATTTACGCGATAAGCATTCAGCCCCATCTATTAAGACGGCGACGAAAATTGAACGAGCGTCAGCATCAGATTCTTGAGGAAGATGACCAATTGATCATCCGCGCTCGCGTCACCGGCGCTCTACATCCGACCGATAAAGAGTGACGGTTTTCTTAGGGGAGTATTATGAACAAACTCAAACGCACTGAGATATTTTCGCGCCTCCGAAGTGAAAACCCACAGCCGCAGACTGAGTTACACTATACATCCCCATTTGAATTATTAATTGCCGTGATGCTTTCCGCCCAATCTACAGACGTTGGGGTTAATAAAGCGACAGCAAAGTTATTCCCGCATGCCAATACCCCTGAGGCCATTCTTGCACTCGGTGTTTCGGGTCTAAAGGAGTACATCAAGACTATTGGTCTGTTTAATACCAAGGCGGCGAATGTCATAAAGACTTGCGAAATTTTACTCAAACAGCACGGAGGCGAGGTTCCAGCGACACGAGAAGAGCTAGAAGCACTCCCCGGGGTCGGGCGTAAGACGGCCAATGTGATTTTAAATACTGCCTTTAGACAGATAGCGATGGCCGTCGACACGCACATTTTTCGCGTCTCCAACCGCACCGGCATCGCGCCTGGCAAAACCGTTCTAGCTGTTGAAAAGAAATTAGTGAAACTCGTACCGGAAGAATTTTTACTGGACGCACACCATTGGCTCATTTTGCATGGGCGCTATGTGTGCTTAGCGCGCAAGCCCCGTTGTGGGGCTTGCACGATCGAAGACCTCTGCGAATATAAGCAGAAAACGAGCGATTAGTGGCTCGTTCGCCCTTTACGCGCAGCGATTCTTAATCGAAGGGCGTTAAGCTTAATAAAACCTGCCGCATCCTTCTGGTCGTACGCACCGTCGTCGTCTTCGAATGTCGCTATGCTCTCATCGAACAATGAGTCGGCCGATTCTCGACCAACGACGATCACATTGCCTTTGTAGAGTTTCAGACGCACGCGGCCATTCACGAAACGCTGAGATTCATCGATTAAAGCCTGCAGAGCGACACGCTCTGGCGAGAACCAGTAGCCGTTGTAGACCAATGATGCATAACGAGGCATTAGCTCATCTTTTAAGTGGGCTAATTCGCGATCCATCGTTAAGGACTCAATCGCTCTATGCGCTTTCAGCATTACGGTGCCGCCTGGTGTCTCATAGCAGCCTCGTGACTTCATGCCCACATAGCGGTTCTCGACGATATCGGCGCGACCTATGCCATTGGCGCCAGCAAGCTTGTTGAGCGTTTCCAATACATTAGCAGGCGTCATCTCTACGCCATCAACCGCGGTAATATCGCCCTTCACATAATCCAACTCGACATAAGTCGGAGTCTCGGGTGCTGCTTCTGGAGAGACACTCCACAACCACATTGACTCTTCCGGCTCCGCCGCTGGATCTTCGAGCACGTCACCTTCATAGGAAATATGCAGCAGGTTAGCGTCCATCGAATAAGGCGATTTCGTTCCGCGCTTTTTCTCAACGGCAATATCATGTTCGGCACAATAGGCCAGCAACTTTTCACGCGAGTTTAAATCCCATTCCCGCCAAGGCGCGATAACTTCAATTCCGGGAGCGAGAGCATAGGCTGACAGCTCAAATCGAACCTGATCATTTCCTTTGCCTGTCGCACCATGCGAAATAGCATCCGCACCGGTTTCTTGAGCAATCTCTACAAGCCTTTTAGCGATTAAGGGACGAGCAATAGAAGTACCTAACAAGTACTCGCCTTCGTACAGAGCATTCGCACGAAACATCGGATACACATAGTCGCGTACAAATTCTTCGCGCAGGTCTTCGATGAAGATCTCCTTAATACCCATCGCCTGCGCTTTTGCTCGAGCAGGCTCAACTTCGCCGCCCTGACCAACATCTGCAGTAAATGTGACGACTTCGCAGCCGTAGGTTTCGGTGAGCCACCTTGCGATCACAGAGGTATCCAAGCCACCTGAATAGGCCAATACGACCTTTTTAATTTCCGACATTCTCCAACTCCTAAATCGGCGTAAAGCAAGAGCCCACGCCTGCCATGTGCTACTGTATCAATCCAGTTAGTCCTACATTCTACCACCACTGACCGTGACATTCTGCTCTACAAGCGGCCTGAAGCATGACTTTTAGCCCTCGAACGCCGAAGAACATTTAGCTCACGCCCCTATTCCGCTACAATGCCCTCCAACTCGCTTATGGCCACTGCCTTTACAGACGAAGCCTTAGACTATGAATTCAGACATGCAATTCACCATTGACCAGCCTGATGACTGGCATATTCATCTCCGCGATGACGAAGCTCTCGCGACGACGGTCAATCATTGCGCTCGCCAATTCGCCCGCGCGATTGTCATGCCTAATCTGAAGCCCCCCGTGACAACGCTAGATGCTGCCACCGCGTATCGAGAGAGAATTCTTGCTCATAGACCCGAGAATAGTAATTTCGATCCCCTGATGACGCTTTATCTCACCGACAATCTCGCACCGAATGAAGTGGAGAAAGCATATGCTAGCGGCATAGTCCATGCGGTGAAATATTATCCAGCCGGAGCGACCACCAACTCTGATTCTGGCGTTTCGAAAATGGATGCCGTCATGCCAGTCCTCGAACGCATGGCTAAAATTGGCATGCCGCTCCTGATTCATGGCGAGGTTACCGACGATGAGATCGATATCTTTGATCGCGAGCAAACGTTCATCGACACGTTACTCGCCCCATTGTGCGAGCGATTACCCACGCTTAAAATCGTTTTAGAGCACATCACGACTGAACAAGCTGTTGAGTTTGTAAGCTCAGCCCACGCGGGTGTAGCAGCCACAATTACAGCACACCATCTGCTTTTCAATCGCAATCATTTATTAGCGGGGGGCGTGCGACCTCATTATTATTGCCTTCCCATTCTCAAGAGAAACTCTCACCAAGAAGCCCTGATTAAGGCAGCGACGAGTGGCAATCCGAAATTCTTCCTGGGTACCGACTCCGCACCCCACGCGCGCCGGCACAAAGAAACCGCTTGTGGTTGCGCTGGCATCTACACCGCAGCCGCTGCCATTGAGCTCTACGCTGAAATTTTCGAAACAGCAGGAGCACTCGATAGATTAGAGGGATTCGCAAGTCACCATGGCCCAGACTTCTACGGCCTGCCCCGTAACAAAGGGAAAATCACCCTGTCTAAAACCGCTTGGCGTATGCCGGAGAGCTTCAAACTCGGCGAAGAAGACCTCATCCCCCTACGAGCCGGCGAAAATCTCGCTTGGCGAGTCATCGAATGATAGAGCATTGAATGAGCAACCCTATAGACGACTACTTAAGTGAGGAAGAGGCAGAAGCTACAGCTGCGAGCGCAGCTCTCATGGTGGAGCGCTTTCGCGGGTATTTACCAGTAATACTCGACGTTGAAACTGGCGGATTCAATTCCGAAACGGATGCAATGCTGGAAGTCGGTGCCGTGATACCTTGCTTCAATGCTGCGGGAGAACTAGAAACGGAGCAGACTTTTTTCCAACGAATCATCCCTTTTGATGGCGCCAACATAGAAGAAGCCGCTCTCAAATTCACCGGCATTGATCCCTACCACCCGTTACGAATAGCACGCCCCGAAAAAGACGTCATGAATAGCCTGTTTTCTGTGATCCGACAGGCTATGAAAGCGAATGGCTGTAAGCGCGCGGTCCTCGTCGGCCATAACGCTCATTTCGATCACGGGTTTATCAATGCGGCTAGTGAGCGGCACAACATCAAGCGCAATCCGTTCCACCCCTTCTCAAGCTTCGACACAGCGACCTTGAGTGGACTTGCCTTCGGACAGACAGTACTCGCTAGAGCATGCGAGTGCGCAGGAATAGATTTCGATAATAAAGAGGCACACTCAGCTCGCTACGACGCGGCGAAAACAGCCGAGCTATTCTATGAGATTGTCAACCGCTGGCAACGACTAGGAGGCTGGCCTCTGGGCTAGCGACGAATACTCATTCGACTTCTACACTATCGATAAGGCTCTGCAGCTCTCCATTTTCATACATTTCGACAATAATATCGCAGCCCCCAACGAGCTCACCGTTCACAAATAGTTGTGGGAATGTTGGCCAATTCGAGACGCTAGGGAGCGTTGCTCTGATTTCCGGATTTGCCAAAATATCAACAAACGCGAACTTCTTGCCACAGGCCATAAGTAGCTGGGACGCTTGCGAGGAGAAACCACACTGAGGAGCATCGGGGTTGCCCTTCATATATATCAGAATGGGATTAGCGGCGATTTGATCGTTGATAGTCTGTTCTGTGCTCATGAGTGTTTCCTAGATTCGCTATTCGGAGAAAGTGTCGCGTTAGGTGTTCGAACTAAAGCAAGATTTTACCTCTAAACACGTCGCCATGTAAGTTGAGCCAGCTAATCTTATGCGCGATAAGCCCCCTCCCGGCATTTCAATAGTTCGCACATCTCCGAGCACCAAATAGAAGATCGCTAATCGGCTGGCAAACAATTTTCATTCAGTTGGGTCCACAGTGATTAAATTGCCTCGTGGCAGTCCTATCGTTAGAATGCCCCATCCTGAGCTTCCATTATAGCGTTAAGCACTCAACTCGGATTTCTAAAGGTTAATTAGCCATGAGCTGTAGACATTTCCTCACTCTTCAAGACATTAGCGCAAGCGAGTTCAAACAAATTATCGCGCGCGCTATGGAATTGAAGAACTCACCACAGCTGGCAACACGAGCAGAGGGCAAAACGCTGGCGCTGATATTCGAAAAATCGTCTACTCGAACTCGAGTTGCCTTCGAGGTCGCCATGAATCAACTAGGAGGAAGCGCACTCTTTTTGTCGAGCAATGATTCACAGCTAGGCCGAGGCGAACCAGTAGAGGATACGGCACGCGTCTTGTCACGCATGGTGGACTGCGTAGCAATCCGAACCTTTGATCACGCGATGCTTAGCAAATTCGCGGCGCACTCCTCTGTGCCCGTGATTAATGCACTGACCGACGACTATCACCCCTGCCAGTTACTCGCCGATATGCAGACTTACTTCGAGCATCGCGGAGACATTAGCGGTAAGCGTGTCACGTGGATCGGTGATGGCAATAATATGTGCCACTCTTATATCAACGCCGCCGCATTACTAGACTTCGAATTACGCATTGCCTGCCCAAACGGGTTCGAACCAAATGCTGAACTCATGGCGAAGCATGCATCAAGGGTTACCCTCTGCAGTACGCCGGAGGAAGCGGTTACAGGTACTAGCCTCGTAGTGACCGATGTATGGGCCTCTATGGGGCAAGAATCCGAGCAGTCGGAGCGCCTCGCGCGCTTTGATGGCTTTCAAGTCAATGCCGAGTTAATGGCACACGCCGCCTCAGATGCTCTCTTTATGCATTGCTTACCAGCACACCGCGGTGAGGAAGTGAGTGCAGAGCTTCTCGATGGCGCCGAGTCAGTCGTATGGGATGAGGCCGAGAATAGAATGCACTCACAGAAAGCGCTTCTAGAATTGCTCTTAAACGGTTAGTTCACAAGGCGCTATGGACGCGAATTTCGCGCCCATACGCGAAATAGCGTACTACTACATATTGTGTTTGGCCCCACAGCAAGGGAATGCGATGTTTTAATCAGTAATTATCCGTTTATTTAATTTATAAATCAGATAGTTAAGGCAATTCTAGGCAAAAGCTCACCCCTGTTGGTATCGAATAGCCAGCCACCCAAATCACCAAGGTGCGTCCCTATGCACCAGTCTCACCCTATACCAACACTCGCCTCCAGATACGATCGATAAAACAACATTCCAGTGGGTGGTGGCTACTCGCCATTTCCGATTTCAAACTAAGCTTCCAGCCACTTAGCCATAAGCTGAATTACTCACCGCGCCTTGGTTTAATCCATTCATCAATTCCACAACAAGAATGCATAAATCTGCACTTCAGAATATTGACCAAATAGGTCTCGTTAGGCCGATTAACAGGGCCAACCCCGCTTACTTTAGTTTTACGTGTCGCTGATATCTAAGCTACATCGCTCCATCGAGTCTCAAACCACGCTTCATTGCATTTTCCTGTCCTTAATCGTCACAATTAACGACTTACAAGCCCTTTAAAAACGTGGGACGAAAAATAGCGCTTTGTCGCTGCACTTATCCACAGACTGTCCACATCGCACAAACAGTTATTACCCTTGCAATTGTCTAGATTACTCACTATCTTGTGTGGCCTAATTAAAAAAACCCTATATATCGTTGTGCATGGCTTGCGAATAGGTTATTTTCACTGCCTAAACTCGTGATGGAAAAACGCTGATTAAGGGGTTTGAAAGGCGCTAGGTAGCAGCTGAAAAAGAGAGAATGCCCACACAATCACCGAGATATGCATGGCAAACGTGCTCAATAAGCATCAACTAAAGAACTCTGCATAAGGGCGGCCTCGCAATCAGCCAGAGCAGTCAAAAAAGGGCGATACCGGGTCCATACAGGTACTAAATCGGTCAGATTTGTAACTAGTCAGACAACTAGTCAACGCTAAGGGGGAACGAACTAGCTTCACGACAGCTTGAACATTGAAAAATGCACAGCCGGTCAGCGAGCAAGCTGATAAATCATCAGATCGCGCCGCGTGTATCGCAAGCAGACTCAACAAACCCTCTTCAATTTTAACCTGGTGATTTCTCGCTATCCGCGAGAAGTCTAGGAAGCCCGCTACGCTTCCTTTGATGCGTAGCAAACAGAGTGATATTTAGTGAAATATTATTTATTTTGCTAAATAGCTAAAGTGTTTCGACCAAAACACTATATATAGTATGTGGCACTAAAAATTCGCATAAGCAAGCGAAGGCCAATTAGCTCACAGATAGGGTGAGCGAATCAGGATTCCGGCAGTTTTTCTGCCCTCAAGTAGTAAGCAGTGGCACGAAAACCAACAGCATAAGAACGAATAAAAACCTATAAGTATCAAGGCACAGATAAAATCGGAGCGCCAAATGCAGATCGATGCACAACCCACCGCTAGCGCCAACCCAGCGCCATCACCTTCAATAGCAACACCTTCTCCCGCAGCGACAGCGCCAGGTCAATTACGAGTCATAAAACGTAATGGTGCCGTGGTTGGCTATGACGACTCCAAAATCAGTGTTGCAATCACCAAGGCATATCTCGAAGTAGAGGGTGGTAATGCAGCAGATTCGACTCGTATCCACGAGTCTGTCGCACAGCTCGCCAGACAAATTACCGAAATTTTCGCAAGGCGAATGCCATCGGGCGGAACGATCCATATCGAGGATATTCAAGATCAGGTCGAGCTAGCGCTCATGCGTAGCGGCGAGCACAAGGTGGCACGCAGCTATGTCATCTATCGTGCCGAACATGAACGCCTACGCCAGCAGAAGCGCGACGTCGAAATTGACAAAGAAGCACTGATTAATATCACACTCGACAATGGCGAGCAGGCTCCGCTCGACGCCCAACGACTGCGTATTGTCATCGACGAGGCATGTGAAGGTCTGGAAGGTGTCTCTGCCGACGCTATCTACAAAGAAACACTCAAGAACCTCTACCCCGGCGTGAAAATGAGCGATGTTCGCACCTCGCTTGTTATGTGCGCACGCACCATGGTTGAGAAAGATCCTAATTATTCTTATGTGACAGCGCGTCTACTCATGGATACCGTACGATCGGAAGCGCTGAGTTTCCTCGGTATAGCAGAAGCAGCCACACAATCGGAGATGCATTATCGTTATGCAGCAACACTCAAACCCTATATTGAGAAAGGTGTTGAGCTGGGGCTGCTATCACCCCACTTACTAGAATACGATCTCGGCAAATTAGGCCAGGCCTTACAAGCCGATCGTGACCAGCAGTTCACCTATTTAGGATTGCAAACCCTCTACGACCGCTACTTTATTCATAGCAACGACATACGATTCGAGTTACCGCAAGTCTTCTTCATGCGCGTCGCCATGGGACTCGCCACCAATGAAGAGAATCGCGAAGACAGGGCTATTGAGTTCTACAACTTGCTATCCAGCTTCGACTACATGGTTTCGACGCCTCAGTTATTCAACTCTGGCACTCTACGCCCGCAGCTGTCGTCTTGCTTCTTAACCACAGTCCCCGACGATCTTCATGGGATCTATTCAGCGATTCGCGACAACGCCATGCTCTCTAAATGGGCTGGCGGTCTTGGCAATGACTGGACTCCAGTTCGAGCTCTTGGCGCCCATATTAAAGGTACCAACGGCAAGTCACAGGGCATCGTTCCCTTCCTAAAGGTTGTCAATGACACCGCCGTCGCGGTCAACCAAGGCGGCAAGCGCAAGGGGGCTGTTTGCTCATACTTAGAAACTTGGCACCTCGACATTGAAGAATTTCTCGAACTTCGCAAGAACACAGGTGATGAGCGTCGCCGTGCACACGATATGAACACAGCGAATTGGATTCCCGACCTTTTCATGAAGCGCGTCTTCAATGATCAAGAGTGGACGCTCTTCTCGCCTAACAATGTTCCCGAGCTGCATGACTTACACGGTGTCGCATTCGAAGAAAAATACGTCGAATACGAGCGCAAAGCAGCAGCGGGTGAAATTGAGGTTTACAAGACTGTCCGAGCCGCCGATCTGTGGCGCAAAATGATCTCGATGCTGTTCGAAACTGGACACCCATGGATCACTTTCAAAGATGCTTGCAACGTGCGTTCACCTCAGCAGCACATTGGTACGATACATTCATCGAACCTGTGCACCGAGATTACGCTCAATACAAATAAAGACGAGATTGCTGTTTGCAACCTCGGCTCCATCAATCTCGTCAACCATGTCAATGAGAATGGTCTGGACAAGGAGAAACTTAAAAAGACGGTGACCACGGCTGTTCGCATGCTCGACAACGTCATCGATATTAACTACTACTCTGTGCCGCAGGCTGAAAACTCCAATTTGAAGCACCGCCCCATAGGCATGGGCATCATGGGCTTCCAGGATGCGCTCTACGCTCAACGCATCGCCTACTCTTCAGAGCAAGCAGTAGAATTTGCAGACGTTTCCATGGAAGTAATCAGCTATTACGCTCTCAGCGCTTCCAGCGACTTAGCAGTAGAGCGTGGCCGCTATCAAACATTTGAGGGCTCACTCTGGGATCAGGGCATCTTGCCTATCGACTCACTGCAGCTACTCCATGAAGCCCGCGGCGTCGACTTCCTCGACATCAATATGGATCAACGCCTCGATTGGGATAGCCTGCGCAATAAGATTAAGCAGGACGGAATGCGCAATTCAAACGTCCTAGCCATCGCTCCCACAGCGACGATCGCTAACATTAGCGGCGTTTCGCAATCCATAGAGCCGACTTACCAAAACCTCTATGTGAAATCGAATCTGTCGGGCGAATTTACAGTCGTTAACCCTTTCCTTGTGCGCGACTTGAAACAGGCAGGTCTCTGGGACAGCGTCATGGTAAACGATCTCAAATACTACGAAGGTAGTGTCCAGAAGATAGATCGCATCCCCGATGAGATAAAACAAATTTATGCTACGGCATTCGAGATCGAGCCTCGCTGGATAGTCGATGCTGCAAGCCGACGCCAGAAATGGATTGACCAAGCGCAATCGCTCAACCTCTATGTCGCCGGTGCTAGCGGTAAGAAGTTGGACATCACTTACAAGATGGCATGGTTACGTGGATTAAAAACGACTTACTATCTCCGCGCACTCGCCGCAACAACGACAGAGAAGTCGACTGTCTCAGACATGAGCCTGAATAAGGTGTCTGCCGAACCAACAGCGGCACCGGTTCCGAAGGCTTGCTCATTAGATGATCCTGATTGTGAGGCTTGCCAATAGGAACATGGCAAGCCTGCCAAGATTAGAAACAAAGAAATAATAGAAAGCTAAAAGTGCGACGAGAATTCGCACAGGAAGAGGAAGTGCAGATTATGTTGTCATGGGACGAATTCGATAAAGAGCCAACAGCCTCCACCGGCGCCCCTGTAGCGGTACCGGAAACGGTCACTAGCGCCGCTGCTAGCAAACCAATCGAGCAAGCGGCTCCTACGGCGTCAGTCGAAACCCCTGATGCTAGCGAAGCGATGTCGTCGGACAACGATGCACTCCGAAGAGCAAAGCAGGCCGTAGAGGCTCTAGATGCAAGCTCTGGCATTGAAGAGCTCGAAGGCACTGCCAACCGCGTGGCCGTAGACGATAAAGCGATGATCAATTGTCGTGCAGACCTGAATCAGCTAGTCCCATTCAAATATGATTGGGCGTGGCAGAAGTATCTTGATGGTTGTGCGAATCATTGGATGCCGCAAGAAGTTAATATGAACGCAGATATCGCTTTGTGGAAAAACCCACAAGGGCTAACCGCGGATGAGAGACTGATCGTTAAACGCAACCTTGGTTTCTTCTCAACTGCGGACTCGCTTGTTGCGAACAATCTCGTTCTCGCAATTTATCGCCTCATTACCAACCCAGAATGTCGTCAATACATCCTCAGGCAGGCGTTCGAAGAAGCGATTCATACGCACGCTTATCAATATTGCATCGAATCACTCTCGATGGATGAGGGTGAAATTTTCAATATGTACCATGAGGTTCCATCGGTTGCTAAGAAGGCTTCGTGGGGACTGAAATATACACAGGAACTCAGCGACCCGAATTTCACCACGGGAACAATTGAAAAGGATCAGACGCTACTTAAGAATCTCATCGCATTCTACTGCTGCCTGGAAGGGATTTTCTTCTACTGTGGCTTCACGCAGATTCTCTCCATGGGTCGTCGCAACAAGATGACCGGAACTTCCGAGCAATTTCAATACATTCTGCGCGATGAATCCATGCACCTGAACTTCGGTATCGACATGATCAATCAGATCAAGTTCGAAAATCCTCAGATCTGGACCGATGAATTCAAGCAAACCGCGACGCAAATGATCTTGGAGGCGACTCAACTAGAAATCGAATACGCACGTGACACCATGCCTCGCGGCGTGCTCGGCATGAATGCGTCTATGATGGAAGAATATCTCCAATTCATCGCAAATCGACGCCTCATTCAAATTGGTCTCCCAGCGCAATTCGTTGGCGTTGAAAATCCATTCCCATGGATGTCCGAAATCATGGATCTACGTAAAGAAAAGAACTTCTTTGAAACACGCGTCATCGAGTACCAAACTGGCGGAGCCTTGTCTTGGGACTAGCTTCGAACTAATTCAAGCCCTCTGCATAACAGCGAATTAAGGGAGATCGCGTGAGCGAGAAGAAGAAAGACACAACGGATGTGGCAGGTGATTCGCCAGAGAAAACCCTGCTGACCTTAGACCAGTTAAGCCAAACTATTGACGTCATGTCTAGCGTGGTCAATCGCTTGCGTTCACACCTCAGTGAGCAATTAAACGTTGCTCGTTCAGAGCAACAAACTAAAACGCAACCCGTTGAGCACACCGCAAACACTACTCAGGAAAAAGATTCCGCGCAGGATCAAGGCCCTCGCTTCATCGTAGAAATTCACAGTGACAAGGAAGCAGAATCACTCCCCCTCGATTCGCCCAAAATCTTACACTGACACTTCTATCGAGCGTAATTCCTGTCGGGTAGCGCCCACGTAAGAGCGATTGGATGGCACAGCGAGCAAGCTCAACAATTCTTGATTCCCAGCTACCAGTAGGAGCGCTCGTTCTAGCGGCCGGGTACAGTCGACGCTTTGGCGGTGATAAATTACTCGCGCCACTTCCTGGCAAGCAACAGCTCACTGTCTTTAAACAGATGCTCGACCGCCTGAGCCTTGCACTCGATGACATCCTCATCGTCACAAGACCCGCACTCTACGGCACACTTCTTGAATATGTGGAGTCGACCAAAATCCAACGACCTAGTTGTCAAATTTCGATACTCAGCTTTGATGGCTCATCCGATGGTATGGGCGCGAGCTTAGCATTCGCCGCACGGCATGTGCCCAACTGGAGAGCTGCTCTGGTCTGCCTGGCCGACATGCCAAACATACAAACGGACAGCTACTCTCAAATACTCACTGCCTCGTCACGGGATAAAATTGTGCTTCCTACCTATGAAGGAAAGCGAGGACATCCAGTAGCGTTTGGCGCGGACTTCTTTGACGAACTCAGAGCACTACATGGTGACCAAGGAGCGCGCGATCTGCTCACCAAACATAGTGGCCAGATAACTACGCTGCAACTGAATGATAGCGGTATACTCTTCGATATCGATACACCGACCGACTTACAAAGGCAGTCATGAACCTAATTTACTGCTCCCACATTCGCGCCATCCTTTTTAGCAGCACCCTCAGCCTGCTCGTTAATTTCACTGCGCACGCGGACGAAGCTAGTGCCCGCGCGTTAATGAGCAACCCCAACAACCCTCTGGTCGCACTTTTTTCGGCAAAAGGGGCAATCTACATAGAACTCCACCGCACTCAAGCGCCGAAGAATATTGCACGACTCATTGAGCTCATCGAAGGCAAGCATCGCTTCCCCGACTCCGACATCCAGTCGCGATATTATGATCAGACTCAATTCTACGAGAGCATCCCTAATAGCCGACTTCGCACGGGTGCAGCTGCATTCAATCGGTTCGGATTAATACCCTCCGCTCTCGAAGAAGAAATAGATTCCACCTCTCTCGGGTTAGAACAACGACCCCTGCTTAATGATGCAGGAGAAGTAGACTCTCATTTAGCTATCGACTCGCGCGAGGCCTTCGACGAAACAATCCTCGCACCGCTCTATGCGAGCCTCGGTATTGAAAACGCCAGTCAAGCCGCCGCGAATGCGCCAGCAGTCATGGAGCAATTGCGGGCGATGTCAGTGGCCGATGCGCTTGAAAATCTAGGCCATCGTTTTACTCAGGGATTAGGGACACCAATGCTGCTCCGCGGCGATGTCGCGTTGAGTTCTAGTCCAGCCGGAGTTGCCAGCACCGAATTGATAATTCTGTTAGAAGACAGCCCCTGGCTAGACGGCCAGGTCACTGCAATAGGTTCTATAGTAGAAGGCCTTAATATAGCGGATGCCATCAGCGAGACAGAGGTAGCACCCGACTTGAACATCAATCAAGCTACTGCTATTTACTCATTAAGGGTATTGTAATTAACATCTTCTTAGCTGCTAATAAGCTAGAAGGAGAGCACGATGTCAAAAAAGAAAAAAGGGAATTCTAAGCAAGGAACCTATGCCCTTAGCATCACGATGGGACTTGTCTTAGGCTTTGGCTTGGGCATTATATTCCAGCAAATAGCGATCACTAGCCTCGTAGGTGCTGCAGCGGGATATCTAGTCGCACACAAACTCGTCGCTTAACAGAGAATCGTTTAAGCGAGGAGCTCTAGCCTATACGGCGGCAATGACTCCAATATCGTCTTGCCGTAGCGCTGAATGGCTAAGCGCTCATCGAAAATAGTGATTTTGCCTTGATCTTTCTCATTCCTGAGTAACCGCCCCGTTGCTTGAACCAATTTGAACGCCGCATCCGGGACAGTCAAAGTCATGAACGGATTCAGACCCTGCTGCTCTATCCACTTCGATAGCGTCATTTCTATCGGCTCATTGGGCACTGCAAACGGTATCTTTGCGATTAAAACGTGTGTGCAGTAATCGCCGGGAAGATCTACGCCTTCCGCGAAACTCGCCAGACCAAAAATGAGACTTCCCTCACCTTCATCGATTCGCTGACGGTGATAATTCAACAATTGTGATTTTTGGTAGTCATCCTGACATAAAACCCTATCTCGCCATTCCAATGGTAATTGCTCCAGCACGTCCAGCATTTGCCGCCGGCTACTAAATAGCATGAGCGATCCCGCGTTGGGATCTACCAGGTCGGGAATCGCCTCTGCGATATAGTCAGTATGGTCCCGCACATTCGAAGGCAAGCAATTCATCTTCGGCACCGTGAGTGTCGCCGCTTCCGAGAACTTGAACGGGCTCAAAATGCGCAAATATTGAGTGTTATCCGGGAGCCCAGCACGCATTTTTAACATAGAGAACTCCCCTAAGGCCGAGAGTGTTGCCGATGTAAGCACTGCACCAGCACACTGCCCCCAGAGTCTTTCTTGCAGCGTGTCTGCTGCAAGCACGGGGCTCGTCGCTACGGTTATATCGGGAAATGCATCACTAGGATTGTAAGTCAGCCAACGGGCATTGGGCGCGCTTCCGCTTGGATCACGCTGGGCGTAATTTGACCATAAACTCAAGTTCGCCTCAGCTCTTTGCTGCGCGGTTCCAACTATGCCGAACCATTGCTCCGCTAGCTGCCGTCGCTCAGGGGCCCCTCCGTCCTCCAAGGACTCTTTTAACTCATCAACAATAGACTGTAGTCCTGTTGAGAATCGCGCAAAGAGCGTCGCCATATTCTGCGCGACAGCGATGATCTCCTCAGGAGCAACCCCTAATTCAAAAGCATACTGGATCCTATCTTCATAACCATCCCCACCGCCTGCCGTCTCGACTAGCTGCTCAAGTAACAGCCACGCAACATCGAGCTCAGTGCGCAGCCCCACACAAAGCGTGCACATTGACTGCAGTCTTGTCGAATCCAGGAACTCATCGTCCGCCACACCCTTCAGCAGCTTTTCTGCTTTTTCTAGCCAGTTCGAAGTAGATTTTATCCGCGTCATTGATGCAAAGTGGTTATTACTCTTGAGCGGTAAATGATGTGCTTCGTCGAAGACATAGAGACAGTCCTCTGGCTCTGGAAGAATGACGCCCCCGCCTAAAGCCAAATCAGCGAGCACTAAGTCGTGATTCGTAACTATGCAATCAGCATTCGTAATAGAATCTCGAGCTTTGTAGAAACTGCAGTGCCGAAAATTGCTGCACTTGGCGCCCATGCATTGAGAATTATCGACGGTCAGGGGCCGCCAATTTTCTTCTGTGATTAGACTGGGCCAAGTATCGCGATCCCCATCCCACTTGCCACTGCTTACCGAGTCCAATAACTGCTCGTAGAGTGCGCGATCTCCGCCATTGCCAGCGCTCACGTCATCGCCATACAAATCCATCATAGCCTGCATTGAGTCACTGCCGCTGAGCAGCATATCTAGTTTAGACAAACACAGATAACGCCCCCTTCCCTTTGCAAGAGAGACACTAAAGTCGAGCTCACTTGCTTCGAGTATTTCTGGGAGATCTTTTTGAATAACCTGCTCTTGAAGGGCTACGGTAGCTGTCGAGATCACCACCTTGAGCCCCAATTCGCGAGCGATGGGTAGGACGGCGAGCGTGTAGGCGAGTGTTTTCCCGGTACCCGTGCCCGCCTCGACGACGATGATCGGAGCATCACCTTGAGCGATATTGATACTCCCCAAACACTTCGCGATTTCCGCGATCATCAACCTTTGTCCATAGCGCGGTGTTAATTCGCGAGCGCTGAGAAGCTGACGGTAGGCGTCCTGGATACTCTCTTTGGTGGTCTCGTTAAGCATAAAATCAACCGAATTAGCGCAGCGGTCGACAGATCGAGTTAAACTCGAGAGACCGAGACTGAAACCGCTCTTAGGGGCAATTTGAAGTATAGCACCTCACGCTGAAAACTAAGTGTCTGTTCGGATTAAACATCTGCTAAACTTGCCGCCTAGCGCTTTTAATTCTGCAGAGGTCATGACAACCAGACTCCGCATAGCGATCTACAGTAAGTAATAAACGGTTTTCCTTATGACGACACAAAGCAACACTGACCCGATAGACAATGAAGTAGTAGCCACAGCGACGGATGCGTCGACCAGCACTGACATCGAAACATCGGATCAGGAAACAATAGAATCGCCTATCAGATCAGCGGAATCGACTCCTGAGCCTGAAGAAGTCGTTGAGGCAAAAAAGAAGGAACCCAAGGGAGAGAAAACTCAACCTATTTACGCCGATCCTGTTGCTGAACTCAAAGTGCTCGACCCCATAATTTCTGCAATCACATCGAAGCAGACTGTAGATATCAACACGCTGGGTAATCGTTTGGGAGAAATTCGCAAACAATTGCCGGAAGATGCCGAACAAGCAAAAAATCGAGGCACCGAACTGCACCTGCACATGGTTGAACTACTCGCGCAAAATAAAGCGTATCAGGATTCCATGAGTGGCAAAGCACTCACAGCCATTGAAGCATTGAAGGAGTCCCTTGAAGCCGGCAACTCCGACGCCAGCTTAGTGGCTTGGGATAAAGTGCAAACTGCACTAGCTCCATTGAGCGGGAAGTTGCGGAATACCGTACAAAAGCAACTCAATGAGCACAGAATTCGCTATCAAGAGCTGAAAGACTGGAAGCTATTCGCCTCCGCGGAAAAGAAAAAAGAACTCATTAACGCGATGCAGCTCTTAGTAGAATCTGACATCCAAGGCGCCGAGCGTGCTAAAGCGATCAGCACTGCACATCAAGAGTGGAAGACACTAGGCCGATCACAGCAGAATGAATCACTCTGGAAGAAATTCAAGAAGCTGTCCGATGAGGCTTATGCACCATGCAAGGAACATTTTAAGCAGCGCAAAGGCGCTCTCGCTGAAAACTATCAGAGCAGAGTTGCACTCTGCGATTCCTTAGATGCCGATCTTGCTCGTCTAGGTGAGAGCCCGCAGGAGAGCTCAGAGAGCAAACAGAAAATCTCGAGCGAAATTACTTCTATTATTTCTACCGCAGAGGCTCGCTGGAAAGAGACCGCGCCTGTTGAGCAATCCAAGATTAAGGAACTGCAAAAACGTTACTACGGATTATTAAATTCGCTTCGCAAGATTCGCCGAGAAGCGGGCCAAGAAAACGCTCAACTCAAACAGAAGATAATCGCCGAGGCTGAAGCTCTCGCAGAGTTAGACGATCATCGAGAGGCCATGCAATCAGCGAAGGCCCTACAAAAGCAATGGAAAGAGATCGGCCCTAGCAATCACAAAGATGACCAGGCCTATTGGAAAGCATTCCGCGCAGCTTGTGACAAAATCTTCAGCACTGGAGAGGGAGTGGCTAGCGGCAAGAATCGCCCAGCCAAACGTGGTGCCCCAGCTTCTAACCAAGATGTCAGCAAACTTGTGGCTGAGATAGAGGCTATCTTCAAGAATCTTGAATCTCTACTCTCATTAGATGAAGAGTCATTCCGTCAGGCTCGAGAGAAATATCAAGACTTATCGCAAGCGTTTTCCGTAGCGCTAGACCCTCGATTAGGTAATCAACGCAAGAATCTTAGCGATCAATTCAATACACTCAAGCGTCGCTTGGATACACGCTACAAGGCATTGCCTGATAAGAAACAGCAGCAACGAATCACCACGGTTTCCGCTCTAACTCAGGTACTAGATGCCTATGAGGATGCTCTTCTAAAAGCCAACTCATCGGAAGAATTCGCCGCCGCTAAAGCCGCATTCAATTTAGACGCTTGGAAAGAAATGGAAAGGCCTGATGATCGGACTTTGCTCGACATCCTAGAAGGACGTCTGAGCGCATTGAATAATGCAAAGGACGCAAAATCGCTGAATAAATTGAGCAAAGACGCCGAACTCGAAGCACGGAGGCTTTGCACTGAACTCGAAATCAATGCGAATACAGAGACGCCCTCCGGCGATCAAGCCTTACGCATGCAATTACAACTGGAACAACTCAAAAATGCATTCGGTCAAGCGAAGCAATCTATGAGCGACATCATCAAACACGCTCGAGATGAGCAGTTACGCTTGCATTGCCTAGGGCCGCTTCCTAAAGAACTAAGGGAGCAATTGCAGATGAGATTTGAAGCGGCGGCGGCGAAATTAGGACGCAGCTAATACGATCACAGCCTCTAAGGGCGACGCAGCAAGGCATTGGCATAACTTCGCAGCCAGATTCCGCGTATTTCTTCATCGACCCCCGCCAGACGTTGATCGAATACCGCTTTCTCCGAGGCTGCCTCTCCGCCTGTGGATTCCAATCTCCAACTTGCCAATAGGCTCTCGGCGTTCATCGCCTCATCTTGGCTGAGCTCATCCCGCTTCAAAAGCTGTTCTAGTGCCAGATAATTAATATCATGCATCCGGTAATTCGCGAGTATTTGCTGATCTATCTGTTTAGCAATCTCATCCGGATCATCTGAAGTCAGTGTAAGCTCAGAACCGAAAGCTACATGAACCGCTCCCTTGTCCCCCATCATCCCGGCGACGATTGAACGAATATCAGTCTCATCGTCTTTCTGGTAACCCTGCTCTGTCGCATGCGCGAAGAGCTCCTGAGCCTTCAGGGTGTCACAGGCATCATATTGATAGGAGAGCGTCACCGGAACAATGTGCAGACGACCTAGGCTTTCGCTGAGAGGTAATTTCCTATGCGCGATGGCCAACATTTTCAACAAAGCCGGATCAGTACGATCAATCCCATCTTTGGCGCGCCCTTCTCGCTGCGCGATCCAAACATTATTATCCGTCTCGATGCAATGATGGATATATTCGGATAACTGCTGCAGCGCGGAGAGTAACTCTCGACCCTTCACCGATCGTCGCACGATGAAACTTTTGTTCAGGCGCATCAGATCAGAGACAAATGGCTTCTTAAGTAAGTTATCGCCTATCGCTATTTGCAAGGTTTCAAAATTCGCGTGATACAGCATGTAATTCACGAAGGCCGGATCCATTGCTATGTCACGATGATTACTGATGAATACATAACTTCGGTGGGGGTCTAATTTATCCAAACCAGAAGACGTAAGCGAGGTCGTCGTTTCTTCGATCATCTTGTCCATATACGTGGCAATAACATCCTGCATCGCCTTAATCGTTTGGACACCAGCAAGCTGCTTCTGCAAGGTTCTTTTCGCAACATAGCGCGTTAAGAACGGCAGCCAGCGTGAGAGCTTAGGCGCATTGAACCGTGCAATACTATCCAGCATTTCTCGATTATGGGTGAGTGAATCCAGCACGGACCTAACCTCAGAATCTTGGTAAGGCCTGATATCTTGAAACCTATCCATGGGGGAGTATTTCGCCTCGATTAACAGAAAGCCTGGCTAGCCATCTGTTTTATATAGCTATTTTGATTATTATGGCGCAGTGATTTTACGCGCTTTACGCAAAAAGTCATAGCTCCACGAACCCTTAATCCGATTGCGAGATCTCATCAGCATATTGCTGCAATTGCTCCATTAAAGGGCGAGTCTCCGCTCCGCCGCGGTCTAACAGCTCTTTGAGTCCAGCCTCGAAGTGCTTGCGCGCGTCGTCGCCACACACCTTGGCTCGACAGAACTCACGCCAACGTGCGCGCTCATCAGCGGAAAGTGTTGCTGGGTAATTTCTCGCCCTGTAGCGGAACAGCATTTCGCTAAGCCGCTTATCGCGGAAAGGCATATCCAATCGCGCCAATTCTTCCGGTGGCGTCTGCCGAACCGTTTGCATCAACTGCTTATCAGAGTCAGAGAAGAAGCCCGAATAAATCATAAAATCTGGATCGGTTTCCCTACTCTCATCGCGGTCGTTCGCATAGGCTTCACTGACGCTTTGCAAAATGCCGGGAGTCGCTTTCACTTGCTCGTAGTAATCCATCCAATTCGTTCTCTCGAGCTCATAGGAAGCCGCGACATCATCATCTAATACAGTGACCGGCACAATGATCGGGCATTTATTACTAGCAATCACATGAAGCGGCAATGGCAGCTCCCCTTCCTTCAATTCACTCTTCTTCTTGTACAGTCGCGACGCCATCTCTTGCGGCGTCAATCCCAACCATTGCTTAGGATCCACTCGCAAATCACAGGCTATAATCGCATTCGCATTGGTAGGGTGTTGGCATAAAGGCATCACGACAGATAGACAACCCAGACGCGCGGGGAAAATCATAGACACATAAATCACAGGTTTGTGGTTCACCATGTCTAGTTGCGCACGCACTGCCTGTTTCGACCGCAATCCATAAGCATAGTCGAAAAGACGTGGCTGATTTTTCCGCAATAGCTTCGCCATCTCGATAGTCGCGATTACATCAGCGAGAGCGTCATGCGCGGCGCCGTGTTCAATCCCATTAGCGACTGTCAATTGATCCAATCTAAAACTACGAGATCCGTTTTCACGCAATGGCCAGTTAATCCCATCCGGCCGAACCCCAGCACAGAGTCGAACCACATCAATAAGATCCCATCGAGAATTACCATTTTTATATTCCCGCTCATAGGGATCGTAAAAATTCCTATACAGCAGCTGTCTCGTCAGTTCATCGTCAAATCGAATGTTGTTGTAGCCGGCGACACAGGTATTGGGCTTGGAGAATTCTGCGAGTATCTGTCGGATGAATTCCGCTTCAACGACTCCTTCTTCTGCCGCTTTCTGAGGGGTAATCCCGGTGATATAACAGGCCATAGGCTCAGGCAGGAAATCTTCACTCGGTTTGCAATACAGCAGCAAAGGCTCACCAATGATATTGAGGTCTTCATCTGTACGGATGCCGGCAAACTGTGCCGCTCTATCTCGCTTCGCATCCTTGCCGAAGGTCTCGAAATCGTACCAATAGATACTCTTGTCACTCATCGTCATTCCTATGCTATTCCCAGCCGGTGCGGCGGTGCCAACAACTGTAGTAGACTTATCGGCGGATTCAGCGAACGCCACAGCATCGTCAAGAATCCACAAAGGGGCAATGTTGCCACAAAGTCACAGAGAAGGGGTCTCAGGTCACATGGAATTTCGCGGCAGCCATATCATCAGTGTCACCGAATTCGATCGCGCTGCAATAGAGCGCGTATTTGAAGTCGCCGATTCAATGCAGCCCTTCGCCCGTCGTGAACGCAGAACAACGGCACTGGACGGTGCAATCCTCGGCAATATGTTCTTCGAAGCCAGCACACGCACCCGCTTCAGCTTCGGCTGTGCTTTTAACCTACTTGGCGGCTATGTCCGCGAAACTTCAGATATTAAGACCTCATCCATTTCCAAGGGCGAATCACTCTATGACACCGCAAGAGTGGTCAGCGGTTACAGTGACATCATCGTGATGCGACACCCTCAAGCGGGCTCGGTAGAAGAGTTTGCGAAGGCCAGCCGCGTGCCGGTTATCAATGGGGGTGACGGCCCCAATGAACACCCTTCCCAGGCACTGTTAGACTTGTACACAATTAAGAAAGAACTGCGTGCGAATGAGCGCAGCATCGATGGCATGCGTATCGCCATGGTGGGCGACCTAAAGCACGGTCGGACGGTTCATTCTCTTTCTCAATTACTACTACTCTATCGCGACATCACGTGCACACTCATCTCGCCAGCTGAGCTCAAAATGCCCGAAGACATCGTGTCGCAATTACGCGCTGCAGGCCACACAGTCATTGAAACAGAAGATATGGAAAGCGGCCTTGCCGACAATGACACCGTCTACCTGACTCGCATTCAAGAAGAACGCTTTAGTGACAGACTCGAGGCTAATATCTATCGAGGCAGGTTCAAACTAAACCAGGAAATTTACACTCGGAATTGTGCGCCCAACACCGTCATCATGCATCCCCTGCCCCGCGACTCTCGTGCTGACGCCAATGAATTGGACAATGATTTGAATCAGCACCCCAATTTGGCAATTTTCCGTCAAACCGACAACGGCGTAGTGGTCAGGATGGCCCTTTTTGCGCTGATTCTCGATGTGGTAGAGCTGGTAGAAGCGCGAGCAACTAACGTCCCGTGGTATACCGCAGGTCGATTCGAAAACTAATAACAAAGCGAGGCCGACATGCTCTCAATTGAAGAATACCTCGAAATAGATGCAATAGGTCTCGGCGAGGGAATTGCGCGCGGCGATTACAGTGCACAAGAAGTCAATCAATGTGCGGTTGAACGAGCAAGGTCGATAAACCCGGCAATCAACGCCATCATCCACGAAGACTATGAGACAGCTCTGAAACGCGCCTCAACTATCGACTCAAATGCCTCACCTTTGGGTGGTGTACCATTTCTAATCAAAGACCTCAGCCCCGTCGCCGGCTTGCCTGTAAATTTTGGAAGCGCTCTATTTAAGGACAATGTCGCCGACAAGAATTCACACATCGTGCAACGTTATATCGAAGCTGGTTTGAACATCTTAGGGAAAACCAATACTCCAGAGTGGGGGCTGACGCTGACAACGGAGCCCACTCTGAACGGCCCTAGTCATAACCCTTGGAACCTCAAATATTCGACAGGTGGATCGTCTGGCGGTGCCGCTGCTGCAGTTGCCGCCGGCATTGTCCCCGCCGCTCACGCGAGTGATGGCGGTGGTTCTATCCGTATTCCCGCAGCCAACTGCGGTCTGTTTGGTCTCAAGCCGAGTCGCGGACTCACGGTTATTGAAGACAGATTAGCTGAATGCTGGAGCGGATTTAGCGTAGGGCATGTTGTGAGCCAAACCGTGCGGGACAGCGCCGCATTCCTCGACCTCATTATCAATGACAACACCGGACTCTTTGCCAACCCGGCGAAGTCTCTAGCAACGGTGACACCTACGAATTTTACCGACGCGCTCATTGAGCCCATCAACAGGCCGCTTAGAATCGCGCTAGTCACCACGCACCCGACAGGTGAAAGCATCGACCAAGAAGTCATCGCCGCAGTTCATAAAGCAGGAGCCTTGCTCGAGCAACTTGGCCATCACATAGAAGAGCGGCCACATCCCGCGGACCATGCCACGGCAGGCGCCGCGATGACAAAAATCATTGGCGTCCATGTGCTACAAAGCATCAAACCGCGACTCGATCAACTCGGCCTGAGTTTAGATGAGGCTCCCGTTGAACTCTCTACCAAAGTGATGGCAAAAGGCGGAGCCAAAGTCAGTGCCAGTGATTACATCGAAGCACGCGATCAATTGCATGCTGTTGAAATGCTTATGCATGACTTCCACACCCAAATCGATGTCATCGTTTCACCCGTGTTAAGCATGACACCTGCACCCTTGGGATGGCTCGACATGAACGCGAACGATGTACAAGACTATGCGAGGAAATTTCGCGAATACAGCGGATTCACCGCCTTCTACAATGGAAGTGGCGCGCCGAGCATGTCTGTGCCTCTGCACAGCACAGATGCAGGCTTGCCAATTGGGGTAATGATGAGCGCGGATTGGGGGCACGATGCATTACTACTCAAACTCGCCGCACAACTGGAGCAGGCCAGCCCCTGGCCTCGCAGAGCCCCCATCTAAAATCAATCCGATTTTTAACTCGGTTTATGCCCGCCGACCGTGACGCACTGCCGTGATCTCAGCCATGACAGAGATGGCAATTTCCGCAGGGGTTTTACTGCCTATCTGATAGCCAATCGGCGCATGTAAGGTATCGATTTCAGCCTCACTTAAACCTAATTGAGGTAGGCGTTCGCGTCTCGCAGCTGATGTTCGTTCGGAGCCCATCGCACCGACATAGAATGCGTCTGTCTTTAAAGCCTCCATGAGGGCCATATCATCGACTCGTGGGTCGTGTGCGAGCGCGACCACACCGCTGTAAGAGTTACTGAAGCGTTCCCTGACGAGATCGTCGGGCAGTCTCGAAGAGACTTCCACACCAGGCACTTCCCAATGGTCTAAATATTTCGGCCTAGGGTCACAAAGAGTGACGTCGTAATCAAGCGCCAACGCCATCTCTGCCACGTAGCGGGCAACATCTCCTGCGCCGAGTAGAAGCAAACGATATACCGGACTCAATCGATGGAGCATAGCGCCATCAATCATCTCGACAGCCTGTTTAGCTTGTAAATCATGCTCGTCGATGCTTATTTCGCCACTGCTTAAATCCACACGACGACTCACACAGCGATGACTACGAAGAGCCTGCGCGAGCTCCTCAAACACTTTCCTATTAGTCTCGGTATCATCAATATATTCGAGCAAGACATGAAGCTGCCCGCCGCAGGGCAACTTCAAGCGCGCCTGCTCGGCCTCCGTGACTCCGTATTGGATGACAAATGGCCCACCCTCAGAATCATAACGTGCCTTAAGTGAGCCATCTCGTAGCTGCTCCAGAAAATCCTCTTCAATGCAGCCACCCGACAATGAACCAATAAGTTCACCTTCTAAGTTACAAGCAAGCATCGCACCCACGGGCCTGGGAGAGGAGCCCCAGGTTTTTAAAATTGTGCAGACCCAAGATGCTTGGGATTGTGAAAGCCATCGGTCGACACTTTCAATGATGTATTGCTGACTACTACGCATACTGCCTCGCCTGAAGAACTCCGTTTCCTTATCGTTGCACTATACCAGTGAGCAAATCGGAAACAAAACCGCGTCCCAATGAAGGGACTGCTTTCAATCCTGACTCACACTGCCCTCTAATTCGAGCAGCTGACGCTTCGTGGCTAGACCTCCACCGAAGCCAGTCAATTTCCCGCCCGCACCGATAACTCGATGACAAGGAATGATGACGGGGATTGGGTTTGCACCGTTGGCGGCGCCAACGGCGCGCGACGCTTTGGGACGCCCGATGTAATCAGCGAGTTGCCCGTATGTCCAAGTCTCACCGAAGGGGATTTCGGTTAACGCTTGCCATACGGCTCGTTGAAACTCTGTACCACGGGGGTTAAGCATAAGCGTGAATTGCTGTCGCTCGCCCGCGAAATATTCAAGCAATTGCTGACGCGCTTGCACGAAACATGAATCATCCCTCACCCATCCTTCTTCATGTCGACGTTGCATCTTGCCTGCCGGAAAGCCGAGCAGACACAAGGCCTCTCCGTCACCGGCGAGCAACAGCTCCCCGATCGCCGTCTGTAGATAGTTGTAGCGAGTAACAGCATTCCGTTCATTAATCATCGTCGTCTCTCAATTCAGTGAATTTTAGAGCTATACCCTTCCCAATCATTTCTGCCGCAACTCTGCATATGCTCGCCAGAGTAACAGCACCGCATAAGCTCGCCACGGCCTCCACGCTTCAGCACGAGTGAGGAGCATTTTCGGTGTGAGTGTTTCACCCGGCTGCGCTGCCGCCCGTAATAAAATTAGATCTGAATGGGGAAACGCATCAGGATCCGACAACGCCCGCATCGCGACATATTGCGCAGTCCACTCGCCGATTCCTTTTATCTCGCAGAATTGCTGCACAAAATAATCTAAAGTTACATGCGGCCCAATTTCTAGCTCCCCATTTTCTAAACGACGCGCCACTTCTCTGATAGCTGACACTCGCGTTTGGATAATCCCCAAATCATCCAAATCCGCGCTAGCTATGGCTTCAGGCTCGGGGAAAAAATACTCAATGCCTTCCATGTCACAGTCGTATCTTTCCCCCACAGCAGCGGCGACTCGCGCGACCAGCGTTGAGGCTGCTTTAACACTGACCTGCTGACCCAAGATCGCACGTAGCGCGACCTCAAAACCACTCCAGCATCCTGGCACTCTTGTCCCTGGATACTTCTTAATAAGCGGAGCAAGTCGACGATCAGCAGACAGGCTTTTCTCAACAATTGTACTGTCTGCACGCAGATCGAAAATTGCCCGCACACGCTCCACAACTCGGTGAAGCAAGGCCGTGTTGTCTATCCAAACCTTTAAGTCTAATTCATGCCTATCTGTTGAAAATCGAACGACAAAATGCCCCTTCGCCGTCATCCCTCCAGCCTCACCCATTATTCGAAAACTACGGGCATAGCTTTCTTCAGATACCACCTCAACACCAGGGATCGAGCGATAGGACAGAAATGCCAGCAACGCCCGCCAATCGAACGGCGGGCGATAACTCAAGCGCAGCTTAATTGCACCGTCCCCCGTTCCAGCCCCAAGTCGATTGCGAATTTCTCTGGGGCTGCGGCCGTAGCATGCCTTTAAAGCCGCATTAAAACGCCGCACACTGCCATAGCCTGCCGCGAAGCACACTTCGGTCAGCGGAAGGTTCGTTTCATCGATAAGCTTCTTCGCAAATTGGAGACGCCTCGTCTGCGCGACTTTATTGGGTGCAGCACCCAGATGCTGTAGAAATAAACGTCCCAATTGCCGTTCACCGATATCCAATTGTGAGGCAAGCTCGCCGAGTGACGCATCATCCAAGTAGCCACGCTCGATAAATTCGAGCGCACGTGTCACCTTCCAAGAGCCAATGCTCCACGCGGGTGTTCCCGGTGACGATTCTGGACGGCAGCGCAAACAGGGGCGGAAGCCAGCTGCAGCAGCCGATGCCGCCGAGCGATATAGACGAATATTTTCCTGTTTAGGAATCCGCACTGGACACACGGGGCGACAATAGATCCCTGTCGTGAGTACGGCAACGAAAAAGCGCCCGTCATAACGAGGGTCGCGCGCCTGGCGCGCTTGCTCGTAAATGTCGGGGTCTAGGAGAGAAGATGCCGCAGAGGCTATTTGTGGTTTCATGCCTAGCAGCATAAGCCAGTCACTCGATTGCGACTAGCCATATTCGGACTCTATCTCGAGCCGACCTCTATACAGCCGGCATCGAAACGATTCTATTGTCGCGGCAGCCGATAGACGACCATCGCATTGCCTGCGAGCTGACCAAATTGAGCATAACCTGAGTTAACAATGAGGTAGTCTCCCGCCACTACCGGTCCAGCCGCGTCAATTGCCCCACCGCTCGCCGGCACGTTGTTTATGGTCTCATAGACCTGTTTCGTGTCGATTTCCCATATAACCTCGCCAGTCTTTCGATCGTGCGCGAATAGGTAGCCATTCAGCGACCCTGCGAGAACGACATCACCCACTACTGTCACCGGTGCAGAATAGGCATCCGAACAACTGCGTCCAAGCCCTTCACAGCGACTCTCTGCAGCGGCATACCAGAGAACATCACCCGTCTTCATGTCGATTGCATGCAAACCTGGCCGAGGATCACCTTTACCACCTGGAATGCGATCTGAAACTGGCACATAGAGGGTATCACCTACGAATGCCATCCCCCAATGCACGCCGCCTAGTGGACTGCCTCGACCGACGCTGACACGCCAAAGCACCTCGCCATCATTGTCCGGATCCAGGCCTAATACCTCAGCGCCTTTGGTGCCAGCTACCACAATATCCTGGCCGTTGGACAGCGATGCCGTGAGCACCGGCGCACCAATATCTACGTCGGGCCCCGGCTTGGCACAGTTCGGATGCTCGGCGCTGAGCGTACAAGCCATTGTGAAAGCATCTTCGGCTACTGTCTGCAGAACCCAGCTCATCTCCCCCGAATCCGCGTCGAATGCGATAACTGAATCACTGGTGTCGCTCGTGGGACGACTATAATTCTGACCGCTACCGACGTAGACTCGATTGCGTTTTGCATCGAACGTCGCAGAGCCCCAGATTGGCGCCCCCGAGGGGGCGAGGATGTCATTACCCACGGCATTCTTACCCACGACCGTCGGTTCATCCATGAGGTAGCTGTGCCAAAGTACATCACCCAGTGCTAGATCTAGCGCCGCGACGTTGCCTCGAAATGTACAGCAAACATGGTTTGGATCCCCCGCTCCCGCGACTTCCATCGACGAGACCGGTACGAACACTTTGTTATCGTGTACAACAGGCGCGCCGGTACTCACCGCCCAGGGATTCGAGTCGGGATCAGCATGCCAGTGTTTGCTGCCGTCGCGCATATCGAGCGCATAAACACGATTAGATTGGTCTGCGACGATAGCAACGGTCGCGTCGAGATCTTCAACATAAACGATAGTCGGTGCCGCTCGCACTTCCGCAATCGCCGCGTAGGTCCAATAATGGCATCCTGTCTCTAGGTCTAGCGCATAGACCTGGCCCGAAGGCGATCCGACGACCATCACCCCATCGACGACAGCTGGCTGTGCACGAGCCGCCGATGCCCCCTCGACTCCGAACGACCAAGCCACCTCAAGCTCGGCCAAATTACTGCTGTTTATAGAGGATTCGGGTTGGAACCGCTGACCATTCTCAGTCACGCCCCACCCATTCCAAGCACCCGCTTTGCTGAGGTCCAACTCTCCGATGGGTTCTGAACAAGCAGTGAATTGCTCAACGCGATCGCGGTTATAACTTGCATCGGTAAGATATTCGGCAATAGCGATTTTCTGATCTTCGCTGAGCATGGCGCCTTGGGTGCGCATAATGCCTTGCGTCAACGCATGATAGATTGCATTGGGATTATAGCCCTTGAGCGCCTCGCGACTCGGGGCTCGGTCGGTGGGGCTGCTGTGACACACGGCACACTTTGCTTCATAGAGCGCTGCCGGATCTTCATCTTGTGCCAAAGAACGAGACTGCCAAGCGAGCGTTGCCGCAAAGAGCGTAGTTATCGTGACAAGCTGGAGCAATTGCCGAGTACCAATGTTGTTTATCCAAGAGCGCGAGTTAAACATGAAGCATCCTCAATTCAACATTTAATGTGCCGAATGCTGCCTATGGTGCCACCAGCAACGGCGAGGGACACTATACCTCAAGGCCCCGCCACGCCAAAGGGCATGCATGGACAGGGTGGCTGGTGTATATTAGTGACTCGCAATTGAGTGAGTTTACAGAGAGCCAGAAGTCCATGACTGATAAAGAAACACGCAAGTACTCCAAGATCGTCGTTGATGGCGTTGAACAAGCACCCAGCCGCGCCATGTTGCGAGCCGTGGGATTCAGTGACGCCGATTTCAAAAAGCCGCAAATCGGTATCGCCTCGACGTGGAGCATGGTGACACCCTGCAATATGCACATTAACAAGCTGGCCGAGGACGTGAACGAATCAACCGATTCGGCGGGTGGCAAGGGTATTATTTACAGTGCTCCCACGATTTCCGATGGCATATCAATGGGCACCGAGGGCATGAAGTACTCACTCGTCTCGCGTGAAGTCATCGCCGACAGCATCGAAACAGTCTCTGGCTGCATGGGACATGATGGGATCATCGCTATTGGAGGTTGTGACAAGAATATGCCCGGCCTGATGATGGGGCTATCTCGTCTGAATCGACCTTCTATTTTTATCTACGGCGGAACGATTCAACCCGGCCCTAATCACACGAATGTGGTTTCTGTCTTTGAAGCGGTAGGTGGTCATGCCGCGGGTACAGTTTCTGATATAGAACTGAAAAACATCGAAGACACTGCGATCCCCGGACCTGGGTCCTGTGGAGGCATGTATACCGCGAATACGATGGCGTCAGCGATTGAAGCGTTAGGCATGAGCCTGCCGAATTCGTCCGCGCAAGACGCCATCTCACCGGAGAAAGAGCAGGATTGTCACGAAGCCGGTAAGGCGATCATGCATCTGATCGAAAACGACATTAAACCGTCGGACATCATGACGCGTTCAGCGTTTGAGAATGCCATCAAAGTCGTGATCGCTCTCGGCGGCTCAACGAATGCAGTACTTCACCTCATAGCGATGGCTCATTCCATGAATGTCCAATTGGAGCTCGACGATTTCACCGAACTAGGCAAAGACGTGCCAATGGTCGCCGATCTCAAGCCAAGCGGCACCTATTTAATGTCTGAGCTAATAAAGATTGGCGGCATACAGCCACTAATGAAGACCATGCTCGAAGCAGGCATGCTAGATGGCAGCTGCCTGACGGTTACAGGCAAGACCTTGGCCGAAAATCTCGAAGGGGTGGAATCCTACCCCGAAGGACAAGACATCATCCGACCATTAGACAAACCCATTAAGAAAGACAGCCATCTCCGCATACTCAGGGGCAACCTAGCACCCGAAGGTGCTGTGGCGAAAATCACCGGCAAAGAAGGCATTTCTTTCACTGGCAGTGCTCGCGTTTATGACTCCGAAGAAGAATGCCTCAAGGGCATATTGGACGGCAGCGTTGTGGCTGGTGATGTCCTTGTCATCCGCTACGAAGGACCACGCGGCGCACCAGGTATGCGCGAAATGTTAAGCCCAACTGCCGCTATCATGGGCAAGGGCTTAGGCCAAGAAATTGCACTTATCACCGATGGCCGCTTCTCAGGCGGAAGCCATGGCTTCGTTGTGGGTCACGTGACACCGGAGGCAAGCGAAGGTGGTCCGATCGCAATCGTTGAAACAGGAGACAAAATCGCTATTGATGCCGACGCCAATACTGTCGAACTGCTGCTCAGCGACGACGAAATCGCTGCGCGCCTATCTAAATGGCAAAAGCCTGCACCTCGATACACGAGAGGCGTGCTCGCAAAGTATGCCGCGAGCGTAACATCGGCATCTGAAGGTGCGGTGACTGACAAATACCTCTAAGTGAATCTCAACTCCTTAGCGCGAATACGCGCTAAGGAGTGCACGCCACGCCCAAAACTAAAACCAACAAAGGGGCAAGCCATTGAAAGAGTTTTTCTCTCCCATCGCGGCACTAATAGACGGCAGCTTATTACAAGCCGGCGCGTTATGGGCACTACGCGAAATCCCTGGTTTTCCGCCTATCATTCAAACTGTTCATCTTCTTGGCATCGCGGTAATCATGGGCAGTATCGTCATGCTCAATTTGCGCACGCTCGGCCTTGCGATGCCGAGCCAATCCCTCGCCGAAATGAGTGCCCGCCTCTCTCCCTGGTTATGGTGGGCGCTAGCGAGTAATTTCGTATCAGGCAGCTTCTTCTTACTCGCGCGACCTCTGCGTTATTTCGAAAACCCTGTCTTCTTTTGGAAGCTCGGGTTTCTCATTCCCGCCATCATTCTCAGTGTGGTGAGTATTCGCGCCACCGCAGGATTAAGAATTGATTGGGAAATATCCGCACCCCAAAAAAATGCCACGAAACTAATTGCCTTTGCTTGCCTAGCACTATGGATACTCACGGCAATGGCTGGACGCTGGATCGCGTACGCTGAATATATTTTCTTTCCCGCATAAGAGTGATCACCCAAACTCTATGAGAGTCACGCTATGATCGATGCATTGCTCAACGCCCCATTCTGGATGGACGTAGAAAACTGGCCACTGTCCTGGGAAATAGGTGGAACATCCTGGTTCCCTTTCCTCGAATCGGTGCATGTCATTGCCGCGACGTTTCTCCTAGGAGCCATTGCTACGATCGATTTACGCCTAATGGGCGTGGCTGCAACTCGCTACTCACTTTCTACTCTTAGTCGTGAAATCTTGCCCTGGGTTTGGGCGGCATTCATCGTGGCGACTGTCACCGGCCTTGGCATGTTTATCACACGCGCTGCGTCCCATGTTGTTAATCCCGCATTCCAGTGGAAGGCCTTCCTCTTATTGCTCGCCGGCATCAATATGTTGGTATTACATCGAGGTCTTGCCAGCATCCTTGCCGCCCAAGATGGCAATGCAATTCCGAGTTTCGCGCTGCGACGCGCTGGATTTCTCTCATTGCTACTCTGGTGCGGCGTTATGCTCACCGGACGCTGGATAGGACACATCGTCTAACAATCCTCTTCCTGCAGAAAGGAGATCCTGTGAAACGCCTAATCGTCTGCGCGGATGGCACTTGGGGTTCTCCGGAAAGCCAATATGTCAGCAACACCTTAAAAGTCGCCAGAGCCATCGCGTCGACCAGCAAGTCCAATGTTGATGATTCACGAACAGAACAAGTGGTCTTTTATGATTGGGGAATCGGTAGCGAGCAGCGCAATCGGCTAGACGCCATCTCCGGCACTGGGATCGACAAAAATATTCTAGATTGTTATCGGTTTCTAGTTCACAACTATGCCATTGGCGACGAGCTCTATTTTTTTGGCTTCAGCCGTGGCGCCTATACCGTCCGCTCTCTCGCCGGCTTGATCCGAAACTCTGGCATACTTAAATCTTCCGAAGCGCATCGCATCTCCGACGCCTACGCACTCTATCGCCGAAGAGGCAAAGCCTCGTCGCCTTATTCCTCGAAAGCTGCCGAATTTCGTCTCAACCATTCCCAAATTGATCGCACTCCAATAAAGTTTATCGGCGTCTGGGATACCGTCGGCGCCCTTGGAATACCAGTACCCTTCTGGGGGTCACTTTCTACCCGCGATTTTCTTTTCCACGATACCGACCTTAGCGGCACTGTAAAATTTGCACGCCAAGCTCTGGCGCTCGATGAACAGCGAGCCGACTTCCAACCGACTCTGTGGCATAGCAAGGCACAAAGCGACCTCAAGCAAACCTGGTTCGCGGGCAGTCATAGCGACATAGGTGGGGGAAACTCAAACATACAGGTTTCAGATATTGCTCTCGCTTGGATAGCCAATGAGGCTAAGCATTGCGGGCTAGTATTCGACGAAACAAGCCATGTGGCAGCACTACTTGTCGCGAACGATATGATAAATGTCGATGAACATGGCCCTTTGACCAACTCAACTCGAGGACTCTATGCCATGAGGCCTAAAATCATCCGCCAAATAGAAGGAAGAGTACACCGCACTGCACAGCTTAGATGGCAAGCGGATAGCGATGGGTACAGAAAAAAAGCCACCGCGATTAACAACCTTCTCAACGACGTCGATCAAGACTGGAGTCTCATCGACATTGAAGGGTAAGCTAGGGTCAATCCTATCGACTTAATGGTGCTGATAAACCTTGAACGAAGAAAAACTGAAACAAGCGGAGCGATGGTTCCTACAACGCTATCCAGGTGGCTTTTTTGATCCAGAACTAGCCGCCATCGGCAAGCGGCATCGCCTCGATAAAATGCAAGGATTTGTGCAAGAGCATTTATCGAAGAAATGCTTCCGTGACACGGACGAAATCCTCGACAACTGGGTGAAATTAATAAGTCGCTCATCGCTTGTGTCAGTTTTTGAGAAACCAAAATTTAAAGACTTGGTGGCGAGTTTAACTGCGAAAGAGCGAAATCAATTCGCAGCAGGGCTAAAAGCGCAATTGTATGGTGATGCGGAGGCAGGATTCGAAAAAGTACTTAAGCTACTGCTCGCCTACAAATTTGGAAAGTGGTCAATAATCAGCCTCGCTCCCGTTTATGCGAACCCTCAGGACGAAGTCTTCGTAAAGCCAACGACCGCAAAAGGAATCATCACGCACTTTGAACTAGAAAACCTACTCTACCGCCCACAGCCTAGCTGGGCATTTTATGAGAACTTCCGCAAGCAAGTGCAACACATGAGATCACTCGTGGATCCGAGTCTCTCTCCAAGCAGCCTTGCCTTCACTGGATTCCTAATGATGACGCTGCGCGCCGGCGAAGAATTTGCCGGTCAGGCTCATTATCCCTAAGTCGATGTCTAGCTATTGCACCTTGCTGAGTCAGTGTTATGCTCAACCACAATAATAAAAGCACACTCGGAGTTCCTATGTTTCCGGAAACTGCTCGATCACCGCGTCGCCAGATGCTGGTTACTTCTCTAGCCTTATTGCTACTAGTGGCATCCACCTCTCTGCTCAGCCCCATGCCTGTATTTGCTGAAGACGCAGGTAATTTATACAACACACCTTTCGATATCCGAGCTGGTGCAAGCTACTTTGAGAGACAGTGCTCTCGCTGTCACGGCTTCGACGCGAAAGGAAATGATGAAGTGGGGGCGCCAAACTTAACTGGCCGTTTAAGACGCGCGAGCAGCGCCGCGGGAATCTTCAACATATTACGCGAAGGCATTAGCGGCACGGCCATGATGGCTGTTGACCCCGACGTGCCGGACTCACAACTTTGGCAGCTTGCCGCATATATCGATTCACTGAGTAGTGATCCAGCTAACCTTGTACTTAATGGTTCAGCACAAGCAGGCGAGACTTTATTCAAGGGCGAAGGTGACTGTCTCTCCTGTCACATCGTTGACGGTAACGGTGGCCGACTAGGCCCAGACCTCAGCCGTGTTAGCGAACGCCTTAAGCCAGATGAGATAGCTCTCGCTTTACTTGAGCCAAGTGACCAGGTCGCTCCTCGCTGGTGGACTCTTACCGTCGAAGATAAAGCCGGCAATATTTATTCCGGCCTGAGGATGAATGAGGACAGCTTCTCTGTGCGCATAATGGACAACGATGCTCGACTCTGGTCATTTCCCCGCTCCCAACTTAATCGCGTAGAGCGCGATGAGACGTCGACAATGCCAAGCTACGCACAAAAGTTTAACGACGCTCAAATTGATGATCTTGTAGCTTATCTTTATTCACTTACTACTCACTAAGACCGGAGAAAATGGCATGATGTCTTTCCCGACTTTGCGGGCAATTTGCTCGAAGCAATCCTCATTCAACAGCTTAAGCACAATGCCAAAACTGCTTATTCCACTGGCGCTCGCATTATGCACTGTCCCTCTTAAGGCACAGGAAGTCCCCTTCTCTACTGTGATTACTCCAGCTTTCAGCCCAGTCTCCTGGGAACGGCTGGTCAATGCGGAGGATGAGCCTCAGAACTGGCTTAATTATTCGGGCACCCAATCCTCTCAGCGCTACAGCCTCCTCGACTCGGTGAATCGCGAAAATGTCGGCGAACTGGAAATGAAATGGGCCTATCAGATACCTGTTATAGATCGAGCAGAAACGGTGCCTCTCGTGGTAGACGGCATCATGTTTATCACCGAGGCTCCAAGCAATCTCGTTGCTGTGGACGCCCGCACTGGCAGAGAATATTGGCGATACGATCACCCGATGCCAGATGACATCCGTATTTGCTGTGGACGCAATAATCGCGGCGTCGCCATCCTAGGCGAGACACTCTATATGAGCACGCTCGACGCCCACCTCGTCGCTATCGATGCACGCACTGGCAATGTACTTTGGAACAATGCAGTTGCCGATTACAAAGCTGGGTATTCAAAAACGGCGGCACCACTCATTGTTAAAGATAAAGTCGTCACCGGCATAGCTGGCGGCGAATACGGAATACGCGGCTTTGTCGATGCCTACGACGCGAAGACTGGTGAGTTGGCGTGGCGCACATATACGATTCCCGGTGATGGCGAACCTGGAAATGACAGTTGGTCGGGAGACTCATGGAAAACCGGAGGCGCCGCGACTTGGCTAACTGGCTCCTACGATTCAGAGTTAGATTTGATTTATTGGGGGACAGGCAATCCAGGTCCCGACTGGAATGGAGATGTAAGACTAGGAGACAATCTCTACTCCGATTCTGTGATAGCCCTAGATGGAGACACTGGCGAAATAGACTGGCACTTCCAATTCACCCCCCATGATGTCCACGACTATGATTCGATACAAATTCCCATCCTAGCCGACATCGAAATAGATGGACGTGAACACCACACAATACTGTGGGCAAACCGCAATGGGTTCTATTACACACTCGACCGCGAAACTGGAGAATTCCTCAAGGGCAAAGCCTATGCCAGCCAGACTTGGGCCGAAGGCTTAGACGTCAACGGTCGCCCTATACGAGTGCCTGGCATGGCGCCTAGCTATGAAGGCACCCTTGTCTCACCACCTATCGTGGGCGCCACGAACTGGTATTCACCCGCCTTTTCCCAACAGACCGGATTATTTTATGTGACCGCCTTCGATGGCGAACAAGAATTCTTCAAGCGAGACCAGGATTACGAACAGGGCGAGAGCTTCACCGGCGGTGGTGGGCGCTACACGCAGCCTATGGACGCATTTCACAGCTCCATCCGGGCGATCAATCCAGAGAGCGCAGAAATTGTGTGGGAATTCCCAATCATGCCGCGCTCATCGTCGGGCATTTCTACCACCGCAGGCGGACTCCTTTTCAGCGGTAGTGCTGATGGTTATTTCTATGCCTTAGATGCCGCGACGGGAGAGGAACTTTGGCACACTTCCTTGGGCGCACGGATACACGCGGCACCAATGACTTATGCCGTAGATGGCAAACAATTTGTGACTATCGCTGCAGGCAACGTAGTATTCACTTTTGGCCTACCCGATTAAAATTAATGCAGTTCAATATTAAACAAGCTATTCATTGCCCATAACGAAAAGTGACACCTTATGTCCTCCAAACACAAAGCCGAAAAGCATAAACACGGAAAGCATAAAAAAAAGAATCAGGACTCTAACGACAATGCTGCGCCTATAAGCAGGTTTCCGATACCGCCCCTCGACGCGATGGAGCCTGACATCCGAGCCCGCATAGAAGCGGTGCAGGAGAAATCCGGGTTCGTTCCAAATATATTTCTCGCGCTGGCACACAGGCCGGAAGAATTTCGCGCTTTCTTCGCCTTCCATGACACATTAGTCGATAAAGATGAAGGACTGAGCAAAGCTGAGCGTGAAATGATCATTGTTATGACGTCTGCACTAAACCAGTGTCTTTATTGCGTAGTTGCCCATGGCGCCATCCTTCGTATTCGTGCGAAAGACTCTTTGTTGGCCGACAAACTTGCAGTCAACTACCTTAAAGCAGACCTGAGCCCACGCCATCGCGTGATGCTCGAATTCGCCAGCAAAGTTTGCATGGCATCAGACAGCATCGATGATGAAGACTTCGCCGCTCTAGATGAGGCCGGATTCGACCCTGAGGAAATTTGGGATATTAGCGCTATCACAGCACTTTTCGCTCTATCGAACCGACTGGCGAATGTTGCCAGCATCCAGCCTAACGCAGAATTTTACACCCTCGGTCGGTAAAGAATTTAATGCGAACCACTCACACCCTCACTGCCACCCCAAATATTTCGCATGAGGAGGCACTTGCGCTTGCGGACCGAACCGACACCACCGAATTGATGCATGCAGCATCACAGCTTCGCGATCAGGGTTTTGAGAATACCTTCACTTATTCACGTAAAGTTTTCATTCCACTCACCCAGCTCTGTCGAGACGTGTGCCACTATTGCACATTCGCACAAACTCCTAAGCATCTAACTCAGGCTTTCATGCCTATCGATGAAGTCCTTGCTACTTGTCGCGCAGGCGCTGCTATGGGATGTCAAGAGGCATTATTTACCTTAGGGGAAAAACCAGAATTACGCTACAAAGCTGCGAGGGAAGCACTAGCTGAAATGGGTTTCACCAGCACCGTCGAATACGTCATCGAGTCGGCTCGCCGAGTGCTCAACGAAACCGGCTTGCTACCTCATATTAACGCAGGCAACCTAACTCGAGACGAGATGACAGCGTTGAGAGAAGTGAGCGCCTCCATGGGTATCATGCTTGAATCGGCATCCCCTCGCCTGTGTGAAAAAGGCATGCCTCACTACGGCTCTCCTGACAAAGACCCCAATGCTCGCCTCGCCACCATCGAACTCGCAGGTGAGCTGCGCATCCCCTTCACCTCGGGGATTCTCATCGGCATTGGGGAAACACGACGAGAGCGTATCGAATCTCTACTGGCACTGCGCGACTCTCATGCTAGGCATGGGCATCTGCAAGAAATTATCGTACAGAATTTCCGGGCAAAACCTAATACCAAAATGGCCTTGGCTCCGGAACCCGATCTCGAAGAGCTCTGCTGGACGATCGCAGTGGCGAGGCTGATCTTCGGCGCCAACATGGCTATTCAAGCGCCTCCCAATCTCAGCCCGGGAGTACTAGAAAAATTAGTCAATGCGGGAATTAATGATTGGGGTGGTGTTTCACCTCTCACTCCGGATCATGTTAATCCTGAGGCTCCTTGGCCACATTTGGAAGAATTAGCACGGGATACGGCTGGGGCTGGAAAAAACCTTGAGCAACGCTTAACACTCTACCCCCCCTTTCTCACAGATGGCGATCGGTGGCTTGCACCAACCGTACGCGCCGCAGCCCTACGACTCAGTGATGCTGAGGGATTTGCAAAACAAGATGATTGGGTCGCCGGGGTTAGTGACGAAATACCTGCGAAATTCAAGACCAGCCAATATAACCAAAGCTTGCCCGTCAGCAAAAATATTGAAGCAATTATTGCGCGTTGCCTGTCCCAAGTGGAATTGACGGAATTAGAAATCACCGCACTACTCCGGGCACGCGGCCATGACTTAAACGCTATCATCGATGCCGCTGATAGGCTGCGTCGCGAACGCTGCGGCAACACGGTAAGCTATATAGTAAATCGGAACATCAACTACACCAATGTCTGCTATTTCAAATGCCAGTTCTGTGCATTCTCCAAAGGTAGCGCGAGCGAAAATCTACGAGGAAGACCCTACGATCTCAGCGCCGAAGAGATAAGCAGGCGTTGTTTAGAGGCTTGGGATCGCGGCGCAACCGAAGTGTGTATGCAAGGCGGAATTCACCCCGACTATACTGGACAAACTTACCTCGACATTCTTAAAACGGTGAAGTCTGCAACACCTGCGATGCACATCCATGCATTCTCTCCGCTCGAGGTCTGGCAAGGCGCTGAGACCCTCGGCCTCAGCCTTGTCGAATATCTCAGAAAATTAAAGGCTGCCGGATTGAGCACGCTCCCCGGCACCGCGGCGGAAATATTACACGACGATGTCCGCGCCAAGCTCTGTCCCGACAAGTTAAATTCGGCTCAGTGGCTCTCCGTTATGCGAGCAGCCCACAATATAGGATTTAAAACGACCGCGACCATTATGTTCGGCCATCTTGAAAGACCTGAGCATGACGCACGCCATCTCGCTGAGATCGCCAAATTACAGCGCGAAACTGGCGGCTTCACCGAATTTGTCCCACTCCCATTCGTCGCACACGAGGCCCCTCTCTATCGTAAAGGTCGCGCCCGTCGGGGTCCCAGTTTCCGTGAAGCCCTACTCATGCACGCGGTCCCAAGACTCGTCTTCAATGGCCTGATAGATAATATTCAAAGCTCATGGGTGAAAATGGGGCGCGAGGGTGTTACCGCGTGCCTCAATGCAGGCGCCAACGATATTGGTGGCACGCTAATGAATGAGAGTATTACGAGGGCAGCGGGAGCAACTCATGGTGAGGAGTGGTCGCCCGCAGCAATAGAGGAAACGATCATAGCCATGAATCGACATCCTAGAATGCGAACCACACTGTATAAAGATGCGCCACTAGAGCGCTACCAGCAGGCGAAAGCCGCCACCGGTCCGGCAATAATTCAACTTCAAGCGGCGATGAAGACCCAGCGCAGCAAAATAATGACGACTCGTTACGAGTTACTCGAAGCCAACTCTAGGACTGAACTATGAGAATTGCACTCACCGGTGCCAATAGCAGCGTCGGAATGAATCTACTCAATCATGCAAACCAGCATGGAGATTTACAATTCATCGCCGGCGTTCGCTCGGAAAAAGCGCGCGAGTCGCTCCCACAATCGGAGCAAATCGAAGGACGTTGCATAGACTATCGAGATGGAGCAACACTTGCGAAGCAATTAGAAGGCGCCGACTGCGTGGTCCATCTCGCCGGCATCCTCATTGAAAGCAGCACGACGAAATACCAGGAAGCGAACGTCGATGCGACACGTGTTGTCGTTGAGGCGGCGAAAATCCTTGGCGTCAGGCATCTCGTCTTCATCTCGGTCGTCGGCGCGAATGCCTCATCGACTAACAGCTATTTCCGCTCGAAGGGGCAGGCCGAAGAGTTGGTTGCCAATTCAGGTTTAAGTGCAACAATCATCCGTACACCGATACTACTCGGACCAGGAACAGCGGGAGCGAATGCATTGATTGGCTCTGCAAAAAACTCAAAACCAAAAGCATTAGGCGGCGGCCTATATAAAATGCGACCCTTAGATATCGATGATTTGAATACTGCCATAATAAACGCTTGTAAGCGTCAGGCTCCCGCTTGCGCGCTATATGAGCTAGTTGGACCCACAGCCATTCGATATTGCGATTTGATCAACATGACCGCCCGAGCCCTGGGTGCGAGCACAGACATCGAGGTAGGATCCATTTCGATAACAGTGAGCAAATTTATCGCCAAGATTAGCAGTACGCTTCGAGGCGGCGGATTCACGCCAACCGTCATAGAAGTCATTACTCAAGACGAAGTTGTGGCGCATAATGCAGTGGAAGAACTTGGCGTCTCTCTCACGCCTCTCACAACAACAATCGAAAAAATATTAGAACAACAATAATGAGTAAACAATGATGAGTGAACAAGCCCAAGAGTTGTCTCCAGAATCCCCCGAGCAAAGCGGTCCTAACAAAAAGAAAAACGGCATCGGCCGCGCTATCTTTCTCTTTATCACAGCTCTCTGTTTCGTCTATCTCTATAGCCGCCTTAATGGCGCCGCCGCGCGCGAAGGACTAACGCTAGTCGCCTATATGTCGCAAGTGTTCGCTGCAGTGAACTGGATTCCCTGGCTTGCGCTGATGGTGTGCTATTCGCTGTTCTACTTTTCAATAGACACGCTCGTCGTTACCAAGGCTCTGAACTGGTTTATTTCCGACATAAAGTACAGAGATATTGCCCCAGTACGCGCAAGCGCTTACATCATATCGGTGTTTAATGAACAAATAGGCAAGGGAGCAATGGCTTTCTACCTAAACAAACGCCATCACATACCTAGCTGGGAGGTTGGGTCAGTGATGCTATTTATCATGTTTAGCGAAGTTTTTTATTTGTTAATCTGGGCGACGATAGGCTATAGCGTTGGTGGGGATTCGCTGCCAAGCGAATTCGCTCTCATACCCTATATTGCTGGATTCGCTGCCATTTTTTTGATCCTGTGGATCAGCTATTTCCGTGGCCTAATTCTACCCTCGCACAACTTTAGGGAACGTCGAATATTCCATGCGTTCCGAGAAGCCAAACCCAAGCACTATCTTGGCTTCTTTCTGCTGCGCTCACCCGCCCTCATCGCAGCCATCATCGTATACACCACTGCGCTCAATTTATTCGGCGTCGATGTGTCGATCATGACCTTATTGCCACTGTTACCAGTCATCTTTTTCGCAGCTGCCGCACCGACACCAATGCGAGCGGGCGCAATTACCTTTTGGGTGTTTTTATTCCCAGAGAATGAAGGACAGCTTGCCGCCTTTGGTTTCGTTCAGCATAACTTTTTTATCCTGTTCAATGCTGCAATCGGGCTTGTATTTTGGCGCCGCGCACAGAAGGACTTATTCGGTTAATGCTCGCCAATCTCCTGACGACATTGCGACTCGTGATCGCCATCCCTGTCGCTCTCGCCTTCGCGCTGCCTGGGAGCTTAGATCCTAAGCTCCACCTCACTCTGATTGTAATGGCAATCGCGAGCGACTTCGCCGACGGCAAGGTGGCACGCCATTACGGCACTGCCTCGAACCGCGGCATGCTATTCGACCATGCAACTGATTTCCTGTTCGTCTCCAGCGCGCTAGCCGGGCTAGCCTATAACGGCAATATCGAAGCCCTTCTTCCGATACTCATTATCATCGCCTTTTCACAGTATGTTTTAGACTCGTATTTGTTGTTCAAACAAAAGCACCTCCGCATGAGCCTGTTAGGTCGCTGGAATGGCATCCTCTATTTCCTTCCTATTGTCTTGTTTGCGAATGCGGCTCTTCCTATGTACCCAGAAAGTTTTCAACAAATTCTCTCAAGTCTAGCAACCGCTTCGGTGTTGGTACTCAGCATTAGCACCATGGCCTCTATTGTCGACCGTACACTCGCCCCCAAGAAGCGGTCGAATGCCTGAATAACGAAGTTTATTGGCAGGAATGATTGTACGATTAGGCCTAGCGGGGCAAAATTGGGATTCAGCCAAAATTGGATGCCGTGTGCGTTCGAATAAACCCTTTAAATTGGACTCGCTTATGCGCACAGGCAACAAGACCTCGACCATACTCAAGCTCTTTACTGTAGTCGGGCTGACTCAAATAGGGTTCACGCAAGCTGTCGCGCAAACGGTAGACATTACTCCTACACCACATGTGCAAGCTGAGTACGCCAAGGTCATAGCGGACTCGCGGATCAAAGAAGGCCTAGCCGAACTAGAACGCAAGGAGCCTGAAGCCATACAAGAACAATTCCGGCTCACCGAAATCCCCGCCCCTCCTTTCAAAGAAGAACGGCGAGCAGCGTATTTCCTGGAAAAGATGAAAGAGCGCGGCCTAGTAGACGCCTATATAGACTCCGAAGGTAATGTCATCGGCATACGAAAAGGCCGAGGAGACGGCCCTCTCCTACTCATCGCCGCCCATCTAGATACTGTTTTCCCAGACGGAGTCGATACAACCGTAAAACAGCGCGATGGCCGTTACTATGCACCGGGCATTGGAGATGACACGCGCGGCTTGGCGACAATGCTCTCAGTCATCGATGTATTGAACAGAAGTAGCATAGAGACAGAAGGAGACATCATGTTCGCCGCCAATGTCGGCGAAGAAGGTCGCGGCGATCTCAGAGGCATCAAAGCCATATTTCGCGACCATCCAAATATCGACGGCTTCATATCCATTGACGGAGTGCGTCTCGGAAGAATCACGAATGGCGGAACTGGCAGTCGGCGCTTCGAGTTTCAATTTAAAGGACCGGGTGGACACTCTTTCGGCGCATTTGGCTTAGCGAGTGCGATTCACGCCATGGGAAGAGCCATTGCGAAGATTAGCGATCTAGAACCCCCCAGCCACCCCAAGACCACTTTCACCGTCGGCACAGTCGATGGCGGCACCTCGGTGAACTCTATTGCCGCAGACGCCGTATTTGCGCTAGATATGCGCTCTAACGACCGGCAGCAGTTAGCTATCTTAGAGCAACAAGCGAAGGACGCCGCTCTCGAAGCGGTGGCGGAGGAAAATGCACGCTGGAACAACGGCGAAATCACAGTAGACTTTGTCTTGATTGGAGATCGCCCAGTTGGCCGCACCGACCCCTCAAGCCCACTAGTGCAGCTCACTGCTATGACATTCAGAGAGTTAGGGGTCGACTTCAAAGGGCTAAGTATATCTAGCACTGATTCCAATGTACCCATGTCTCTCGGAATACCCGCGATAACGATCACAGGAGGTGGAGACGGCGGCGGAGCACATTCACCCGATGAGTGGTTCGTCCCTACGGACTCACACTTAGGCCCTCAGACTGTATGGCTGCTGGTCCTTAGCCTAGCGGGTGTAGACGGTACTAGCAGCGCCCTACTTCAATCTCGATAACATGTTAACTACTCAAATTACTAACCGAAAAGGCACGTCTAAATGCTAAGCGCTCGACAGTACGACCTAGGCCCATTCTCCATCCGCATCAATTGGCCTATCGCCGCATGCGTCCTGCTCACGATTGGCACATTCGGGCGCCTAGGACTTTGGCAGCTAGATCGCGCGGCGGAGAAGGTCGAGGCGCAGCAGGAAATGGAGGCGGAATCCAGTGTAAGTGCAGCAGCCATCCAAGAGATTCCACGAGGCCACCTAAATAAAGCCAACCCCGAGCTTCAGAATCGCCATGTTAGCCTCGAAGGAGAGTACCTAAACGACAAGACCGTTCTATTGCTAGCAGAATTCCACGAGACACAGATAGGCTATGCCGTCGTCAGCCCATTCCGCCTCGAGGAGAATGGGCAGATCGTTCTGGTCAATCGAGGATGGACAAGTGCCGTAAATCGGCCCGGGGATTCTATCCGCATCGCACCAGTGGAAGGGTCAGTTAAAACATCCGCTCAAATCTACGTACCCCCTCGAGATGCTCGTGTCATAGCGAGTGAAATAGATGCTTCGAAATGGCCGATATTTATGCGTGACCTAGAAATAGATGTCATCAGCGAATTGCTCGGTGAAGAAGTATTCCCCTTCGAGGTACGTCTAACAAAAGACCAACCAGGCGTGCTTATCCGCCACTGGCCAGCCGTTAGCGCCGACGTGGATCAGAATCTGTCCTACGCGCTGCAATGGTTTATTCTCGCTCTCATAGTCATATTCGTGAGCCTGTTCGCGAGCAGCAATCTATGGGCACTTTTACGAGGCCCCGACCGCGGAGCGTAGGATTACTCGGGGCTAGCAATCATTCGTGTCTACCTCTTCTAACCGAAGGGTGAACGGCGGATCGTATGCTTTAGGCTGTTGATCGAGGATGATCTGGGTTCTAGGCGGCGTAATATAGCGGGTATTTTCGTCTTCACCATTTCGCAACGTTAAAGCAAGTTCTCGCTCCTGCTTGATCAGCGAAGGAGCCCGCGCAGCGTCACCAAAAGCGAAACTAAAATTGCCGCGAATTAAGGTGTCCTGCTCATCGAGTATCGCCCATTCAGCTGTGTAGTATTCAGCACCGGGAAGATCTGGCAGAGACCATTGAAAGCGACTTGCCAGCCTAGGATTGTAGCGGAAGCTTATATCGATCCATTCATGCGACTGATCTCGAAGAATCAGCTTCACCAAATGCACTGAATTCGGAAACTCCAAAGCAAGCTGCTGCGGTGCGACTAAGGTGACAGAGTCATCAACCGGCGTCGTTTTGGTTTGGGATACTATTCCGGTAGAATCCAATGCTGCACGAGGAAATGTGGCAACAGCGTCCGGTGTTTGAGCGGTGCTGATACCAACATGAGCAACTAGAATGGCTAGCAAAGAAGCAGTCCTTAAACCTGAGAAACAAGAAGAACCCGAGTTTCCCCAGCGGTTGTATAGACCTTGATTCACATACTTCATACGCCTATTCATCTCACAAAATCTCTCTGCCAAAATCTGATGACCCAAAGAATAGTACAGGCCCGTTCAACGGGCAACCGCCCCACTTTTGAAGGCAAACTACGTGACCACTGACACCTTGCAGCAAATTCTCGACCAGCTAGCCGAGAGTGACGAAAACACAACGACATTAGGAGATAACTGGTCACAGGGGCGCGCCGCTTTCGGTGGACTCGTCGCTGCTTTAGCCAGCCTCGGCATGAGCAAACAGCTCGATACTGCACCGCCTCTGCGCTCTTTATTGACCTCCTTTGTGGCGCCGCTACCACCAGGTCAGGTGAGTGTCGATGCTGCTATTCAACGACAGGGACGCAGTGTGAGTCAATGCAGCGCGAATGTGGTCAGTGGCGGGTCTATAGCACTCCAAGCACTTGGAGTTTTCGGCAATGCACGCCCTGGATTGAGGGTGGAAGCGGATCGAATGAGCAAGCCATTGCCGCGCGAAGAGGGTATCCCATTCGAGAAATTTGCCAAGCGGATGCCTGGTTTCTTAAGCCAATTCGACGGCTGTTGGATGGGTAATGCCATGCCTTATTCGGGTTCCCGAACACGTAAATTGAATATGTGGGTGAGTCATCGATGCGATATGTCAGCCTATCCTGCGGAGAAAATTGTGGCCCTGGCCGACATGCCACCCCCTGTACTCCTCGCACACTACGACAAACCTATCGTCCCTGCGAGTTCCGTTAGCTGGGGCTTGGAATTCGTTATCGACCCAGCCGAGGTCGAAGGTGATTGGTTTTATCTCGATTTTGATCTAGATGCGGCCGCGGACGGATACACACAGCAAAGCGGTCGGATATACGACGAAGCAGGCAGACTCTGTGCGCTCTCTCGCCAGTGTATGGTCTATTTCGAGCGACAATAAGCTTTGTTAAACTTGTGACGCATCGAACAAGCTCAGAGGCGACTATGCGAGGCTCTAACACGCTGAGAAAAACATTGCTGGCAATCGCCCTTCTACTGAGCGGCCTCGCGACTAACACATCAAGCGCCCAACACAGCCACGGCGTGCTGACCCCCGGGGTGACATTCCCACCCGACGATTCAGTGCTGAACGAATCCCCTCAAATGATTATGATGAGTTTCCGCGTGGATGTGACGCTATTGAAACTCGCGCTCTATTCCGCCGAAGGACAATGGATCAACATAGGTTTCAGCTATGATCCGATGCGGGTGGCAGACAGCTTCGCTTATCCCTTACAGTCTGAACTTCCGCCTTCGGACTATTACATAGCACGCTGGTCGGTCACCGATGGAAAGCGAGGGCTCCTAAATGGCGAGTTTACTTTTGCCGTGGGTGACGATGCCATTCCACCTTCTGAAACTATCGCGAATACAACGAGCGACGCAGTGGAGGTCTTGCCTAAAACCGGCTCTTATCGAGTGACACCAGCGAATTAATGCTAAAAATTTTATGCGGCTGCAAGCCTACTTGAATAGAAACCCCTGTCCGGCGAGAAAGTCTCGCATATGAGGTCGAGATTTTTCTGAGAGCAAGGTCGCAACCTGTTCAGACCAAGAAATCCCGTGACCACCTCCTGTTCGCGTCGCGTAATACTCGCGAATGCGCTCATCGTAGTCGGCAATTGCGTCGGCATCACCGTCTTCGTTATAGCGCTCCTGTTTGAGGACGACAGGCAGTGGGAGTCTTGGTTTCACTTCGGGGTTTTGATCGGGGTAACCTAGACATAAACCGAAGACTGGATATACCCCCTTCGGCAAGGCTAGCAGCTCGGCTACTTCCTGAGGGTTATTGCGTAACCCTCCAATGTAGCAGATGCCGAGACCGACAGACTCTGCTGCAATGACGAGGTTTTGAGCAAATAACGCAACATCAACTGTGGCGATAATAAATTGCTCAGTAAAATCACCTTCAAAGGGTTTGCCGTATTTCTCACAGTAGTTGCCTGCTCTTTTTAGATCAGCGCAGAGCACTAGGAATTCCGCAGCAGTCTCAACGTAAGCCTGACCCCCGGCACATCGCGCCAACGTTTTGCGACTCTCCTCGTCTGTAACGCGAATAACTGTGCAGCCCTGCAGGAAGCTTGAGGTCGCCGCCGATTGTGCAGCGGTGCAAAGCGTTTCTAAGAGCCCCTCTGCCAAGGGTTGCTTGGTAAATTTTCGAATACTTCTGTGCGCATTCAGCAAATCGATTGTTGGATTCATAAGGTCTACCACTCTTCCCCGCACAAAGTTTATCGCAGTCCATTCATAAAATTGGGAACTGCTTCATTGGCGACATTTGTCTCGCCATTAAAGAGCACGACCATACCAACATCTGCAGAGGGAATAAATGCCATCTCCGAACGATACCCTCGAACACCGCCTCCATGATGAACGACGCGCACACCATCGATGTCAAATACTCGCCAGCCGATGCCGTAATAGGCTTTCTGCAAGCCTTTCCAGCGATTGAAATAATTACCCCTAGGCGTTTCGATCACCGGTGTATGTAACTCGTGAAGAAACTCTTCGGAAAGCACCTCGGGAAACCCACCCAAATTGGCACGCACCCACAGCGCCATATCGAAGATGCTCGCATTAATTCCAGCGGCGGGCGCGGTGCTGTAGTAAGCAGGGTTTGTGCTAGTTGGACGCCATTTACCGCGTACGCGACGATGGGGACTAGTTGCATCCGAACTGGAAATATAAGGCTCTAGACCAGTGGATGCGGTAGTCATCCCTAATGGCCTAAAAAGCTTCTCCTCTAAATATTCACCATAACCTTCGCCAGTGCTCTCTTCGACGACATCGGCGATGAGCGAAAAAACGACGTTCTGGTAGCCATAACATTGGCCGGGTTTACACACGGCAGGGATTTCGGAGAATCGCGGTTTAATATTCGAGTACTCGACACCGTCGTCGAGAAGGTTCGAATACGAATGAGGCATTAGACCCGTGGAATGACTCGCAACCTGCCGGAACGTAATATCTCGATATGATCGACCATTACCAAGATGCAACGATGGCAGAATATCACTCATCTTGGCATCCCAGGATTGCTGTTGATTATCCACCACCAAAGTAGCTGCTGCACCCGCGAAGGTTTTTGACATTGAGGCGATGCGAAACAGGGAGTTTGAGGTGACGACCGGTGATTTATCGACAGTTCGCTTGCCGAACGTTTGCATGTGTAACACGCGATCTCGACTAACAATCGCAACCGCCCCGCCCGGAATATCCGCGTCGCTAACCGTGGCATCTAGCCAATCAAGAAAAGGTGCCGGATCATAGTCTGCTTTCGCGAACGAGCTAAGCAAGGCGCAGGTACACATAAATAGACCGACCCTAACTCTTTTTGAGCAGGAAGATCCAACCTGACTTATCTGGCTTAAGGGTCTTAGCATGGGATACGAAAATATGACTACAGATCTACTTAGAATCGGCACAATCGGGGGAATTCTTGAGTTGGAATATGCTTAGTGACTCGCTGGGCCAAGCATTGTGGAGAGCGTAGCAACCAAGACAACGAGGAACCCAGCGCAGATCAACTCTCGTCTTATACTGCCCCTGAGCAAATTTACTCCCCCCGTCTCTGACAATCTTGGCACATAGCGCCATTTATTTTGCGCAGCGATTCCAAGCAGGGAAATAAAAAATAAGAGTTTTAGTGTTAGTAACTGGCCGTAACTAGTGCTCAGGAGCTCGGACAGATCAAGAAGAGTCAGCAGCAGCACGAGGCCACTGACTATTAACAACATGACAGTCACAACGCCAACCATACTGAATGCGCGCATTTGTCTGCCTAATCGCTCTAAGGAAGACTCCCCGCAACACCAGTATAAGGGAAGCAACATACCGAGCCAGACACTCGCAGCGACCACATGAAACAGCAGCGCCCCTTTGACTAGGCTGCTCATGGGAGCGATATGACCGATGAGAGTAAAGCCGTACGCAAGCAGACCAAACGCTAAGACCTGCCCAGTTTGAGCCATACGATAATAAGCAACTGGCGGCGCTTCTCTCAACGTGCCGAGCGCTCGAATAGAGGCAAGAGTAACCAGCGCTGACAAACCGAAACCTACAGAACGAAATGCAGCTGACTCCCAGACAGGAGTACCTCGGAGCATCAAGGTGAGTTCGAGATCGAACATCCCCATAATACCGCTCGAATTGATCTGCCCAACCTGCAACAGAACCATAAACAGGCTCGCATGCAATCCAAGCACTGCGCTGAATAGGCTATAACCCAACAACCGCCTATGTCCTGCACGTGTGCCATCATGATACGAGCGCAGCGCTACGCTGCCACCCACTGCGCCAATCAAGCCTGCCAACAACATCAATTTGCATAGCAGTAGCGCGAGATCCCACGCAGTGACTGACTGGAACATCATTAATGGCCCGATGCTGCCTTATGAACGCTCACGCCCACGCCGAAATTGAAGTGCCCGGCAACAGTATGGCCATCGTCTCCTATAATTGAAAAGCTGACGGAATACGCACCGGCACTCAGCCCTTCAACAGGAATTGAAAATTCCTTTGCCGCCGTCATGATGGGCTTGAACCCTATAGCAAGATCAGTACCGTCCTTCGCGATCGCGAACTTGGCCAGACGCGCATCACTTGCAAACTCCAGCATAATCTCTGTTGGCGCAGAAGCAAGCTCTGCCCCATCCGCAGGTGTCGAAGCTTTAAGCGCGCTATGCGCACTAGCTGCACCACTCATGACAAAGCCTAACATCAAGCTCAACACGAGGAGTGTTGACCTAAGTGAAGTATTCATTTTCATCGCTCGCATAAATTTCTCCTTCGCTGATGTGACACATAGTATCGCAGCTGCCGGCATGCAAAGCCTAGTCTACGCGAGAATAAAATCCTGCGACATAGTGTCACAGTGCTGCCTGCGATAAAAAAACAGGGGCTTCCGCCCCTGTTTTTTTTATTCATTACCAACCGACAGCAACTATCAGCTGTACTTTGCCAATTCTTTGCGAGCAACCACTCGGCGATGCACCTCATCAGGACCATCGGCGAGTCGCAGAGTCCTCTGATTCGTCCAGAGTGAAGCGAGTATGAAATCCTGAGACACACCAGCAGCACCGTGCATTTGGATAGCTCGATCAATTACTCGCAGAGCCATATTTGGCACCGCCACTTTAATCTGAGAAATTGCATCTCGAGCTGCTTTATTGCCTATCGTATCCATTAAATACGCCGCCTTAAACGTCAGCAGCCTGCACATTTCGATCTCAATGCGACTGTCAGCAATAACGTCATAGTTTCCGCCAAGCTCAGCGAGTGGCTTACCAAAGGCTTCTCGCCCCACAGCCCGTTCACACATCAACTCCAGCGCTTTTTCTGCCGCACCGATAGAACGCATACAATGGTGGATCCGACCTGGTCCCAATCGACCCTGTGAGATTTCGAATCCACGACCTCGACCGAGGATGATATTACTCTCGGGCACTCGAACATTATGGAATTTAATATGCATATGCCCGTGCGGGGCATCGTCCTTACCGAACACATGCATAGGACGTACAACTTCCACACCTTCCGTATCCATAGGCACTAAAATCTGGGATTGGCGATTGTGCTTCGGCGCATCAGGGTCCGTGACACACATGGTAATCATTATCTTACAACGCGCATCACCCGCCCCTGAGATATAAAATTTCTCACCATTGATAACCCATTCGTCACCATCTAGGACCGCGCTGGTAGCGATATTAGTCGCATCCGACGAGGCTACTCCCGGCTCAGTCATGGCAAACGCAGAGCGAATCTCACCAGCCAACAATGGCTCAAGCCATTGCTTCTTCTGCTCCTCCGATCCGTAGCGCTCTAATACTTCCATATTGCCCGTGTCCGGTGCGCTACAGTTAAACGCCTCCGACGCGAGACGGCTGCGTCCCATAATTTCTGCAAGATGGGCATACTCTAAGTTCGAAATACCTGCTCCACCTTGACTCTTAGGCAGAAAGAAATTCCAAAGACCCTGCTTCCGTGCTTCTTCCTTGAGGCTCTCCATGATCTCGTCTTGTCGTGGAGTATGAGACCAGCGATCGCCCACACTTACCTCGTCATGATACTCCTGCTCAACAGGCTCAACTTTTTCGGCGACGAACTTGCGAATTTTTTCGCGTACTGCGACGAGCTCGTCTGATAGTCCTAAATTCATCATGGTTATACCCTTCTACTTTTCTCTGCTTTTGAAATTATTAAATTCTGTCCGCTTAGTCTTAGCTCGCTATCGTACCACCTCCATCGATAACCAAGGTTTGACCTGTCGTAAAACTTCCTGCTTGAGAGGCGAGGAAAACCGCAGCGCCGGCAATCTCATCCGGCTCACCAATGCGACGCAGCGGATAGTTCTTCACCGTCGCAGCATAGATATCAGGATTCTCCCATAGGGCTTTCGCGAAGTCGGTCCTAATCAAACCAGGAGCGATACAATTCACCCGCACGTTCTTGGGTCCCCATTCTACGGCGAGATTACGCGCAATTTGCATATCTGCGGCCTTGGAGATCGCATAGGCGCCGAGGGCATCGGATCCCTTCAGACCGCCGATAGAAGAGATAATCACCACCGCACCCCCGCCAGACTCCGCTATTCCAGGAATAACTAGCTGGCAGAGTCGGTGCACGCTGCCGATATTCGCATGCATAACCTTATCGAACGCTTCGTCGGGAATATCTTGAGATTTACCGAAATAAGGGTTCAACGCCGCGTTACAGACAAGGACATCTATGCTGCCCAACGCCGCCTTCGTTTTCTCAACCAACTGCTGCAGCTGTTCTTTGTAATTGATGTTGCAAGCTATCCCGACCGCCTTATGGCCACGCGCATTAATCTCACTCGCCACCTCATCACAGGCATCCTGATTGCGACTCGATATCACCACCGCGGCGCCCTGCTCAGCCATCCGCTCGGCAATCGCCCTGCCGATCCCTTTCGTCGACCCTGTAATCAGTACATTCTTGCCCTCGAGACTAAATAAGCTCATAACCGTAACCTTTTGTTATTTCGTAATTTTAATTAGCTAGAGAGTCCACTCTCTCTTACCTTTTGAGATGCTTGTGCCCCCGTCGACAGGTATCACAGCACCATTGGTATATGCACCCGCGCGGGAGGCCAGATAAAGCAAGATTCCCACGATTTCCTCCGGTCGACCGATTCGATGCAGCGGACAATCGTCTTCGATATCTTTGAGATAATGCTCAAAAACATGATCTGTCATACGCGACTCAAAAAATCCCGGCGCGATCGCATTGACCGTAATGTTTTTGTGCCCAAGCTCCACCGCTAACGCCTTCGTCAGATGATGCAAAGCCGCCTTACTCGCCGAATAAGCGAAGGTCGGCACTCGTTGGACGATAGGCACATGGATACCATCCATAGAGCCTATATTAATAATTCGAGACGGAAGATCCGCGCTCGCCGATTTTGCCAAGACCGGAACCAGATCTCGTGTCAGGGCGAACACCGCATTCAAATTAGTGTCTATCACCTTGGCAAAGCCTTCATCGGGATACTGATCGAGTGGCGCCCCCCAATTTGCCCCCGCATTATTCACGAGGATATCCAGACTGCCGAAGCGCTTAGTGATCTCAGAGACCAACACTTCTCGAGCGTCCGCCTTGGTGACATTTGCAGCCACCGCGACAACATCACCCAGTCCAGCCAACTCACCGAGAGCCGCACTACACTTCTCTTCACTGCGCGAGGCAATAACGACGCGTACGCCATTCTGGAGCAGCCCACGCGCCATATGTAACCCCAGGCCGCTACTTCCTCCGGTCACCAAGGCCGTCTTACCTTCGAGACCAAAAAGCCTCGTTAGTGAAAAGTCATCCTGATTAGCGTCTTCGTTCATAGTTCTATACCTCGTCAGAGATGTGCACGAGCTGCTTGCCGAAATTGCGACCTTTCAACATGCCTCGGAAAAGCTCCGGTGCATTCTCTATGCCTTCGCCAATCGATTCACGGTATTTGATCTTGCCTTCCTTCACCCATGCACCGAGTTGTTTCGTTGCCTCCGCCCACAGTGGCTGCCACTCTGTCACCACGAAAAACCGATGCTCGGGCACTTCATCCAATTCTTTGAGAATATGGAACGGGGTTATCGCCTTCGTCATATCCTCATCATTATAGTTGGACACATAGCCACAAATTGGTACGCGAGCGCCAGGATTTAATAGAGGCGCGACTGCTCGCGTCACATCGCCACCGACGTTTTCGAAATAAATATCTATACCGTTGGGACAGGCTCGGCTAAGTTCTTCCGCGAGATTGCCTGCCTTATAATCAATGCACTCATCGAACCCGAGCTCGTCTTTGACATAACGGCATTTTTCAGGCCCACCGGCGATACCGACTGCGCGCAGACCTTTCAATTTAGCGATCTGACCCACCACAGAACCCACCGCGCCAGAGGCTGCAGCGACTACCAAGGTCTCACCCGCGACCGGCTTGCCTACTTCATGGAGGCCGAAATACGCTGTGCGGCCAGTCATACCGACCACGCCGAGATGTGCGGATAAAGTGCCATTATTCAGATCCACAGGCATTAGGCGCGGATCATCGGCATCGGCGACGATATACGTCTGCCAACCCATATGTGCCGCCACTCGATCCCCTACGCTGTACTTATCTGACTTCGACTCGACGACAATGCCCGTCGATTCTCCACTCATCACATCGCCGATTTCTAACGACGCCACGTAGGACTTCATATCATTCATCCGACCGCGCATATAGGGGTCAAGCGACAACCAGACCACTTTAATTAAAACCTGGTCTTCCTCGAGCGCCGGCGTTTCACCGCTTACGTATTCAAAGCAATCATCTGTAGGTTCGCCGTGCGGGCGCTTTGCAAGTAACACACGAGTATTTAGTGCCATATGGACTCCTTTCATTCGAGACAAGTCCGAATGGGAATAAAGATATGAAGGGTTTACCCGTCGCTACTGGGATGACAAACGGAGGGCTTACGCGTTGAACCGTCGATGCGCAGACTGCAAAGCAACGAAAAATCGACTTAGAGTCTACTGCACCTCATTAGAGCGGACAACTTATAACTCACGCTCATAAAGCTCAGGCGAGACGGTAATATCGAAGAATGGATTGCTGTAATCGACAGGGATATTGGATCTATTTGTGAGAAGCCCTTCCACGACAATGAGGACTACAGTTATTGCTATTGTCACGACCAGCAGGGTAATACGATCTCTCAGCACGGTTTGTCGCAATGTGGCTGCAAATGACTTGCTTTCCGACACGGACTTATGAGCAGTATTCATAATGACTCCTTGAGGCTTACGTCTCAGACCTCAATCCGAAAATCGACGCATGCCGACTGCGCCTAAAATTAACACCGCGGCGATCAAGAAACCGAACAACATCTCGTAGCTCGTTAACCTCAACAGCAAATCTTCGACGCCGAAGGCCAAATACTGCCAAGGATTCGAGCGACTGTTTATCCAACTTTCGATCGTATTGCTGCCGATGAAGACACGCTCTACCAGATTCAATAAAAATGCGACCGCTATTGCCCATAATAGTGGAGCCCTAGGGGCGAAGGCGGAAAACAATAGGATCCAGCCAACGACAGGTAGCAGCCAGAACATACCCAACATCGAAGATAGAAAAGTATAGAGCGCACCAGAGATTAACAGACTAATTAATTCACTTATCCCTGCCAGCTCCACTCCAAGCATCATGGCGTAAGCTACAATTACTATTAAGACTAATGCCAAAGCGAGAAGCAGTGCTGCAAAATAAAACAGTGGAATGACAAATAGAGCTATGACGACCTTCGACAATACCGTCTTGGTGTCTGAGACCGGCATGGACTGCCAAAACAAGTAACTCTGATCACGTCGGTCCGCATACAAACTCTTGGACAAATAGATCATCGCGGTCAACATCATCACGAAAAGATAGGGGCCGCTTGCCGTTGTGAATAAGGGCGCAAATGAGGATATATCCATCGACTCTAGCCCGGTGAAGAACTGATCGATTATGAGAGAGCGTGCCTCAATATCAGGAAATACTGCAGAAGCAATTTCTGCTAGCAGGAGCAAGCCAAGGAATAAAAATATCGCGGGCGTATAAATCAATTGTGCTTTGTTTTCTCGTACCTCTCGCAGGAATAATCCGCGCCAAGCGAGCAAAGAGTGATTACGCATGGTCTGCTCCTAATTTTGCGACGAAGAGATCCGCTATACTAGGTGTACTAACCTCTCCCAACGCGCTCAGTTTCTCGACGTCGACCTCCCCACCTTTTGGCGACTCATAGAGGTAGCTTCTACCACCGAGAATAGGCCTCGTAGAAATTGGCCCCAGCCCCTCAGCCTCTGCGTAGCTTTCTGGCACCACGTCGACTTCGACGAATGTAGAGGAAATGGTCTCCATATCCATATTGAGCATCACTTTGCCTTTCTTCAAGAAGATGAGGTGCGAGAGCAAAGACTCGATCTCTTCAACCTGATGCGTACTTATCACTATGGTTTGGCTTCCATCGTAAAACTGAGTCAAGAGCCGATCATAAAATTCTTTACGATAAATGATATCGAGACCGAGCGTAGGTTCATCCAGTATCAACAGCTCGACATCGATGGCCATCACGATAGCGAGATGCAGTTGCGTCACCATCCCCTTCGACAAGCTGCTCACACGTTTTTTCAATTGAATATCCGTGTTGAGAAGAAAGCCTAGTGCTTTTTCGCGGTTAAACTTCGGATGGACAAAATCAACATAATCGATAATGTCGATCGCGCGGAGCGCTCGAGGGAGTATGCCCACATCGGCGATGAAACAAGCATCGTTCATTAAGGTTGCCCGAGAGTCCCTCGGGTCATGCCCCACAACGCTCAACTCACCTTCCGCTTCACACAAGCCAATCAAGGATTTCAATGCGGTAGTCTTTCCCGCACCATTAGGGCCTATAAGACCGCAGATTGCACCTCTGGGAATATCGAAATCCACTCCATCAAGGGCTAGGAATTTACCGTAGCGCTTTCGTAAACCGCGGACGCTAAGCGCCGTCTCAGCACCATGCGACGTCTTTCGCAGCGTGCCATTCATCGAATTAGGCATACCACCTTCCCCCCAATAGCCTGCTTGCTGAGCAACTGACCTTAGAATGAGTTATCACTTGGATCCTCTCTTCACGCTGGTTTTAGGCAAATCATTTAATTGGAGGCCCAGTAGTTCCAGCTTCTCCAATATGCCTGGCCACTCCTTCTCAATAAACTCCGACCGTTGGGCATCGAGCACGCTAGAAGTCGCACCGTTAGCAACAAACATACCGATACCCCTCCTTTTTTCGATCAATCCTTCATCAACAAGTATCTGTAATGATTTAGAAATCGTGATGGGATTTATGCGCAGGTCGGCGGACAGCTGCCGAACCGAGGGCATCGCCTCACCCTCAGCGTAGACTCTTTTCAGAATGAGATTACGCAGCCTATCAGCTAATTGCCGAAAGATTGGCTCTGTCTGATTCCATTGAGTTGGCAAGTACCCGCCTCCGATATAGTGTTGTATATGACTATAACACCTAAAGCAAAATGCGCAAGACCTAATTTAATGTGGGAGCTGCTAAGCTAAGTTTGTCTACTACGCGGCACAACTCCGCTCTCTTGCAAGACGAGAATCTCTTGAGGCTCGAAGCCAAACTCGGCTAACAACTCTTCACTATGCTGGCTATATTTTGGAGGAAGCGACCGCAGAGCTGCAGGCGTCCGACTGAGCTTTATTGGAGATGCCGGCGCCTTATACCACTCTTTTTCGATGATCATCTGACGATGCTGAGTATGGGGGTGTGCAACCACCTGCGCAGTGTTGTGAATCGGTCCAGACGCCAATCCTGCTCGCGCGAGAGTGTCAGCCAACTGCGCACCATCCAATCGAACTAAAGAAGACTCCAATTCCACTTTGAGCTCCTCCCTGTTGCTAACTCGATCACTATTTCTTTGGAAGCGCGCATCTGAAAGCAAATCTTCACGAGCTATCTCTGCACACAACTTCGCGAATGCTCGATCATTGCCAGCACCGATGAAAATATCGACGGTTTTCGTTCGGAAAGTATCGTAAGGGCTAATATTAGGATGCGCATTGCCCGTGGGACCAGGCACTTCACCCGAATAAAGATAGTTTGGAATATGTGGATGCATCAGTGCGACCGCACAATCATAAAGGGTCATATCAAGATATTGACCCAATCCTGATTTTTCTCGTTCTGCCAGCGCCAACAGAATCGCTACTGCACAGTACAGCCCGGTTCCCATATCAACCATTGCCAAGCCTAGCCTGACAGGATCGCTGCCCTTCTCACCGTTGACACTAAACCAACCCGCCATCGCCTGTACGATGGCATCATAGCCAGGGAAGCCACCCCAAGGCCCATCCGAACCGAAACCGCTTACCCTGCAATGGATTAAGCGAGGGAACCGCTCGCGGAGCACTTCCTCAAATCCCAGTCCCCAAGCCTCCATAGTTCCAGGCTTATAGTTCTCGACTACAATATCGGCGCGCTCTAGCAATCGAAGCAAAACCTCCTGCCCCTCTGGACAGGACAAATCCAAAGACATCGCACGCTTATTACGATTGACACCGAGGAAATAGGGGGCGTCTTGATCATAAAATGGAGGGCCCCATTCGCGTGTTTCGTCTCCCCTTGGCGGCTCAATCTTAATCACGTCAGCGCCATAATCGCCTAAGATCTGCGTACAGTAAGGACCTCCGAGTACACGCGTGAGGTCAATTACGACTTTACCTGCCAGCGCACCCGCCACTTCAGTGTTTAACACATGCTTCTCCTACTTAATGCCGATAATAGGCTGTTCCCCATCAAGGCGTAGCAGGATAGAGCAGCAATCGGTCTCCATCAAGCATAGCTGGGACACTGACTGGACCAAAATGCTAAAAACTAAATCAAGTGGTCAACCACCAACCCTTCCTCCAGCATCATATTCCGGAGACTACGAAGACTCGCGATCTGAATCTGACGCACACGCTCTCGAGTCAAACCTACATCGGCACCTATCTCCTCCAATGTCGCCTCATCTTTCCCTTCTAATCCATAGCGGCGTGAAATTATTTCATACTGGCGGGAGTTTAATGTCGCTAGCCATTTATTCAGCACCGCATTCCTTTTGCGATTCTGTATTATCCGATCGGGTTCTTGATTCTTGTCGCCTCGCAAACTATCGACGAAAACATCAAAAGAGCCATCGATTAAAGGGGCATCACTGGAATGGGTTGGTTCACGAAGCTGTAGCAGCCATTCTATATCCTGCCTCGGCTTATTCGACCTCTCGGCGAGATCATCCCGACGCGGAGAACGACCTAGGGATGCCGCACACTCCTTGTCGATTTTCATCACGGCGCGCATCTCTTTAACAACATGAACAGGCAACCTAACTGTACGTGATTGATTCATCAGCCCTCGTTCAATATTTTGACGAATCCACCACGTCCCATAGGTAGAGAATCGAAAACCGCGATCAGGATCAAACTTATGTACTGCATGAATTAAGCCCAAGTTCCCCTCTTCGATAAGGTCTGCCATCGCTAGACCTCGGTACGCATAACGTCTCGCTATAGAAACGACGAGTCGGAGATTTGCCTCAATGAGCTTATTTCTTGCCAGCTGATTTCCTGATTGTGCGAGACGAGCCAAATGCTTCTCTTCACTCGCAGTCAACAGTGCTGATTGACGAATTCTGGATAAATAAAATTCCACCGCATCTGAACTATGCCTCACCACCTCTTTCGTCTTCTCTTGCAAAGATCCCACTGGACCATCCCCATTTCTGTGTCCCACACCACACCCCAATTGTTAAGCAGTTAACACTGTCAATTTGAGTATAGGAGCTAATCAGAGAAACGAAGTGTTTAGCGAGAAATAAGGGCTCATTCTGTGAGCCAGTCGTGGTTGTCAGATGGTTGACAAACTGGCGATTTCTAGGCGAGCGGGGCTGGAAGAGCTAATAATGCGGGCAGAAAGAACTCAGCGACCAAGAGTGGTTTGTCGTCAACAAAAAACCAACTTCTGCGCGCCCAGACTTCCTCATTCAGTCGGCAAATTTCAATCGGAGATCGCTGCAAGTCGCGTTGTTCGAACAGCCATTCACCAAGCGGACGACGTCCTAGCTGGAGCACCTCCCCTAACTCGCCACCCAAGGCACTCTCGGGGACCAATGTATGGGCGAATACCCAGTCCTCTCCACGCCCACTGAGTATCACTTTCCGGGACCAAAATTTTTGTTCCACGGGCAAGTCACCGAAGCGCGCAAGGAATTCATCATCCGTCAAAACTTCCCAAGACTCACTCGAGACCGAGACCGCAAAATCGTCACCACTCAAGCTCTTCAGCCGCGCCGTAAGCGATCCCGAATCTAATAACCAGCTTAAAATTGGGTCAGAAGGTACCGCCGTAGGCACATGCCAAGCGAGAAAACATTGCCGCGAACTCAGATCGGCCGCAACCCAAGCGGGCAGCGAAGGAGTCGCTACGCAAGTCGTGGAGTCTAGCGAGGTTTTTTGAGCTTGCTTGTCAATTGTCACGTGATATCACAGAGGCGGATGGGCAGATTGCCGAAGCGCGAATAATAGCGCTCAGCAAACTGCCCGTCCATTTTATCCCAACTATTACTTAGGCTGGTATTTCTGCAATGTCTTCACGATGACAGTAATGACTCGCCTATTTTCAGCGCGCCCTTTGTCAGTTGCATTATTTGCGATAGGCTGGGACTCGCCTAAGCCTCGAGCCGAAACTCGGCTTGCTGCTACAGAATATCTATCGACCAACACCGCCATCACCGCGTCAGCACGTCGTTGAGAAAGGTCGAGATTATAGACATCCGTTCCCCTGCTATCGGTGTGCCCTTCTAATTCAACTACTACGTCAGGGTACTGATTCATAAAGCGCGCCACGCTTTCTATCTCAGCAAGGTATTCTGACTTCACCTCCGCACGATCGAAGTCAAAATTGACAAGCAATTCCACGCGCGCGACTTCTTCTACCGGTATAGGACAACCATCCGCATCTACAGCATACGACCTGGGAGTTCCCTCACATCGATCACGACCGTCTTCGATACCATCCCCGTCCGAATCCATAGCACGTTTCGTCTCGACTGAAGCAGCTGGCTTGACGGGCGAAGCCTCCATCGCGACAGGCTTATTGATTCTCTTCTTCGCGCCGAAACGATATTCGAGGCCGGTTTCAATTCCCAAGTCTTGATCCTCTGTGTTTCTCCTCGAGAAGTAGTAATTCCGTACCGAGGTGCGCCAGGTCAACCGGTCACTGAGTGGCAACTTCAATCCAGCACCGATATCCCATATCTCATTATTATCACCATCGATATTACTAAGCCCAACGCCGCCAGTTACGAAGGATCCGAACTTACCAAGCTTGAGATCGAGATCGTAAATAATATCGAACTTCCAAAGATCTTGATCCAATTCTCGCTTATTCGGCGTTTCAGGATTCAAATCCGCCACACTCAGCTCGGCACTTAATCTCGAGCTAATGTCGTAGCCTATGCCGACAAAATGCCCTATCTCATTCGGATAGTTGAGCTCATTGTCATAATTCATCCACTGCAGTCCTGGAACAATATAGGCTTGCCCCTCATCTGCTGACGTGACACTCATGCCGCAACTGGATACGGCTAGGGTTGCTGCCATAAGTAATTTTTTCATTGCTTCTTATATCCCTTTTAAGATTGATGTCTGGGCACTCTTTGAATAACAAAAAATAAAGAACCCGTATAAAAGACCGCTCAAGCCGCGTTATCATTACAGCCATCAGGAATTCCGCTGACTAACGGTTCTATTGTCATGACAATACACCGCAAATATGGCAAGGTTGCGTTCCGATTATGTGTAAGCAGTGATCATGTCTCGCAGAATTCGACCTATTGATAAGCTGATAAGAGCAACAATGCGAAATACCCCACTCGACATTGCACGAGGATTGGCAATTGGCTAATTGGCGAGACGAAGTCAATAGACTCCTACTCATACTGAGTGCCGCTCTTGTATTCGGCCTGCTGATCAACCAGGTCACCTTATGCCTGCTTATAGCGCTAGCCATCTACACTGGACTTAATCTGCTACAGCTTCGCCGATTGACGCAATGGGTGAGCAAAGATTCCCAGCGCGGCGATAATCAGCCACCAGAAAGCGCCGGCATCTGGGGCAATATTTTCGACAGTATCTATCGACTCCAGAAGCAGGAACGGCTCGCTAGCGACTACCTAAAAAATATTCTCGATAAAGCACAGGAATCTTCTGCCGCATTGGAGATGGCGGTAGTGATGATCAATAAGCATGGAACTTTGGACTGGTGGAATAGAGCCAGTGAGGAATTATTGGGCATCAGGTATCCAAATGATCGCAACCAGGCTGTGACCAACCTCATTCGCGACCCGAAATTCGCGGACTATTTCCACCGCGAAAAATATGATCAAACACTGCGTATCGAAGCCCCAGGAGTGAGTGGACGCACGCTAGAATTCCAAATCACCCTCTTCGGCGAACACGAAAAACTCATGTTGGTCAGGGACGTCACTCAGCTTCATCGCCTCGAATCGATGCGACGAGACTTTGTTGGCAATGTCTCTCACGAATTAGGCACGCCGATTACAGTCATAAAAGGGTATTTGGAAACAATTTTAGACCATATTGATGATTTAGAACCTCGCTGGCATAAACCTATGGAGCAGATGCTCTCACAGTCTCAACGCATGGAAAATATAGTCCATGATTTGCTCGTGCTTACTTCAATCGAGACTAGAGCCACTCCCCGCACACAGGACACCATCGACCTAAACGAGTTGATGGCGGAGATTGCGAGTAATACTCAAGAAATCATCGCGGAAAAGCAGCACACACTGAACATTCAGTGCGACCTAAACATAAAAATTATTGGTCAGCGGGGTGAGCTGTACAGCGCCTTATCGAACCTTGTGATTAACGCGGCCAAGTACACACCGGCCGGTGGCTTAATTGAATTACGAGGAAATATTGTCGACAAATACCTATTAATAGAGGTAGAGGACAACGGCATTGGGATCGATGCGCAGCATATACCGCGACTCACGGAACGATTCTATCGGGTGGACCCGAGTCGATCTGCGGAAACCGGCGGCACCGGCTTAGGCCTCGCCATCGTAAAGCACATATTAGCGCGCCACGATGCCGAGTTAGAAATAGAGAGCACTCTTGGGAAAGGCAGCCTATTTAAATGCTGGCTTCCAATTGATCGCGTCCAGATCGACTAATCGACTTGCTCGTCTAGCTGATCCTCAACCACAGCCAACTTCTCGTGCCTGACATCCATACCCTTCACAAGATAGATCACGTGTTCGGCAACGTTTTTGGCATGATCGCCAATTCGCTCCAAAGCCCGCAGCGCCCATAGCATGTTCAAGACTCGACTAATACTGCGCGGGTCTTCCATCATATAAGTGATGAGAGAGCGCATCACACTGCTGTAAACCTTATCAACGGCGACGTCGTCTCGTACGACTTCGAGAGCCGCCTCGGCATCATAGCGAGCGAACGCATCCAGGGCGGCGCTAGCCATCTTAGTCACACTATCCGCGAGATGTCGGAACTCAACCAATCCTTGCGAAAACTCACCCTCTTCACTCAGTTTAATTGCCATACGTGCAATTTTCGCCGACTCATCCCCAACGCGCTCAAGATCGCGCACCGTTTTGATGATGGCTAAGACAAGCCTCAGATCGCTCGCCGCAGGATGGCGACGGGCCAAGATAAGACTGCACTCTTCGTCGATATTTACTTCCATCGCATCGATAGTATCTTCCACAGAAAGAACATGAGCGGCCAAGCCGCTATCCCCATCCAGCAAAGATTTCATCGCATCGGCAACCTGACGCTCGATGACCCCGCCCATTTCGAGCATATGGTTCTTCACGTCTTCAAGTTCCGCATTAAACTGCTTTGATATGTGGTGGCTGTGGCCTTCGATATTCGAATTCATTACTGATTCCTACGCCCTTACCAGGCTGTTGGCTTGATTCCAATATACTGCTGTTTTGCTATGACTTGTTTTGTTCTACTACGAGACGTCAGCGTTGTGCAAATCCCCAACGTTTTAACCGTAGCGTCCAGTAATATAGTCTTCAGTCTGCTTTTTCGCCGGATTCGTGAAAATATTATCGGTCGCATCGAATTCGACCATATTGCCCATATACATGAACGCCGTAAAATCCGATACCCGCGCCGCTTGCTGCATATTATGGGTAACGATCACGATGGTGTAATCGCGCTTTAATTCATTGATTAGCTCTTCGATCTTCAATGTTGAAATCGGGTCGAGCGCCGATGCAGGCTCATCAAGCAGTAACACCTCAGGCTCTACCGCGATAGTTCGCGCTATAACCAATCGTTGCTGCTGACCGCCAGACATTCCAAGAGCACTGTCATGTAGGCGATCCTTAACCTCATCCCATAAGGCAGCAGCTCTTAGTGATTTTTCGACCACTTCATCGAGCACGCGCTTGGAATTAATGCCCTGGATCCGCAATCCATAAGCGACGTTCTCATAAATAGATTTAGGGAATGGATTGGGCTTTTGAAACACCATGCCTACTCGACGACGCAGGTCTGCTACATCAATATGCTTGGAATAAATATCTTCCCCGTCTAACGCAATCAACCCTTCGATAACGCAATCGTCTACCAAATCATTCATTCGATTTAAACAACGCAATAGACTAGATTTACCACAGCCACTCGGCCCAATGAAGGCAGTGACACGTTGTTTGGGTATTTTTAAATCGATATCGATTAATGCTTGTTTATCTTTCGAATAATAGAGATTCAGTTTAGAAACATCGATGCAACTCTCCAAATCTGACACATCCTCAGCACTGCTGCCTAGGACTGAACTAACATCTACTTTTCTCATTAACTTTCTCTCACTTTCTAATTCTAGGTGACTTGAATTGCGCAAATCAGTTAGAGACCGCGCATCTCACAAGCAAATTGAAGTCTACTAGCTCAAACCTCTAAGGATTTATATTTTTCTCGGAGCTTGTTCCTCAATGCCACTGCGCTCAAGTTAAGTGCCGCTATCACGAGCACAAGCAGTAAAGCCGTGGCAAAAACCAATGGCCTCGCGGCCTCGATATTGGGACTTTGAAAGCCAACATCGTAGATATGGAACCCGAGGTGCATAAATTTTTGATCGAGGTGCAAATACGGATAATTACCATCTAGCGGGAGTGATGGCGCGAGCTTAACAACTCCAACTAACATCAATGGTGCTACCTCTCCAGCTGCTCGCGCAACCGCCAGGATCAACCCCGTCATCATCGCTGGGCTTGCCATCGGCAAGACCACACGCCATAACGTTTCAAACTTCGTAGCACCCAACGCCAAGCTTCCTTCCCGCACGCTGCGTGGAATTCGCGCCAGACCTTCTTCAGTAGCCACGATAACTACCGGCACAGTAAGAAGCGCCAAAGTCAGCGAAGCCCACAGCAGGCCCGGCGTACCAAATGTCGGCGCTGGCAGAGCCTCCGGATAGAACAGCTGGTCGACTTCAGCACCAATAATATAAATAAAGAAACCCAGACCGAACACGCCATATACGATTGACGGAACACCGGCGAGGTTATTCACGGCAATCCGAATTGCTTGCGTGATAAAGCCCTGGCGCGCGTACTCCCGTAAATACACGGCAGCGACAACGCCGAATGGCGTCACAAAAATCGACATCAGGAGCACCATCATCACAGTCCCGAAGATTGCAGGGAAAATACCACCTTCGGTATTTGCCTCTCTAGGCTCATCAACGAGGAACTCCCCTAACTTGGAAAAATAAGTCACGATCTTTGCAGTGACGCCCATCTGATTAGGGCGATATGCCCGCACGATATCCGCCAAATCGATTTCCACCTCGGCGCCATTGGCGGCGAGGAAAACAGCCGCGTCACGATCGACGTCTTGATTTAGCGCGACAAGCTCTTGTTGCAATAAGGCGTAGTCCTCTGCGAATTGCTCTCGCTGCTGAGCAATATCTGCAATAGCTTCATCAGTTAACTCTGAGTCGATTTCTAATCGCCTCTCTTTCAATCGTAAGCGCTCGAGAGAATAATTGACCTCGCCTATTTGGTGCTTTTCAATTTCAAAGATGTCCTCTTGGATATCTAGCGTGCGTTCAAGCCTCAACTCAAACTCATCCCAGAGCGCGGCCTCTCCTTCCAAAGCTATGTCGTCCCCCGATTCACGTAGCCCCTTAAGAAACCCATAGAAATTGCCCCACTCCCTGCGTTCCATCGCCACGATATTTTCGGGGTATTGCACGTCTGAAATATAACTGCTCAGTAACCACGCGAAATCTGCACCGGTAACATCCCGGTTACCCATCTTTAGTAATTGGCGATCATAGTAAGGCACAGATTCGTCAACAGGAATTCCAGAAGAAACGATTTGCTGGCTGGAAACGCTCTCGTTTTCGACCCTCTCTCCGATCACTTCTGTTGGTTGAGATGTGCCGTTTAGTACGGGAGGAGTGTAATTAGCCTGCATGACGTCGGCGGGCCAGAAATGACTGAGGCCTCGCAACGCCAGCAAGCCCAACAAACCTATGACCATGATTATGCTTATCGCAACAGCGCCCGCGTTAAACCAAACAAAAGGCGTACCGGAACTAAACCATTTAGAAATACTTATTCTCATATCGTGCTGTACTTATTGCGTAGGCGCTGACGAATAACTTCAGCGACGGTATTAAAAATAAACGTAAATAAGAACAGCACCATCGCAGCAAGGAATAGAATCCTATAATGCGTGCTATCCACTTCTGACTCGGGGATTTCGACGGCTATATTGGCAGCGAGTGTGCGCATTCCTTCGAATATGCTGATATCCATGATCGGAGTATTGCCGGTTGCCATCAGCACAATCATCGTTTCACCTACCGCACGCCCCATACCGATCATCAAGGCGCTAAATATACCCGGGCTCGCCGTCGGTAATACGACTCTGTAAAGACTCTGCCACGGAGTTGCGCCGAGCGCGAGAGAACCATAGGTCAAGTGCTTCGGCACAGTAAATATCGCATCTTCTGCAATTGAGAATATCGTAGGTATCACCGCAAAACCCATGGCCAAACCCACGACCAACGCATTTCGTTGATCGTAGCCGATGCCTAGTTCATTACTAATGAAGAAGCGCATGTCACCGCCGAAAAATATCGCCTCAAGCGGTGTTGCCAACAGGAAGGAAAGATAGGCCGCGAGCACGATGACTGGCAGCAATATCCCAGCCTCCCAGCCGTCAGGGATCCGATGTCTAATTTTGCTCGGCAGTTGCATCCAAATAAAACTGATAAGCAGTATGCTGAGCGGCATGATTACCAGCACATTAAATATGCCAAGTAGATTTTTCTCGACGAACGGAGCGAGCCACAGACCTGCGAGGAAACCCAACACTACCGTCGGCAATGCCTCCATCAATTCGATGAGCGGCTTTACTTTACGGCGCATCATTGGCGCCATGAAATATCCAGTAAATATTGCACCGCAAATCGCCAGTGGCGCAGCGAGCAGCATCGCGTAGAACGCGGCCTTTAATGTGCCGAAAGATAATGGAACCAAACTGTATTTAGGCTCAAATTCATTGGTCGCCGCAGAAGATTGCCAAATATAATCTGGCTCCCCATAGCCTTCATACCAGACTCTGCTCCACAGCGCAGAGAAAGAAACTTCGGGATGTTTATTCTCAACCTGCAAGACTGAAATAAGACCTGGCGCACCTTCAATTAACAGCGCATCTCCCCGCGGAGAAATCGCGATCGCGCCCGCCCCTTCCTCTGCCAATATTCCTGAGAATGCCTTCCTGTGTGCAGTGGTGTTATACAGCGAGATGAGCCCAGTAGCATCCACACTGACAAAGCTCTTACGGCGCTGTTCAGGCGTTATCGCGACGAGTGGGGAATCCGATTCTTCGAATACTCGAATTTTCTCCAAAGCGACTTGTTCATTGCGACGCGTCAGAAACCATTGCGAGATGAAGCCTCGATCGTCTGCGACCAGCAGTGACACACCACCCAAGAGGAATTCGATATCAACCGGCTTCACTCCTGCGCCTGTTAGCCGAGCCTGCAGCTCTACCTCAGGCTCCTTTGTCGTGAAGACCGATCTCAGACTCAGTAATCTCGCTAGCCCTCGCTCATCGATGACAAACAGCCAGAAACGATCACCATCAATAAAGAGCTGCTCTCCGCCACGCGTGAGCCCACGAATACTCTTCTCTTGAACATCGAACGATGCGCCGCCACCAAGATCAAATGCGGCGAACAGGCTGGTTTGCTTGCTCGCTCTAACTAAGCTTAGCTCCCCATCTGCCGCAGTCGAGGCCAACACCATATTTTCTCCAGAGGTACGGATGGCGACGGACTCAAGCGGCCGACCTTCAGCGAGAGAATAGGCTTCCTCACCGAAGGGGTACTCTATTTTGGGAGTAAGAATGCGACGATTATCGAGTTGAGCGAAACGCGTGTCATAGTCATAACGTGCGACAACGGCAGTCCCGTTATCGAGGCCCAAAGCAAATATTCCCGACTCTTCCGAGTCGATCGCGAAACTCGTAATGCTCGTGCCGGCAGGCAAATCCACCGCGATCTCGGCTCTAGACTCACCGCTGACCAGGTCGAAGAATCGCGCCACACCGTCCTCACCGAGCCTCATCGCCATTTCTGACTGCTCTTCTATAGCCACGTGCAAGCTAGGCGTCTCATCTACTAGCCTGTACTCGGAGAGATCTTCCACATCAGCGCTGGCAAATAGGGGTATTACTTCATAAGCGAGGTACGCGAAAATCAGGAGGATAGCCACGATCACACTGATGCCGCCGACAGCGATGCCGACTTTCGCTGCACGATCATTAAAGTGGCGCCAACGACGTCGAAGGGTTAAGCCCTCGGCGGCTAATGCAGACTTCACAGGGGGAGTTTTCGTATCGCCGTCCGGCATGGTTTGTTGGCCCTCGGATGGGTTGTCTACCGACATGAATCTAAGCTCTTAACCTTTGAGCGCGGATGTTACCGTTTAACCGCTGCAGAGTCACCGTTGCTGAGCGGCTCTTTGGCTCAATGCCAATTTACTAGGTTCCTCAGTCGCAATACACCCATTAAAACGCTCAAAAGGTTAGCGCGAACCGCGTTCGGCTAACCTTTTGTTTTCTAGCAGGTTGCGTTTTGCTAAATCCCGAGATTGCGCAACGTTCCCTCTACCACCCTAGCCGGTAGTGGAATATAACCATCTTTTAACACAATGTTTTGTCCGGACTGCGACAACACCATCTTCAAGAACTCTCGCTCCAGCGGAGGCAGCGGCGTATTGGGCGCTTTGTTCACATAGACAAAGAGGAATCTTGCCAGCGGATAGTTGCCTGCTACTGAGTTTTCTGGCGTAGCATCGAAAAACTCACCACCTTCAGTTCGCGAGATAGGCACGGCTCTAACACTCGAAGTACGATATCCGATGCCCGAATAGCCAATTCCATTAATTGAGGTGCTCACTGACTGCACAACAGATGCCGAGCCAGGCTGCTCATTCACATTGTTTTTGAAATCGCCGTCACACAGTGCCGCTTCCTTGAAGTAGCCATAAGTTCCTGACACCGAGTTTCTACCAAACAACTGGATGCCTCGCTGCTGCCACGCTCCGCTCATCCCTAATGCACCCCAATTTTGAATATTGCTGGTATAGCCGCAGCGCTGGTTCGAAGAGAAAATCGCATCGACCTGAGGCAGTGACAATCCTTGAATGGGATTGTCTTTGTGCACATAGACAGCGAGCGCATCGATTGCGACGGGTATCGCAGTCGGCTTGTAGCCATAGCGAGATTCGAATGCCTCAATCTCGTTGTCTTTCATTTCGCGACTCATTGGACCGATATTAGCAGTGCGTTCCGTCAATGCAGGTGGCGCCGTAGATGAGCCCGCTGCCTGAATCTGAATATTGACATTCGGATAGATTCGCTTGAAATCTTCCGCCCATAGCGTCATTAGATTGGCAAGCGTGTCAGACCCCACACTGGAAAGATTGCCTGAGACACCACTCGTGCTCTCATAGACCGGAATACCCGAATCAACTTCAGCCGCCTGAGTAATCGAGGCCGTGAATGCGACCATCGTCAATGCACTTATTCCTAAAACGCTCTTCAGCCCCACCGCCGCTAGCTTTCTTACCATGAGTCCTGTCCTCAAATTAGAGTAGTCGATTCTTGTGAATATCGTTCGCCGCGTTAAATCGGCATAAAACAGACTATAGGATTGAAATATTACACTAAGATGACAATAGGGAATTTTATTTAAATATCATATTAATCAATATGTTATATGATCTTAAAAAGCTCAAAATCCTCTAGAACTCCGTCATATTAAGGTAATAAAACATCTTTAGACTAAAACAGCCCTAACCTGACCTGGAGAGTCTCTTAAATTCGCTATGAAGAAATCGACAGCAAGCCCTATTCCACAGTACATTGCGAACACTAGCAAGCCGTTATATGCGGAAGCCATCGAAGCGCTCTCAGATCAGAGGTACAGTGTGACAATCGAGCACCATAAGGACATAGACCTCACCAACAATGAATATTTCGAAAACCGCGAATTAAGCTATTTCAAGTTCAATTTGCGTGTATTGGAGCAGGCCAAAAACGAGGATCACCCTCTTCTCGAACGGCTCATGTTCTTACTCATTTTCAGCTCCAATCTGGATGAGTTTTTCGAAATTAGAGTCTCTGGCTTGAAGAAGCAGCTCGGTTTTGGCCGTCAGCGTCCAGGACCCGATGGGCAGTACCCGGAACAAACACTTAAATTACTGTATGAACAAGTCCGTATAGCATTAAAAGAGCAATACACTATATTGAATGAGGATCTTTTCCCCTCTCTCGCTGCAGAAAATATCCGCTTTCTTGCTCGACACGAATGGGACGAAGATCTCAAAGCTTGGACTCGCGATTACTTTTTTAATGAAATCGTACCAGTAGTGAGTCCCCTAGGCCTCGACCCGGCACACCCGTTCCCACGACTAGTCAATAAGAGTCTCAATTTCATACTCTCATTGGACGGCAAAGATGCATTTGGGCGTGACAGCGGTCTCGCCATTGTGCCGGCACCGCGTTCCTTACCGCGCCTCATCAAGATTCCGAAAGAAATTATGCCCGAGGGGGACAATTTCGTGTTCCTCTCGTCGGTCATCCACGCCTATGTCGAAGAATTTTTCCCTGGCATGAGCGTCATGGAGTGTCATCAATTTCGAGTCACTCGAAATTCTGATCTAGAGATGTCGAATGTCGAAGTTGAAGATTTCGCTATGGCGCTAAAAGGCGAGCTTCACAGCCGACGTTTTGGCGCTGCGACGAAACTCGAAGTGGGCGAAGACTGCCCAGAAGAGCTAACCAGTTTCTTACTCGACCGTTTTGACCTCACTCAGGATGAGCTTTTCACACTCAATGGCCCGGTAAATTTAGGTCGTCTAATGGCATTATTTGGGATGATAGACCGCCCCGATTTACACTTCCCCAAATTCTCGCCGGGATTACCCAAAGTGCTTGAAGAGCACAATTCGATATTCGCAGCCGTAGCGCGCGAAGACCAATTATTACTACATCCTTATGAATCCTTTCTACCCATCATCGATTGGGTGAAACAGGCCGCAAAAGATCCGTCTGTATTATCGATAAAGCAAACGCTGTACCGAACCAATGAATCGTCTGAATTGGTACAGGCATTGGCAGAAGCCGCGCGGTTTGGCACGGAAGTCACCGTAGTTATCGAGTTACGCGCCCGTTTCGATGAAGAAGAGAATATTAATTTCGCCAGTATCCTGCAGGAAGCCGGCGCAGTAGTTGTCTATGGCGTAATGGGCTTTAAGACTCACGCGAAAATGCTCTTATTCGTTAGACGCGAGGGCAATACCCTTAAGCGATACGCACATCTAGGAACCGGCAATTACCACCGAAAAAACTCTCTCATTTACACTGATTATTCGCTGCTCACTGCCGATGAGACAGTCTGCGCCGACGTACACAAAGTATTCCAGCAGATTACTGGCATGGGGAAGAAAATCCATCCCAAATTGCTTATCCACGCGCCATTCAATCTGAAAAAAACGCTGCTGAGGTTGATATCAGAAGAAGCTGCCGCGGCGAACGCAGGAAAGCCGGCTAGGATTATCGCCAAATTAAATGCCCTCACCGATCCAGATATAATCAAAGCACTGTATGCAGCGTCGATCGCTGGCACCAAAATAGAGCTGATTGTTAGGGGTATTTGCTGCCTAAAACCAGGCATAGAAAATATCAGCGAAAATATCCGCGTGGTATCGATTGTCGGGCGCTTCCTCGAACACTCGCGTGTCTATTATTTTGAAAATTCACAGCCACAGCTTTACTGCTCGAGTGCAGATTGGATGGAACGGAACCTCAGTAACCGAATCGAGGTGTGTTTCCCTATTCTGAAGAAGAAACACCACAATCGAATCCTCTCAGAGCTCGAAATGTATCTAGACGACACAACGCAATCTTGGCAATTAGATGCGGAGGGTAAGTATATTGAACTTCGCCATCGGCAAGGTGAGAGCGAAAATAATGATCCTGGAGTCCAACAGAAATTGCTTGAGAAGCTCGCTTAACACATCCCTTAAGATTCGCGCTATTCTCGTTCGCGCAGCGTTGGCATACCTGCACTGGCCATGATGTCTAGCGCGCGATCGTTTCGCATCATGAAATCGAGCATGCCTTCGCGTAAGGCTGTAGTGCTAAACTTAATTTTTTCAATATCGTATGCCTGCATCAATCCAAGCAAGACACTCCAACCTGGCATTAATAAATCTCGGCGACGCTCTTTCAGGCCTTCTAGTTCAACACCCTCTAGCACTTGCCTCATAAACCTAGGACGAAGCTCAATCAATGCTCGCTGAGATACCTCTCCTTTTCCATATCCCTGCGCCTCACAGATATTTGTCAGCATTTTCACAGTGCCAGAAGAGGCATAGGCTTCGGTCCATCCCGCCGCCTTAACTGCGGGTGCGATCCGAGAAAATACGTTTCTAGCTGCTAGAAGGGCTTCATCCATACAATGGATTAATGTCTGTTCATCAGATGTGATGCTCGAAAAAAACCGATCACGCCATGCAACGCTCCCTACGGCTAGGCTTTCAGTAATATGCCTAATCGCCCCCTGCCCGGCCACAACTTCGGTACTCCCCCCACCGATATCGATAACCAGTCTCCGAGCCTCATTTTGAGGCAACGCGGTGAGGACGCCGGCATAGATCAATATCGCCTCTTGCACTCCAGTAATCACTGAAATGTGCATGCCAATATCACTTGCGGCTTCGATAAATTGCGCAGCATTGGTCGCAACTCGGAATGTATTCGTGCCAAGCGCCCAATAACGTTCGATAGGATATTGATTCAGTAAGGCATCGAAACGTTCCAGGCAACGAAGACCTCGCTCAAACGAGCTATGGGAAATTTCTCCGCGCCCGCACATGCCCGCAGCAAGCTGCACCCGGTCACTGCAGCGCTCAATTATTTGTATGCGCCCGTCGACCCAGCGACCGATAAGCAAGTGAAAACTATTAGACCCGAGATCGATGCAGGCCTGTAGTGCGTTGGGATCGTAGCCTGGCAAAGTCCTAAGTTCCTTCTCTCCTACAGATGAAAATCAGAGTTGGCGTTAAATCATAGACTGCTGATAGTTCTCGAGGCCCACCTTATCGATCAATCCAAGCTGTGACTCGAGCCAATCGATATGCTCCTCTTCACTAATCAGAATTGCGTTGAGTAAATCACGGGAAACAAAATCGTTGACTGATTCGCAATAGGCAATACCTTCCCGTAGGTCGGGACAAGCCAGCATTTCTAACTGTAAGTCGCACTCCAGCATTTCACGCGTGTTTTCACCTATAAACAATTTCCCGAGAGACTGAAGATTAGGTAATCCTTCTAAGAATAAGATTCGCTGAATCAACTGATCAGCGTGCTTCATTTCGTCAATAGACTCTTCGTGCTCCTTCTCGGCAAGCTTATTCAAGCCCCAATCCTGATACATCCGAGAATGCAGAAAATACTGATTAATTGCGACAAGCTCATTACCAAGAGCCTTATTAAGATGCTTTAACACTGTGGCATCGGATTTCATGACTTCTCCTTATTAACCATCGCTGTTAATACTAATCATAGAAGAGTCATATCAAGCTGAGAGAAAGTCAAGCAGAGCTGGAGGTCAGACCTGAGCCAGTAACAAATAGATAGACGCGGAGCGAAAAGATGGAATGCCGCAACCGGCAAAGGAAGAGATTAGCTTACAACGGCTGTAAAAGAATTACGTCCATATTCTTTGACGATACTTCGTGCGAGCTTACTGCAACGCCCGCACTCACTCGCCACGCCGAGCTGCGATTTAAGATCATTGAACGTATCGCAGCCGTCCTTGCAGCGTTCTTTTATCTGACTGTCAGTAACCTGCCTGCAAATACACACGTACATAGCGTTG